>NZ_KQ948356.1:0-639750 GCF_001514055.1 Streptomyces corchorusii | reverse complement strand
GCTAGGCGCTAGGCGGCGGGGCGGCCGGGGAGCCGGCGGGCCGAGAGGGCACCGAGGAGGAGCAGGGCCGCCGTCACCGTGTAGGTGAGCCGGAAACCGGCCGGCGACGGGCCCGCCGCGGCCAGCACCACCGACAGCAGGGCCGTACCGGCCGACGCGGCGAGCTGGGTGTTGATGCTCAGCGCGGTGCTCGCCCCGGGCAGCCGGTCCGGGGGCAGGCCGCGGGTCGCGGTGGTCACAGCCGGCATCAGCGTCATCCCGGCGCCGACGCCCATCACCGCGCCCGCGACGACGACCCGCCAGGGCGCGACCCCCGCCGTGCCGGTCTGCCACGCCAGCAGCCCCATTCCGAGGGCGGCCACCGCGCAGCCGGCCGTGATCAGCCGGCGCGGTACCGCCGTGTCGATCCGCCGGGCCGCGATCTGCATCGTCACACCGACCACGAGCCCGGCCGGCGCCCCGAGCAGCCCGGCCGCCGTCGCGCTCAGACCCCGCTCCTGCTGCCAGTACAGCGGCCCGAGCAGCATCGACCCGAAGTAGCCGCAGGTGAACGGGGCGAGCGTGCCGACGCCGGCGGCGAAGGTACGGTCCCGCAGCAGCCGCAGGTCCAGCAGCGGCGCCTGGACGGTGAGCGCCCGCCGTACGAAGGCCGCCGCGAGCAAGGCACCGGCGAGCGTCGGCAGCAGCGCGCCGGGGGCCGTGAAGTCCCCGCGCTCACCGCCCCGGGCCAGGCCGTACAGCAGCAGGGCCAGACCGGGCGAGAGCATCAGCAGGCCGGGAACGTCCAGCCGGGGCAGGTCCCGGCCGCGGGCCTGCGGGGCGTCCTTCGGCAGCAGACGGGCCGCCAGGACCAGGGCCAGGGCGCCGACGGGCAGGTTGATCAGGAAGATCCAGTGCCAGGACGCGGCGTCGACCAGCCGGCCGCCGAGCACCGGACCGGCGACCGGGCCGATCAGGATGGGCAGCCCCAGCAGGCCCATCGCCCGGCCGAGCCGCGCCCGGTCCGCGACCCGCATGCCCATCGCCATGCCGACCGGTTGCAGCAGACCGCCGCCCAGCCCCTGCACCGCGCGGAACGCGATCAGACTGCCCGCGTCCCAGGCGCAGGCGGCGAGCAGCGAGCCCAGGGTGAACAGGGCGAGCGCGGTCATGTACGTGCGCTTGGCGCCGATACGGCCCATCGCCCAGGCGGCGACCGGGATGACCGCGGCAAGAGCGAGCGTGTACGCGGTCGCGGTCCACTGGATGGTCTCCAGCGGGGCGCCGAAGGTCTCCGAGAGGTGGCGCAGCGCGACGTTGACGATCGTCATGTCGAGCACGGACATGATCGTGCCGAGGACGACGACGGCGACGACCCGGTAGAGGGCGGCCGGGGAGGCGACGGCCGGACTCACCACGCCGGCCGGGGGAGCGGGCCGGGCGGGGCCGGTGGGCCGCGGACCACTCATCGCACCGCTCCCGAGACCGGTGCGGGGATGCGCCGTGCGCCACTCTTCGGGACCGGAGCGGCGATGCCCGTCGCACCACTCCTCGGGGTCGGTACGGCGATGCTCCTCACACCACTCCTCGGAGCCAGTGCGGCGATGCCCCTCACACCGCTACCGGACGCCGGCTCAGGGATGCTCATCGCAGCCGCCCCTCAGCCCGCGTAGGGCCGCTCGGCCCGTGCGGTCCGCAGCGCCCGGCCCCACCAGGTGAGCTGGCCGAGCATGCCCTTGGCCGCGCCCGCGCACACGTCGGCGTCGCGCGGGGTGCCGTCCTCGCCCAGGCCCGACCAGGGGCCGTGCAGGCTGACCGAGTCGCGCACGGTCACGGCGTGCAGCTCGGCGAAGACCAGCCGGAGCTGCTCCACCGCGCGCAGCCCGCCGCCGAGACCGCCGTACGACACGAAGCCGACCGGCTTGGCCTGCCACTCCCGGTGGTGCCAGTCGATGAGGTTCTTCAGGGCCGCCGGGAAGCTGTGGTTGTACTCGGGAGTGACGATCACGAACGCGTCGGCGGCGGCGAGCCGCGGTGACACGTCCTTCAGCGCGGCGGCGGCCTCGGGGCTCGGGGTGCCGCCCCAGCCGGGCAGCACCAGCGGCAGGTCCACCTCGGCGAGGTCGACGACGTCGAGGTCGAGGCCCGGGTCGGCGGCGGCGGCGGTGGTGAGGAACCAGTCGGCGACGGCCCTCCCCAGCCGGCCCTCGCGCACGCTGCCGACGATGACGGTGACGCGAAGCGCATCGGAAACGGACACAGCTGTCCCCCCTTGTTGGCGATGTCGGTCCGGCGGCGACCGGTTGCGGCGACCGCCTCGCCATGAAAGTACAACGAGCGTTGTAAAAATTACAACGCTCGTTGTACTTCGGTTAGAGTGACCCGGTCACGACGGAAGGGCGACGGGCGTGGGCGAGACGAACGAGTCCCGGCTGGAACGGGCACGGGGCGAGGTGCCACCGCGCAAGCTGCGGAAGCAGATGGCCATCGCGAGCGCGGCCTGCACGGTCTTCGGCCGCGAGGGCTACGCGCGCGCCTCGGTCGACGCGCTCGCCGCCGCGGCCGACGTCTCCACCCGCACGCTCTACAACCACTTCCCCGGCGGCAAGGCCCAGCTCTTCCAGACGGTCGTGACCTGGACGTCGAGCGAGGTCCGGGACGCCCAACTGGCGCGCCTGAACGCCGTACTGGACCCGGAGCGCCCCCCGCACCCCGACGACCTGGAACGCGACCTGGTCTCCCTGGCCCGCGCCTTCCACAGGCTCATGACCGACTACGCGAACCACTTCGCCCTGGTCCGGCACATCCACGCGGAGGCCGACCACGTGCCGCCCGAGGTCCTCAAGGCCTGGCACGAGGCCGGCCCGGAACCGGTCGGCCGGGCCCTCACCGAGGCGATGGCCCACCTCGAAGACGCCGGTCTGCTGAACCTGCACGGTGACGCGGGCGTGGCCGCCGGCCATTTCACGGCCCTGATCTCCCACCGCATCATCCAGACGACCCATTACGGCGTCCAGCCCCTGCCGGAACCGGAGACGGACCGCCTGCTCAGGGCCGGGGTGGGCGCGTTCCTCAGGGCTTACCGGGCCGCGTAGCGGCGGAGCCCGGATCGCGCATCAGCTCACCTTGTATGACCATATTTCTGGTCTGTACCAGGACTGACGGACCCGTGCCCGCATCACCGTGGAGGTCGTCGTGTCGGAATCCAACGTGACCGGCCAAGACGCCGCGTCGTCCCGCACCGCGCTCTCACGCCTGAGACCGGTCGTCTGCGGCGTGGGCGCGGCGCTCACCGGTGTGCTGGCCGTCGCCTCGTGCGGCAACGGCAGCGGCAACGGCGGGGCCGGCACCTCCACCCCGACCGCCCCCGCCACGTCGAACTTCTCCGGCACCGTGCCGTCCGGCATGTCGTCCTGGGCGGAGTCGAAGAAGGCGGAGGCCAGCGCCTCCGCCTCCGCCGCGGCCTCGTCGGCCTCCGCCCGCGCGTCCGAGTTCGAGGCGTCCGTGTCCGCGGACACCGAGCGCGCCCGCGCGGAGGCCCAGAAGCAGCTCGCCAAGGTGAAGGGGCGGGGCAACGCGACGAAGGACGTCTCCATGACGGGCGTCCCCCTGTCCCAGACCCACAACGTCCGCGCTCTCCTCGTCACGATGACCAACCGCACCGACAAGCCCGCGTCCTTCGCGGTCCAGGTGGACTTCAGCGACTCCCACGGCAAGGTCGTGGAGACCGTCGTCGTGGGGGCGCAGAACGTCGAGCCGGGGCAGAAGGCGGAGCGCTACGCCATCAGTCACAAGCCTCCCGAGCCCCACCTGACCGCGGAACTGGCCAAGGCGCAGAGGTACTGACGGCTCGGGGGCCGGCGCGGGCCCACCGGCGGCAGCGCCCCGGGAACGCGACAGCGCCCGAGTCGGCCGAAGCCGTCCCGGGCGCTGTGCCGCGGGGCGGAGGGGGTGCCCCCCGGGCCCGCGGACGGTAGGCCGTGTGGGACTCGAACCCACAACCAAGGGATTAAAAGTCCCCTGCTCTGCCAATTGAGCTAACGGCCCGTGCGGTGTTGCCTGTCCGAGCATAGCCGGACGAGGCCGTGTCGCCGATCGGGTATCGGGGACACGGCCACGTCGGATGTCGCCGGTGCGGGGGGATGGTTACTTTTCGGCCGGGATGGGAGCGGGGGCGGGACTCCTGGTGAGGAACCAGTGGCGGGCGGAGGCCAGCCACCAGGTCGCCGAGAAGCCGAGGACCACGAGGACGGTGACCGGGGCGTAGTTGAACGTCTTCCAGGTGACCGGGGAGACCTGCGGCAGCATGAACAGGACGGTGATCACCAGCACCCAGGTCACCGAGACCACCCCGATGGGGCGGGACCAGCGGCCCAGGTGCCAGGGGCCGGGGGTGAACGCGGCGCCCTTGCGGACGCGGAGGAAGGTCGGGATGACGTACGCGATGTACAGGCCGATCACCGCGATGGACGTCACCGCCGCGTAGGCCGTCGTGTTGATCAGGTAGGGCAGGCCCAGGGCCAGGGCTCCGAGCGCGGCCAGCCACACCGCCGCCACCGGGGTCCGGGTGCGCGGGCTGACCGTGTGCCAGACGTGGGAGAAGGGCAGCGCGCCGTCCCGGGAAAACGCGTAGATCATGCGGCTGTTGGCGGTGACCGAGGCCATGCCGCAGAAGAGCTGGGCACCGATCACCACCAGCAGCAGGAGCTTGCCGGCCGTGGCGCCGAGGGCGTCCAGGAGGATCTGGGCGGGCGGTGCGCCGGTGGGCGACGTCAGTGCCCTGTCGTACGACTGGATCGCGAACGTGAAGCCCAGCAGGAGGACGAAGCCCGCGATCCACGACGTCCAGATGGAGCGGACGATGCCCTTCGGGCCCGCGGTGGCCGCGTCGTGGGTCTCCTCGGTCATGTGGGCGGAGGCGTCGTACCCGGTGAAGGTGTACTGGGCCATCAGCAGACCCAGGAGCACCACGTACGGGGTACTGCCCCAGCCCGTCTCGTTGACGAAGTGCGTGAAGACGAAGGACGCCGACCGGTGGTGGTCCGGGACGAGCGCCAGCGCGCCGACGATCACCGCGACGCCGAGGACGTGCCACCACACGCTCACGCTGTTCAGGAACGCGACGATCCGGACGCCGAAGGTGTTCAGCAGGCCGTGCAGGAGGAGGATCGCCGCGAACAGCAGCACCGTGCGGCCGGGGGTCACCTGGAAGCCGAACTGGAGGTTCAGCCAGGCGCCGAGGAAGGAGGCCGCGCCGAAGTCGATGCCGGCGGTCACCGCCACCTGGCCCAGCACGTTGAACCAGCCCGTGAACCACGCCCAGGCCGCCGCCGAACGCGGGGGCGCCAGGCGGTGCGCCCAGAAGTACAGGCCCGCCGAGGTCGGGTAGGCCGAGCAGATCTCGGCCATCGACAGGCCCACGAACAGCGTCATCAGGCCCACCGCCACCCAGCCCCAGGTGATCACCGCGGGGCCGCCGGTGGTCATGCCGAAGAGGTACAGGGTCAGGCAGCCGGACAGCACCGAGATGATCGTGAAGGAGACGGCGTAGTTCGAGAACGCCGACATACGGCGGGCGAGGACCTGGGTGTAGCCGAGTTGGGCCAGCCGTTCCTCGTCCGACAGGCCACCGGCGCTCACGTCATCTGTCATGCCCCCAGCAATTCCCCCACCGGGGACGTGACATGCGTCACTCGGTGACCTGAAATCGACGACGGCCCGGGTACGCGCGAGGGCCCGTACGAACGGTGTCGTACGGGCCCTCGCCCTGCCTCACTCGGCGTCACCCACCGGGGTGTCAGCCGATGCCGTGTCAGCCGTTGCGCTTCCAGCGCGGCTTGTCCTCGCGGCGGCCGAAGGAGCCGGTGCCGCGGTGGTCGTCACGACGGCCGTAGGGGCGGTCGTGACCGGCGGACCGGAAGCCCGGGCGGTCGTCGCGGCGGTCGCGGTTGAACGGACGGTCGCTGCCCCGGTGGCCACCGCGCTCGTCGCGGCGGAAGCCGCCCCGGTCGTCACGGCGGTCGAAGGAACGGCCACCACGGTCACGGTCGAACGGACGGCGCTCACCCCGGTCGTCACGGCGCTCGAAGCCACGGCCACCACGGTCGTCGCGGCGGTCGTCGCGGCGCTCGAAGGAGCGGCCACCCCGGTCGTCCCGGCGGTCGTCACGACGCTCGAAACCACGGTCGCGGTCCCGGTCGCGGTCGAACGGACGGCGCTCGCCCCGGTCCTCGCGACGCTCGAAGGAACGGCCACCCCGGTCGTCGCGGCGGTCGTCACGACGCTCGAAACCACGGTCGCGGTCCCGGTCGCGGTCGAACGGACGGCGCTCGCCCCGGTCCTCGCGACGCTCGAAGGAACGGCCACCCCGGTCGTCCCGACGCTCGTCACGACGCTCGAAACCACGGTCACGGTCGAAGCCCCGCCGCTCCCGGCGCTCGTACGGCGCCGAAGCCGCCGGACGCTCCTCGCGCTCGGTCTCGCGCTCCGCGGGCTCCTCGGCCACGGCGAGCTGCTCCGCCGCCGTCGCCTGGGCCTCGGCCACCGCCGCCTCCGGGTCGTCGCCGCGCTCGCGGGCGACCCGGGCGACCAGCCGGTCGGCCTCCTCGCGCAGCTCCGTCGCGCGGCGCTGGGCGCGCTCCAGCTGCTTGGTGAGCTGGGCGACCTCGCGCTCGGCCTGCTGGGCGGCGTTGGCGGCGGACTCGGCCTGGACCTCGGTCATGGAGCGGGCGCCGGTGATCTCGGCGACCTCCGGGTCGAAGGCGGCGCCGCCCTGGATGATGTGGCGGGCCGCGTCGACGCCGGCGTCCTCCATCAGGCGGAAGATCTGGCGCCGCTGGTGCGGGAGGGAGAGCGACACGACCGTGCCGGTGCGGCCGGCACGGGCGGTACGGCCCGCGCGGTGCAGGTAGTCCTTGTGGTCGCCGGCCGGGTCCACGTTGAGGACCAGGTCGATGCCGTCGACGTGGATGCCGCGCGCGGCGACGTCGGTGGCGACCAGGACGTTGACGTAGCCGTCCTTGAAGTCGGCCAGGGTGCGGGTACGGGCGCCCTGGGTCATGCCGCCGTGCAGCGCGTCGGCCTTCACGCCGGCCTCGCGCAGCTGCTCGGCAACGCGGTCGGCGCCCAGCTGGGTGCGGACGAAGATGATCGTGCGGCCCTTGCGGGAGGCGATCGCGGCGGTGACCGGCGCCTTGTCCTTGGGCTTCACGATGAGGATGTGGTGCGACATGGTCGTCACCGCGCCCTGGGCCGCGTCCACCTCGTGCAGGACGGGCTCGTCGAGGTAGCGGTCGACGAGGGTCTTGATCTCGTTCTCCATCGTGGCGGAGAAGAGCATGCGCTGGCCGCCGGCCGGGACCTGGTCGAGCAGCTCGGTGACCTCGGGCAGGAAGCCCAGGTCGGACATCTGGTCGGCCTCGTCCAGGACGGCGATCCGCACGTCCTCCAGGGAGCAGGCGCCGCGGTTGATGATGTCGCGCAGCCGGCCCGGCGTGGCGACGAGGATGTCGACGCCGCGCTCCAGGGCGTAGATCTGGTTGCCCATGGAGGTGCCGCCGCAGACGACCTTCATCTTCAGGCCGAGGACGTCGCCGTACGGCTGGAGGGCGTCGGCGACCTGCATGGCCAGCTCGCGGGTCGGGGTGAGGATGACCGCGCGGGGCTTGTGCTTCTGGGTACGGCCGCCGGCCAGCTGGGCCAGGGTCGGCAGGCCGAAGGAGAGGGTCTTGCCGGAGCCGGTGCGGCCACGGCCGAGGATGTCCTTGCCGGCCAGGGCGTCCGGGATGGTCGCGGCCTGGATCGGGAAGGGGGTCGTCACGCCGTTCTGCGCGAGCTTGCGCACGATGCCCTCGGGGAGGCCGAGGTCGGCGAAGGTGGTCTGGGGGGTGTCAGCGGCCTCGGGGGCCTCGGTGACCTCGGTCGTCTCGTCGACGAGTGCGTTCTCGATCTCGGTGGTGTTCTCGATCTCGATCTCGTTCTCGGACACGACGATCTGGTCAGTACTGGACACGGACATGCGAATGCGAAACCTTCCGGAGTCTCTTCGGCACGCGCCCGTCAACTCCGTGAATCGCTCACGACCGCCTCAATGCGGTCCGCCACGGCAAAGGAGAGTACGCGCCACACGGCGCGCTCTGTGGTGGCGCCGGGCAAATGGGATCAAACGATCTACCACCATACGCACCTACCACCCCCGAAGGCAAATGGAGCCGCAGAGGCACAGCTCACACTCGCTGTCCGGCCGCACGCACGGATCTACGCCGGCACCCCCGCCGCCGGCGCCGGCACCCGCTGGACCAGCTGCGGGCCCGTCTCCTCGTGGGCCGACGAGGACGGCTCGGCCGACGGAGGCTCGGTGACGGGCGGCGGCGGGGTGGAGGCCGGCGGCTCGGGCGGGGCGGAGGTCACGTCGGGGGGTGTCGGCGGCGCGTTCGTCGGCACCGGCTCGCCGGGCTCGACGGTCGTGCCCGGCTCGGCCGGCGCGTGGGAGGCGCTGCGCGCGGCGGACGGGGTGGCCGACGCCGAGCCCTTCTTCCCCCGCTTCGCCTTGCCGCCGTGCCCGTGCTTGCCGTCACCGGGCCCACCGCCCTCCCCGGCGAAGCCGCCCGCGCCGGCCACCGGGCCGCCGTCGGGCACCTCGCCGCCGCGCTGCCCCGCCGAGTGCGCGGGCCGGGCCCGGCCCGCGTCGTCGCCCACGCTCACACAGCCGGCGGCGGCGGTGACGGCCAGTACCGCGGCGGCGAGACGGACGGGTACGTACAAGGGGCGCACGGCGGCCACCTCCGGGGGCAAGGAAAGGAGTCAACCTCACCAACTCCCGCCGCCCGCAAGAGGACACGCGCCCCGCCCGCATCGACACCGCGTACCCGGCCCACCCAGCACCCGGCCCCGCGCCGGCACACCCGGCCCCGGCTGCACGAGCCGGTCCTCGCCCAGCACACGCGAACCGCCCGCGCGTGCCGCCGCTGTCAGCCGCCGCGCTCAGCCGTAGCCGAGGGCGTGGAGCCGGGCGTCGTCGATTCCGAAGTGGTGGGCGATCTCGTGCACCACGGTCACCTCGGTCTCCGCGACGACGTCCTCACGGCTGTCGCACATCCTGAGCGTGGGCCCGCGGTAGACGGTGATCCGGTCCGGCAGGACACCGGCGTACCACTCGCCCCGCTCGGTGAGCGGGGTGCCCTCGTACAGCCCAAGCAGCTCGGGGTCGTCGGCGGGCGGCTCGTCCTCCACGAACACGGCCACGTTGTCCATGAGCCGCGTCAGCTCCGGCGGGATCCGGTCGAGCGCCTCGGCGACCAGTTCCTCGAACTCCTCGCGCGTCATCTCCAGCACAGGGTCATTGTCCGGGAACACCGCCGCATATCCACCAGGGGACGTGGGCATACGGCACCAATGGCCCGCGTCCCCGTCGCAGCCCTGAGCACCATGCTGAACCGGAACCCGAACCGCCCCGCCCGCCCCCGCTCGCTCCCCGCCCTGGAACTGACCGACCGCCCCAGTCCCTGGCTGCGTGCCCTGGGACTCACCACGGTCGTCCTCGTCGGCGCCTGGCTGGGCCTGCTGATCGTCGGCGACGTCCGGGCCCCGGTCGGCCCGATGGACACGACGATGACGCTGCGCCCCTCCCTCAGCGGCGGCACGAAGATCAACGTCTCCCCGCTGGGCTCGCTCAGCCTGGACAGCCATGTGGCGCCGGTCCGCCTGGACGTGAACGTCGACCAACTGGACCCGCTCCGCTCGCAGGCGCTGGTCGACCACCCCGAGCGGCTGTCCGGCCTCCAGGACGAGGTCGCCCGGGACGTCGAGCACGGCACGCTGGACCTGGCCGTGCGCTCCTGCATCGCCGTGGTCTCCGGGGCCACGGCCCTCGGCCTCGCCGTGTACCGCCGCCCGCGCCGGGCCCTCGCCGCCGGCGGACTGGCCCTGGGCCTGCTGGCCGCCTCGGGCGTGTCGGCGTACGCCACCTGGAACCCGAAGTCGGTCCTGGAGCCGCGGTTCTCCGGACTGCTCAGCTCGGCACCGTCGGTGGTCGGCAACGCCCGCAGCATCGTCACGGAGTTCGACGTCTACCAGAAGGAGCTGGCGCGCCTGGTGACGAACGTGACGAAGCTCTACGACGTCACCTCCACCCTCCCCGCCTACCGGCCGGACCCCTCCACCATCCGCGTCCTGCACGTGTCCGACATCCACCTCAACCCGGCGAGCTGGAAGATCATCGGCTCGCTGGTGGAGCAGTACAAGGTGGACGTGATCGTGGACTCCGGCGACACGATGGATCACGGTACGGCGGCGGAGAACGGCTTCCTCGACCCGATCCGGGACCTGGGCGTGCCGTACGTCTGGGTGCGCGGCAACCATGACTCGCGGACGACCCAGCGCTACCTGGAGCGCATGAAGAACGTGCGCGTCCTGGACGACGGGCGGGCGGAGACGGTGGCGGGCCTGCGCTTCGCGGGCATCGGTGATCCGCAGTTCACCCCCGACCGCTCGACGGCGCCCGGCAGTGCCGCGTCCGAGCAGCTGGCGGGCGACCGGCTGGCCAGCGCCCTGCGCGATCAGCGGACGGCCGGCACCCCCGTGGACGTGGCGGTCGCGCACGAGCCGTCCGCCGCCCGGGAGACCGACGGCACGGTGCCGCTGGTGCTCTGCGGGCATCTCCACCACGAGGGAACGGAGCTGCTGCCGTACGGCACCCGGCTGCGCAGGGAGGGCTCGACCGGCGGCAGCGGGCTGCGGGCCGTGGAGCACACGTACCCGGCCCCGATCGAGGCCTCGATCCTCTACTTCGACCGGGACAGCCGCAGGCTCCAGGCCTGGGACGCGATCAAGCTGGGGGGCCTGGGACTCTCAACGGCCGAGGTCAGCCGCCACCTGGCGGACGAGAACCAACCGGGCGCCACCGGTACCTCGCGCTCCCCTTCGCCGACCCCTTCCGCCACCTCGCCGTAAACCGTTTTGGCGATACCCCTCGCCATCCCATATGCTTCTCACGTCCCCGACGCGCTGAGAAGCGCCCAGGCGGGCCGATAGCCCTCATCGTCTAGCGGCCTAGGACGCCGCCCTTTCAAGGCGGTAGCACGGGTTCGAATCCCGTTGGGGGCACGCAATACCGTGTGCGACACTGTTGCACGCAAGCAGCTTGGTCCTGTGGAGCAGTTTGGAGTGCTCGCCACCCTGTCAAGGTGGAGGCCGCGGGTTCAAATCCCGTCAGGACCGCTGGTGTTTCACGTGAAACACCGTGGCTGGGTAGCTCAGTTGGTACGAGCGTCCGCCTGAAAAGCGGAAGGTCGCCGGTTCGACCCCGGCCCCAGCCACAACCGCCCTCATCAGGGCTTGAGCCCCTCTCCAGGATCCCTGGAGAGGGGCTCTCTGTATCGGGGACCAAGTTCAGCGGGGGAGACATGGGCCGGGACCAGGACAGAGCCATGCAGGACACCGAGCTGGAGAAGGACCGGGCCCGGTACGGGCTGCTCGCGGTCGTCGTCAGCAATCTGGCGATCGCCGCGGTCGCCGTCTTCGGTGTCTGGCAGCTCGACGGGGACAAAGCGGTGATCGTCGGCATCCTCACCGCCGCGTTCACCGCCGTCAGCAGCACGACCACCGCGTACCTGGGCATCAAGGCCGTCTCCAACACCGCGAAGTCGATCGCCCTCGGGGACGGCCTGGCGCGCCGGCACACCGAGGCCAGCCCGCCGGCCCCGCCCGCCCAGCGCACCCCCTAGCTAGGCCGCGTGGGCCGGCCGGTGCGGTCTGCCGCCCGGATGGCGGTGCCGCCAGATCGCGAAGACCGCGCAGGAGACGACCGCCCAGCCCGCCAGCACCAGGAACGGGAACACGTGCTGGTTGCCGCGGAAGTACACCGCCGTGTGCTGGGCGTTCACCGAGGCGCCGGGCGGCAGCCAGCGGCCGATCGTCCCCAGCACGGACGGCAGCAGGGGCCAGGAGACGGCACCGCCGGACGACGGGTTGCCCAGCAGCACCATCAGCCCCCACGTCGGCAGCATGGCCCAGCGCCCGAACAGGGTGTTGAACATCGTGAACACCATGCCCGAGGTGAACATGGTGAAGGCGAGGATCGCCCAGGACTCCACGAACGGCAGCCGCAGCGCCCCCAGCAGCCAGTCCACCACCGCGGCGATCGCGAACCCGCCGAGCAGGGCGTAGGCCACGGTGAAGCAGATCCGCTCCAGCGGGTTCAGCGCCGACGCGTGCACGCTGAGCTGGATGGCGCCGACGAATCCGATGATCACGGCGGCCAGGGAGATGTAGAAGATGGCCAGGCCCCTCGGGTCGCCCCTCTGCAACGGCTTCAGGTCGTGGAGCACCACGGTGGTGCCCGTGGCCTTGCCGACCTTCAACGCCGCCTCCCCCAGCACCTGCGCCACCGTCGCACCGGACGCCCCCGACACGTCGAGGGTGATCGTCCGGCCGCCGGCGGGCGCGTCGACCACCGCGAAGACCTTCTGCTGGTCCACCGCCCGTACCGCGTCCTCCCGGTTGGCGTACGGCCGCAGCTTCAAGGACGCGCCGAGCGCCTTCTCCATGCCGTCGACGAACCGCCGGGCCGCGGGCTGGTCGTAGCCGCCGGTCACCGCCGTGGGGATGCTGTGCGGGGTCGGGTTCGCCATGGCGTACGTGTAGGACCCAGCGAAGAACCCGGCCGCGGCGGCGATGATCAGGAGCAGGACCGTGGCGGGGAGGAAGGGGGATGCCTTGAACGCCGCCCAGCGCTCCGCGCGGGTCGGGGGGCGGCCGTGGTCTCCATGAGGGGAATCAGGCATATCGACCACGCTAGGTCATGCCGTGACATCGCGCCCCGGTCAAATCGTTCGCTTGTTTTTCGCCCCAGGTGAGATCCTGGATCGCGTATGTCTACGCATCCCGCCCCCGCCCTCGGCACCCTCGCACCCCGTCTGACCGAGCTGTCGCTGCGCGACGCGCACCGGCTCGGGCGGCGGCTGGAGGGCGCACGCAAGATCCGTAAGCCGGAGGCCCGTGCCACCGTCCTCGCCGAGATCGACGGCGAGATCGGCAAGGCCGAGGCCCGGATGGCCGAGCGGCGCTCGCGCGTGCCGGCCGTCACCTACCCCGAGCAGCTGCCGGTCAGCCAGAAGAAGGACGAGATCGCGGCCGCCATCCGCGATCACCAGGTCGTCATCGTGGCCGGTGAGACCGGTTCCGGGAAGACCACCCAGATCCCGAAGATCTGCCTGGAGCTGGGCCGGGGCGTGCGCGGCATGATCGGGCACACCCAGCCCCGCAGGATCGCCGCCCGGACCGTCGCCGAGCGGGTCGCGGAGGAGCTGAGGACGCCCCTCGGCGAGTCCGTCGGCTGGAAGGTGCGGTTCACCGACCAGGTGAACCCGGACGCCACCTTCATCAAGCTGATGACGGACGGCATCCTGCTCGCCGAGATCCAGACCGACCGCGAGCTGCGCGCCTACGACACGATCATCATCGACGAGGCCCACGAGCGGTCCCTCAACATCGACTTCCTGCTGGGCTACCTCGCCCAGCTGCTGCCGAAGCGGCCCGACCTGAAGGTCGTCATCACCTCGGCGACCATCGACCCGGAGCGCTTCTCCCGGCACTTCGGCGACGCCCCGATCATCGAGGTCAGCGGGCGGACGTATCCCGTCGAGGTGCGCTACCGGCCGCTCCTCGAAGAGGAATCGGACGACGCCGACCGCGACCAGATCACCGCCATCTGCGACGCCGTGGAGGAACTCCAGGCCGAGGGACCGGGCGACATCCTCGTCTTCCTCTCCGGCGAGCGGGAGATCCGGGACACCGCGGACGCGCTGGAGAAGAAGAAGTACCGCTTCACCGAGGTGCTCCCCCTCTACGCCCGGCTCTCGCACGCCGAGCAGCACCGGGTCTTCCAGCCGCACACCGGGCGCAGGATCGTGCTGGCCACCAACGTCGCCGAGACGTCCCTGACCGTGCCGGGCATCAAGTACGTCATCGACCCCGGCTTCGCCCGGATCAGCCGCTACAGCCACCGCACCAAGGTCCAGCGGCTGCCCATCGAGCCGGTCAGCCAGGCCAGCGCCAACCAGCGCAAGGGCCGCTGCGGCCGTACGTCCGACGGCATCTGCATCCGCCTGTACTCCGAGGACGACTTCCTCACCCGCCCGGAGTTCACGGACGCGGAGATCCTGCGGACGAACCTGGCCTCCGTCATCCTCCAGATGACCGCGGCCGGCCTCGGCGACATCGAGAAGTTCCCCTTCATCGACCCGCCGGACCACCGCAACATCCGCGACGGCGTGCAGCTCCTCCAGGAGCTGGGCGCGCTGGACCCGGCCCAGAAGGACCCCCGCAAGCGGCTCACGGACACCGGCCGGAAGCTGGCGCAGCTCCCCGTCGACCCCCGCCTGGCCCGGATGGTCCTGGAGGCCGACAAGAACGGCTGCGTCCGCGAGGTCATGGTCATCGCCGCCGCGCTGTCCATCCAGGACCCGCGCGAGCGCCCGGCCGAGAAGCAGGCCCAGGCCGACCAGCAGCACGCCCGCTTCAAGGACGAGACCAGCGACTTCCTCGCCTATCTGAACCTGTGGCGCTACGTCCGCGAGCAGCAGCGCGAGCGCGGCTCGTCGTCCTTCCGCCGGATGTGCAAGCAGGAGTACCTGAACTTCCTGCGCATTCGCGAATGGCAGGACATCTACACCCAGCTGCGCACGGTCGCCAAGCAGATGGGCATCCATCTCAACGAGGACGACGCCCCCGCCGACCGCGTCCATGTCTCCCTCCTCGCCGGCCTCCTCTCCCACGTCGGGATGAAGGACGTGAAGGACGGCAACAAGAACGAGTACCTGGGCGCCCGCAACGCCAAGTTCGCGATCTTCCCCGGCTCGGCGCTGTTCAGGAAGCAGCCGAAGTTCGTGATGTCGGCCGAGCTGGTGGAGACGAGCCGCCTCTGGGCGCGGGTCAACGCCAAGATCGAGCCGGAATGGGTCGAACCGCTCGCCGGGCACCTGCTCAAGCGGACGTACAGCGAACCGCACTGGGAGAAGGACCAGGCGGCCGTGATGGCGTACGAGAAGGTCACGCTGTACGGCGTCCCGATCGTCGCCCAGCGGAAGGTGAACTACGGCCGGATCGACCCGGAGGTCTCCCGCGAGCTGTTCATCCGCAACGCGCTCGTGGAGGGCGACTGGCGCACGCACCACAAGTTCTTCGCCGACAACCGCAAGCTGCTCAGCGAGGTCGAGGAGCTGGAGCACCGCGCCCGGCGCCGGGACATCGTGGTCGACGACGACACGCTCTTCGACTTCTACGACCAGCGGGTGCCCGAACACGTCGTCTCCGGCGCCCACTTCGACTCCTGGTGGAAGCGGAAGCGGCACGAGCAGCCGGACTTCCTGGACTTCGAGCGGGAGATGCTCATCCGGGAGTCCGCGGAGGCGGTCACCAAGGCCGACTATCCCGACACCTGGCGGCAGGGGCAGCTCAAGTTCCGGGTGACGTACCAGTTCGAGCCGGGTGCGGACGCCGACGGTGTGACGGTCCACATCCCGCTCCAGGTGCTCAACCAGGTCACGGACGAGGGCTTCGACTGGCAGATCCCGGGCCTGCGCGAGGAGGTGGTGACGGAGCTGATCCGCTCCCTGCCGAAGCCGATCCGCCGCAACTACGTACCGGCGCCGAACTACGCGAAGGCGTTCCTGGAGAAGGCGGTGCCGCTCCAGGAGCCGCTGACCGTCTCGATGGCGCGCGAGCTGAAGCGGATGGTCGGCGTTCCGTTCGAGGCGGAGGACTTCGACTGGGCCAAGGTCCCCGACCACCTCAAGATCACCTTCCGGATCGTCGACGAGCGGCGCCGGAAGCTGGCCGAGGACAAGGACCTGGAGACGCTGAAGCTCCAGCTCAAGCCGAAGGCACGCAAGGCCCTGTCGCAGGCCGCGGCGGCGACCGCCTCCCGCGAGGGCGGGGAGTCGCTGGAGCGCAAGGGCCTGACGGACTGGACGATCGGCACCCTCACCCGCGTCTTCGAGACACGCCGGGCCGGCCAGCCGGTCAAGGCGTACCCGGCGCTGGTGGACGACGGCGACACGGTCTCCGTCCGCCTCTTCGACACGGAGGCGGAGCAGGCGGAGGCCATGTGGAAGGGCACCCGCCGCCTCATCCTGCGCAACATCCCGGTGAATCCGGCGAAGTTCGCGTCCGAGAAGCTGACGAACGCCCAGAAACTCGCCCTCTCGGCCAACCCCCACGGATCGATCCAGGCCCTGTTCGACGACTGCGCGATGGCCGCGGCGGACAAGCTGATCGGGGACTTCGGGGGGCCGGCGTGGGACGAGGAGTCGTACCGGAAGCTGTACGACAGGGTGCGCGCGGAGATCGTGGACACCACGGTCCGCACGGTCGCCCAGGTGCAGCAGGTCCTCGCCGCCTGGCAGGCCTGTGAGCGCCGTCTGAAGGCCGTCGGCAGCCCCGCGCTGCTCGCGAACCTGACGGACGTCCGCAAGCAGCTGGACGCCCTCGTGAAGCCCGGTTTCGTCACCTGGGCGGGCATACGGCGCCTGCCGGACCTGATGCGCTACCTGGTGGCCGCGGACCGGCGCCTCCAGCAGATGCCGACGAACGCCCAGCGGGACACGACCCGCATGGAGAAGGTCCACGAGATGCAGGACGAGTACGCCTGGCTCCTGGAACAGCTCCCCAAGGGCCGCCCGGTGCCGTCCGCCGTCCTGGAGATCCGCTGGATGCTGGAGGAGCTGCGGGTGAGCTACTTCGCCCACGCGCTGGGCACGGCGTACCCCGTCTCCGACAAGCGGATCGTCAAGGCGATCGACGCGGCCGCCCCGTAACCGCTCCCGTACGGAGGGTGAGTTCGACCAGGACCCTCACCCTCCTGTACAGTCTCTTCTCGCAGCGCAACGCAGGAAAAAGCGCCGCGAAACCTGGTCCTGTGGAGCAGTTTGGAGTGCTCGCCACCCTGTCAAGGTGGAGGCCGCGGGTTCAAATCCCGTCAGGACCGCATAGAGGCTGAGGCCCGTATCCCGCGAGGGGTGCGGGCCTCAGTCGTATCCCCGTCAGACCGCGACAGAGGCCGCGCCCGCGGCGGAGCCGCAATCCGACACAGCAAATCCCGTCAGGACCGCACAGAAGCTGAGGCCCGCATCCCGCGAGGGGTGCGGGCCTCAGTCGTATCCCCGCCAGGGCCGCAAGAGGCCTCAGCCGCATCCCGGAAGCCCAGGCCCGCGTCCCCGCAGGACAGCGGGCCTCCGTCATGTCGCCGGCCGGTGGGAACCAGCCCGCCCGGCGCTGGAGGGGGAAGCTCGCAGAGCCCGCGCCGTCTTGACGGCGTCACATTCCCTCGGTACTCAGGGAGCAGGGCTCGTTCCCTCTGTGCGGCCCCCGGAGGTGGCGTATGGCGGCGTCGGTCAGGCACGAGACGCGGGCGCTCCTGAGGGCGCATCTGTCGGCCGCCTCCTCCTACCGGCACCTCACCCGCCACTGCCCCATCTGCCACCGCCTCCTGCGGCTGGCGATGGATGCCGCCCCGCAGGCCCAGGAGGCCGAGCAGGAGGCTCCCGAGGACGGCGAGGCCACGCGTCGCACCTGACCTCCGCCGGCCCCAACCTCCGTACAGGCGTGGGACTCTGGGGCACGCGCCTCGTCCGGACGCCCTCCTCTAACGCATACGAGCCGCAGGCAACAAGCGTCCGGGCATGTGACGGGAGTCACCGCATGAGTTTTTGAAACAGCGGTACTTACCCCCGTCATACAACGGGTCAATTTAATATGTGCAATTGCACCGCTCCCCGGGGCCGCGCACAGCCGTTCCGACAGCCCTCCCCAGACTCCGACAAGGACGCTCACAAGAGCCGCCCACGGTCCCGACCTGCGCACAAAAAGATCGCGCTGGACCCGGCGGAGTCCAGCGCGATCTACGACGCACCCTGTGTCGCTTGCCTACAACGTTCTCTTCGGCTTGGGCGAGGGGCCTGTTGGGGCAGGTCCCGCGTCGCTTGGAGCTAGGGTTTCGGGCGCCTCGGTCAGTTGGGGGAACCGACCGTCTTGCCCGGTTATGGAGTTGTTCAGGCCTCGCTGCGCTGCTGCGGAATGCCCGCGAGCAGTGCGCGGACCTCGGCCTCGCGGTAGCGGCGGTGCCCGCCGAGCGTACGGATGGACGTGAGCTTGCCGGCCTTCGCCCACCGCGTGACCGTCTTGGGGTCGACGCGGAACATGGTGGCGACCTCAGCCGGGGTCAGCAGCGGCTCGGCATCAGGGGTGCGAGCGGTCATGAGCGGCCTCCTCGGGAGAACCGAACCTTCTCGGTTCTTTCCTCTAAATTCTGCACCTTGACCCGCGTTGCCCGAAATGGCGGACGCGAGTCGAGTCGGTTATAGGACGAACGGCTTGTCCTCGGCACTACAACTACACCATCTGTCCAGCCGCGTCGGCCAAACCGATGGAATTGCCCTCCCAGGTGTTCATCAGCGACGGAAGCCGATGGACCATGCCATAGCGGACAGTCACGCCACTGTGACGATCAGTCACAGGACGATCAGGAGTCACCAGACCCCCCAAAGCGTGCAATGCTGAGAAATCCGCCCAACATGGAGCACAGGTGGACGGATGGAGTCCTCCCCGGACTCCTTGTCCTATTTTGGCACGAGGGGTGCCAAGAGGCGCAAGAGCCGGGTAAGTGCCGTCCATCACCCTTGAGACATACGTCCGGACCGGAACCGACGCCCCGTCAGGTGGTCTAGGCGAGTAGAACGTACGTCCTCCCTCACCGATTTGACCGTGACGCAGGTCACTCAGTTCGCGGAACGCCGGTCCCGTACCGCCCGCCACCGGTCCACCAGCCGCCCGTACGCCTCCCCGGCTGCCGCCCCGTCACCCCGGCGCAGCGCCTCGATCCCGGCCGCCACGTCCGCCGCCGAGTGGTCGCCCTCCAGCTCGCCGGCCGGCAGCACGTGCACCAGGCCGCCGTAGTCCAGCTCCACCAGCGAGCGCGGGTGGAACTCCTCCAGCCAGCGGCCGACGTCCACCAGACCGTCGATCAGCGGACCCTCCTCGACGGTGTCCTTCAGCGTGCGCAGCGCCCTCGCCACCCGACGCCGGGCCTGCACCATCGGCGTGCGGTAGCGCAGCACCGGGGGCACCTCCGCGGTCCCCTTGTCGTACCGCCGCTCCTCGTCCGAGACCAGCACGAACCAGTTCAGCGGCACCTGCCAGGTCGCCGTGCGGATCCACGGGCGGGCATCGGGGTTGCGGGCGAGCCAGCGCTCGTAGTCCTGGGCGGCCTGCCGGCGCACCACCGGCGGCAGCACCGCGTCCAGCACCGGCGGGGGCAGCTCCTCGGCCAGCTCCTGAAGGGCCTGCCAGCCGCGCAGCCGGGTCCGCCAGGGGCACACGCAGACCACCCCGTCGACCTCCAGCACGAACGCGTCGCTGCTCTCGTGCACCGGCACCGCGATCGGCGGGACGGGCAGCAGCC
This sequence comes from Streptomyces corchorusii, assembly GCF_001514055.1. NCBI lineage: Bacteria > Bacillati > Actinomycetota > Actinomycetes > Kitasatosporales > Streptomycetaceae > Streptomyces > Streptomyces corchorusii. The sequence continues at coordinate 620,315 of NZ_KQ948356.1, read as the reverse complement.
CGGCCAGGGAGCGGCGCAGCTCGTCCTGGTACGAGGGGCGGTCGGAGCGGCGGGCGTAGCGCGCCCAGTGACCGCGCTCCGGCTCCGGGAAGGCGCCCAGCGGCTCGTACACGCGCAGGTACGCGGCATAGGGGACGACCACGGAGGACACCTTCGGCACGCCTGCTCCCTCCCCACCGGACCCGGCTCGAAACCACTGCAAATCGTGCCACGCGCATCCGTGCACAGCGGGCTCCGGAGAGTGATCCTGAACACTGCGCGGATGGTGAGTGAACCGAGGCTCTACGCTCATGCCACGGTTCCCCGCCACCCGTACGGGGACCGCACCCCACTCGCCGCTAGTACACAGGAGTCACCACAGTGACCGACGTAACCGGCGCGCCTGCTGATGTCCTGCACACCCTGTTCCACGCGGACCAGGGCGGCCATGAGCAGGTTGTGCTCTGCCAGGACCGCGCCAGCGGCCTCAAGGCCGTGATCGCCATCCACTCCACCGCCCTGGGCCCCGCCCTCGGCGGCACGCGCTTCTACCCGTACGCGACCGAGGCGGAGGCCGTCGCCGACGCCCTCGCTCTCGCGCGCGGCATGTCCTACAAGAACGCCATGGCCGGGCTGGACCACGGCGGCGGCAAGGCCGTGATCATCGGCGACCCGGAGCGCGCCAAGACCGAGGAGCTGCTCCTCGCCTACGGCCGCATGGTCGCCTCCCTCGGCGGTCGCTACGTCACCGCGTGCGACGTCGGCACGTACGTCGCCGACATGGACGTGGTGGCCCGCGAGTGCCGCTGGACCACCGGCCGCTCCCCCGAGAACGGCGGCGCCGGCGACTCCTCCGTGCTCACCGCCTTCGGCGTCTACCAGGGCATGCGCGCCTCCGCCCAGCACCTGTGGGGCGACCCCTCGCTGCGCGGTCGCACGGTCGGCGTCGCCGGCGTCGGCAAGGTCGGCCGCCATCTGGTGAAGCACCTGCGGGACGAGGGCGCTCAGATCGTGATCACGGACGTGCGCGCCGACGCCGTCCAGCGGATCCTGGAGCAGTACCCGGCGGGGGTCACGGCCGTCGCCACCACCGAGGAGCTGATCCGGGTCGAGGGGCTCGACATCTACGCGCCCTGCGCCCTCGGCGGCGCCCTGAACGACGACAGCGTCCCGGTGCTCACCGCCCGGGTGGTCTGCGGTGCGGCCAACAACCAGCTGGCTCACCCGGGTGTGGAGAAGGACCTCGCCGACCGCGGGATCCTCTACGCGCCGGACTACGTGGTGAACGCCGGCGGGGTGATCCAGGTGGCCGACGAGCTGCACGGGTTCGACTTCGACCGGTGCAGGGCGAAGGCGGCGAAGATCTTCGACACCACGTTGGCCATATTCGCACGTGCGAAGGAGGACGGGATTCCGCCGGCCGCCGCGGCCGACCGGATCGCCGAGCAGCGGATGGCCGACGCCCGCGCGACCCGCGCCGCGCACTGAGCCGATCGCACACATGAGCGGTACCCGTCGGCGGGAACTTGGAGAGAACTCTCACTTCCACCGGCGGGTCGTTCCCCGATAAGTGGTTAAAATCGCCACTGACCAGCGAGGACAGGGCGCCTCGAAGGTCCTGGGCACACGCGCGTGCTGCGGGCGACGTACCGTATGGGCGCGGGCTCAGGTACCGTGGAAGCCCTACGGACCGGCCTCTCCATGGAGAGTCCGTTCCAGATCATGAACGCGTGTCAGACTCTGGGGCCGTCGAGCCCCGTCGTTGAGGGGGTCGAGCCATGGGGCGCGGCCGGGCCAAGGCCAAGCAGACGAAGGTCGCCCGCCAGCTGAAGTACAACAGCGGCGGGACGGACCTCTCACGCCTGGCCGAGGAGCTGGGCGCATCGACGTCGAACCAGTCGCCGAACGGCGACCGCTTCACGGACGATGAGCATGACGACGACGACCTGTACTCCCGCTACGCCGACCTCTATGAGGACGACGAGGACGAGGACGAGGGTCCCGCACAGCACCGTCGAGGCGCTTGACCTTGCACTGAGCATGAGTCCGGTCGGTGGCACAGCCACCGACCGGCTTCTGTGCTGTCCGCCAGGTCAGACCGCGTAGTCCCCCACCAGCTCCGCGCCGGTGGTCTTGTCGCCCCGCTCGGTGATCTCACCGGCGACCCAGGCGTCGACACCCCGGTCGGCCAGCGTCGCGAGGGCGACCTCCGCGGACTCCTCCGGGACGATCGCCATCATGCCGACGCCCATGTTGAGGGTCTTCTCCAGCTCCAGGCGCTCCACGTTCCCGGTCGTCCCGACCAGGTCGAAGATCGCGCCCGGGGTCCAGGTGGAGCGGTCGACCACGGCGTGCAGCCCGTCCGGGATCACCCGGGCCAGGTTCGCGGCGAGCCCGCCACCGGTGATGTGGCTGAAGGCGTGCACCTCGGCCGTGCGGGTCAGTGCCAGGCAGTCCAGCGAGTAGATCTTCGTGGGCTCCAGCAGCTCCTCGCCGAGGGTGCGGCCCAGCTCGGCCACCTCCGACTCCAGGGCCAGGCCCGCCGTGTTCAGCAGCACGTGGCGGACCAGGGAGTACCCGTTCGAGTGAAGCCCGGAGGACGCCATGGCGATCACGGTGTCACCCGTGCGGATGCGATCCGCGCCGAGCAGCCGGTCGGCCTCCACGACGCCCGTACCGGCGCCGGCGACGTCGAAGTCGTCCTCGCCCAGCAGACCGGGGTGTTCGGCCGTCTCACCGCCCACCAGGGCGCATCCGGCCAGCACACAGCCCTCCGCGATGCCCTTCACGATGGCCGCGACACGCTCGGGGTGCACCTTGCCGACACAGATGTAGTCGGTCATGAACAGCGGCTCGGCACCGCACACCACGATGTCGTCCATGACCATGGCGACCAGGTCGTGGCCGATGGTGTCGTAGACACCCATCCGGCGCGCGATGTCGACCTTCGTGCCGACGCCGTCCGTGGCGGAGGCGAGCAGCGGGCGCTCGTAGCGCTTGAGGGCGGAGGCGTCGAAGAGCCCGGCGAAGCCGCCGAGGCCGCCCAGCACCTCGGGGCGCTGGGTCTTCTTCACCCACTCCTTCATGAGCTCTACGGCGCGGTCTCCCGCTTCGATGTCGACGCCCGCGGCTGCGTAGCTGGCACCAGTCGTCTCAGACATGGGGTGAGAACTTTCGTGTCGTACGGCAGAACTTACGGGCGGCGGATCGCGTCGGTCGCCGCGGTCGCGGCCGGACCGGCCGCCAGCTCGGTCTCCAGCAGCTGCTTGCCGAGCAGCTCCGGGTCCGGCAGCTCCATCGGGTACTCGCCGTCGAAGCAGGCGCGGCACAGGTTCGGCTTGGCGATGGTGGTCGCCTCGATCATGCCGTCGATGGAGATGTAGGCGAGCGAGTCGGCGCCGAGGCTGGTGCCGATCTCCTCGATCGACATGCCGTTGGCGATGAGCTCCGCGCGGGTGGCGAAGTCGATGCCGAAGAAGCAGGGCCACTTCACGGGCGGCGAGGAGATCCGGATGTGGACCTCGGCGGCGCCGGCCTCGCGGAGCATGCGGACCAGGGCCCGCTGGGTGTTGCCGCGCACGATCGAGTCGTCGACGACGACCAGGCGCTTGCCCTTGATGACTTCCTTCAGCGGGTTCAGCTTCAGCCGGATGCCCAGCTGGCGGATGGTCTGCGAGGGCTGGATGAACGTACGCCCGACGTAGGCGTTCTTCACCAGACCCGCGCCGAAGGGGATGCCCGAGGCCTCCGCGTAACCGATGGCGGCCGGCGTGCCCGACTCCGGGGTCGCTATGACCAGATCGGCCTCTACGGGGGCTTCCTTGGCCAGCCGGCGGCCCATCTCCACACGGGAGAGGTAGACGTTCCGGCCGGCGATGTCGGTGTCCGGGCGGGCCAGGTAGACGTACTCGAAGACACAGCCCTTGGGCTTCGCTTCCGCGAACCGGGAGCTGCGCAGGCCGTTCTCGTCGATGGCGACGAACTCGCCCGGCTCGATCTCGCGGACGAAGCTCGCGCCGGTGATGTCCAGCGCGGCGGTCTCGGAGGCGACCACCCAGCCGCGCTCCAGCCGGCCGAGGACCAGCGGGCGGATGCCCTGCGGGTCACGGGCGGCGTAGAGGGTGTGCTCGTCCATGAAGACGAGGGAGAACGCGCCCTTGACCTTCGGGAGCACCGCGTGCGCGGCCTCCTCGATGGTCAGCGGCTTGCCGTCCTCGTCGACCTGGGCGGCCAGCAGGGCCGTCAGCAGGTCGGTGTCGTTGGTCGCCGCGACCCGGGTGGAGCGGCTGTTGTTGTCGTTCGGGAGGTCGGCGACCATCTCGGCGAGCTGCGCCGTGTTGACCAGGTTGCCGTTGTGGCCGAGCGCGATCGAGCCGTGCGCGGTGGCACGGAACGTCGGCTGGGCGTTCTCCCACACGGAGGCTCCGGTGGTCGAGTAGCGGGCGTGTCCGACCGCGATGTGACCCTGGAGCGAACCGAGCGAGGTCTCGTCGAAGACCTGGGAAACCAGGCCCATGTCCTTGAAGACGAGGATCTGGGAGCCGTTGCTGACCGCGATTCCCGCGGATTCCTGACCCCGGTGCTGGAGGGCGTAGAGCCCGAAGTACGTGAGCTTTGCGACCTCTTCACCCGGAGCCCAGACGCCGAAGACGCCGCAAGCGTCCTGGGGGCCCTTCTCGCCGGGAAGCAGATCGTGATTGAGTCGACCGTCACCACGTGGCACGCAACCGAGTGTAGGCGAGGTCGACCACTGGTCCGAATTGGGGATACGCGCCCCTAACGGGACGGACGGTTTGGATCACCTTGGGTGATTCCGCGTTTTGCCTGGTCAGAGCGATATCCCAGCGGCCGACGGGGGCTCCGGACGGGCCGTACGGGGCCGGTCACGGGCGTCTTCGCCGCATTCGTGAGTGAGGTGTCGCACATCATCCGGGGGTGCTCCGGCTGAGGTGGACGCGGTCGCCGTCGCCATCGGTGAGCGTCGCCTTCCCGGCGTCGGCCCTGGCGGTGAGCGTGCCGGTGGTGAGGATGCGCGCGAGGGCGCGCTCGAAGGCCATGCGCTCCTCGCCGCAGGCCATCCTGGTCGTGCGCAGGTCACCGATGGTGATGCGGTCCCCGTTCACGGTGGCGCGGGCGCTGAACTGGTTGCAGCCCAGGTTGCCGGCCGCCTTGCCGTCCTCGTCGATGCGGAGGCGGGCGGTGGCGGGCGCGTGCCGGGTGGCGGCGCCGACGGTGATGCCGTCGACCCGCCAGTCGATCCCGGTCACCGGCTGCTGCACGCTCACCGCTCCACTGTCCGCCTTCTCGCCGCCACAGGCCACCGTGAACGGGAGGAGCACGGCGGCCACCGCCAGGGTCACACGTTGCTTGTACCGGTTCATGGTGATTCGACGTACGCGGGCGGGCCCGGGTTCCGCTACGCCATGACCGGCAGCAGCCCCCCGATGTCCGCCCGCTCCCCGCTCGCGCTGACCTTGGCGGCGGCCAGCGCGTCCGCCCAGGCCGTACGGCCGGTGGCGAGCCGGATCCAGGTCAGCGGGTCGGTCTCCACGACGTTGGGCGGGGTGCCCCGGGTGTGCCGGGGGCCCTCGACGCACTGCACGACCGCGTACGGCGGCACCCGCACCTCGGTGGAGCCGCCGGGCGCCTTCACGGCGAGGGCGTCGGCGAGCAGCCGGGTGGTGGCGGCCAGGGCCTGCCGGTCGTACGGCACCTGAAGGCCGGGGACGGCGGCGTTCAGGTCGTCGGTGTGGACGACGAGTTCGAGGGCGCGGGTGACGAGGTAGTCGCCCAGCGGCAGGGCACCCGCGCCGGTCTCCAGCAGCCGGCCGCCGGGGTGCTCGTCCAGCAGGGCGCGCAGCTTCCGGTCGACGTCGTCGAGGTAGGTACCGAGGTCCGGGTGGGCGGTGGCCAGGTCCCGGGTGAAGTCGGCGATGGCGGCGGCGTGCGACCCGGTGGAGAACGGCCACTCGGCCACGGTGACGGTCTGCCGGGGCGGGGCGGGCCGCTCCAGGGCCCGCTCGACGGCGGTGACCGCCATGCCGATGTGCGCGATCAGGTCCCGTACGGTCCAGGCGCCGAGCCGGGTCGGCAGGGCGAGTTGCTCGGGAGTGAGGGTGCGGACGGCGTCCCGCACGCTCGTGAACTGGGCGAGGACCGCCGTACGGGTCTTGACGGGGTCGTAGGTCCTGGTGCGTTTCTTGGCCGTGGGCATGGCGGTGACCCTATTCACGGGCGCAGCTTCACCGCGAACGCGTACAGACGGGTGATCTGGTCGTCGCTGTCGTTGTCGTCGGAGACCAGGTACAGCGGGCGCCAGCCTTTGTAGCGGCCGGACGTCCAGGGGGTGCCGAGGGCCATGCCCTCGACGTTGTCGAGGAGCGGGTGCTGGACGGACGAGGCCGGGGCGGCGACCTGGCCCCGGCCGCCCACGGGGCAGGTGGCCAGGTCGACGACCAGCTCGTCGGCGGCGAAGATCTTCGGCGGCTGGTGCCACAGGGAGGTCAGTTCCGTGACGTTCTGGGCGTGGGCGAGGGAGAGCTGGACGATCCGGATCTCCGAGCCCAGTCCCGCGGTGTACTGGCGTTCCAGTGCGAGCAGGTTGCCGTTGTCGTCGATGGCGTTCAGCTCGGACAGGTACATGCCGTCATCGGCCATGAAGGCGTACTGCCCGTCGGGCGCGTAGGCGCCACCGGCCTTTCCGGTGTAGCGCTGGATGCGGATGATGCCCCGGCCGCGCTGGTCGCCGTCCTTCGCCAGGGGTGCCTCCCAGCCGGCGTAGAGATGGCGGCCGTCCGGGGAGACGGCCAGTGACTCGATGCTGCGGCCGGTCTGCGCGGAGCCCTGGGGCCAGAAGCGCAGGTCCTTCGGGATGGGGAAGTCCTTGCCGATCTGCCGGCCGGTGGCGACATCGAAGCGGCGGATGGCCGGGTCGGTCTCGGAGGCGATCAGCATGGTCCTGCCGCCCTTCTCGACGACCATGCCCTCGCCGTCGTACCAGTCGCCTTCGATCGGGAACTTCGTGCCGTCGGCGCGGCGGAGCGGCACCGACGTGCCGGGGACGGGGTCCAGTTCGAAGGGGGATCCGAGGGTGAGCGGCCAGACCCGGCCCGGGGAGTTGTCGGCGAGGGCCAGCGCCCTGACGTCCTTGCCCTGCGAGACCAGGGCCAGGGCGGACAGGCCCGCGATCTTCTCGTAGTAGACGTTCTTCTTGTCCAGGGCGTCGGAGTGGTCGAGGAGCACCGCGCGGGGTGCCGCCGGATCGGAGGGCGAGGGGACCGCGCAGGGACCGGCGGCGGCTGCCGGGTGGGTGTCGTGCCACCAGTCGACGAGCGGCGGGGCGCCCAGCCCGAGGGCGAGGCCCAGGACGCCCGCCGTCAGCGACAGGACCGGGGTGCGGACGCGCTGCCAGCGGGTGGGAGGGGGCTGCCGGACAGGAGGGGACCAGCGGGACCGGACGGCGGCGTTGCGGACGAAACCGAGGGCGCCGACGCCGTTGCTGTCCTGGTCCTGTGGTTCCTGCGGCACCTCGGGCTTGAGGGTGAGGATGCGCTTCTTGACCTCCAGGAAGAGGTCGTGCAGACCCAGCAGCTCCGGTCCGTCCGGTAACCCCTCGCGCATGACGTCGACCAGGGCGCCGGTGAACAGGGTGCAGCGCTTGGGGTCGGGGGCGTGCGAGGGCCGGTCGCGCGGCCCGGACGTCATGACGTAGGAGCCCTCGACGTCCTTCAGCGTCGACACGGCCATCTCCACGACGTGCCGGTGGCCGTCCGTCATCTCGGTCAGCACCTGCCCGCTGTAGCAGCAGTCCAGGATCAGGACCCGGCGCAGCGCGGAGCCCGTGTCGCGGATGGCGCGGCGGACGTCGCCGGAGCGGACACAGGTGTCCGGCTGGTCCTCAACCGAGTCGGGCAGGGTGAGCAGCAGCTGCTGCTCGTGGCGGTCCCTGAGGCCGTGACCGGCGTAGTAGACGATCAGGGTGTCCTCGGCGAGCGCGGCGGCCTCCCGGATCGGGCGGACCAGCTCGGCCGGTGAGGTCGGGTTGGACACCGTTCGGATCCGCCGGCCGTCGTCGGGGATGCCCCAGATGTCCGGGTCCGTGAGCACGGCCCGAAGTTCCGTGAGGTTGAGCCTGACACTGCGCAGCGGGTCCAGGTGCGCGTAGTCGTCCACGCCGATCAGGACACAGGCGGAGCGCTCCGGGTCGATCCGGCCGAAACTCTCGACCGTCCCGGGGTCCTTGGCGTCGGTCACCGCGGCTCCCCGTCCGCGTCGTCGCCGTCCTGCCCGAAGCCGCGCAGCAGCTCGGCCACCCGGTCCGGGTCGGCTCCGGTGACGTCGATGGTGATACGGGCCTGGGGCCTGAAACTCTGCCGCCAGGCCAGGTACGACAGTTGGAGCTGCCCCAGGCCGCTGGCGGCGGACAGCACCGCGAGGACCAGGTCGACCCCCGGGCCCATCCGCCCGGTGCCCGCGCCGGGTTCGGCGACCCGGGTCACCCGGACCTGGCCGCGCAGGGCGCGGTCGGCCGCCAGCCAGTCGTACAGGGACAGCAGTTCTTCCTCGCGGGCGGCTCCGGCCGCCTCGAACCTGATCTCCATCCGGCCGCTCCCCCGGGCTCACTCACGGATGTCGCCGATTCCCCCGCCACCCCGCGCGCACGTCCGGGTTGGCAAGCCCCTTCTTACCCGGGCCGCACGGGGTTACGCCTGCGGCCGAAGACGCTTCCCGAACCTCCACCGCGCGCCTGCCGGGCCCTCGGTCACGGGGCTGCTGTGCATGATCCGGTCGGCGGAGTCGGCGTCGGCCGTGCCGGATCTCCGACATCGCTGCGGTGAGCCGGGAAGCCCCCGCCCGGAACATGGGTCCGGGCGGGGGCTTCGGCGTGCCGTACGGGCCGTGGGCCCCGGGCGCTTACGCCAGCAGCGCCGGGATCGTGCCCTCGTGGGCCTCGCGCAGCTCGGCGAGGGAGAGGGTGAACTCGCCCTGCACCTCGACCGTGTCGCCGTCGACGACACCGATCCGGGTGGCCGGCAGACCGCGCGCACCGCACATGTCGTTGAAGCGGACCTCCTCCGAGCGCGGCACGGCGACGATCGCGCGGCCGGCCGACTCGGAGAACAGGAAGGTGAAGGCGTCCAGGCCGTCGGGTACGACCAGACGCGCGCCCTTGCCGCCGAGCAGCGCGGACTCCACCACGGCCTGGACCAGACCGCCGTCGGACAGGTCGTGCGCGGAGTCGATCATGCCGTCGCGGGAGGCGGAGATCAGGATCTCGGCCAGCAGGCGCTCGCGCTCCAGGTCCACCTGCGGGGGCAGGCCGCCCAGGTGGTCGTGGATCACCTGGGACCAGGCCGAGCCGCCGAACTCCTCCCGGGTGTCGCCGAGGAGGTAGATCAGCTGACCCTCCTCCTGGAAGGCGACCGGGGTGCGGCGGGCGACGTCGTCGATCACGCCGAGCACGGCCACCACCGGGGTCGGGTGGATGGCGGCCTCGCCGGTCTGGTTGTAGAGCGAGACGTTGCCGCCGGTCACCGGGGTGCCGAGCTGCTGGCAGCCGTCGGCGAGACCGCGCACGGCCTCCGCGAACTGCCACATGACCGCCGGGTCCTCGGGCGAGCCGAAGTTCAGGCAGTCCGAGACCGCGAGCGGCTTGGCGCCGGTGGTCGCCACGTTCCGGTAGGCCTCGGCCAGGGCGAGCTGGGCGCCCGTGTACGGGTCCAGCTTGGCGTAGCGGCCGTTGCCGTCCGTCGCGATGGCGACGCCGAGACCGGTCTCCTCGTCCACGCGGATCATGCCGGAGTCCTCCGGCTGGGCGAGGACGGTGTTGCCCTGCACGAAGTGGTCGTACTGCGAGGTGATCCACTTCTTGGATGCCTGGTTCGGCGAACCGACCAGCTTCAGGACCTGGGCCTTCAGCTCCTCGCCCGTCTCGGGGCGGGGCAGCTTGTTCGCGTCGTCGGCCTGGAGGGCGTCCTGCCACTCGGGGCGCGCGTAGGGGCGCTCGTAGACCGGGCCCTCGTGCGCGACCGTGCGCGGGTTGACGTCGACGATCTTCTCGCCGTGCCAGAAGATCTCCAGCCGGTCGCCGTCGGTGACCTCACCGATGACGGTGGCGATGACGTCCCACTTCTCGCAGATCTCCAGGAAGCGGTCGACCTTGTCCGGCTCCACGACGGCGCACATGCGCTCCTGCGACTCGCTCATGAGGATCTCCTCGGGCGAGAGCGTGGAGTCGCGCAGCGGGACGTCGTCCAGGGTGACGCGCATGCCGCCGGAGCCGTTGGAGGCGAGCTCGGAGGTGGCGCAGGACAGACCGGCCGCGCCGAGGTCCTGGATGCCGACGACCAGCTTCTCCTGGAACGCCTCCAGGGTGCACTCGATGAGCAGCTTCTCCTGGAAGGGGTCGCCGACCTGCACGGCGGGCCGCTTCGACGGCTTGGCGTCGTCGAAGGTCTCGGAGGCCAGGATCGACGCGCCGCCGATGCCGTCGCCGCCGGTCCGGGCGCCGTACAGGATGACCTTGTTGCCCGCGCCGGAAGCCTTCGCGAGGTGGATGTCCTCGTGCCGCATCACACCGATGGCACCGGCGTTGACCAGCGGGTTGCCCTGGTAGCAGGCGTCGAAGACGACCTCGCCGCCGATGTTGGGCAGGCCCAGGCAGTTGCCGTAGCCGCCGATGCCCGCGACCACGCCGGGCAGGACGCGCTTGGTGTCGGGGTGGTCCGCCGCGCCGAAGCGGAGCGGGTCCACGACCGCCACCGGGCGGGCGCCCATCGCGATGATGTCGCGGACGATGCCGCCGACACCCGTGGCCGCGCCCTGGTAGGGCTCGACGTACGACGGGTGGTTGTGCGACTCGACCTTGAAGGTGACGGCGTAGCCCTGGCCGACGTCCACCACCCCGGCGTTCTCGCCGATGCCGACGAGCAGCGCGTCGCTCTGCGGCGCCTTCTCGCCGAACTGGCGCAGGTGGACCTTGGAGGACTTGTACGAGCAGTGCTCGGACCACATGACCGAGTACATGGCGAGCTCGGCGCCGGTGGGGCGGCGGCCGAGGATCTCCACCACCCGCTCGTACTCGTCCTTCTTCAGGCCGAGTTCGGCCCAGGGCAGCTCGACGTCGGGGGTCGCGGCCGCGTGCTCGACCGTGTCCAGAGGCGTCCGGCTCATGCGTTGACCAGCTTCTTGAGGATCGAGGTGAAGAACGGGAGCCCGTCGGTACGACCGGTACCGATCAGCGGCTCGACGGCGTGCTCGGGGTGCGGCATGAGGCCGACGACGTTCCCGGCCTCGTTGGTGATGCCGGCGATGTCCCGCAGCGAGCCGTTCGGGTTGAAGTCCAGGTAGCGGAAGGCGACGCGGCCCTCCGCCTCCAGCTTGTCGAGCGTGTACTCGTCGGCGACGTACCGGCCGTCCATGTTCTTCAGCGGGATGTGGATCTCCTGGCCGGCGCGGTAGTCGGCGGTCCAGGAGGTCTCCGCGTTCTCCACCCGCAGCTTCTGGTCGCGGCAGATGAAGTGGAGGTGGTCGTTGCCGAGCATCGCGCCCGGGAGGAGGTGGGCCTCGGTGAGGATCTGGAAGCCGTTGCAGATGCCGAGGACCGGCAGCCCGGCCTTCGCCTGCTCGACGAGCGGCTCCATCACCGGCGAGAAGCGGGCGATGGCGCCGGCCCGGAGGTAGTCGCCGTAGGAGAAACCGCCGCACAGCACGACGGCGTCGACCTGCTTGAGGTCCTTGTCCTTGTGCCAGAGGGCGACTGGTTCCGCCCCGGCGATACGGATCGCGCGCTGGGTGTCCCGGTCGTCCAGGCTTCCCGGGAAAGTGACGACGCCAATACGAGCGGTCACTTGGCCGCCTCCGCGACTTCGTCGACCCGGACCGTGAAGTCCTCGATCACGGTGTTGGCGAGGAAGGATTCCGCAAGATCGCGGATGCGGGCGAGCGCGGCCTCGTCGACCGGCCCGTCAACTTCCAGTTCGAAACGCTTTCCCTGACGTACGTCCGAGATCCCTTCGAAACCCAGGCGCGGCAGCGCACGCTGGACCGCCTGGCCCTGGGGGTCGAGGATCTCCGGCTTGAGCATGACGTCGACTACGACGCGTGCCACTGGCACTCCCGGTGTGTGGTGCTGAGCAGGTTCCTTCAGACTACCCGCACAAAATTTCTACGCGAGTAGAGTTGGAGGAAAGTACGTGAGGCGCATCACGATCGGGTGTCGAAGCCGCACACCCGTGAAAAGTTCTGGGAAAGTTCCACAGTCCGTCCCCCACACCTATTGCGCCCGGACACGCGGACGGATTTAGTCGGGCTTCACTTTGCATTGCCGGGCACTGTACAAATGAATTGGCAATAGCCGATACTCGGCATGTCGTCGGCGTTGAGCTGTAACGACGTGCCGCACGAAGGGACCGATATTCGTGGCGCAAAAGGTCGTGGTCACTCTCTTTGACGACATCGACGGCTCGGAAGCGGCGGAGACGATCGCCTTCGGACTCGACGGCAAGTCGTACGAGATCGACCTGAACGAAAGCAACGCCGAGAAACTGCGCAAGGCGCTCGCGCCCTACGTCGAGGCCGGCCGCAAGCGGTCGCGGTCCGGCAAGGCGTACAAGCAGACGGAGGTCGCCCCGGACCCGGCGGCCGTCCGCGCCTGGGCCCAGGCCAACAAGATGGACGTCCCCGCCCGTGGACGCATCCCGAAGAAGGTCTACGAGGCGTTCAGCGCCGCGCAGTGAGCCCGCGAAGGGGCGAGTCCCCAGGGTCCGTCAGGGGGCCCTGGGGACCGTGCACTTGGGGCATACGGGGCCTCCAGGGGACTCGACTTGCGCTACCCCCCTGCTGATCAGCTAATGTCTGGAGCACGCCGAGGGGCGAGGCCGACAGGCCGGATCCCGAGGACCGTGCGGGTGTAGTTCAGTAGTAGAACATCCCCCTTCCAGGGGGAAGGCGCAGTGTGCGATTCCTGTCACCCGCTCTGCACCGCCGACACGACCACGCTGGTGGATCAGGTAGGCTGGTGCTCGCACCGATCGGTGGGAGCCGATCGGGAGCAGTGCGGACGTAGCTCAGTTGGTAGAGCGCAACCTTGCCAAGGTTGAGGTCGCGAGTTCGAGCCTCGTCGTCCGCTCGGGAAGAAGACCCCGGTCCACTGGACCGGGGTCTTTTCGTTGTTCGCCGAACCCGGCGGAGTCCGTGGCCCTTGTGAAAGAAGTGAATTCGTGGGTGCTCCGGTACGCCTGTTGCCGTCCGAGGCGGCGGGCGGCTCCGAGGCGCCGGTGATGTGAGGGTCGCCACATCCCCGCGTGCCGAACTGCCCGGCTGTCAGACGCTGATCGTCATCGGCCACGGGCGGCCCGGATGTGCGGAACAGGCGCTCGCGACCGGCGGTCGCGGGGTCGTCCCGGAGGCCGTCAGACCCCCGCGGCCCGCCGGGATCATCCGCACCGCGCACTCCGGAAACCGCTAAGCGGACCCGGAGTTGGCCGCCGACGCGACCTCCGCCGGGGACTCGCCGGCGACCACGCGGAAGACCGAGGCGCTGGAGCCGGCCGCCGACGGAACGCCGGTCGCGGAGATCGCCGGGCGGGCCGCGCCGTCACCGGGAACCGCGCGGAAGCGCCCCTCCTCGGCGGCCACGGAACTCGGTGCCGAGAACCGTCACGCGGCAGTGCGTCTCACACGCGCGCGAGGTTGGGTATAGTTGCTCTCGCGCCACGGCGCAACGCGGACGTAGCTCAGTTGGTAGAGCGCAACCTTGCCAAGGTTGAGGTCGCGAGTTCGAGCCTCGTCGTCCGCTCGGGAACAAGACCCCGGTCCACTGGACCGGGGTCTTCTTCATGCCCTACGACCAGCTGGTGCCCGTCAGCCGCTCGTACGCCTCCACGTACTTCTGCCGGGTCGCCGCCACGACCTCCTCCGGCAGCGCCGGCGGGGGCTGCTCGCTCTTGCGGTCCCAGCCGGACGCCGGCGAGGTCAGCCAGTCCCGCACGAACTGCTTGTCGTACGACGGCTGGGCGCGGCCCGGCTGCCACTGGTCGGCCGGCCAGAAGCGGGAGGAGTCCGGGGTGAGGACCTCGTCGGCGAGGACGAGCGTGTCGCCGTCGAAGCCGAACTCGAACTTGGTGTCGGCCAGGATGATCCCCCGGTCCCGGGCGATGTCCCGGGCGCGCGAGTACACCGCGAGCGTGGCCTGGCGCAGCTGGGCGGCGGTCTCGGCGCCGACCTGACGGGCCACCTCCTCGTAGGAGACGTTCTCGTCGTGCTCGCCGACCTCGGCCTTGGTGGCCGGGGTGAAGATCGGTGCGGGGAGTTCGGAGCCGTCGACGAGGCCTTCGGGGAGGGCGAGGCCGCAGACCGTACGGGACTCCTGGTACTCGACGAGGCCGGAGCCGGTGAGGTAGCCACGGGCCACGCACTCCACCGGGACCATCTTCAGGGACTTGCACACCAGCGTCCGGCCCGCCCAGTCGGCCGGGGCGCCCTCGGGCAGCTCGGTGCTGATGACGTGGTTCCTGGCGAGGTCGCGGAGCTGGTCGAACCACCACAGGGAGAGCTGGGTGAGGACGCGGCCCTTGTCGGGGATCTCCGTGGGCAGCACCCAGTCGTACGCGGAGATGCGGTCGCTGGCGACCATCACGAGGTCGCCCGCCTCGTTCTGGTACAGCTCGCGCACCTTTCCGGTGTGCAGGTGCACCAGGCCCGGAACCTCGATCGGCTCGGGCTTTTCTACGAATCCGGACACGGTTCCTCCCCGTGGTTCTGTCCAATGCCTCGATTCTCCCGTATGGGGGTGATAGGGCGCGCCCGGGGGTGCCGGCCGGGGTGCCGGGTGCGGGTCGCAAGGTGTCAGTCGCGTCAGTCGCGTTTGCAGATGCGGTCCAGCAGGTTCGCCGTGGCGCGCTGGACCCGGGCGTCCACATGGCCCGGACGGTCCAGGGCCGGGGACCAGGCGAAGGTGCCGGAGGCGAACACCCAGGCGCCCGAGGGGGCGCGGTAGAGCGACGTCTCCTGGTGGCGCAGGACGCCGTCGTTGTCGGTGTAGGGGGAGTGGGCGAGCAGGATGCGCTCGTCGTGCTCGGGCAGTGGGGTGCGTGGGAAGTAACGGTCCGCCTCACCGGCGACCAGGCCCGCGATCTCGTCGCCCTCGTGGGCGCCGGTCGCCTCCCACAGCCAGTGGCGGGCGTTGCGGACGATCAGCGGGTGCGGCTCGGGGACCCGGCCCGCGTACTGGATGCCGACCACCTGCTGCTCGGGCCGGTCGATCTCGCGCCACAGCACCGGTCGGCCGGGGCCTTTGCGTTTGCGGCAGGTCAGCAGCCGGTCCGGGACCCCGGACGGGGACGGGCCCAGCTCCACCTGCCAGTACATGGTGTTGGCGGAGAGGAAGACCAGCGAGGTGCCACGGTCGCGGGCGTCCTCGACGGCCCGGCGCATCGGCACCGACCAGTACTCGTCGTGGCCCGGGAAGACCAGTCCCCGGTAGCGGGTGGGGTCGATCCGGCCGGCGTGCAGGTCACGGGCCTCGGCGTAGGCGAGGTCGTAGCCGTAGCGCTCGGCCCAGCGGATGAAGTCGTAGGCGTGGCCGACGTGCAGGGGCAGGCCCGCGCCGGCGTACGGCCGGTCGAAGGAGACGGTGGTCGCGGCGTCGGCCTCCCCCAGCAGCCGGCCCTTCTCGTCCCAGGCGTGGTAGAGGCTGGCGCCGGTGTGGCCGTCCTCCGGGTAGAGGTTGTACGCCTGCCAGGTGATGTCCGGCAGCAGCAGCAGGAGGTCGGCGGGGTGGTCGTCGCGGACCGTGAACGGCACGTGGGAGCGGTAGCCGTCGGTGGTGGTCAGGACGGCCACATAGGCACCGATGCTCCAGTAGGAGGGCACCTGGAGGCGCCAGGACAGCCACCAGTGGTGACAGGAGACCGTGCGGTCGGCGGTCAGCGGCGGGGGCTGGACGATGCCGGAGAGGCGGGGGCTGGTGGTGATCTTGGACGCGCCGTCGCCGCCGTAGTGGCCGATGCGGTAGATGTCCACGCTGAACTGCTGCGGCGGGTCGACCGTGATGTGGAAGTCGATCGCCTCGCCGGGCGCGACCGCGCCGGTGGAGGTGAAGCCCTTGATCTGCCGGTGCACGTCGTCGGCCGAGCGGGGGCCGGGCCCGGACGCGCGGGGCGCCGGGACGCGTGCGCGGTCGCCGCCGGTGAGCTGCTGCGGGCTGGGGTCGACGTACCAGGGCACGACGTGGCCGGTGTCGTCGAAGTACGTCTCACTGCCGCGGAGCCAGGGCACCGGGCCCTGTCCGAAGGGGTCCGTGACGGCGTGCGCGAGTGCTCCGGACTCCCAGCGGCGGATGTGGTCCGAGGCCATGGTCGCTCCCCTCCCTCAGGCCCCCGTGCCTGTCTCGGTGGTGCTCACTGTTCTCGCTGTGCTCGGCCGTACTGTCGTATGTCGCGTGCCTTTGCCAAAGGCGTGGTCGGTCCCAGCACATCACATAACGCACGGGGACAGTCACTAGTCGTGCCGAATTGACCTGAACTGGAAGTCGCCTTTCCGTTACGGAGTGCGACGCGCGGACCGGCGGGACCGGCAGGCTCACGGTCCGGTCAGACGAGACGTACGGGCTTCTCCGGGCGTATGCCGGACGCGGCCAGCCAGTCGCGCAGCGGGCCCGGGTCTCCCTCCTCGATGAGGGTCAGGACCTTGGGGGCCAGGTCGGCGGCCCGCTCACCGCCCAGCAGCAGGGAGGGACCGTCCAGCCAGTCCAGGGCGGGGACGGCACCGGCGGTGTCCACGGCCGCGCAGCACACCATCGCCGTGACGTGGTCGGCGAGCAGCTCGCGGGCGGTGCGCTGGGGTTGCAGCGGGAAGAGGGGCAGCCCGCAGGCGAACTCGTCCCACTGGGCACTGACGGGACTCCGCCGGCCCGCGGCGCTCGCGTCCACCCCGGCGGCCTCCTCCCGAGCCAGCTCGGCACTCAGCCCGGCGGCGAGAACGGCACTGCGCTCGGTGGTGGGGTCTTCTTCCTCACCGAAGGGGAGCTGGGGGCCGGGCTCCCGAGCGGCGGGGGCACTGTCGGCGGCGGAGAGATCGGTGGGGGGACCGGCAGGGGCATCGGTGGGGGGACCGGCAGGGGCATCGGTGGGGGCTGGTCTGGCGGCGTCGTCGGCCTGGGAGTCGGAGGGACCGGTCCCGGAGGCGGAAGGGCTTGGAGTCGGGGCGCCCGTCGCACCCGGGGCGGTGCCGGCCGCTCCGGAAGCGGCAGGCCCAGCGGCCGGGGCGTCCGTCGGCCCCGTGCCGGCGCCGTCGGTTCCGGAGGCAGAAGCGCTGGGGGCCGGGGCACCCGTCGCCTCCGGGCCGGCGCCGTCGGTTCCGGCGCCAGGGGCCCCAGCGGCCACGGCGCCTTGGGCGCCCGGAGCGGCTTGGTCCGGGCGGGAGGCGGAACCGGAGGCCCCGGTAGCCACGGCACTCACGTCGGTCCCAGCGCCGTTTCCTCCGGCGCCGGAAGCCCCACAGGCCACCACGCCGGTCGCTGCGGGAGACCCGGCGGCCCCGGGACCCGCCGCACCCGCACCCGCACCGGTACCCGCGTCGGCGTCCATCTCGCCCCAGCCCCCGTCCTCGGCGGTAGCCGTGAGGTGGTCCAGGACCCGGGCCAGGGTGGGGCCGCCGGGGCCGGGGGTCCGGGGGTCCGGGGAGGGGCGGACGCCGAGGGTGTCCAGGACGCGGTGCAGGCGGGCCGCTTCGGCGCGCCAGGTGCGGTCCACGACCTCCTCGGGATACGCCTGCCAGTCCACCGGCGCCCAGTCGGGGCCCGACTCGGCGGGACCGCCGTGGAAGAGCCGGGCGGCGAGGAGGGAGGCGGCCTCGTCGACCGCGCCGGGCTCCTCCAGGAGGTCGCACGCGGGCCGCTCGCCGAGCCGGGAGGCGAAGCCCTCGGCGAGCCGGTCCCGGCGGGAGAGCTCGGTGAGCGCCGCCACCACCCCCGCGTCGAGCCGGGACGGCCACCGCCCCATGCGCCAGGCCGGCAGCGCCACCCTCGTCAGCAGCCGGTCCCAGCCGGCGTACGCCAGCCCGACCTGCTCCTGCGCGACGATCCGCAGGCCGTAGTCCACCGCCTGGGCGCGCTCGGCGGCTGCCGCCGCGACCCCGCGCTCCATCTGGGTCGCGTGCTCCCGGCAGCCGCGCAGCAGCAGCCGGGCCACCCAGCCGAGGGCGGCGCACACCCCGCGGGTCAGCGGGCGGCGGCCCCCGGTCGAGGCGACGGCCACGGCCGCGTCCAGCCCGCGCACGAAGCGACGGGCGGCGGCTATGTCCGGGTGGGCCGAGGGGCCCGTACCGGCGATGACCGGGGCGAGGACCGCGCGCAGCTCGCCGACGCGCATCCACCACAGGAACGGGGAGCCGATGACGAGGACCGGCGCGACCGGGGTCCGACGGCGGCCGGGGCCCGCTATCTCGTCGGGCGCCGGACGCGGGGGCGGTCCGTGGGCCGAGTGGGCCCGGTCCTCCAGCCAGCTGTCGCAGTCCGGGGTGAGCGCTATGGCCGAGGGCGCCGGCACGTCCAGCCGGTCGGCGAGGTCGCGCACCATCCCGTACAGGTCGGGGGCCGAGCCCTCCGGGACCGGCACCGTGGGACTCATGGCGGGGCGGGCCCGGGCCACGACCACCGCGATACCGGCCGCGGCCAGCAGCACCAGCACCGCGAGCACGCCGACGACCCACCGGGCGGCGTCCCACCCCGGGCCGACGAGACGGCCGGTGGAAGCACCGGTCAGCAGGATGACCTCGGTGCCCGCGGGCAGCAGCGCCACGGCCAGCGCCCGGCCCCGGACCCGCAGCACGGCGAGGGCCCGGGAGCGCGCGGCCTGCGCGCCCGCCTCCACACCGATTCCGCTCACGTGCCGATCTCGCCCCCTCCCTGGCGATCGCGTGCTGCCCTGGTCTTGCTCACTCCCCCACTGTGGCACCCGCCACTGACATCGCAATGCCGGTGGGCCAAGTGCCGGAACGCTTGCGCGGCACCCTAGTTGGGGCACCGGCCCCCGTCAGCCATATGGGCGATTGCTCACTCGATGGAATGGCTTTGGTCAGAGCTGGGTGACAGACAGCAAAGATCAGGCCCCGGATTGTCTCCGGGGCCTGAGGGGGTGCGAGGGGCGGTACGAGGGAGCCGTACCGGCCGTGGTCACGCCTGCGTCTGTGCCGCCTTCGCCGCCTTCGCCGCAATGTCGGTGCGGTGCTGCGAGCCGTCGAGCCGGATCCGGCCCACCGCCCGGTACGCCCGCTCGCGCGCCTCGGCCAGGTCCTGACCGGTGGCCGTGACGGACAGCACGCGTCCGCCCGCGCTGACGACCGCGTCGCCGTCCCGCTTGGTGCCGGCGTGCAGCACGTACGCGTGCGGGGCGTCCTCGGCGGCCACCTCGTCCAGGCCGGTGATCGGGTCGCCGGTGCGCGGGGTGCCCGGGTAGTTGTGCGAGGCGACGACGACGGTGACGGCCGCGTCATCGCTCCAGCGCAGCGGCGCGAGGTCGGCGAGGTTGCCGGTGGCGGCGGCCATCAGGACACCGGCCAGCGGGGTCCGCAGCCGGGCCAGCACGACCTGGGTCTCCGGGTCGCCGAAGCGGGCGTTGAACTCGATGACCCGGACCCCGCGCGAGGTGATCGCGAGACCGGCGTAGAGCAGCCCGGAGAACGGCGTGCCCCGGCGGCGCATCTCGTCCACGGTCGGCTGGAGCACCGTCTCCAGCACCTCGTCGACCAGTTTCGGGTCGGCCCACGGCAGCGGCGAGTACGCGCCCATGCCGCCCGTGTTCGGGCCCTCGTCGCCGTCCAGGGCGCGCTTGAAGTCCTGGGCGGGCTGGAGCGGGACGACCGTCTCGCCGTCGGTGATGGCGAACAGGGACACCTCGGGACCGTCGAGGAACTCCTCGATCACCACGCGCTCGCACTCGGCGGCGTGCGCCTTGGCCGCCTCGGCGTCGGAGGTGACGACGACGCCCTTGCCAGCGGCGAGACCGTCGTCCTTGACGACGTAGGGGGCGCCGAAGGCGTCGAGGGCCTGGGCGACCTCCTCGGCGGTGGTGCAGACGTAGGAGCGGGCGGTCGGCACGCCGGCCGCCGCCATGACGTCCTTGGCGAAGGCCTTGGACCCCTCGATCAGCGCGGCCTCCCGCGAGGGGCCGAAGACCGGGATGCCCGCGGCGCGGACGGCGTCGGCGACGCCGGCGACCAGCGGGGCCTCCGGGCCGACGACGACCAGCTCGGCGCCGAGGCCGGTGGCCAGCGCGGCCACCGCGGCACCGTCGAGCGCGTCGACCTGGTGCAGCTCGGCGACCTCGGCGATGCCGGCGTTGCCGGGGGCGCAGTGCAGCGCGGTGACGTCGGGGTCGAGGGACAGGGAGCGGCACAGGGCGTGTTCGCGGGCGCCGCTGCCGATGACGAGGACCTTCACGGGGTCAGCCTAATGGCAAGGTTGCCGAAGCCCGGGCGCCGGGTTTGTTGGACTTTCCTCCAAAGCGAGCCGTTCCCCGTCCGCGGGCCCTCACTCGTTGGAGAACTCCTCCACCACCGTCGCCCCCAGTTCCCGCACGATCAGCTCGTGCCCGGACAGCGCCGACTCGTCGAGATCCGGGTCGTCGTCCTCCGGGATGTCGTCCTCGGGGGAGACGGGCGGCGGCTCGGGCGCGGCGGCCGGCCGGGGTGCCGGGGCGGGCGCGGCAGGCGCGGCGGGGGCGCCGCTGCGCGGGGCGGCGGGCGGCTGCGGGGACGGCTGGGAGGCTCCGGGGCGGGGCGCGGCCGGGGCGCCGTAGCCACCGCCGCCGGGGGCGCCGCCATGGCCACCGGCGGAGGAGCCGCCGTAGCCGCCGCCTCCGCCTCCGCCGTAGCCACCGGCGACCGGTGGAGCGGAACCGCCGCCCGACGGGTCGACGACCGCCTCGATCTTCCACTGCACGTTGAACTGCTCGGCCAGCGCCTGCCGCAGCACGTCCTCACTGCCGCTGCCGGAGAAGTTGTCACGCGCGCCGGCGTTCACGAAGCCGAGCTGGAGGGTCGTGCCGTCGAAGCCGGTCACCTGGGCGTTCTGGCTGAGCAGGATCCAGGTGAAGCGGCGGCGGTTCTTGACGGCCTCCAGGATGTTCGGCCAGAGCCCGCGCGGGTCGAGACCCCCGGTGGGAGCGGCCGGGGCGGGGGTCTGGGGCGCCGGGGCCGGGGCGGCCGGGGGCGCGGGCTGGGCCGGCTGGGGCTGGGCCGCAGCCGCACGGCCGGGACCCTGCCCTGCGCCCTGGCTCTGCCCCGGCTGACCGCCGGGAGCGGTGGCCGTGGGCCAGCCGCCGGGGCGTCGGCCGCCGCCGGCGGGGGCGGCGGTGGGCCAGGCGCCGGGAGCGGGAGCGGCGGGGGCAGCCGGAGTCTGGGCGGCTGGAGCGGGCGCTGGCGCGGGCGTGGCCGCAGGGGCAGGGGCAGGGGCAGGAGTCGTAGGCACCGGAGCGGCCGGGGCGACGGGGGCGACCTGAGCGGACTCACCCGGACCGGCCGGAACCACGGCCGGCGTACCGGACCCGGCCGGTCCCCCCACGGCCCGGACCGCCGCGCGAGCCGCCGCGGGCCCCGCGCCGGGCGGCACGGGCGAGCCACCCGCACCCGGACCGGCACCCGCGCCCGGTGCGAGGGCGCCGCCGTGGGCCTCGGGGCCGGGGACGTACCCCATGGCCGGCGCACCGGCGCCGGCGGAGAAGCCGATGCCGCGCTCCAGGCGGTCGAGCCGGGCCATCACGGACCGCTGGTCGCCGTAGGCGGCGGGGAGCAGGACGCGGGCGCAGATCAGTTCCAGCTGGAGGCGGGGCGAGGTGGCGCCGCGCATCTCGGTCAGACCCTCGTTGACCAGGTCGGCGGCGCGGCTCAGCTCGGCGGCGCCGAAGGTCTCGGCCTGGGCCTGCATCCGCTCCAGGACGTCGGCCGGGGCGTCGAGGAGCCCCTTCTCCACGGCGTCGGGCACGGCGGCGAGGATCACCAGGTCCCGCAGCCGCTCCAGCAGGTCGGCGACGAAGCGGCGCGGGTCGTTGCCCCCCTCGATGACCCGGTCGACCACCTCGAAGGCGGCGGCGCCGTCACCGGTGGCGAAGGCCTCCACGACGGAGTCGAGCAGGGAGCCGTCGGTGTAGCCGAGGAGGGAGGTGGCCATGGCGTACGTCACACCGTCCGCCCCGGCACCGGCGAGGAGCTGGTCCATGACGGACATGGAGTCACGCACGGAGCCGGCGCCCGCGCGCACGACGAGCGGCAGTACGCCGTCCTCGACCGGGATGTCCTCCTTCTGGCACACCTCGGCGAGGTAGTCCCGCAGGGTGCCGGGCGGCACCAGCCGGAACGGGTAGTGATGGGTCCGCGACCGGATGGTCCCGATGACCTTCTCGGGCTCGGTGGTCGCGAAGATGAACTTCAGGTGCTCGGGGGGCTCCTCGACGACCTTCAGCAGCGCGTTGAAGCCGGCCGACGTGACCATGTGGGCCTCGTCGATGATGTAGATCTTGTAGCGGCTGCTCGCGGGGCCGAAGAAGGCCTTCTCGCGCAGCTCACGGGCGTCGTCCACACCACCGTGGGAGGCCGCGTCGATCTCGATGACGTCGATCGATCCGGGTCCGTTGCGCGCGAGGTCGCGGCAGGACTGGCACTCTCCGCAGGGCGTCGGGGTGGGACCTTGCTCACAGTTCAGGCAGCGGGCCAGGATGCGCGCGCTGGTCGTCTTGCCGCATCCGCGCGGACCGCTGAACAGGTACGCGTGATTGACCCGGTTGTTCCGCAGCGCCTGCTGCAACGGGTCGGTGACATGCTCCTGCCCGATGACCTCGGCAAAGGTCTCCGGGCGATAGCGGCGGTACAGCGCGAGAGACGACACGCATACGAGGTTAATGGCGCCCACTGACAACCGGGCCCGCCCCGGACGCGCACCCCGGGCCCCGGAACGCAAGGGCCCCCCACGCACCCGCCAGAGCCGACCTACCCTTGCTGCCTTCCGGCCCTGGGGGAGTTCAGTCAGATAGCGCCGCGTGAGGGGCTGTGCCCCACAGTACCCGATGGCGGGCGGCGGTCCGAACCCGATCGGGCCCGCGACCCCACCCGGGGACGGCCTGCGGGAACGAGTTCGCGAGCACTCCCCTCGGTCATGTAATGTTTCCGGCGGAGGATTCGCCTAGAGGCCTAGGGCGCACGCTTGGAAAGCGTGTTGGGGGCAACCCCTCACGAGTTCGAATCTCGTATCCTCCGCCAGTGCCTCACCAGGCACGTTGTCGAAGGGCCCCACTGTTCGCAGTGGGGCCCTTCGACGTGTGTGGTTGCAGTTGCCGTCACCCCTTTCGCGCTTTGGCGCTGCGCCTAACAAAAAACTGACCGCCCAGCGCGCGACGGCGAGCTCGGCACCGCTTCGACGAGCAGCGCGCCGCAAGGCCATGTGTCGCTATACTCCGCTCGTAGCGGCGCCTCGTGCGCGCCCGCTTCCGAGCTACAGACGCGCCCACACCGCCAGTAGCGACGAGGACAAGGGTCACCGACTCGCACGAGGCTGTTTGCCCAGGTCAACCGTGGTGCGACGGTGCGTGTGGGGCTCCGTCAGCGAGGACACCCGATGACCAGAGGTCGCGCCCGCAAGCAGGAAATCCGAGCCCGGATGGCTGAGACGGGCGAGCCGTACAGCGAAGCCCGACGGCAGCTGACTGCGGAGATCACGGCCTACTGCCAGCAGTGCGGCCAAGAGGTCGCCCCGGGCGAGGGCGAGCTGTCACTCAGCAGCGGCGAGCACAAGAAGGCACATGAAGCCCGTGAGGCGTTCGAGCGGGGCCGGCGAGAGCGGATCGCCGCTGCCGAACCCAATGACTTCGAAGCCCACAGCATCAATCCACGCGACATTCCACCCCGCGCCCAGTGGGTGGTGCACCACTATCGGTGCCGTCCGGCAGAGCACTGGGACGGATACGGGCTCGAGGTGGGCCGCCTGCGGACGTATCGCGAGCTGGTGGGCGTGATCATCCACCTGGCCGACAAGGGCCACTTCGAACACACCGACCTGCGGACGGTCCTGGCTGAGATGCACTATGCGGAGCCGTGGGGAGCGGATGAACAGAAGCGTCGCTTCCGGTCAGCCCGCCCCGCAGAGCTTTGACGGTGAGGCCCCACCAGCGGCACCCTTCTGACCTGGGCGTACTGGACGGGAAACCTGGGGCCTGAACGTTTGAGGGTGGCCGAACCACGCAGTGGTTCGGCCACCCTCAAGGTCACCACTCGTCGGTGTCGCCGTACTTCCCCGGATGCCGGGCGCGGTCCACAGCCTGTGCGCAAGCCTCGGCGAAGGCAGCCTCGACGGCCGCCTTATCCGTGCCTCGCACCTGGGCCTCGACCTCCTGGCCCGAGCCGGGGCGGCGAGCCGTGCGCCAGGCCGAGGCGCGGTCGGTGTAGCGGTCGGTCTCGAAGTCCCAGGCCGGCACCGACCACTGCTCGGGGAGTCCTGTCGCCGCGCGGTCGCCACCGGGGAGGAACAGAGCTCGGGCGTGGAAGACCACGGCCCGCTCCGGCACGCGGTCGCGGATGGCGCTCGCGCCGTCGGGGTCCTGCTGTTCCCAGCGCCAGCGGTCCCATTCCTCGACCTCGGCCGTGTGGTCGGGCCAGTCCTCGCTCCACCGTGCGACGACCTCGTCGGCGTGCTCACGGTGAAGGAAGGGAACCCGTCGCCCGCCGAGGCGGGCAACGTGCACCACCAGTTCGGCAGGGACGGGGCTCTGGCCAGCCTCCGACGCAGCACTTTTCGGAGTCTGGTCCGTGCCCCACAGGAGGCCGCCGACCTTGGCAGCAGTGTCCTTGAGGACGCGGCTGGTCAGGTGCTGGTAGCGGCGGCGCATTCGGGCGGACTTGCCGGGCTCCCAGCCCATGATGGCGTCGACGACCGCGTCGGGGACGCCGAGGATGAGCAGGACCGTCGACGCAGTGTGGCGGGCGTCGTGAAGGCGGGCATCTCGGACGCCTGCGGCCCTCAGCAGCTCCTTCCACTTGTGGTAGTCCGTGTTCGGATTCAGGGGCTCGCCAGTAGGCGACGTGAACACGTACCCCTTCTCCGTCCACAGGTCACGGGCCCGGGCTCGCTCACGTGCCTGCTCCTCCTTGTGCTGGCGCAGGAGCTGGAGGAGTTCGTCGGGGGCGCCGATGGGCCTCTGACCGGCGCGGGACTTGGCGTTCTTCGTCTCACGCCGGGTGTTGATCTTCTGAGGGCAGAAGCCGGGCTTGCGTCCGCAGCGGTCGCCGCAGCCGTGCTTGTAGCGGGGCCGCAGCCGACCACGGCGTACGCGGATGACGCCGAGCTCGAAGTCGGCGTCGTCCCACTGCATACCGAGGACCTCGCCCTGGCGCAGGCCCAGGGCGAGCGCGATGACCCAGCGGGCGGTGTTGCGGTGCTTGCCCGCTTCGGCGAGGAGGCGCTGGACCTCCTCGACCGTGTACGGCTCGACCTCTTCTCCCTCCAGGCGCGGGGCTTTGGCGATCGCGGCTAAATTGGCAGAAAGGTGGGCGCGGCGGACCGCCTCGTTGAGTGCGGTGCGCACGGTGCGGTGGACTTGGTGAGCGGTGCCTGCGGCACTGCCGGAGTCCTGCATCTTCTTGTAGAAGCGCTCCAGGTGATCGGGTTCGAGCTTCTCCAGGCGGTGGGCGCCGAGGCCGGGGATGAGGTGGTGGTTCACCGCGACGCGGTAGCCGTCGATGGTGTTCTCCGAGACGTGCGCGGCGGCAATGTCCTCCACCCAGTGCGTCAGCCAGCTGCCCAGTGTCCAGCTCTGGCCCGCCTTGGGGACCGTGCCCTTGTTGCGCTGCCGTTCCAACTCGCGTACGAGCTTGGTGACCTCGGGGCGGGTCCTGCGGCTGACGTGGCGCCGGTCGGGCTTGCCGTTGTCCTTGGTCCCGACGGTGACGTAGCCGTGCCAACGGCCGTCCTTGCCCTGGAAGATGGACGAGGCCCCATTGGGCTGGCGGGACTTCGGTGCGGAGGCTCGAGTCACGCGGCGGCCCCGAAGTCGGTTGCCGACAGGCGGCGGGCCAGGAAGTCGTTCACTGCCTCTGCTGGTATGCGGCGCAAGCTGCCGATCTTGACGGAAGCGATCTCGCCTGAGGCGACGTACTCGTACCGCTTGGTGCGGCCGATGCCGATCCGGCGGGCGGCCTCGGCGACGGTGAGGGCGACCAGGGTTGTGTCGCCGGCGGATCGCCGCGCGGCCATCAGGGTGCGCAGGGCGTCTTCGGGGACGTCCGGGAGCTGGGCTATCTGGAAAATGGGCAGGGCGGACTGCGACAAGGGGTACTCCTCCCGCCAGCATCGCGGCGTCGCGGGAGCGGCAACTCCCGTCGGCCTGGCTGGCGTCGTCGTTCAGGGATGGATGGGTGGGTGATCGTCGGCGACAGAGGTCGCCGCGCGTGAGGTTTCTCGGCGTTCGTAGCGCCGTAAAAGGTGGCAACGGCCGGCTACTCGCCAGCGGGTGACTGCTCCTGGTTTCGCAGGTGTGCCCGGGACGGGTGTCGGCCTTTCATCGCGGCTCGCTCTTCGAGCCGGAGGAGTTCGTCGACCTGTCCTCTCTGCTCGGGCCCCTTGTCCCCGTAGGCGTCGAGTTCCATCTGGATCTCGTGCAGGTACATCTGGTTCCGGTCGATCGCCGCTCGCAGTTGGCGGTACTCCAGCGTCATCTGGACGTACTCACGGGCGAGCTGGCGGATGCGGGGCGTGGCCAGCTCTCCTGGCGGTCCGATCAGGTCCTGCATGGTGATGTCGAAAACCTTGCAGAAGCCGAGCGCCTCGTCGAGGTTGACCCTGCGATGAGGTTTGCCGCTCTCGATGCGCCAGATCGCCGACTGGTTGATCGGATGGCCGGCAGCCGACGGACACGTCCGAATCCACCGACCTCGGCACGATCAGGCTCATGCTCTGGCCCATCGACTATGGCGTTATCCTCGCAATCAGCGACCCCGACCCACGACCGCCGGCACCTCGCCCACATGACGCCAGCGCCGGCGGGGGCCGCGGGCTCGTCCTCATCCAGGCCATGGCCAGCCGCTGGGGCTACTCACAGCCATACCCAGGAAAGGTCGTCTGGGCAGAGGTTCCCGCTCGTCCCAGAATCACCCTTGCTGAGCCCGGCTCCGGCGGTCAGCAAGCCGCCCCAATGCTCATCGGGCGAGTCCTGACCGGCCTGCGCGAGCTGTAGTCAGACAACCGCGGCGGGCCGCGCCCCTTTCTCCTCACCCAGGGAATGGGGCAGACACCGAATCCGGGATTATTGGCTTCCCGCCCCTCGCTACCCCGACCAAGGTAAAGGCCGCGTCCGCAAGTCTGACCGACAGCTTCGCGCTCCACTTTGCAGCCCTCGGCGAGCAGCCGTGCATCCGGTAGAAGCGATCACCCGAAGGGTTTTCCACAGGCTCATCGGATCCGGCGCGATCTGGCTACGCTGTGCCCATGGCAGCAGAGGTAGCAGAGGTAGCAGCAGCGGAAACGGATCTTGTGACCCGCACGGAAGCGAGGAGGCAGGAGTCATCTTCGGCTCTTGACCCCAAGGAGCGTGCGAAGCGCGGTCAGTACTTCACGCCTGCCCCCGCTGCGGACTTCATTGCCTCGCTGGCGCGGCTAGACGGCGCAGCCCCGATTCGGCTCCTCGACCCCGGTGCTGGGGCGGGGTCTCTGACTGCCTCGGTCGTATCGCGCATCCTCCGCGAACACCCACAAGCCCAGATCAACGTGACCGTATGCGAGAACGATCCACAGCTTCACAAGACCCTCTCTGCAACGTTGGAAGACTGCGCGAGCACGGCCCAAGCGACCGGCGGAAGGGTCGAGACCACCCTGGTGAAGGACGACTTCATCACCTGGGCGACCGAGGATGCAGGACTGTTCGGTGAGGATCGGGGTCCGTTCGACCTCGTAGTCATGAACCCCCCCTACAAGAAGCTGGCCGCCAACTCACGTGAGCGCAGGGCAGTTGCTGCGGCCTGCACAGAGACCTCGAACCTCTATTCGGCATTCATGGCACTGGGGATTCACCTCCTCGCCCCAAGCGGCCAGCTCGTCGCCATCACGCCCCGGAGTTTTGCGAACGGCCCTTACTTCCGACCGTTCCGCAAGTATCTTCTGGACCGCATGCGCATTGACCGCGTGCACCTGTTTGAATCGCGAAATAAGGTATTCGCCGATACGGACGTGCTCCAGGAGAACGTGATCTTCTCGGCAACGCGCACCGACACATCCGACCGAGGATCCATCATCGTTTCCTCAAGTCACAGCTACGGCGGTGCAATCCGCAGCCGCTCGGTGGAGTACAGCGAGATGGTGAATCCGGAAGACGGCGAGCACTTCATCCACATCAGCGCAGATGAGGAAGACGCACAGCTCGCGGCTACCCATGCCAACCTTCCCGCAACTCTCACACAAATTGACTGCCAGGTTTCGACGGGGCGCGTTGTGGACTTCCGCTCCAAGGAGCACCTGCGAGCCGACCCGGAGGAGGGCACGGTTCCCCTCATCTATCCGCTTCACATGCGTAACGGCGGAATCTATTGGCCTGTGCCCGGCGCCAAGAAAAACAATGCGATCATGCTCACCCCAGACACCCATAAGATGACTTTCCCATCCGGGTATTACGTTGTGGTGAAACGCCTCTCCTCCAAGGAGGAGAAGCGCCGAGTGGTCGCTACCGTATTCGATCCGGAAGTGACCCCCGGCCCTCGGATTGGATTCGAGAATCACGTAAACGTGTTCCACAGGGCAGGGGCCGGACTCCCCAAGGACGTCGCACGCGGTCTCTGTTTCTGGCTCAACTCCACCCTGCTAGACCGGCTCATTCGTCGGTTCAGCGGCCACACCCAGGTGAACGCGACCGACCTACGGAACCTCCGCTACCCAAGCGAGGCCCAGCTGCAAGCAATCGGTGGCGAGTGGATAGAGGATGGGTGGCCCGATCAAGAGAAACTCGACGACCTCGTCGAACGTCATCTGGAGCTGGAGGAGACCGTCTCGTCCGGCGAAGCGTAGGGTCCACGAGTACCGCCGCAGAATGACTGATCAAGGTCGACATGGCTGAAAGTTGACGTCCCTCAAGATGGGCCCCCTCGACTGGCAGCGTGCTCCCCGATGCCCTGTAGCCTGAGCAACACTCACTGCATCGATGTGACTGGGGAGGGCCAGCGAGTGACAAAGGCACAGCAAGAAAAGAAGCTCGAAGAGGCGAGGGATATTCTCGCCGCCATAGGGATGCCTCAGAAGCAGCAGAACACCCGGACCGCGCTGGTCCTGCTTGCAATGCTCGACCTTCGCCCGGATCAGGAATGGACGGAGGCGAGCTCCAACACCCTCGGCATCACCGAGTGCATGGATTGGATGGTCGCCCACTACCCCGACATCCCGAAAGGGACGAAGGACCCGAGCAGGTACGCCCCTAACAGCCGCGAGTCAGTGCGCAAGGAATCCGTCCACCATCTCATCGATGCCGGCATCCTCGTCAAGAATTCTGACGCCCCTGGACGGGCCACAAACGATAAGAACAACCGATACCACCCGAGCCAGCTGGCTATAAGGGCGCTAACGACCTACGGAACTTCGACATGGCAGGACTCGCTTGACGAATTCCACACCGAATGGGAGAAGCTGATCGAGCTCTGGGCTGCCGAGAGGTCGGTTCATCGAGTCCCCGTCAGGCTTCCCAACGGGAGGGAGGTCGTGCTCAGCCCTGGCGAGCACAGCGAACTCATCGGGGCTGTCGTCGAACGCTTCGCATCGCAGTTCACCCCGGGAGGCACGGTCGTCTACCTGGGCGATACGGGCTCCAAGTGGATCGTCAACGAACGCGAGTACCTCGCCGAGCTCGGCGTGGTCGTGGATGCTCACGGCAAGATGCCTGACGTGGTCATTCACTACACGGAGAGGGACTGGCTGGTGCTTGTAGAGGCAGTCACCTCGACCGGGCCAGTCAACGGTCTGCGGGTCGCGCAGCTCAAGAAGCTCTTCGAGGGAGCGCGCCCGGGACTGGTCTTCGTCACTGCTTTCCCGACGAAGATGAAGTTCCGCCGGTTCGCAGCCGACATCGCGTGGGAAACGGAAGTCTGGGTCGCGGAGGACGAGACACACATGGTGCACTTCAACGGCGAGCGCTTCCTCGGCCCCTACGACGACACTCACGAATAAACGACGAGGGCCGCCCCGCGAGGCGAAGCGGCCCTCAAACAAAGATCGGCGACGACCTACTCTCCCACGAGGTCCCCCTCGCAGTACCATCGGCGCTGGCAGGCTTAGCTTCCGGGTTCGGAATGTTGCCGGGCGTTTCCCCACCGCTATGGTCACCGAAAAACTTCGCGCAAGCCCAGGGGCAAGCACTTTCGAGGGATGAGTGTACAGGCGGGCAGATCGTTGGGCGGCCGGCCCAGGTGCGCGGAGCAGGGAGTGAGCCGGCTGCTCTGTGGACGCTGGCTGACCGCTCTGCCGCCACCGTCTCACCCGTTACCCGGGCCGCATGGTTGCAGTTCTGGTTGCGTTCACCCCCATCCAGCCCCGTCCGGACAAGGCCGCCCTGAACGCTCCGCCGCAGGTCAGGACGCCCACGACCCCCGCCGGAACCCCATACGAACATTTGGAAAGCGTGTTGGGGGCAACCCCTCACGAGTTCGAATCTCGTATCCTCCGCCAGCCCAGAGGGCCGGACCACGTCAACTGGTCCGGCCCTCTGGCGTTCGCCCGTCTCGGTTTCCGTCTCAGTGGGGTTCCCGGCCCGCTCCAGCGGTGCCCAGAGGGCGTCTCCGACTTGCCGAAGCGACCTTCCTGAGCATGACTCCGGTCACATGGATGAGCTTGGCGGCCGTACCCACGGTCAGTTCGCCGGGGCGATCTCGTCGACCAGGCCGCGGACGCGCTGCTCGATCTCGTCGCGGATCGGGCGGACCGCTTCAACGCCCTGCCCGGCCGGGTCGGGGAGTTCCCAGTCGAGGTAGCGCTTGCCGGGGAAGACCGGGCAGGTGTCGCCGCAGCCCATGGTGATCACGACGTCGGACGCCTGGACCGCCTCCACCGTGAGCACCTTGGGCACCTCGGCCGTGATGTCGATGCCCACCTCCGCCATGGCTTGCACGACGGCCGGGTTCACGGTGTCGGCGGGGGCGGAGCCGGCGGAGCGGACCTGGACGCGGTCGCCTGCCAGGTGGGTGAGGAAGGCGGCGGCCATCTGGGAGCGTCCGGCGTTGTGGACGCAGACGAAGAGCACGGACGGCGTGGCACTGTCAGGCATGGGTGGGTTCCTCTTGGGGCGCGGGGGCGGCGGGGGCGGTGAAGCAGCGGCGGGCGTACAGGGCGACGTACACCAGGCCGATGAGGACAGGGGCGAGGCCCACGATGGCCAGGCCGGTGCGGTAGGCGGGCAGGTCCGGCAGGAACAGCCACGCCAGCGCGAACATGAGCGCCGGGCCGACGATCCAGTTGAGCAGCAGGGACGGCAGCAGCAGGCGGCGGTCGCGGGTGACGGTGGCGAGGCGGTCGTAGCGGGCCTTGGCCAGCACCGGGTACATCATCACGAGCAGGCCCAGGGCGATCGGCAGGGAGACTCCGGTGACGGTCACCTTGGCCAACGCGTCACCCAGAACCAGGCGGCAGGGCTCACGACGCGGCTCCGGCCGGCGCGGTGCGCTCGGGCAGCGGCTCGCCGGCCGGACGGGTCAGGATGCCGGCGAGCCGGTCGGTCGTCTCCGGGACGAGCCAGTAGTAGACCCAGGTGCCGCGCCGCTCGCAGTCGATCAGGCCCGCCTGCCGCAGCAGCTTCAGGTGGTGCGAGATCGTCGGCTGGGACAGGTCGAAGGCCGGGGTCAGGTCGCAGACGCAGACCTCGCCGCCCGGCCGCGAGGCGATCATCGACAGCAGGCGCAGCCGCACCGGATCGCCCAGCGCCTTGAACACCTTCGCCAGCTCCACGGCCTGGTCCTCGTCCAGGGGAGCGGTCAGCAGCCCGGGGCAGCACGCTCCGGCGCCATCGCTCTGACCGAGCACCCTCAGCTCTTGATTCGACATTCCTCTATGTTGACAGTCTTCGATCCAGCACGCAATCTTGCATCGACAGACATCAATACAACGGATGGAGCCCGTCATGTCCCGCGCTCAGCTCGCCCTGCGTGTCAGTGACCTGGAAGCGTCGATCGCCTTCTACTCGAAGCTGTTCGGCACCGAACCGGCCAAGCGGCGCGAGGGCTACGCCAACTTCGCCGTCATCGAGCCCCCGCTCAAGCTCGTGCTGATCGAGGGCGAGCCCGGCGAGGAGACCCGCCTGGACCACCTCGGCGTCGAGGTCGAGTCCACCGAACAGGTCAACGCCGCCGCCACCCGGCTCAAGGACGCCGGCCTGGCCGCCTTCGAGGAGAACGACACCTCCTGCTGCTACGCCCTCCAGGACAAGGTCTGGGTCCACGGACCCGGCAAGGAGCCGTGGGAGGTGTACGTCGTGAAGGCCGACGCCGACACCCTCGGCAGGAGCGCCGGCCCCGACGCCACCGGCGAGGGCTGCTGCACCGGCCAGGGCACCGAGGAGACCCCGACGGCGACCGGATGCGCCTGCGGCCGGTGATCCAGGTCAGCGGATGCGACCTGTGGGGCGAAAGGGCACTGTGGTGGCTGAGGTTCTTTCGCTGGAGGTGAGGGCCTTGGGGCGTTCGTTCCCTGTTGTGGCTGCTGCCGCGGCTCTGCTGGTCCCCGTCGTCCTCGTGGGCGGCAGGGCGACCGCGGCGCAGGCACGGGTGTCCGTCTCCGCCCCGGCGGGCCAGTGCGCGTCCGAGGACGCGTACGCGCCGGGGGGCGGCACCGACCTGGGCGGGACGCCCAAGCGGTTCAAGTACGCGGACACCCCGTACGCCGGTGCCCGCTTCGACGGGTGCGCCAACACGCTGAGGGTGTACTACGGCGGCTATTCCAGCCCCCACTACTCCTACTACGAGGTCCGGTACACGTATCCGTCACGGCTCGGCTGGTACAGCTGGCAGCTGCGCATGGGCGAGTACCGGGTCGCGACGGTCGACGCGCCCGCGCGCGGCGACTGGAACTTCAAGGTCAGGGCGTGCGCCGGCGCCATCGACGAGGCGGGTCCCGGACACTGCACCGGCTGGTCCCCGCAGCTCTTCCTGCACGCCGTCTGACCCCATCCGGCCCCCCTCGCACCTACCGCGTCACCCGCACGGGTGCCGACACCGTCACCTGGTCCAGGTCCGACACGCGGACCGTCGCCTTCACGGTCCAGGTGCCGGGCAGGGGCACGGTGAAGGCGGGGGTGGACCAGTAGCCGCCGCGATCGGTGAGCCGGGTGTCCAGGGGGCCCAGGCGCCGTGCCGGGAGCGTG
Source organism: Streptomyces corchorusii (assembly GCF_001514055.1). Lineage (NCBI taxonomy): Bacteria > Bacillati > Actinomycetota > Actinomycetes > Kitasatosporales > Streptomycetaceae > Streptomyces > Streptomyces corchorusii. The sequence continues at coordinate 586,968 of NZ_KQ948356.1, read as the reverse complement.
AGGGTGACGCGGAGCTCGGGGACCGTGGCGAGGCCGCCGTCGGGGCCGTAGACCACCGCCTGGAGGGAGCCGGTGCCGACGCGGCCGGGGTCCAGGGTGATCTGGACCTTGCCGTGGCCGCCGGGCGCGCCGGTGTCGAAGGGGATCGTGATGACCGAGGCCGTCTGGACGCCCGTCGCCGCAAAGGGCGCGGACGGGGCGGACTCCGTCGCGGCGCGGCCGGGGACGGTGCCGGTCAGGAGGGTGGTCAGGGCCAGGACCAGCGCGGCGGCCACCGCCTCCAGGAGGACCGAGCGGCGCAGGAGGCGCAGCGGCGGGGCCGGGGGCGGTTCCGGGGGGAACTCGGGGAGCGGTGGGCCCGAGGCCGGTTCGGGGACGCGGGCGCGGACGGCGGCCCCCGCGGGACGGGTCAGGCGGGCGGTCCAGGTGCGGGAGCAGGCCGCCGCGAGGAGCAGCGCGGTGACCAGCGCCAGCTTCGCCAGGAGCGTGCGGCCGTACGTCGTGCCGGTCAGTGCCTGCCAGGAGCCCAGGCCGCGCCAGGACTGGTAGACGCCGGTGACGACCAGGACCACCACCGATGTGAACGCCAGGCGGGAGAAGCGGGCCGGGACCCGGGCCGGCGGGACGGCAGCCGTTCCCGGGGCGCGCCGCAGTGTCCACAGGAGCGCGGCCAGGCCGCCCAGCCAGGCCGCCGTGGCCAGCAGGTGCAGGGTGGACGAGACGATCGCCACCGGGACCTGGACGCCCGCCGAGGCGTGGTCGGACGCCGACCAGGTCAGGGCCAGGGCGACGGCGAGGGCCGCGGCCGCCGCGAGGGTGGCGCGGCGCGGGAGGCGGACGCGGAGGGTTCCGAGGAGGACCGCGGCGACCGCGGCCAGGAGCAGCAGCGCCAGGCGGAGGAGCAGGAGCCGGCCGGGGCGGGTCGTCGCCGTGTGGGTGAGGGCGGAGAGGGAGAAGGCGGTCGTCGGGGAGGCGGCCTCCTCGTAGGGGGCGCGCAGGAGGTACACGGCGAGGGTGGAGGCCACCAGGGTCACCGCGGCGGCCAGGGCGGGGGCGCGCAGGTGGGCCGTCGTCGGCGGGCGGCAGTACGCCACGAACGCGGCCGTGCCCAGGAGGAGCGCCAGGGAGAGGTAGGCGAGGTAGCGCGCGATGGTGTGCAGGGCCGTGGTGGCCCCGTTCTCCGTGCGGTCCTGGGGCAGGGCCGCCGGTGCAGCCGTGCGTTTCCCGACCGAGAAGGTGAGCGCGCCGGACACCGGGTGGCTGTCGGCGGACACCACCCGCCAGGCGACCGTGTACGTCCCGGTGGCGAGCCGGGCGGGGAGGGTGACGCGCGCGGTGTCGGAGCGGTCGGCGGCGTGGCCTGCGGGGCCGGTGCGGAGGCGGCGGTTCGCGGGGTCGTAGACCCGGAAGGAGTCGGTCAGCAGGCCGACCGACTCGGTGAAGGCGAGGGTGACGTGGCGGGGGGCGGTGCGCAGGACGGTTCCGTCGGCGGGGTCCGTCGCGCGCAGGACGGCGTGCGCCGAGGCGGGCGCCGCCGTGCCGAGGAGGAGGGCGGGGAGGAGCGCGGGGAGCAGGAGGAGCAGCAGGAACGTCTCTGCCGGGCGCCGGGACGGGCCGCGTCGGCCGCGCGGTCGCCGGTCGCCGTCCCGGGCTCGCTCACGGTCTCCGCCGTGGGCTCCGTCGTTGTCCGCGTCGCGCAGCACCGTCAGCCTCCGTTCCCACCGTGCACCCGTGCCTCCCCGTAGGTACGAGGGGAACCGGCCGCGTGCTCACCAGGTCGGGGCGGTTCGGCGGCCGGTGGGGGCGAGGAGCAAGAGGGGGAGCGCGATCCCGTCGTCGGGCGTCGTCACCCGGGGAAGGCTGCCGCCCGGTCCAGGAAGGCGAGTTGCGCGTGCTTCCGAGGCAGGTACACGTCGGGCAGGTCGACCTCGGGGAGGACGACGGCCGGGCCCCGCTCGAAGCCCTGGCGTTCGAAGCGGGCGATGGCCTTGGCGTTGCGCACGTCCGGGTCGATCACGATCCGGTGGCGGTCCAGGACCAGCAGCACGTAGGTCGTGATCGCCTTCACCAGGGCGGACGTCCAGCCGGGGCGCGCGCCGGCGGGACCGGCGGGAGCGAGGAGGAGGTGGACGCCGAGATCGCCGGGGCGGACGTCGTAGCACTCGCCGACCCGGTCGGCGGACGGCTCGTACGTCTGGAGGAGCGCGGCCGGTCCGCCGTCCACGGTGACCAGGTGGGCGTGGTGGGTGTCGAGCGTGTCCATGTGGGCGTAGACCTCGGCGACCCGGTCCCGGGTGAGGCCGTTCATCCCCCAGAACGCGGCGCGTTCGTCGCTGACCCAGGCGTGGATCAGGTCCGCGTCGCCCTCCGGGTCGAGGGGACGGACGCGGACGGTGCCGTAACCGTCGATGTGCTGGACGTGCAGGTCAGTCATCGGATTCCTCGGTCTCCTGGGTTTCCTCGGGTTCGTCCATGGGTTCGGGGGTGAGCCGGGTCCAGTCGGTGACCACCGGGACCAGTTCGCCCGCGGTCCACAAGGGGAGTTGGTCGCGGTGGTGGGCGGCGCCGGGTACGCCGTCGGCGCCGAACGGGACCACCCAGCGGCTGTTGGCGCGGTCGGCCAGGTCCCAGACGTAGCGGGCGGCCGGGCCGCGGGCGGTGCGGTCGGTGAGACCGGGCACGGCGGAGGTGCACAGCACGCAGTCGTGGTCACCGGCGAGACCGGGGCCGTCCGCGCCGGGGCCGGGGGCCGGCCGGAGCGCCGTCCAGGGGGCCAGGCGGTGGGTGGCCGACCAGGGACCGGTGGGGGGTGCGGCGGCGACCTCTTCCAGGGCGCCACGGACGGCTGCCGCGCGGTCGATGCCGTACAGGTCCCCGGCGCGCAGGAGGTGTTCGAGGGCGTGGCCGACGCGCGGGACGAGGGCCAGCCACGGGAGCAGGACGTCCGGGTAGGCCGGGGGCTCGGTGAGCGGGGCGAACACCGGGTGGGCGGCGAGCCGGCGCACGACCGCGCTCCGCACCGCCGCGTACGCCGCCGCGTCCGTGCTGTCCGCCGCCATCCGGCGGTCCCAGGCGAGCAGACGGTCCCGGAGGGCCGCCGCGGCCGGGCTGAGTCCGGTGAGGGCGGCGAGGCGATCCAGGAGGGCCGCGGCGGAACCGAGGTGGGTGTCGGTGTGGATCGCGGGCATGCCGTCGGCGCTCCAGGTGGGGCGCGCGTCGAGCAGGGCGCGGATGCGGGCGGCGCGGTGGGGCGGGGCGAACTCGACGCCGAGGGGGGCGGCCAGGCCGCGGGCGTTGGCCATCACCGCGATGCCGTTCTCGGTCGCCGGGCGGGCGTACGGCGTCTCGTGCGCGCCCTGCCATTCATGGCCGGGCTCCCAGGCGGGGACCGGCTTCAGGCGGTTGGCCTCGGCGCGGCGCGGGACGTGGCCGGCGACGCGGTGCAGGGTGCCTCCGGCGGTGTCGGCTGCCTGTACGACGTTGACCGGCTCGGTCCAGGCGTCCAGGGCCGTGTCGATGTCGGCGACCGTGCGGGAGCGGAGAAGGGGGAGGAGGGCGCTGAACCCGAGGTCCCCCGTCACGCGGGGCGGGTAGCGCAGGGCGAGCGCCTCGGCGGCGCCGTCGACCGGGTCCTCGCTCCCACCCGCACCACCGGCGCGGCTTTCGCCGCCGGATGCGCGGGGCCCCGGCGGTACGTCCCCGCCCTCGGCGTCCCCGCGTCCGCGCACGGGGCCCGCCTCGGCGGACCTCCCGGACCGACGCTCGGACGTGCCGGCCGGGGAGGCGGCGGGGGGCGGGGAGGAGTTGGGAGCGGGGTCGGCGGGCCTCCTCGTCGCGCGCCGGAAGGCGTCCGCGTTCTCCGGTGGGCGCGCGGCGATCGCCTCAAGTCCCTCCGGTCCCCCGGCTATCACCGGGCCCCGGGGTGTCTCGACGAGCTCTATCTCGATGGGGGCCTCGCCCGCGATGTGGACGGTCTCCGTGTGGCGGGTGGCGCGGTGCCAGGTGCCGTCCGGGCCCAGGGCCTCGATGCCCGCGCCGGTGCGTCGGAGCCGTTCGCGGTAGAGGTCCTGGTAGTCGGCCATGGCGTTGGTGATGGCCCAGGCGACCGTGCCGGTGTGGCCGAAGTGGGCGATGCCGGGGACGCCGGGCACGGCCAGGCCGACGACGTCGAACTCGGGGCAGGAGAGGTGGATCTGCTGGTAGACGCCGGGGGCTTCGATGAAGCGGTGCGGGTCGCCGGCGATGAGGGCGTGCCCCGTGTCCGTGCGGTCGCCGGTGACCAGCCAGCCGTTGCTGCCCGCCGTACCGGGCCCGTCGGTGGCGAACAGGCCGACCGCCTCGGGGCCGAGGTGCCGTATCGCCCGCTCGCGCCAGAGCTTGGCCGGGAAGCCCGCGAAGAGGATGTGCGTGCCGAGCCAGACGGCGAGGGGCGTCCACGGCTGCCAGCGGCCGGGGGCCAGACCGGCACGGGCGAACTCGGGGGCGCGGCCGGCGCCGTTGGGCAGCCCCTCGTTGACCCCGTCGACGTACGCCCGCACCCAGTCGGCCGTCTCCGGGTCCCGCCGCTCCAGCGTGGCGAAGCAGCGGCGGGCGGTGTCGTCGAGCCGGGCCCGGCGGGCGAAGACGTCCCAGGAGAGCGCCTCGGCGCCGAGGAAGGAGGCGGAGGTGCCCTGGGCGCGGTGGCGTTCGACCTCCAGCTGCCAGGCCCGGTCGTGGGCGGTGACCCGGCCCTGGGCGCGGGCGAGTTCACGGGCGCTGGACGCCCGCAGGTGGGGGATGCCCCAGGCGTCGCGGTAGGTCTCGATGGTCACCCGGGAATCTCCTGCGCCTTGCTCTTTAGGTTAGCCTTGCCTAACTTCTGTGCGGGAATCGTACGCGAACGATGGAGGAGCCATGGGGCAGGGGCGGGGTTGGGAAGGCGCGGTCCTCAGACTGCTGGGCGCCAAGGACTTCCTGCTGACCGTTCTCCACGCCGAGGACGTGACACCGCGGTACCGGCGGCTCCGGCTGAGCGACGGCGGACTGCTCGCCGCGACCGGCGTCCACCCCACCATGTGGGTACGGCTGTGGTTCTCCGCCGACGGCCGGCCCCACCAGCGCGCCTACACCCTGGTCGACCCCGACCCCGCCGCCGGCACCTTCGGCCTGGAGTTCGCCCTGCACGCGGGCACGGCCTCCGACTGGGCGCGGGCCGCGCGGCCCGGCGACACGATCGAGGCCACCGTCCAGGGCACCGGCTTCCGGGACCCCGAACCGGCGCCGTCCCACGTCGTCGCGATCGGCGACCCGGCCTCGCTGCCCGCGCTCAACTCCCTGCTCGGCGCGCTGGGCCCGGCCCCGGCCACCGTCTGGTTCGAGGGGGACCCGGCGGGGCTGCCCTGCCGGACCGAGGCCGACCGGCACGAGGTGCGGGCGGTGCCGCGCCGGGACGCGGGCGCCCACCTGGTGGAACGGGTCCGCGCCGAGCTGCCCGCCGTCCTCGCCGGCACCCCGCACCCGTACGTCTGGATCGCCTGCGACACCGCGACCACCCGCACGCTCGCGGCCCACGTCCGCAAGGACCTCGGTGTGCCGAAGCACCGGGTGCACGCCCTGGGGTACTGGCGCGCGCGGTGAGCGGCGGCGGGCGGGCCGGGGACCACCGGGGGCGAGTGGCCACCCGGCGGGCGGAGCCGTCCCGCGCGCGGGATCATCGACGCATGGACGTCACCCTGCACCTCGCCCAGGACCCCGCGGCCGACGCGCTGCTCGGACGCTCCGCGCTCGCCGCGCTGACGGGGATGCTGCTGGACCAGCAGATCCCCATGGAATGGGCGTTCAAGGGACCCCGCACCATCGCCGACCGGCTCGGCACGGACGACCTGGACGCGCACGAGATCGCGGCGATGGACCCCGAGGCCTTCGCCGCGCTGCTCTCCGAGAAGCCCGCGGTGCACCGCTACCCGGGCTCGATGGCGAAGCGGATCCAGCAGTTGTGCCAGTACCTCGTCGAGCACTACGACGGGGACGCGGAGGCGGTCTGGCGGGGCGTGGACAGCGGAGCCGAGCTGCTGCGGCGGCTGGAGGACCTGCCGGGGTTCGGCAAGCAGAAGGCGCAGATCTTCCTGGCCCTGCTCGGCAAGCGGCTCGGCGTCGCGCCCGAGGGCTGGCGGGAGGCCGCGGGAGCCTACGGGGAAGCGAAGTCCTTCCGGTCCGTCGCCGACATCACCGGCCCCGAGTCCCTGGCCAAGGTCCGCGCCCACAAACAGGAGATGAAGGCGGCGGCGAAGGCGGCCAAGGCGGCGAAGAGGTAAGGCGCCCGCCCCGCCCACGCCCCGGCCGGGACGGTCGCCGCCCCGCCCCGTCCCCCGATCACCCGCTCGGCCCACCCCGCTGGCCCGCGCCGCCCGGCCGGTCTCAGCATGGGGCATGAGCGAGGTACCGAGCAGCGGTCCCGAGCGGGACCGTGCGTACGACGACCGGCACGTTCACGCGGGGGCGTCACCGGGCGGCCACCCCGCCGCGGCGCCGCCCGGCACCCACCACGAGCCGGAGCCGCCGTTCGAGGGCCCGCTGCACGCCCTGTCGCGGGCCGCCTGGCAGATCGTCCTGCTCACCGGGGTCGGCTCCCTGGTGCTCGGCGTCCTGGTGCTGGTCTGGCCCGGCCCCTCCCTGGTGGCCGCCGGTGTGCTGTTCGGCCTCTACCTGCTGTACAGCGGGGTCCTCCAACTGGTGGCCGCGTTCGGCACGCACCGGGCGACCTCCCTGCGCGTCCTCGCCTTCATCAGCGGCGCGCTGTCCATCCTGCTCGGCCTGTTCTGCTTCCGCGGGCCCATGCAGTCGATCCTGCTGCTCGCCCTGTGGATCGGCATCGGCTGGCTCTTCCGCGGCATCACGCAGACCCTGGCCGCCGTGCACGACTCCCGGATGCCCGCCCGGGGCTGGCAGATCTTCCTCGGGATCCTGACCTTCATCGCCGGGATCGTGCTCATCGACTCGCCGTTCAAGTCGGTCGCCGTGCTGACCCTCGTCGGCGGGATCTGGCTGGTCGTGGTGGGCATCGTGGAGATCGTGACCGCGTTCGGCATCCGCCGCCGGGCGCGCCACGTACCGCAGACCCTGTGACCAACGCCGTACTCCCCGCTGCGACCCCGGCCCGACGCCCATGCCCCGCCCCGCGACGGCCACCGCCGTAAACCTCTCTCCCACCCACGTACTCCGGACGGGTGGATCTCGTCCCCGACGTGCTGCGCTTCCCGCGTGCCGCGGGAAAACAGGGGGTGTGAGCAGGAGCAGGAGCACGCCCCGGGGCCGTACCTGGCTACGCGTCCTCGTGCTGCTCCTCGCCCTGTGGGTGCCCGGCGCGCACGTGCCGGCCCAGGCGGTGCCGGACCTCGCCGTGGCCGCCGAGACGGCCGAGCACGATGTCCTCGACACACCGCTACGGCCGCCCGCCCGCGCGATCCACCGGGCCGACACGCCCGAACGCCTCGCACCCCTCCCCGTCCCGGCGCCCGCCGCTGCGGCGGCCCGGCCGGGCCCCGCCGCGCCCCGGGCGCCGTACACCGCGCCCCTGCTGCGCACGGTGGTCCTGCGCTGCTGACGGACCCGCGTCCCCGCAAGGTCAGTCGGCTCGACGCAAGGAGCAGCACAGCCATGCCCAAGGATCCCTACGCCGTCCTGCGCGCCCTGCTGCGCGCGGAGGCCCGGCGCGGTACGGCATCCCGGCCGGACCAGCGGACACCGGAACCCCAGCGGTCGCCCGAGGAGCGGGACCGCTGACCCGGCACCGGCGGGGGCGGACTACCGCCTCCGCCGGGCGGTGCCGAAGAGGGAGCGGGTGATCTCACGGCCGAGCTGGGTGCCGACCGAACGGGCCAGCGACTTGAACATCCCGCTGCCGACGACCTGTTCGACCAGCGACGGCTCCTCCTGGGGAGCGCGCGCGGCGGCCGGCTCCCGCGGCTGTTCCGCCGGCCGGGCGGCGCTCAGCCGCTCGTACGCCGACTCGCGGTCCACAGCCTGTGCATAACGGTCGTGGAGCGGGGAGTCACGGACCGCCCGGTCCAGTTCGGCGGGGTCCACCGGGCCCATCAGGGACCGCGGGGCGCGCAGCCGGGTGGCGGCGACCGGGGTCGGGGCGCCGGTCTCGCCGAGCACGGTCACCACGGCCTCGCCGGTGCCCAGCCCGGTGAGCAGTTCCTCCAGGTCGTACGCCGACCTCGGGAAGGTCTGCACGGTCGCCCGCAGGGCCTTGTGGTCGTCGGGGGTGAAGGCGCGCAGGGCGTGCTGGACGCGGCTGCCGAGCTGGCCGAGGACGTCGCCGGGCACGTCCTTGGGCGTCTGGGTGACGAAGAAGACGCCGACGCCCTTGGAGCGGATCAGGCGGACCGTCTGGGTGATCGACTCCAGGAACGCCCTGGACGCGTCGTCGAACAGCAGGTGCGCCTCGTCGAAGAAGAACACCAGCCTGGGCTTGTCGGCGTCGCCGATCTCGGGCAGGTCGTGGAAGAGGTCGGCGAGCAGCCACATCAGGAACGTCGAGAAGAGCAGCGGTCTGTCCTGGACCGCCGCGAGTTCCAGGACCGAGACGATGCCCCGGCCGTCCTCCGCCGTGCGCAGGAAGTCCGCCGTGCCGAACTCCGGCTCGCCGAAGAAGTCCGCCATGCCCTGCGCCTCGAAGGCCGTCAGGGAGCGCAGGATCACCCCGGCCGTGGCACCGGACAGGCCGCCGATGCCCTTGAGTTCGGCCTTGCCCTCGTCGGAGGTGAGGAAGGCGACGACCGCGCGCAGGTCCTTGAGGTCGATCAGCTCCAGGCCCTTGGTGTCGGCGTAGTGGAAGATCAGGCCGAGGGACTGTTCCTGGGTCTGGTTCAGCCGGAGCACCTTGGACAGCAGCACGGGGCCGAAACTGGTGACGGTGGCCCGTACGGGGATGCCGTGGCCGAGGCCGCCCAGCGCGAAAAACTCCGCCGGGACGCCGGCCGGGGCCCACTCCTGGCCCACGTCGGCGGACCGCTTGCGCACCCGCTCGTTCGGCTGCCCCGGCCGCGCGATGCCGGACAGGTCGCCCTTGATGTCCGCGAGGAACACGGGCACGCCCTGGGCCGACAACTGCTCGGCGATCAGCTGGAGGGTCTTGGTCTTGCCGGTGCCAGTGGCGCCCGCGACCAGCCCGTGCCGGTTGAGCACGGACAGCGGGATGCGGACCGGCGCGTCGGCGCGACACGCCCCGTCCCACAGGAGGGCACCGAGATCGAGCGCGGGGCCGGTGAAGGCGTAACCGGCGGCGATCTTCCGGGCCTCTTCGGGCAGTGCGGGCGCCCCCCGCGGGCCGGCGGGCGGCACGGTCTCGCTGTCACTCATCTCCGACCCCTGTCCCCGTAGTTACCGATATGCCCGGTTTGATCCATCTTTTCAAGCCTCGCACTCCGTCGCCATGGCTGCGCCCGGAACGTCTTGGCCGGTAGGCTTTCCGTGTGATCTTCAAGCGCATCGGAAACGGCCGGCCGTACCCCGACCACGGCCGGGAGAGCACCCGGCAGTGGGCGGACGTCGCGCCGCGCCCGGTCCGCCTCGATCAGCTCGTCACCACCAAGCAGCAGCTCGATCTGGAGACCCTGCTGGCGGAGGACTCGACGTTCTACGGCGACCTCTTCGCGCACGTCGTGAAGTGGCAGGGCGACCTCTACCTGGAGGACGACCTGCACCGCGCGGTCCGCGCCGCCCTCCAGCAGCGCCAGGTGCTGCACGCGCGCGTGCTCGAACTCGACTGACCCGGCGCGGCAGGGCCGTTGGCCCTTTCGGGTTCCGCTGGGCGGCATCCAGCGGCATCGACTGATCATCTGATAGGCATCGCCGCTCGGGCGCACTACGCTGCGCCCATGAGCATGCTGACTCCCCCCGGCATGGGCGGCCAGTACCGCGTCACGGGGGACAAATACCCTCGGATGCGTCCGCCCCGGCGGCGCGGCAGGCTCGTGGCCGTCGCGGTGGCGTCCGTCACCGCACTCGGCCTGATCGGCTGGGGCACGCTCCAGCTCGTCGACGTCTTCACCGGAGGCGGCGACAAGTACACGGCGACAGGCGCCACGAAGGACTGCCGGACCAAAACGGCCGCGGCCCCGGCGGCCCGGGTGCACGCCCTGCCCAGGCCCGGCCAGATCACCGTGAACGTCTACAACGCGACCAAGCGCACGGGGCTCGCCAAGACCACCGCGGACGAGCTGAGGAAACGCGGCTTCAAGATCGGCGACGTGGGCAACGCGTCGAAGCAGTACGACAAGAAGGTCAAGGGCGCCGGGATACTCCTCGGCTCCGCCGCCGCGCGGGACACCTCACTGCGCGTCCTCGGCACCCAGCTCGACGGTGCGCAACTGCGCGCCGACAGCCGCAGGACGGCCGACCTCGACCTCGTCATCGGCGACGCCTTCAAGGGGCTGGCCAAGCAGGGGGCGGCCGATCAGGCCCTGGCCAAGCTGAGCGAGCCCGCCCCGACGGCCTCCCCGAAGAAGAGCTGCTGAAGGGAAGGGGCGATCGAGCCGCACCCCGGGGGGGGCGAAGACCTACTCCGCCGCCCCGTAGAGCCGGTCCCCCGCGTCCCCCAGCCCCGGCACGATGTACCCGAGCTCGTTGAGGTGGTCGTCGACGGCCGCCGTGACCACGGTGACCGGCGTCCCCGCCAGCTCCCGCTCCATGACCTCGACGCCTTCGGGAGCGGCCAGCAGGACCACCGCCGTGACGTCGTCGGCGCCGCGCTTGATCAGTTCCTGGATCGCCGCGACCAGCGTGCCGCCCGTGGCCAGCATCGGGTCGAGGACGTACACCTGGCGGCCCGAGAGGTCCTCCGGCATGCGCGTGGCGTACGTGGACGCCTGGAGCGTCTCCTCGTTGCGGATCATGCCCAGGAAGCCCACCTCGGCCGTCGGCAGCAGCCGGACCATGCCGTCCAGCATGCCGAGACCGGCCCGCAGGATCGGCACCACCAGCGGGCGGGGACGGGCGAGCTTGACGCCGGTGGTCACCGCGACCGGCGTCTGGATGTCGACGGCCTCGGTGCGCACGTCCCGCGTGGCCTCGTAGGCGAGCAGGGTGACCAGTTCGTCGGCGAGCCGCCGGAAGGTCGCGGAGTCCGTGCGCTGGTCGCGCAGAGTGGTGAGCTTGTGGGCGACCAGGGGGTGGTCGACGACATGGAGACGCATGCCCCTAACGGTACCTGCGCCCCGGACCGCCCTCACGCTGGCGTCAAACCGGCCATCCGGGGGAAAGTGGGAGGGACGGACTGGGGTGGTGTGACGTGTCTGACCTGCCTGACCTGCCCGCGGACGCCTCCGGGCCCACCGGCGACACGGCCGGCCCCGCTGCGCGCTCCGCGCGGACCGATTCCGACAAGCCCGAGAGCGAGACCGAACGCCGGCGCCGCCGGGCGCAGTTCCTGCGGGAACTCGCCGAAGCGCGTGCGTTGCGCGCCCGGGTCCAGCCCCGACGCGCCAAGGCCGCACGGCTGCGCCACGCGATGCGTATGCGGACGTTCCGCTGGTAGATCCACGGCCGTTCGTGGGACGAAGGAGCCACGCCCGCGCCGGTGTCGGGAGGCGGGCGTGCGTGAGCGCCGGGAAAAGCCGCGTACGATCCGCAGGTGGCGGCAATGAGCGCGCTGGTGAGCCGATCACGGATCCACGATCGAAACAGCCAGACACAGGGAGCCGAAGACGTCCCCTGGACGGCTTGTTTCTGCCACGATTCCGAGTGGGTGGGGCTCGGAGCCCAGCTCTCTCCGCCCAAGTACCTCCGCCGGGGGGACCCCCAACCGGCACGCCTATGACCAGTGGGAGAGTCACGGTGTACTTCGCCGCACTGCTCGCGCGCACCGAAGACGGGTGGGAAGCGAGCGACACAGAGCTCGACGATGTGGAGACCCTGTCGGATCTGGCCGACCTGGCCCGGGAAGCCTCTCCCGACGAGGACACGGTGCTCGTCCTGATCGAGCAGGAGGACGCCTGGTTCGGCGTCGTCCGCGTGGACGGCGAGGACGACCCTCGCATCTACGTCTCGGACGCCGCCGCCGCCCAGCGCAGCGCGTACGGGGAGCTGCTGCTCACCGACGAGCTGCTCGGCCGGGAGCCCGGCGCGGACGACGGCCCGGACCTGGACGCCCTGGACCTCGACGGCACCGAGGACGGCGAGTCCGAGGACGACGAGGAGGAAGGTGCCGCCGGCGACGCGGTGCCGCACAGCCCGGTGGGCGACAGCGAGATCCTGGACGACCTGGGCATCAGCGAGAAGGAGCTGCGCGCGCTGGACGCCGACGACGCGCTGAACACGATCGCCGAGGCCCTGGGCGCCTCGGAGGTGCTGGAGACCGTCCGCTGACCACGCCACAGCGGGCGCGGGGCACGCCGGACCCGGTGCGGGACCCCTGGCGGGCCGCGATGCGGCTCGCCCTGGACGAGGCCGGGCTGGCCGTCCGGGGCGGGGACGTCCCGGTCGGCGCCGTCGTGCTGTCCCCGGACGGTACGACGGTGCTCGGTGCCGGGCACAACGAGCGTGAGGCCACCGGTGATCCCACGGCCCACGCCGAGGTCCTGGCGATCCGGCGGGCGGCGGCCCGGCTCGGCGAGTGGCGGCTGACCGGCTGCACGCTCGTCGTCACGCTGGAGCCGTGCACGATGTGCGCGGGCGCGCTCGTCCAGTCCCGGGTGGACCGGGTGGTCTACGGCGCCCGGGACGAGAAGGCGGGCGCGGCCGGTTCCCTGTGGGACGTGGTGCGCGACCGCCGGCTCAACCACCGGCCGGAGGTCATCGAGGGCGTGCTCGCGGCGGAGTGCGCGCGGCTGCTCACCGAGTTCTTCCGTGCCCGCTGAGCCGCCGCCGGATATCGATTTCGAACCACGGCCCCCCGTGCTGTAGGGTCTCCCTCGGTAGCGTGTCCGAGCGGCCGAAGGAGCTCGCCTCGAAAGCGAGTGTGGCGCAAGTCACCGAGGGTTCAAATCCCTCCGCTACCGCTCACCGAAAGGCCCCGTCGAACGACGGGGCCTTTCGCGCGTTCCGGACACAAGCCGCGTGGGACGGCGCGCTGTTGGCCGTACACGGAAGGCCGAACGTTACACTCGCGGCCGGCGGGCAGCAGGGGCCCGAGGGCGCTGGTACAGGGGAGGCCGCGATGGCGGTGAACGCCAAGAAGATCGCCGTGTACGTGCTCGTGGTCTTCGCGCTGTACGTGATCATCACGGATCCGGCCAAGGCGGCCGACTACGTGCAGATAGGCTTCGAGGGCATATCGGACGCCGCGAAGGCCGTCGGCGACTTCATGACCTGGGTCGCCCACGGAGGAAAGAGCTGAGGCACACCCCATGATCCGCCATCTGGTCCTCTTCAAGCTCAACGAGGGCGTCGAGCGCGACGATCCGCGGGTCGTGGCGGGCGCGGAGGCCTTCCGGGCCCTCGGCGGCCAGATCGAGGAGCTGCGCTTCTGGGAGTGCGCCTGGAACATCAGCGACCGGCCGATCGCCTACGACTTCGCGATCAACTCGGCCGTCGAGGACGCCGACGCCCTCAAGCGCTATCTGGAGCACCCGGCCCACCAGGCGGGCGTCGCATTGTGGCGGGAGTTCGCCACCTGGGTGATCGCCGACTACCCGTTCTGAGCCCCGCGCCCGCCGGAACCCCTCGCCGTCCGGCGAGGGGTTTTTCGTGCGATGCGTACCCAATTCATCAGCGTTTGAACCACAACACGAGGTTATCGGGTGCTTGCACACGGTGCACATGTCTTGTGATGCTATGACCGCTTTTGACGGATGATTGACCGATGAAGAGGTGGCGTTGACCGTGTCGGCCAGTACTGCGCCGCCCCAGGAAGAGGCGCCCACTCCGACCCCGCCGGCCCCCGAGAAGCGCCGCGGCGCGGACACCCGGGCCCTGACCCAGGTGTTGTTCGCCGAACTGAAGGACCTCACCCCCGGCACGCCGGAGCACAACCGGGTGCGGGGAGCGCTGATCGAGGCGAACCTCCCGCTCGTACGCTACGCCGCCGCCCGCTTCCGCTCCCGCAACGAGCCCATGGAGGACGTCGTCCAGGTCGGCACCATCGGGCTGATCAACGCCATCGACCGCTTCGACCCCGACCGGGGCGTGCAGTTCCCCACCTTCGCGATGCCCACCGTGGTCGGCGAGATCAAGCGGTACTTCCGGGACAACGTCCGCACGGTCCACGTCCCGCGCCGGCTGCACGAGCTGTGGGTGCAGGTCAACAGCGCCACCGAGGACCTGACCACGCTCTACGGCCGCTCGCCGTCCACCGCCGAGATCGCCGAGCGGCTGCGGATCAGCGAGGACGAGGTGCTGAGCTGCATCGAGGCGGGACGCTCGTACCACGCCACCTCGCTGGAGGCCGCCCAGGAGGGCGACGGGCTGCCCGGACTGCTCGACCGGATCGGCTACGAGGACCCGGCCCTGGACGGCGTGGAACACCGCGACCTGGTCCGCCACCTCCTCGTCCAGCTCCCCGAGAGAGAACAGCGCATCCTCCTCCTGCGCTACTACAGCAATCTCACCCAGTCACAGATCAGCGCGGAACTCGGCGTCTCCCAGATGCATGTCTCGCGCCTCCTCGCCCGTAGCTTCCAGCGGCTGCGTTCCGCAAATCGGATCGACGCATAACCGCAGCAGACGCCGTGGCGGCTGATGCATAGCGGGCGCACGGAAGCACGCCCCGAACACCACTGCATCGCAAACCCGATCGAGCGTTAACCGGCGCGGGCGAATCGCTCACCAGGGCTGTTGCCGACACTTCGGCCCCGAAATCCCGTCAGACCCCTTGTTTGCAGGGCCGATTCCGATCTGACATGTCGACATGTCGGTACAGCGCGTTGCCGACATGTGACATTCTGCGGGAAGCGCGTTTGCCGGGGCTCCGGCTCCGGTATTCAGGTGAAGGCTGCGTCGCTCGGAAAGAGACGGCGCCGCCGCGACCGTCCCGCGACCCAAAGGGGGTGGCATGTCCGCAGACCAGGGCAGCTCGAAGGTGCTGACGCCCACGCTGAGCGAGGCAGCGCCCAAGGAGCTCGACGCTCTCGACGTCCTCGACGGCTTCGAGGGTGTCACGGCCCTCGAAGCCGTGCCGTCCCCGGCCGCCGGCCCGGCCGCCGAAGCTGTCCCGGCCGCGCAGGTCACGGCCGCCATCGACACCCGCACCCTGTCCCGCTCGCTGTTCCTGCGCCTGGCCGCGCTGGGCGAGGACAGCCCCGAGCGGGCGTACGTCCGGGACACCCTGATCGAGCTGAACCTGCCGCTGGTCCGCTACGCGGCGGCGCGGTTCCGCTCGCGCAACGAACCGATGGAGGACATCGTCCAGGTCGGCACCATCGGCCTGATCAAGGCGATCGACCGGTTCGACTGCGAACGGGGCGTGGAGTTCCCGACGTTCGCGATGCCGACCGTCGTGGGCGAGATCAAGCGGTTCTTCCGCGACACCTCCTGGTCGGTGCGCGTCCCGCGCCGGCTCCAGGAGCTGCGCCTGGCCCTCACCAAGGCCAGTGACGAGCTGTCCCAGAAGCTGGACCGCTCCCCCACGGTGACCGAGCTGGCCGCCGTGCTCGGTGTCTCCGAGGAGGACGTGGTCGACGGCCTCGCGGTCGGCAACGCCTACACCGCCTCCTCCCTCGACTCCCCGGCCCCCGAGGACGACGGCGGCGAGGGCTCGCTCGCCGACCGGCTCGGCTACGAGGACACGGCCCTGGAGGGCGTGGAGTACCGGGAGTCCCTCAAGCCGCTGCTGGCCAAGCTCCCGCCCCGGGAGCGCCGGATCATCATGCTGCGCTTCTTCGCCAACATGACCCAGTCGCAGATCGGCGAGGAGGTCGGCATCTCCCAGATGCACGTCTCCCGTCTGCTGACCCGGACGCTGGCGCAGTTGCGGGAAGGTCTGATCTCGGACTGACGCTTCCCGTCGGCTTCCCGTCCGACGAGGCGTCAGCCACCATGACCGGATGCCTCGTACCGGGATGCTTCGTACGACGGCATGGACGCGTGGCCGCCGAGGCGCCGTTACGGCAGCGTCGGCGGCCGTCGTCTGTCTGGGCGGGATGCTCGCCGCGTGCGCGGGCGGTGGTCCGGGCGGCGGCTACACGGCGGTCGGCGCGGGGCCGGGCGGCCCGACGGCCGCGGCGCCGTCCGGGTCGGTGATCCTCGTGCCGCTCGACGGGGACGAGGGCCGCGGCGCACCCCGGGACGGCCCCGCGCGGGACCGGCTCCGCCGCGTGTACGGAGGAACCGATCGCGTCCGGTGACCCGCGCTCCGCGCCACCGGTGCCGGCGCCGGCACCGACCGGCGAGGGCAGCCCCGGCACCCCACGGCGGCCCGGACGGCCGTACGACTCCGCCGGCGGCCTCACCGAGCCAGGCCCCCGCTCCGAGCCGTACGACGGCCCCCGCCGCACCCGCCGACCTCTCCTGGGGCGACCCGGTGACCGAGGACACCGGCAAGCGGTGGCGCCGGGTACGCACAGGAGCCCCACCTGGACGGTGTGCGTGGACGCCTGGCGGGTGCCGGTCGGCATGCGCGTCGAGACGCGGGACGTCTCCGTCCGGTGGGAGTGAGTCCTACTTGACCGCCAGATAAGCGACGCCGGCGACCACCAGGAGCGCCACGATCACGCCGATGATCAGACCGACCCGGGGGCCGGAGGAGGCCGCCTGCTGCTGGGGCCCCTGGGGGGCCTCGTCGACGAACGCGCGGAACATCTGGGTGCTGCCTGCGGGGTCGTAATTGCCCTGGGGGCCCTGGGTGTTAGCCATGGCCCGAGACCCTAGCGAATCCCGGTGACCGACCCAAGTGCGGGGCCACCGGGACAGACGGGGGCACGCCACCCGCAGTCACCTGCATATTTACGATCGCAATACTTGCCTTTGCCAAGTTTTTGCGCCGCCGGACCCCTGTTTGTTTGCCTTCAGCAACCAAGCAGTCCTATGGTTGCCCCAAGCAACGAATACGGGAGGTGTGATGGCCGGGCAGGCGCAGTTTGAAGAGCTGGCGCGTCAGCTCAGTGCCGTCGGAGCCGTGAAACGGGACATGGGGCGGATCCTGCCGCCCGACTGCCCGGCCGGCTCGGCCGCCGTGCTGACCCTGCTCGGCCGCCACGGCGACATGCGCATGAGCAAGCTCGCGGAGCTGCTCGCCGTGGACATGTCGGTGACCAGCCGGCATGTCGCGCACGTCGCCGCACGCGGCTGGATCGAGCGGCACCCCGACCCGGCGGACAAGCGCTCGCGCATCCTGCGCCTGACGCCGGAGGGCCTGCACCAGCTCGACGACCTGTCCCGGCGGACCACGCACCTGCTGGCCGAGCGGCTCGCGGACTGGACCGACGAGGACGTCGGCGAGCTGATCCGGCTGATGACGCGTCTGCGCGCGTCCTTCGGCGACTGCCGGTCCGCCCCGCTGCGGCTCCCCGCTCCCGTAGACGAAGAGACCACCCGTACACCCGCAAGCACGTAAGAAAAGGAAGCCCATGGCAACGACCACACCAGCCGGTGTGCGGGCTCACGCCAAGCACGGGGGAGGCTCCCACGGCGACGCCCCGATGACGCACCGGCAGATCATGGAGGCACTGTCCGGGCTGCTGCTCGGCATGTTCGTGGCGATCCTGTCGTCCACGATCGTCTCCAACGCCCTGCCGCACATCATCGGGGACCTCGGCGGCGGCCAGTCCGCCTACACCTGGGTGGTCACCGCCGCCCTGCTGTCGATGACCGCGGCCACTCCCCTGTGGGGCAAGCTCGCCGACCTGTACAGCAAGAAGGCTCTCGTCCAGATAGCCCTGATCATCTACGTGGTCGCCTCGATGGCGGCCGGCCTGTCGCAGAACCCCGGCATGCTCATCACCTTCCGGGTGTTCCAGGGCATCGGCGTCGGCGGTCTGTCCGCCCTGGCGCAGATCGTCATGGCGGCGATGATCTCCCCGCGTGAGCGCGGCCGGTACTCCGGCTACCTGGGTGCCACCTTCGCCGTCGCCACCGTCGGCGGTCCGCTGCTCGGCGGTGTCATCACCGACACCTCCTGGCTGGGCTGGCGCTGGTGCTTCTACGTCGGCGTCCCCTTCGCCGTCCTCGCGCTGATCGTGCTCCAGAAGACCCTGCACCTGCCCGTGGTCAAGCGGGAGGTCAAGGTCGACTGGGGCGGCGCGACCCTCATCTCCGCGGCCGTCTCCCTGCTGCTGGTCTGGGTCACCTTCGCCGGTGACAAGTACGACTGGCTGTCCTGGCAGACCTACGCGATGGTCGGCGGTTCGATCGTCCTCGGCGCGCTGTTCGTGCTCGTCGAGTCCAAGGCGAGCGAGCCGATCATCCCGCTGCGCCTGTTCAAGAACCGCACGATCACGCTGGCGTCGCTCGCCTCGCTGTTCGTCGGTATCGCGATGTTCTCCGGCACCGTCTTCTTCAGCCAGTACTTCCAGCTGGCCCGCGACAAGTCCCCGACCATGTCGGGCGTCCTGACCATCCCGATGATCGGCGGTCTGTTCGTCTCCTCGACCGTCTCGGGTCAGTTCATCACCCGCACCGGCCGCTGGAAGGCGTGGCTGGTCAGCGGTGGCGTGCTGGTCACGGCCGGCCTGCTGCTGCTCGGCGGCATCCGGTACAACACCGACTACTGGAAGATGGCCATCTTCATGGCGCTGCTGGGTCTCGGCATCGGCATGATGATGCAGAACCTGGTCCTCGCCACGCAGAACCAGGTCTCCCCCGCCGACCTCGGCTCGGCCAGCTCCACGGTCACCTTCTTCCGCTCCCTCGGCGGTGCGGTCGGCGTCTCCGCGCTGGGTGCCGTGATGTCCCGCCGGATCACCCACTACGTCCAGGACGGCGTCGCCGACCTCAGCCCCAAGTACCAGAAGGCCCTGGCCGGCGGCTCCGGTTCGACCGACAGCATCCCGGACATGAACGCGCTCCCGAAGCCCATCCGGACGCTGCTGGAGAGCGCCTACGGCCACGGCATCGCCGACGTCTTCATGATCGCCGGCTGCCTCGCCGCCATCGCCTTCCTGATCACGCTGTTCATCAAGGAGGTCCCGCTGAAGACCAAGGGCGCGCTCGCACAGGCCGCCGAGGGCAAGGCCCCCGTGACCGACCCGGCCGCCGCGCCGGCCGTCGCCGAGGCGCAGGCCCCGGCCGCCGCACCGGTCCCGGCCGCGGTCGCCGCCACCACCGAGACCGCCTCCGACGGCACGGCCACCGCCACCCGGCCGATGGCGGCCGTCGCCACGATCGCCGAGCCCGGCGGCTCCGGCGGCTCCGGCGGCACCCCGGTGCACGGCTTCGTCCGCGGCGCCGAGAGCGCTCCGGTCCCGCAGGCCGCGGTCACCCTGATCTCGCTGTCCGGCCGCCAGCTGGGCCGCGCGGTCGCCCAGGCCGACGGTTCCTACACGCTCGACGCCCCGGGCACCGGCAGCTACGTCCTGATCGCCTCCGCCGACGGCTACCAGCCGCAGGCCTCCACCGTCGTGGTGGGCGAGGAACCGCTGTCGTACGACATCCTGCTCAGCGGCACCAGCGGGCTGACCGGTGTGGTCCGGGCCGCGGGCAGCGCGCTGCCGGTCAAGGACGCGATGGTGATCGTCACCGATGTCCGCGGTGACCTGCTGGCCACCGCCGCCACCGGCGAGCAGGGCGACTTCGCCCTCACCGACCTGGTGCCCGGCACCGTGACCGTCGCGGTCAACGCGAGCGGGTTCCGGCCGCGCGCCCTGCCGGTCGAGGTCGGCGCCACCGGCGTCACCCGGATCGAGGTCGACCTGGACGCCGGCGCCCGGCTCCAGGGTGTCGTCCGGGCCCCGCACGGCCCGCTGGCCGACGCCCGGGTGACCCTGGTCGACCAGGCCGGCAACGTGGTCGGCACCGCCACCACCGGCACGGACGGGGCGTACGCCTTCACCGACCTGGACAGCGGCGAGTACACCGTCATCGCGACGGGTTACCCGCCGGTGGCGACGGCCCTGACCGTCTCCGGCGCCGGAGCCGACGGCCACGACATCGAACTCGCCCACCCCGGCGAGTAGTTCACCCCCGGCCCGTGGCGGCGCGCGCCTTGAGCGGAGGGCGCGCCCGCCACGGGCCGGTCTCATACGACCATTTTTTGAGCTTTTTTCAGGGAGAAACGGGATGGGACTGACCGCGAAGATCCGTACGCGGGACGGGTGGGCCGTGTCGCACGCGGTCGTCACGGTGACCGACATGACCGGCACGCAGGTGCTGCGGGCCGAGGCGGACGCCGAGGGGGCCGTACGGGACACCACCGAGCTGGCGCCGGGGGCGTACACCGTGATCGTGACGGCCGTCGGCTACGCGCCCGCCGCGTCCAGCGCGATCGTCACCGCGAGCGGCCGGGCCGAGGTCGGCACGGTCACGCTGGCCCGGCAGGGCGGCACCGAGCTGCCGCCGCCCGGCCCCTGGACCGTCGACCCGGCGCACTCCTCCGTCGCCGCGGTCGCCCAGCACCTGGGCATCTCCAGCGTGCGCGGCCGGTTCACGGAGTTCGGCGGCACGATCGAGATCGCGCCCGACGACGTCACCAAGTCCCGGGTGGAGGCGGTGATCAGGGCCGCGTCCATCGACACCGGCAACGGCATGCGCGACACGCACCTGCGCTCCGCGGACTTCCTCGACGTCGAGAACCACCCCGAGATCACGTACCGCTCCACGGGACTGACGCAGGCCGGCCCCGACCGCTGGACCGTGCACGGCGAACTGTCGCTGCACGGGGTGGTACGCCCCGTCGACCTGGACCTGGCCTACCTGGGCACCGGCGCCGACCCGTGGGGCGGCACCCGGGCCGCGTTCCGGGCCACCACCGAGCTGCACCGCGAGGACTTCGCGATGAACTACAACCAGGTCCTCCAGGCGGGCATCGCCGCCATCGGCACCACGCTGAAGGTGGAGCTGGACATCCAGGCGGTGCAGGGCGACTCCCTGCCCCAGGCGTAGACATAGGCACAGCAGGGTCAGCCACCGGGGCACCCGCTGCCCCTAGGCTGCCCCCATGGCACCGAACATCGCTACCAACACCCGTGTGTCGCTGGACGAGCTGCTGGACTTCGTACGCCCCCGGCACCGCGCCCTGCTGATCACGCGCCGGGCCGACGGCTCCCCCCAGGCGTCCCCGCTGACCTGCGGCGTCGACGACTCCGGCCGGATCGTCGTCTCGACCTACCCCGAGCGGGCCAAGACCCGCAACGCCAAGCGGGACCCCCGGGTCGCCCTGGTCGTCCTCAGCGACGACTGGAACGGCCCCTGGGTCCAGATCGACGGCACGGCCGAGGTCATCGACACGCCCGACTCGGTGGAACCGCTGGTGGAGTACTACCGCAACATCGCCGGCGAACACCCCGACTGGGACGAGTACCGCCAGGCAATGATCAAGCAGGGCAAGTCCATCATCCGGGTGACCCCGCAACGATGGGGCCCGGTGGCGACCGGCGGCTTCCCGGCACGACTGGTCTCCGAGTAGCCGCCATCCCGGTCCGCCGAGTAGTCGCCGCCCCGGGCTGACGCCGTGCGGGCGGCGGCCCGTGGCCGAGGGGGAGTCAGCCGCGGGTGACCATCGCCTCTATGCCCGCGATCAGCAGGTCCAGCGCGAAGGTGAAGTCACGGTCCAGCATCTCGGCCACCGTGTCGCCGCCGCGCGCCGCCATGAGGTCCTTGGACTCCCTCATCACGTCGGCGGTCCCGGGGACCTCGTCCACCATGGACATGGCCTGCTCGAAGTACTCGTCGGGGCTCAGCCCGGTGTCCGCTATCCGGGTGAGGAAGTGACCCTCGATCGTGCCGAAGCCGTACACGAACTGGAAGACCGCCGAGATCGCCCCGGTCACCCCGTGCGCCGGCAGCCCGGCCCGGCGGACGACCCGCTGGATCACCCGGGAGAACGCCAGGGAGTTCGGGCCGATGTTGAGGAAGCGCCCGGCCAGCGGGGACAGCCACGGATGGCGGACCAGCTGCGCCCGGTACGCGGTGGCCAGCGCGCGCAGCTGGTCCCGCCAGTCCTCGTCCGCGTTGTCCGGGTCGGGCAGCCGCAGCTCGGCGTAGGTCGCGTCCAGGGCGAGTTCGAGCAGGTCGTCCTTGGTGTCGACGTACCAGTACAGGGACATCGCGGTGACGTTCAGCTCGGCCGCCAGCCGCCGCATGGAGAACTTGGCGAGGCCCTCGGCGTCCAGCAGCCGCACGGACGCCGCGGTGATCCGCTCCCGGTCCAGCCCGGACGGCTGCCCGCTGCGCCCACCGCGCCGGGCCCTGCCCTCCAGCCACACGCTGTCCCGTGCCGACCGACCTGCCTGCTTCGTCACCGGCGGCCCTTCCTCGATTCCGCTCACTGTCCCAACCTAAGGGGGATGTGGGCGACCACGACGTACCACGGTCGCCCGACTACCCCTGCCCCCGAGCACTTAGGCCCTGTCGTTTGGATCATCCCGGCGTCGCGGGGCCTGGCACGCACATCTGCCGCGTTGTCGTCGGTTGCCAACGCTCCGCGTTGTCGCCCTCCTCCGCCTTGCATCTGCACGCACCAGGCCCCGCTCGGCTCGGCTCGATGGCACCGCTCCTTGTAGCCGGCCTGATCCAAACGACAGGACCTAGGCGGACACCCGCTCCGCCCGCCGCAGCAGTCCCGCTGCCACGAACCCCCCGACCAGCACGGCGACGGCCCCCACGAGCTGACCGGCCCCCAGGGCCGCGGACAGGGGCTCCCCGGACGCGACCGAAGAGCTGAGCACCGCGCCCAGTACGGCCACCCCGAGCCCGTTGCCGAACTCGGCGAGGGTGCCGTTGATCCCGGCCCCCACCCCCGCCTTCTCCGGAGGAATCGCGCTCATGATGGCGTGCGCCATCGCCGGGTTCGCCACCGCGCAGCCCGCGCCGATCAGCAGCAGCCCGAGCAGGGTCCCCGCGTAGCCCCCGGAGTCCACCTCCGCGATCGACACCAGGCCCCCGGCCATGCACACCATCCCCAGCGCGATCGACACCGGCGTGCCCAGCCGTGCCGACCACTTCGCCGACAGCCCGGTGAAGTTGAGCGCCACCACGGTCAGCGCCAGCGGAGCGGTCCGCAGGCCGGCCTCCAGCGGCCCGTACCCGAGCACGAACTGAAGGTGCTGTGTCAGCAGGAACAACGCGCCGCCCATGCCGAACACGATGAGCACCGCCCCGGCGACCGCCCCCGTGAAGCGCGGGTCCCGGAAGAAGTGGAGGTCGAGCATCGGCTCGTCGGCCCTGCTCTCCCACCAGGCGAAGGCGCTCAGCACGAGCACCGCCACGGCCGCCGTGCCGAGCACGCGCGCCGACGTCCAGCCGTGGCTCGGCCCGGAGATGATCGCGTACACCAGCGAGGCCATGCCGATGGTGGACAGCACCGCGCCCGGCAGGTCCGGGCGGTCACCCCGGGGGTTCTTCGACTCCGGTACGAGCGCCACCACCGCGACCAGGCCGAGCGCCGCGACCGGGATGTTGACGAGGAAGATCGCGCCCCACCAGAAGTGGTCGAGCACGAAGCCGCCGATCAGCGGGCCGCCGGCGAAGCCCAGCGCGTTGACCGCGCTCCAGATGCCGATCGCCTTCGGCTGCTCCTCGGGGGAGAAGATCTGCATCGCCACGGCCAGGGTGGTGGTCAGCAACAGCGCGCCGCCGATGCCCATCCCGGCCCGCGCGGCGATCAGCCGGCCGGTGCTGTCGGCGAGTCCGGCCACGAGCGAACCCACGCCGAACAGGGCGAGCCCCGTGATCAGCATCTTCTTGCGGCCGTAGCGGTCGGCGGCGCTTCCCGCGGTGAGCAGCAGGCCCGACTGCACCAGGGAGTACGCGTTGATCATCCACTGGATGTCGGAGGTCTGCGCGTGGAGTTCGCGGGTCAGGGAGGGGATGGCCACGTTCAGGACCGTGTTGTCGAGCAGCACGGTGAGCTGCGCCAGACAGATGACGCCGAGGATCAGCCAGCGTTGGGGGTGGCCTTGGGGGGTGGACATGCCGTACACCGTATAGCTGCCGCTATACGGTGTACAACGCATTTCCCGGTCAGTCGGCTGCCCTCAGTCGCTCGCCTTCCGCGTGAGGTCGTAGAAGGTCGCCGATCCCACCGTCACCTTCTTGAACGTGCTCTGGACCCACGAGCTGATCTGCGAGGCGGTGCCGCCGTTGCCGCCGCCCATGCCGCCGCCGGCGATGAAGTAGTGGATCCTCCCTTCCTCGACGTACTTCTTGAACTGGGCCGGTGTCGGGGACGGGTCCGTGCCGTTGAAGCCGCCGATCGCCATCACCGGGTCGCCGGTGGCGAGCTGGTAGCCGGCCGCGTTCTGGGAGCCGACGGACGCGGCGACCCAGGTGTACTTCGAGGCGTCCTCCGCCAGCAGCTTCTCGGCCTCGGACGACACGCTCGCGCCGTTCAGCAGGCCGCCGACGCCACCGGCGCCGCCCATGCCGCCCTCACCCGTCCGGCCGCCGGGGAAGCCGAAGCCATTGCCGTTCCGCTGGCCCTGCTGCCCCGGCTGCGTCGGGGTGCCCCCGCCGAAGCCGCCGCCCGGGAAGCCGTTGCCCTGCTGACCTTGCTGGTTCCGCTGCCCCTGTCCGCCCGGCATCCCGCCGCCGAAGCCGCCCCGCATACCGCCACCGGGACCCCCGCCCCGGCCGCCCATCACGCTCGCGCCCGCCGGGCCTGCCGTGACGATCGAACCGGTGTGGCCCTCCTGGAGCGTGCTCAGGGTGTACGCCGTGGGTCCGGCCAGCGCGGCCACGAGACCCACCGCCGCCACGCCGAGCGCCAGTCGCCGGGAGATCCGGCCGGCGAAGACCAGGCCGAGCGCCGCGGTCAGCCCGCCGACCAGGACCAGCCACTTCAGCCAGGGCAGGTAGTCGGGGGTGCGATTGAGCAGCACGTACCCCCAGGCCGCCGCCGCGACCACGGACGCGGCGAGCGCGATCGACGCCCACGGCTGTCGCCGCCGCTCCCACAGCAGCCCGGCGCCCATGCCGACGACGGCCGCGAGATAGGGGGCGAGAGCCACGGTGTAGTACTGGTGGAAGATGCCGGCCATGTAGCTGAAGACCACCGTGGTCATCAGCAGCGAGCCGCCCCAGACCAGGAACGAGGCGCGGGTGACGGACGTCCTGCGGGCCTTGCGGGTGGCCACCAGGCCGGTGACGAGCAGGATCAGCGCCGCGGGCAGCAGCCAGGAGATCTGGCCGCCGATCTCGGAGTTGAACATCCGGTCCCAGCCGGTCTCGCCCCACATGCCGGAGCCGCCCGCGCCGCCACCGCCGCCGCCCACGCTGCCGGTCTCCTCGCCGTTGAGGCGGCCGAGCCCGTTGTACCCGAAGGTCAGCTCCAGGAAGCTGTTGTTCTGCGAGCCGCCGATGTACGGGCGGGACGACGCCGGCCACAGCTCGACGACCGCGACCCACCAGCCGCCCGAGACGACCAGCGCGAGCGTCGCCGCGGCCAGCTGACCGAAACGCTTCCGCAGCGGCACCGGCGCGCACACCGCGTACACGACCGCCAGCGCCGGCAGGATCAGGAACGCCTGGAGCGTCTTGGCGAGGAACGCGAAGCCGATCGCGACCCCGGCCCACACCAGCCACTTCGTACGGCCGTCCTCCAGACCCCGGACGACGAGGTAGCAGGCCACCGACATCAGCAGGGCCAGCATCGCGTCCGGGTTGTTGAACCGGAACATCAGCGCCGCGACCGGCGTGAGCGCCAGCACCGCGCCCGCGGTCAGACCGGCCACCGGGCTGAACCGGCGGCGTACGGCCGCGTACACGACGGCGACCGTCGCCACGCCCATCAGCACCTCGGGCGCCAGGATCGCCCACGAGTCCAGGCCGAAGACCCTGACCGACAGCTCCATCGGCCACAGCGAGGCCGGCGGCTTGTCCACGGTGATCGCGTTGCCGGCGTCCAGCGAGCCGAAGAAGAACGCCTTCCAGGACCTGCTGCCCGCCTGGACGGCCGCGGAGTAGAAGGAGTTGGCGTAGCCCGAGGCGCTGAGGTTGTAGACGTACAGCACGAGGGTGGTGGCGAGCAGGCCGAGCAGGGCCGGGCGCACCCAGCGGGGGTCCTCGGGCCGGCCGCGCCACAGTCTCCGTACGAACGGCTGCCTCGGCTCACCCGCCTGGGGGCCCCGCGGGGGCGCGGTCGGCGGCGGTCCCCAGTCGGCCGCGGCGCCGTGCCCCGTCGTCGGCGGGTCGTAGTGCGTGGTCATCGGGCATCCCCCGGGTCGGTGTCATGAGGGCGCACCGGCTGCAACCGCATGGTCGCGTCGGTGACGCCGCTCCAGTTGCCGTCCGCGGCCTCACCGGCGCGGAACTGAGTGGTCTGGTACGGCTGCGGCGGCGCGACCGGCCGCTGCGGGAGCGGTGCGTACGGAGCCGCCGTGCGGGGGGCGGGTGCGTACGGAGCCGCCGTGCGGGGGGCCGGGGCGGCCACCGGGGACGGGACGGACTCCCGGCGCTCCGGGAAGACCCAGGCGCGGAAGAGCAGGAACCGCAGCACGGTGGCCGCCAGGTTGGCCGCGATGAGCACCGCCAGTTCGGTGGAGTGCGCCGGGCTGTCCGTGGCCGCGTTCAGGGCGGCGAGCGAACCGCTGGTCAGCGCGAGACCGATACCGAACACGACCAGGCCCTGCGCCTGGTGCCGTACCGCACCGCCCCGGCCGCGCACCCCGAAGGTGAGCCGGCGGTTGGCGGCCGTGTTGGCCACGGCCGAGACCAGCAGCGCCAGCGCGTTGGCGGGCTGCGAGCCGCAGAACTGCCGGAAGAGGCTGTACAGCAGCAGGTAGAAGAGGGTCGACAGGACGCCCACGACGCAGAAGCCGACCAGTTGGCGGGCGAGTCCCCGGGGCACGTCGGTGAGCTCGCGGTCGCGCGGGTCGTCACCGAAGGGCCGGGTCAGCCGGTCCAGCGGCAGCGAACCGGT
Source organism: Streptomyces corchorusii (assembly GCF_001514055.1). Classification (NCBI taxonomy): domain Bacteria; kingdom Bacillati; phylum Actinomycetota; class Actinomycetes; order Kitasatosporales; family Streptomycetaceae; genus Streptomyces; species Streptomyces corchorusii. Next base: position 560,039 of record NZ_KQ948356.1, on the reverse strand, counting down.
GGTGAGCGCCTTGCCGACCCGCCACACGCCCTTCAGGTCGTCGGTCGCGGTCTTCACGATGTGCACGGTGGAGTCGGGGTCGTCGACCCAGTCGACCGGCACCTCGTGGATCCGGAGCCCGGCCCGCTCGGCGAGCACCAGCATCTCCGTGTCGAAGAACCACCCGGTGTCCTCCACCAGCGGCAGCAGCACCTGCGCCACATCGCGCCGGATCGCCTTGAACCCGCACTGCGCGTCCGAGAAGCGGGCCTGGAGCGAGCCGCGCAGGATCAGGTTGTAGGCCCGGCTGATGAACTCCCGCTTGGGGCCGCGCACGACCCGGGAGGTGCGGGCGAGCCGGGAGCCGATCGCCAGGTCGGAGTGACCGGAGATCAGCGGCGCCACCAGCGGCAGCAGGGCGTTGAGGTCGGTGGACAGGTCGACGTCCATGTAGGCGAGGACCGGGGCGTCCGACGCCGACCACACGGTCCGCAGCGCCCGCCCCCGCCCCTTCTGCTCCAGGCGGACGCTGCGGACCTCCGGGATCTCCGCCTCCAGCCGCGCCGCCACCAGCGGGGTGGTGTCCGTGGACGCGTTGTCCGCGATCGTGACGCGGAACGCGTACGGGAAGGTGCGCGTGAGGTGCTCGTGCAGTCTGCGGACGCACGGCTGGAGGTCCTTCTCCTCGTTGTAGACGGGGATCACTACGTCCAGGACAGGCGTACCGGCGTCTCCGGCCGGGAGGTGCTCCCGCGCCGGCAGGGTGCCGGGAGAAGAGTCGGTTCGCATGGCACCGACTCTTCTCAACTCCCCTGTCGCAGCGATGTGGTGGCACTGTGCTGTGCCTGTGAGTCCGATCCCCGGCGCGTTGCGGGCTGCTGCCGGGGCACGGCCGGGCCGAGGGCGGGCAGGTGCACGGTGAACACCGTGCGGCCGGGCACGCTGTCCACGGTCACGGCACCGCCGTGCGCGGCGGCCACCGCCTGCACGATCGCGAGCCCGAGCCCCGTGGACCCGGTGGCGCGCGAGCGCGCCGAGTCCCCGCGGGCGAACCGCTCGAAGACGTGCGGCAGCAACTCCGCCGGGATCCCCGGCCCGTTGTCCTCGACGTCCACGCACATCCACGGCCCGCTCCGCCGCACCCGCGCGGTGACCGTCGTACCGGGCGGCGTGTGACTGCGGGCGTTGCCCAGCAGGTTGACCAGCACCTGCTGCAACCGGGCCGCGTCCGCCGACACCGGCGCCGGTTCATCGGGCAGTTCGAGCCGCCAGACGTGGTCCAGGCCGGCCGCGCGGGCGTCGCTGACGGTGTCCACGACGAGCGGGACGAGATCGGTCTGCTCGAACTGCAACGGCCGTCCGGCATCCAGCCGGGCGAGCAGCAGCAGATCCTCCACCAGCAGGGTCATCCGCCCCGCCTCCGACTCGATCCGCCCCAGGGCGTGCCGCGTGTCGGGGCCGACCTGCTCCCGCCCGCGCCGGGTCAGCTCGGCGTACCCCCGGATGGAGGCGAGCGGCGTGCGCAGTTCGTGGCTGGCGTCGGCGACGAACTGCCGTACCCGCGTCTCGCTCTGCTGCCGGGCGTGCAGGGCGCCGTGGACGTGGTCCAGCATGCGGTTGAGCGCGGCACCGACCTGGCCGACCTCGGTGTGCGGATCGCACTCCGACTCCGGGACCCGCTCGCTGAGGTTCACCTCGCCGGTGTGCAGCGTCAGTTCGGACACCCGGGTGGCGGTGGCGGCGACCTTGCGCAGGGGCCGGGTGGCGACGCCGACGAGCACGTACCCCGCGATGGCCGCGGCGACGAGACCGGCGGCGGTGACGCTGATCTCCACGAGGATCAGGGTGTCGATCGTGTTGCCGACCGTCTCGGTCGGCAGGGCGACGTAGTAGGTGCCCCCGGCTCCGGCGACGTACCGCGCGAGGTACTCGCCCAGGCCCGGGATGACGACGGTGTGCGTGCCCGTGGTGGGCACCTTGCCCAGGGCGGCCTTCTGCTCGTCGCTGAGGGGGACTGCGTCGTTCCGCTGGAAGGGGCCGTCGTCGGTGTCGGCCCGCCTGGCGATGACCGCCCGGGTGACCGTGCCGTCGGGCCCGACCTCGGCGGCGATGGTCTTCCGCTGCGTCGGCCCCTTGACGAAGCCCGTGAGCCGGTCCGTCAGCCCGGAATCGTTCATGCCGCCGGGCTTCACGGGTCCCGACAGGCGCTTGCCGGCCTCCGCCACCTGCCCGTCGAGCTGTTCGTACAGGTGTGAGCGCAGCGCCAGCGTGGTGACCGTGCCGATCACGGCGCACACCACGGCGATCAGCGTCACGGACGCGACGACGAGCCGCGTCCGCAACGTGCGCGGCTGTCGGACTCGTCGCTTCCGCCGCCGCTGCGGACCCGGCCGTCGCCGCCCGCTCATGACACGGCGGGCTTGATCAGATAACCGGCCCCCCGCCGGGTGTGGATCATCGGCTCCCGCCCGGCGTCGATCTTCCGCCGCAGATAGGAGATGTACAGCTCGACCACATTGGCCTGCCCGCCGAAGTCGTACGACCACACGCGGTCCAGGATCTGCGCCTTGCTCAGCACCCGCCGGGGGTTGCGCATGAGGAAGCGCAGCAACTCGAACTCGGTGGCGGTCAGATGGATGTTCTCCCCGCCCCGGGACACCTCGTGGCTGTCCTCGTCCAGGGTCAGATCGCCCACGACGAGCACGGAGTCGGACCGCCGGTCGGCGGCCCCCGACCGGCGGATCAGCCCGCGCAGCCGCGCGACGACCTCTTCGAGACTGAACGGCTTGGTGACGTAGTCGTCCCCGCCGGCGGTGAGCCCGGCGATACGGTCCTCCACCGCGTCCTTGGCGGTGAGGAAGAGGACCGGCACATCGGGCAGCTCACGCCGCAGCCGGCCGAGGACGCTCAGCCCGTCCATGTCCGGCAGCATCATGTCGAGCACGACGGCGTCGGGACGGAACTCACGGGCCGTCTGGATGGCCCCCTGTCCGTCCCCCGCACTCCTGATCTGCCAGCCCTCGTAGCGAAGGGCCATGCTCAGCAGTTCGGTGATCGACATCTCGTCGTCCACCACCAGCACGCGGACGGGGCTCCCGTCCGGCCTCAGCAGTTCGGTGCGCCCCTGGGGCGAGGTCGTGGTCATGCTGGACACCTTGTCGGTGCCCTCTGAGAACACGCTTTCACGAATCTGTGATTTCCCTGAGAAACGCACAGGCGCCTCTCAGGGAACGCCCGGGTCAGAACAACCCGTCGGGTTCCCTTCTGAACTCCCGCACGGGAAACGCGCATCCGGCCGCCGCCGACTCCGACGGCACCAGCTCCCAGCCGGTCATCAGCCGCGTGTCCAGCACGACGGCCCCGCGACCGCCGACCGCCAGATGGAGGTCGGGCCCGGCGACCGCGACCAGCTCACCGCTCACACCCCCGCCGGGAACGAGTGCGACCACCTCCCCGAACGCCTCCGCCCCCGCACCGAGCCCGAAAGCCCTTACCTGGTCGCCCACTTCGCAGGGCTCGGGCCGCAGCGACTCCGGCCATCCGCTGAGCGCGACGGCCCGCGCGTGCAGCTCCCGCACCTCGGCGGCCCGTTCGGCCTCCGTCCCCGGCAGCGCCGACCGCACCGCCCGCTTCTCGGCGTACGGAATGCGGTCCGGCACCCGCAACGCCGCCCGCAACAGCTCCTCGGTGCGCCGGGCGGCCATCAGCGGACCGGTTCCGAGCCAGCTGAAGCAGACCGCGCCCTGCTCCAGCAGCCGGGCCGGCCCCCGCTCGACGGCGGTGATGCCGACCTTCACCATCCCCGGCCCGAACCACGCCAGATACACCCGGTACGGCCGTGGATCGTCGGCGATCGTGTCGGCGGCCACGGAGTGCGCCCGGTCCAGCCGCGCGCACTCCTCGCACCGGGCCCCCGTACTCCGCCCCGGCACCGCGGCCCGCACCGGACAGGCATGCCCCCGCGCCCCCGCACACGTACGCCCTCCCCCCTCCGGCACCGCGAAGGCGACCCGCTTCCCCCGGGGCAGCGCACTGCGCCGCCCACCGTCCCACTCCAGCACCGGACCACCTGCCGCCCACCGCAGTCCCGTGCACTTCCAGACCTGTGCCATCACTCCTGAGGGTAGGACGTGGGTCTGACAACTGCCCGAGGGCGATGAGCGGGGGTACGGTGGGCGAAGGCCCGAAGCCGCAACTACGTTTTGCGACTTCGGGCCTTCCTCAGGTGCTCGGCTACGGCAGCACGTACACCGGCAGGCCCCCGGCCCCCACTCCCGCCTGCCGCATGCACCCCCGTTTGAGCAGCATGCGCACGCAGTCGTGGACCCGGTCGAGCGTGAGCCCCGTCCGGTCCGCGACCTCCTCCAGCCGGCAGTGCACCGGCCCGTGGACCAGCGCCGGGGCGAGGTAGGCGGCCACGGCGTGCACGTCCTCGGTCACGACGAGGTTCTTCGCCCGCCAGGTCGCGAGGAGCCGCTGAGGAGTCACCGCCGAGCGGGCGGGACCGGCCGGCCGCAGCCGGTCCGCGATGACGTCCAGCGAGTCGGCGAGCCGCCCGAGCACGTCGTGCACACCACCGACACGGTCGGCGAGAGTGCCGAGGCGGTCGTTGACGCGGCCGAGGTGGTCGTTGGTCCGGCCCAGATGGTCGCTGACGCGCCCCAGGTGCTCGTTGGTCAGCCCCAGCTGATCGGTGATGCGCCCCAGGTGCTCGTTGGTCCGGCGCATCTGCTCGATCCGCTCGATCCGCGCGACCGCCAGTTCCTCGTCCGCCCGGATGTTCCGTTCCTCCAACCGGACGATCGCGTCGGCGACCTGCTGGGGCATGAGGTAGGCGGTGGTGCCGTCCGGGGAGGGTTGTACGGGGGCGGGGTCGAGCACGTAGGAACCGTCGCGCTGGATGGTTTCGATGACCTCGCTCACCCATTCCTTGAACGGTGCGCACTCCGGCTTGGTGCAACCGTTGACGAGCTGGATGAGTCCACGGAGATTCACCATGCGCATCGACTTTTTGAGGCCGTGACCTGCAATGTTGCGCGAAGTCTCTGTCCCATAGACGGTTCGCACAAGGTCGCCGAGGCTGCGCTCGCAATCTGCTGCAACATGCCAATGGACGCCCTGCCGCGTGTTCACGTAGCCGAGATGCACTCCGACGTCCACCGCCGGGAACCAGTGCTCCCCGCTCGGCAGGGTCAGCCTCCGCACCCGCGCCCCCGTGGCCGCGAACACGAAGTCGTTGATGTCGATCGCGTCCTGCTTCGCTCCCGTCGGCTGCTCCGACGGGGTGTCGTTCTGCTCGTTCATCGAGCATCACCTCCACCCCGGAAGCTAGGGTCGGCGATCGGCAACTGCCGTTCGAAGAAAGCTCGTTCACTCGATAGGGGACAGAGGGATCGATTCGGCAGGAACCGCACCCGAGGCCGGAACCACAGCCGGCGCCCCGGCCGACCGCTTCCGCCCCCGCCCCGCCAGCCGGCACCCGACGCACCCCGCGTGCCCGTCCCGCGCCTGTGTGTCCCGGACCCGCATCCCCCATTGCTCGCGTGGTCGCACCCCGGGCGGCTTGCCCCAGCCGGACAGATGCAGGGCCCAGGTCACCAGGACGCTCACCGCCACCACGGCCAGCCCGGCGCCGACCACGGGGAGGGAGGCCGTACAGACCCCCAGCCCCGCCACGGCGCCTCCCGTGGTCGCGATGGCGGCGCCGGTCCAGCCGGCGATCGTGTGACCCTCGTCGTACAGACTCATGGAACCGCCTCCAGGGGACGACCCAGTTCCCTCACGGGCTAAGAAATTTACACTCCGAATATCTCACGACCTAAGGGATTTCGAAAGATGCACGGCACGCCGCGCCCGCCCGCCACTCCGGCCCAGGCGCTGTCGGCGATGGACCACCTCATCGCCGCCCACCTCATCGGACAGCAGGAGCTGGCCCGGCGGCTGGGACTGAACGTCACCGACCTGACCTGTTTCGCCTTCGTCCTGGAGGCCGGCGACGAGCTGCTGACGGCAGGCGACCTCGCGGCCCGCGCCCACGTCACCACGGGCGCGGTGACCGGCATCCTCAACCGCCTCGAACGCGCCGGTTACGTCACCCGCCGCCCCGACCCCACCGACCGCCGCCGGGTCCGCGTGGCCGCCGTACCGGACGCCGTCACCCGCGTCGAGGCGGTGTACGCGGGCCACTACAAGCGCCTTACGGCCCTCTTCTCCGACTACTCCCCCAAGGAGCTGGCGGTCATCACCGACTGGTTCACCCGCGCCACGGCGCTGGCCCACGAATACCTGGAGAAGCTGAACCGCAACGACCCCGCCGAGGAGTGCTGACTGGTCGAAGCCGCCGGGACCGCCGGCCGGCCATGGGCCGTCAGGAGGTGAGGACGGAGATGCCGTCTCCGAGCAGTTTCAGCCCCAGAACGAAGAACAGGACGGCCATCACGGCGACATTGTGCTGAGCTGCCCAGTCCTTCCAGTTCCCGAGCGTGGTCCTCGCCCGTTCCCCTCCGAGCAGGAAGACCCCGAGCGGGACCAGCAGGCCGAGCGTGGCGATCACGACGAAGATCGCCAGTGACGCGATCTGCTGCCCGACCGGGAGGCCGGCCGAGCCGATGGCGGCACCCGCGGCGATGGTCAGCGGGGCGTTCTTGGCGTTGAGGGCGGCCAGGGCCGTGCCGAGTCCGAAGACCTTGACCGGAGTGAGGCGGTCGATCGCGCCCATCCACTTCGGCAGCTTCGCCTGCGAGGGGTCCTTCGGGCGCCGCCGCCACTGCCGGGCACCGAAGAAGAGGAGGAGCAGGCCGAGGGCGAGCTTGAGGGCCCCGACCCAGGTGGCCGGGTGCTCGTGCGCGGAGGCATCCGCCGGGGAGGCGACCGCCAGCGTCACGGCGCCCAGTACGCAGAGCCCGAGGATCCAGCCGACGGTGAAGAGGATGCCGTTGAGACGTCCTCGGGGCGTGGCGAGGACGAGGATGACGGCGATGACCGGAAGCGGGCTGACCGCGACGCCGGCCGCGAAACCCAGCACGTCACCGAGGACTGCGCCCATGGCTGCCTCCAGCCGAGGTCAGGGTGGCGATCCCGTTGAGCAGTGCTCCGGCGGGGAAGAGGCGCGTGTTCCGGCCTGCCCGGCGCGGGGGTTCCCGCGCGGAAGGGCGCGCCGCGACTCACTGTCCTTCACACCCCTGGAGGGCCACCGCCGAGCACGCCCCTCTGGGCACCACCATGCGGGCCCGTGGAGAGGTCCACCGCCACTCCTCCACCGCGCGCCGCAAACTCAACCAGCGAAACTCATCGGCGCGGGCCCCTCACGGCGTGAGGACGACCTTCTCGCAGCCGTCCTTCTTGTTCTTGAACAGGTCGTAGCCGGTCGGTGCCTCCGTCAGGGGCAGCCGGTGGGTGATGACCCTGGTGGGGTCGATCTTGCCCTGCTCGATCAGCCCGAGCAGCGGCTTCATGTACTTCTGCACGTGGCACTGCCCGGTGCGCAGGGTCAGGGACCTGTTCATCCAGGCACCCGCCGGGAACTTGTCGATCAGTCCGCCGTAGACGCCGATGACCGACACCACACCGCCGCTGCGGCAGGACAGGATGGCCTGGCGCAGGGCATGCGGCCGGTCGGTCTCGGAGCGGACCGCCTGCTTGGCGCGGTCGTAGAGGTGGACGTGGGAGGCGCCGTGTGTGGCCTCCATGCCGACCGCGTCGATGCACTTGTCGGGGCCCCGGCCACCGGTGAGTTCGAGCAGTGCCGAGCGTACGTCGGTGTCCTCGAAGTTGACGGTGGTGTAGCCCTGGGCGGCGGCCATGTCGAGCCGGTAGGTCTCCTTGTCGATCGCGATGACCTTCTCCGCGCCCAGGACCCGGGCGCTGTCCATGGCGAACTGGCCGACCGGACCGGCGCCCCAGACGGCGACGACGTCACCTTCCTGGATGTCGCACATGTCGGCGCCCATGTACCCGGTCGGCAGGATGTCGGACAGGAACAGCACCTGCTCGTCGCTGAGGTCCGACTCGATCTTGAGGACGTTGGCGTCGGCGAGCACCGCACGGGCGTACTCGGCCTGGCCCCCGGCGAAGCCGCCGGTGAGGTGGGAGTAGCCGTAGATCCCGGCGGTGGGGTGGCCGAAGAACTTCTCCGAGATGCCGGCGTTGGGGTTGGTGTTCTCGCAGCACGAGTACAGCTCCGCGCGGCAGGACGCGCAGGCGCCGCAGGCGATGGGGAAGGGCACGACGATCCGGTCGCCGACGCGCAGTTTGCCGTCGGTGAGGCCGGCGCCGACCTCGACGACCTCTCCCATGAACTCGTGGCCCATGATGTCGCCCTTTTGCATGGTGGGGACGTAGCCGTCGAGCAGATGGAGGTCGGAGCCGCAGATCGCCGTCGAGGTGATCTTCACGATGGCGTCGCGGCTGTTCAGGATCGAGGGTTCGGGAACGTCCTGCACCTCGACCGAGTTGCGTCCCGTCCAGCAGTTCGCCTTCATGCCAGGGCCTCCTTCAGTTCGTCCTCGGTCAGCGGTCGCGCCGGGTGCTGCGGGAACTCTCCGCGGGCCCGCTTGCCGCCGGGTGCGCCCTCGGAGCGGACGACCTCGCCGGTCTCCGCGATCTGCTTGAAGCGGCGCAGGTCGTCGTCCAGCTGCTGGTGCGGTTCCTCGCCGAAGTAGCGCGCCACGGCCTTGCCCAGTGCTCCGCCGGGCAGGTCGTAGCGCAGGGTCACCCGGATCTCCGTGCCCCGGCCGCCGGGGGCGGGCTCGAAGCGGACCTCGCCGGAGTTGTCGATGTCGGCGCCGTCCACGGACCGCCAGGCGATCAGCCGGCCGGCGACTTCCTGCGTGGTCTCGGCGTCCCATTCGACCGCCTCGCCGAACGGCGCGCCGGCCCGCCAGTGACTGGTGCGCGGGCCGGTGACGCGCACCTCGTCCAGGTGCGCCATGAAGTCCGGCAGTCGCTCCAGGTCCCTCCAGAGGGCGTAGACCTCGTCCGGGGGCTGGGTGACGGTGGTGGCCGCGGTCAGTTCCATGGGGGTGCTCCTACGGGTGCGGGTCACGGCCGCGTAGACGTCCGTGGCCGTGATGGCGGTGACCGCGGCGGTCGCGGCGACGGTGCGGCCCAGGCCGCGGCCGTCGTGGTTCTTCAGGGCCCGGGTCAGCATGGTCAGATCCATGAGGTCGCCGCCGACGCGGCCCCAGAGCCAGGCGGGATGCGGTCGGCCCAGCAGCCCGGTCGCCGCCGCCAGCTCGCGTACCCCGACGGCGGTCGTGGCCGAGCGGTGCCGGAAGGCGTCGCCCACGCCCAGGGCCCGGGCGAAACCCGCCGGGGCGACGACCTGCGGCACGCCCAGGAGCGCACTGGCCCAGCCGAGGCCGCGCACGAGCGGATCGTGCCGGAGGCGGGAAGCGGAAGAGGTGTCTGTGTGCATGGGTGCTCCTCACGAGCGGTGAGGTGAACGGAAGGCTGGCCGCTTGAGTGCGGTCGCCGCTGCTCAGGCAGGACAGGAGCGCAGGCGGCAATGGCCCGTCCGGCCCCGGCCGAAGCCGGGGCCGGACACCGCTCGCCGGCGGCTTGGTCCCGCAGAGCAGTCGGCCGGCGGCCCACGGGGTCCTTACTTTTTGTGGCCGTTGCCGTGTCCGTCGGGGTGCAGGACCACCTTGGTCCAGCCCTCGTCACGGGCGTCGAAGTGCTCGTAGGCGGTGGGGGCCTCGTCCAGGCTGAGCTCGTGGGAGACGACGAAGCTCGGCTTCGCCTTCCCGCCGGCGATCAGGTCCCGCAGCGCCCGGTTGTACTTCTTCACCGGCGCCTGCCCGGTCCCCATGTGCTGGCCCTTGAACCACATCAAGCCGAAGTCGATCGGGACCTTGCCCTGCGCCTCCAGCTCCCCCTGGGCTTCCGCGCCGCCGGGGTCCTGGGGCAGGAACACGCCCACCACGCCGATGTCGCCCGTGAACCGGACCGAGTCGATCAGGCCGTTGAGCGTGAGGCTGGCGTCCTCGTGTCCCTGGGGATCGTGTGCTTGGTAGCCGACGCACTCGCAGCCGTTGTCGGCGCCCAGACCGAGGGTGGCCTCCTTGACGACCTCCGCGGGGTTCTGCTCGGCGGTGTTGATCGGGATGGCCCCGATCTCCTCCGCCTTGCGCAGCCGGTCGGGCTGGTGGTCGACCGTCCAGACGCGGCCGGCGCCCTTGAGGAGGGCGGAGTAGGTCGCCATCAGCCCGACGGGACCGGCCCCGAAGACGACGGTCTGGTCGCCCGGCTTGACGTGGGCCATCTCGGTGGCGTGATAGCCGGTGGGAAAGATGTCGGCGAGCATCACGTAGTCGGTCTGCCGCTCGGCGGCGTCCTCGCCCAGACGCAGCGCGTTGAAGTCGCCGTAGGGCACGCGCAGCAGTTCCGCCTGGCCGCCCTGGTAGGGGCCCATGTCGGCGAATCCGTAGGCGGCTCCGGCGAGGGCCGGTTCCGGCTGCATGGTCAGGCAGTAGTTGGTCAGGCCCTGCTCGCACTGCTTGCAGAAGCCGCAGGCGATGTTGAAGGGCAGGACCACGTACTCGCCGACCTGGACCTTGCGGACGGCCGGGCCGACCTCCACCACCTGGCCCAGGTTCTCGTGTCCCAGGGTGCGGCCGGACTCGAACGAGGTGCGGCCCTCGTACATGTGCAGGTCCGAACCGCAGATGTTGGTGGTGGTGATCCTGACGATGATGTCGCAGGGGTGTTCGATCTTCGCGTCCGGTACGTCCTTCACCGTGACCGTTCGCGGTCCTTCATATACCGCTGCTTTCATGATGACTTCCCTTGGTGCCGCGACGTGACCGCGGCACGGCGGTGATGGAGACGGCGCAAGCGGCCTGACTCTTGGAAGTGCTACGACGGGGTCCGTGGCTGCGGCACACCTCTGCGGGCCGTTCGCCCGGATCAGGTGGAACGGTGGTCGCCGCCGGCCCGCCAGGCGGAGCGTCGGCACTCCGGCGGCACGCCGTGCGGGTCCCCGTCGCCTCCGACGCGAAACAACCGTTCCCCGATCGATCAGCCCATCCTTCACACCCGGCCGACCACCGGGCGAAGACGCATGTCCGGCTCAGATCACCGGCTAGTCACCGTGATCGTCCGCCAGCATGCGGCGACGTTCCTGTTCCCGCTTGGAATAGGCGGCTGCCCGGATCGCCTCGTCGCTTTCCAGGCCCGATCCCAGCGCGCCGCCCACCGTGGCGACCGAAGCGACGAACCAGGACAGCGTCCAGTAGTCCGTGGCGTGCAGCGGGGTCCGTGTCATGGAGGCGAAGACGCGGTCGTTGAGGAGGAAGAGCGCCCACACCAAGTTGACGACCATCAAACCGGCATAGCAGACGAGCACCCCGATGCCCACGGTCAGGACCGTGGACGCGTTGTAGAGAGCCGTCCTCTTCCTCTCCTCCGGCGAGGATTCCACTGACCGGTGCCACAGGTGAGCGTCCACGACCAGCCAGCCGATCATGAGCGCGACGGACCCGACCATGGCGATCACCAGACGCGACGTGCTCAGGGCCTCGGACAGGCTCCAGATGGTGGAGTTCACGGTGGCGACCGCTCCCGTGGCGAGTGCGGCGGCCAGGGCCTTCGACAGGCCCGGCACCAAGCGCCACGGCTGGTTGGCGCGGACCATACCGCCGAGCACCCTCAGGTAACCGCGTGGCCCGCTGACGACGTACCGGAGATCCGCGGTCTCCTCCTCACCGATCGGGCCCGGACGAATGGGCGCAAGACGACCGGCGAAACGTCCCAGCGACTGCCACTGGGGAGGCTCCTCGGCCCGAGTGGCTCGCGGAGCCGCCAAGCTGAGCACGACTTCTTCGACCGCGCGCAGGGCCCTTCTCCGAAGACGCAGGCCCCCCAGCGACGGAAGGGAAAGCAGTGCCATGCCGTGTTCGTGACTCAGCTCCACCACGAGCTTGTGCCCGTACGAGTGCAGCGGAAGGTCGGTGAGGGCCACGACGACGTCCCAATGCTCCCCGCTCCCGCGGTCCTTGATCCGGCGGGTCAACGTGGACAGGTCCTCGGTCCCCGCGGTGAAGGGCTCGCTGACCACCTCGACGTCGAACCGTCGCCCCTGGCCCGACCTGTCGGCGAGCCGAGCAGGGAGTACCCGGGCCATATGCCGCGCGATCTCCGTCGGCGCGTCCGGATCCGCCAGGAGGGCCACGACCGTGACGCCCTGCGACGACTCCCGCATGACCGGACCCTCCTCGTCGGCTGTCCCGGCGATCACCAGTGCCTCCAGGATGGCCCCGGGATACCGCCGGCGCCCCCGGACACGCTTGCCCGCCGCCGGACGGCGAACACGGACAGAACGGTTCCATGGGCATCGGTAGCTGATCGACCGGGCGGTGGTGCATGAGGGGGCGGCAGCGGGACTCGATCCCGTGGCCGAACCTCTCCTCCGGACCCCGCTGTTGGACGTTCGTACCGTCCGGGTCGCCGATCGCGATACGGACCGCACACCCGTCGTCCACGAAGGCGCACACGGGGATGTCCGCCCGCTGGTCGTGGAGAGCCACAAGTTGACAGCCGTCAGGAAAAGCCAGAGGCCCTGTGGCGTAATCCACAGGGCCTCTGGCGTGCTGTGCACTCGGCAGGATTCGAACCTGCAACCTTCTGATCCGTAGCTCTAGAGAGATCGGTCAGCGAGGGTCATAGAGGCCACCGATCGGCCCCGGGGAGTGGCTGTCGGTCATGGGCGGTTGCTGGCGTTGCTGTACTTCGTTGCTGTACCGCTGACCGCGAGGAACAGTGCGAGGAAGGCCCTAGCGTCTGCGTAAGCGCCCACCATCCTTGCGCAGGTCGGCGACACGAGCAGGACCAATACGAGGATCGTGACTACGCACAGATGTCGTCCTGGGTTTGACACGCAGTGCTCTACAAGGGACAAACTCATGGCTGAGCCTCCGGGTTCAGTCGCCCACCTGCCGCTCGGCCTGCCAGCATGCGCGGCCAGGTGGGCTCCTCCATCTACGGGCAGGAGGCTAGCGAGGATCGGCCACGACACCGACTTGGCCCGATTACTCTCGGAAGTGTCGCGCAGCGGGATAAGCACGCCAGGTTACGGCGATTGCGCCGTGAGGTCGCATTGGGGGAACCAGGATGACTCCCATGTCATGTACCGAGAGGTAACGTAGCGCCCCGTATTGGCTTGATCTAATCGATACAAGCCTGTCTGTGCCCCAGCCAACGACAGCCAGCCACGACGGCGGGTGCGCCGACCAGTCAGGCACGTGTGTGCCTCGCTGCACCCCACTGGCCTCAGCCACGCTGTCGGGTCTGTCGACGACCAGAGCGAGCCGGGGCGGCCGGCCCGTGACGGGGCTCCAGAGCCCTCAGCTTGGGAAGCTAAGGGCAGCCGGGGCTTCCTCCGGCACTGACCTGCGGCGGATCCCTGTAGGCGCCCGGTGGGCGGTCTGCTGATACCCCAGTGTTCCCCGCCACTCCCCGCACGACCTGGCACGGGTCTGGCACGAACCTCTGCGCCCCGAACGCTCGGCTCGCGGCGAGGGGGCGGGCTGGTGCATCTTTGGCATCGATTGCTTGGTCGTACGCCCATCCGTCTGACAGGAGAACATCGGCCTCCTAAGCTGCCCCCTGTGGCATCGGACGATCTGACTATCGAAGTCGCGGGCAGTTCGTCGCTCGCGGATCCCGCTCGGCAAGCGCTTGAGGAGTGCATGAAGGCGTACGGCGAGGACGTGCTCCGGGAGGCGGGTCGGTTGGAGGAGAGCCTCCATGTCGGAGGCGGGGCCCCGATGATCACGAATAGCATGATCCAGGAAGCGAACCTGCTTGGGCGCCGTGGGCATATTCAGCGGCGAATTCCTAAGCTGAAGCACACGATGCAGCTTGTCTCATACGCAGCTTCCGTTATTGCCGGTGTATTTGCGGGTAACCTGAACGAGGCTACTGGCTCGATTGGCTTCGCCGTATCCGCAACTATCGGAATCGCTGCATTTTTCCTGGGGCGTAACGATGGCTGGCTAACGTTAGCAGCGAATCCCACGGATACACGATTACGGCGGGTGCCCGAGAAGCGTTGGAGCATGCGACGCAAGAGTATCGCACGGAAGTTCTAGTAAAAGCGAGACTTATTGCGGATAGTCGGAAATCGAATACCGTGACAGATAGAGACGTCGCACTCGCTACTCAAGGGTTTTCGATCGACTCCAGTCCTGCCTATATTCGAGTTTCAAAGAAATTCATCCTTCGGCTTGTTCTTACAGCGGCGAGTTTTGCGGCAGCTGGGTTGATGGGCTATCTAATCGCGAAAGGATCTGCCGATTCAGCAAGCCTGGTCGCTAGCGTGGTTGGGCTGCTCACTTCCTTGGTGGCCACCCTGACGAGCTTCTCTAACTACCGTGGCACTAAGATCCTGTCTGCGGCATCATTGCCTCAAGATACCTCCAAGGATGCACAGAAGTGGGAAATCGTAAACGCGTGGCTAAATATCGAGCGGGCCATTCGGGATGACCTTGAAGAGCGCGATATAAGCCGCACTTATCGAACCCGCCCGCTGGGTGAGATGCTGGATGAGTATTCACATTGGCATAACCTGGGATCAGATTTCCGCGAATCACTACATGAGCTGATCTCGGCAAGGAATAGGATCGCTCACGGCATGCCATTTGATCTTAGTGATGAAAAGTACAACGCACTTATCAAGCAAGCCGAAGATGCAATGCGCATTATTAGATGCACGAATCTTGACGGCTAGGCCTGCAAAACGATACAGGCTCTGACGGCCCGCCTGCACGAGGTCTGACTTGTCACCATGTGCCGCTTCGTCCGAAACAACTTGGCGGTCCTGCGATCCGGCTCCTGTAGATCCTCGTAAGGTAAAGAGAATCTAGCTTTAGGGGGAAAATGAGCGTCGAGAATACTCCACCTTTTGCAGAACTCCACGCAGGTATCACAGCAAAAGACTTGCGGGAAGTGATTTCGAAATCCGGGTACCCATTCCAAGCAACTGTCGCGGACATCATTCGATCCGCCTCCGTGGCCAATGTTCGAGACTTTAAGATGCAAGAAGAATGGGCTTTTATAGACCGAGAGTCAGGGCAAGCCAGATCTATTGACATCCTGGTCGACCTCGCATTTCCTCACGATTATGACAATCCTGATTCGAAGCTCAGAACGCGACTGAACCTTCTAGTTGAGTGCAAGCAAAGTGACTTGCCATACATTTTCTTTCTGCGCAAGTCTGCACCTGTCCCCCATAATGAATTTCCCGAGATTTACGGTCTTGATAAGCAAGATATTCGGGTCTTTACTAACGCAGCGAAGGAGGAAGGGGTAAAAGATGACAGTTTTTCGTGGTGGGTGAACCTCCGAGACGCCCTAGAGTTTGCCGAAGTTCCATTCTTTGGCGCGCCTACGCTATATGCAATTTCCTTCGCCAAGGCCATCAGGCGTGGTCCCAAATTGGAACTCACGGGTGAAGACGCTTACAGGTCGCTCACTCTCCCGCTGTTGAAGGCCGCTGATCACCTCAAGGAACTCAGTAAGCCCACCGGGGATCACCCGTTACTGTTCCCCCGGATCGTCATCAACCTGGCTGTAGTCAGGGCACCCATGATCTGCGCATTCGAAAGCGGTGGAGAGAACGAGCTTATTGCGCTTCCTTGGGTGAGGGTCAGTCACTTGGAGCCAACAGAAGGTGGCAAAAGTGGACGAGATCTGAGTGGGGCGGTTCGGTATT
Organism: Streptomyces corchorusii; assembly: GCF_001514055.1. Taxonomy (NCBI): domain Bacteria; kingdom Bacillati; phylum Actinomycetota; class Actinomycetes; order Kitasatosporales; family Streptomycetaceae; genus Streptomyces; species Streptomyces corchorusii. The sequence goes on along the minus strand of NZ_KQ948356.1, from coordinate 544,351 downwards.
TTGACGTCGTGCATGAATCATTCCTGGCGAGATACCTGGAGGTCCTATATCGCGACGCCGATGAAGTCGCACAGAGAATGCATCGACATTCCAAAGAGGTGGCTGGCGGAGTGGCCTTTTCTGATTTAAGCGAAGGTCATGAATCTCTTTCGCCGCTTCCTGACCATTATCGCCAGTATCTCTCCAAGCCGTGCACGATAATTTTCCGCCATCACGTTCAGTCTCTAGGGTTGACCGTTGGCAAATCTGGTGGCGAAATATCGGATCACCCGGATAATCCGACTGTCATTGGTTGGATAGATGGATATGACTGGCTTTATCCATCGGAGCAGCAACCGCCTAAAACCGAGGTTCGATAGCGCAGAGGTCGGTGGAGCGGCTTTGGGGTGGCGCTGCTTTGGCGCGAGTGATCATGGCCCCGTAAGCTTCCGGCGCGTCGGGCAGTCGTGGACCTGCCCGGTAAAGCACGACGTTGGGGCCATGATCTTCGAGGCTCGCGCCAAAGTGGCTCCGTAAAGCCGTGGAGCCGGCCGCCTCAGCCACGACGTAACCCCTTCTCTGGCCTCAGGTGACTGATTGCCGTGCACGCGGCACGGGCGCCGGCCGGGCTGGAGCGGGGCGGAGACAGGAGCGCAGGCCCGGCCGGGGGCCGGGCCGCGTGCGGGGAGCGGAGCGAGCCGCCTTGAACCAGTAGAGAAAGTTGTAACTCAGTCTGTCGGGCGGGGCTTGAAGTCGTACGCACATGCGGGAAGTTCGGCTGCCTGGCGGTGCGCGAGTGGCAGGAAGAGCACGGGTCGGATCGTCCAGGTGATGCGGGTCTTGGCGTGGGTCACTGACACCGTGCACGGCTCGGCGCGTAACAGGGCTCGGCGGGTCTCGATGCGGCCCTCGTACAGCCACTCCCACGCTTCGTCTGAGGCGTCCGCGTCCAGGGCCGGTGAGATCGTGCGGAGCGCGACCGCTACCCAACGGTCGGCCTGGGGTGCCGAGTAGGCGTCGAACGATGCCAGCAGTGCCGGCCCCCGCTGCTCGGTCAGGTCCTCGGTCCAGCACTCGCACCAGTAGCCCCACTGAGGCGGCTTCAGCATGGGTGGCCTCCCAGTCGGGTGTCCGCAAACAGCTCCGCGGTGACCGTGTGACCCTGGTCGCTGTCGTGCACGACGACTCGATGGGCGATCGCGCTGACCATGCCCAGTCCCCGGCCGTGTTCGGCGTCCTGGTCCTGGTGCTCGACCTTGGGAGCCGTGGCCGTGCCGCCGTCGTCCGTGACCGAGACGGCGACCACTTGAGCGGAGACCGCGACGGCCAGGTGGAAGCTGCCGTGCTCCCGGCCGCTCGCCGTGTGAAGGATCGCGTTTGCGCTCAGCTCGCTCACGATCAGTTCGGCGTCGTCGGCTAAAGGGGAGCCGCGCAAGATGTCACGGGTCCATCGGCGGGCCCGGCCCACTTCTTCGGGGAATCCTGGGCAACTCAGTCCCCAGACCCGGGCTGTACTCGTATACTCGTGCATACAAGTTCCTTCGTGCTGATAGGCCGCCATGTGCAGCGGGTTCGGGCTAGACGAGTTTCACGCCGTCGTGGGCGCGGATGGCCGGCGGGGTCGTCGCGTCGAGTGCGTCCAGGACGCGGATCGCGTACGCCTCGTCGGCAAGCTCGGTGACCTCTTCGCGGGTGGCCCAGCGCAGTGCGCGGGTCTCGTCACCGGTGGTGGGCGCACCGTCGGCGGCTTCACAGCGGAAGACCAGCGAGACAATCAGGCCCTTCATGTTCTTGTAGACGCCGGTCAGAGTCGCCGGGAGGGCAATCTTGATGCCGGTCTCTTCGAGGACTTCGCGCTGGAGGGCTTCCGGGATGGTCTCCTCGCGTTCGAGGACACCGCCCGGCGGCTCCCAGTGGCCGTTGTCCCGGCGCTGGATCAGGAGGGCCCGGCCTTGGTCGTTCACGACGACCCCGGCGACGCTCACGGAGTGCGGGCGTTCAGTGCTCACGTTCCTCGGCCCTCTCGGCTGGCTAGGCTCTCCACCGTAGCAACAACACTCGCCCACTCGTCTAGATACCTAAAGGAGTACTCACGTGAGCCCTCTTTCTTCGGGCCTGCTCGGTGATCTCGACCCCACGAGCGATCGTGCGGTCTTCCGGCAGATCGCCGACCAGTTGCGCGAGGCCATCGACCGTGGGCGATTCCGTGAGGGCGAGAAGCTGCCCTCCGAAGCCGACCTTGTCGACCACTTCGGGGTGTCCCGGATGACGGTCCGCAACGCCTTCTCCATCCTCCAAGGTGAGGGTCTGGTACACGCCGAGCACGGCCGGGGTGTCTTCGTACGGCCACGGCCCCCCGTCCGGCGGCTCGCCTCGGACCGTTTCGCCCGGCGGCACAGGGAACAGGGCAAGTCCGCGTTCATCGTGGAGGCCGACGCGGCCGGCAGTCACCCCCAGGTGGACAGCCTGGAGGTCAAGGAAGAGAAGGCCAGCCAGGACATCTCCACTCGGCTCGGGTCCGTGCGGCGAGTTCTCGCGCGTCGGCGCCGGTACCTGCTCGACGGGAAGCCGGTCGAGTTCGCCACCTCGTACCTCCCGCTCGACATCGCCCGCGGGACCCCCATCGCCGAACCCAACCCGGGCCCCGGTGGCATCTACGCCCGCCTCGAAGAACTGGGCCACCACCTCGACCACTTCGAGGAAGAGATCCGCGCCCGGATGCCCTCGCCCGCAGAGGTCAAGACGCTCCGACTGGCCGCTGGCGTCCCGGTCATCCATCTCATCCGGACCGCCTTCGACACCGAAGGACGGGCCGTCGAGGTCTGCGACACGGTGATGGCAGCGGACGCCTACGTCCTCTCGTACCAGCTTCCGGCGACCTGATCGTCACGATTTGCGGTGGTGCGCGGGGACGTCCTCCCGAACTCGTACACCCCAACACGCTTACTCGTATAGACGAGTGGGTGAGTGGTGTGGCAAGGTGACTGTGTGATCCCGATCAAGGGGTTCGCATCACCCACCTTGTATAGACGAGTAGATAGGGGTGTGCCTTGCGCACCATCCGCGTGGAGACCTCCGGAGCGACGATCCTCCTCACCGAGGCCCCCGAGCCGAAGGTCCGAGACCGGCAGACGGGCGAGATCGCCAAGGACGCCAACAGCGGTGAGGCGCTGATGACCATCGGCGTCGTCTACATCGAGGACGGCGAGTCCTCGCTCATCAAGGTCACCGTCCCGGAAGGCGGCATCTCAGAGGGGCTGACCCTCGGGGCGCCGGTCTCGCTGCCGGGCCTCGTCGCCCGGCCGTGGGAGTCCGTCTTCAACGGTCAGCAGCGCCACGGCATCGCCTACCGCGCTGCTGCAGTCACTCCGGCCGCCTTCCCGGCCACGACCGGGGCCGTCGCCTGATGTCCGACCTGACGACGCTCCTCGAAGTGGGTGGTCCTGTCGCCGCGCTCGGCGGCGGGGCCGCCTACGCCCGGGCCAAGCACCCGGCGGCGTACTGGTCCACGGTCGGCCTGCCGGTGTCCACGGTCCGGCTGCTCAGCTCGTACGGCTCGGTCATGGAGGCGTGCGGCCTGACCATGGCACCCTCCCGGCTGCGGGTGCTCGCCGTGAAGGCCATGACGCAGCGCGAGGTTCGCCCCGTACCGCCGCGTCGGGGCCTCATCCGGCCCACCACGACCGGGCTGCGGATACGCCTCCGTCTGGCGCCGGGCCAGGAACCGGCTGACTTCGCCGCCTCCGCCGAGCGGCTGCGGCACGCCTGGGGCGTTCACGCCGTGTACGTCACGACCGTCAAGCCGGGAGTCGTCGAGCTGCGGCTTGTCGGCTATGACGTCTTACGGAGAGTGCGAATGCCACGCAAGGTCGCGGGCGGCTTCCTCAAGGTGCCGGTCGCCCTGCGCGAGGACGCCATGCCGTTCGTACGCGACTACCGCACCATTCCCCACCAGCTCACCCTGGGCGCCACGCTGTCCGGCAAGTCCATGTACCTGCGGCACCTCATCGCCGGACTCGCTCCTCAGCCGGTCGCCCTCGTCGGGATCGACTGCAAGCGGGGCGTCGAGCTGTCCCCCTTCGCGCCCCGGCTCTCCGCACTCGCGACCGACCCGGAACAGGCGGCAGAGCTGCTGCCGGTGCTGGTCAAGGAAATGGAGGACCGATACGACCTGATCAAGGCCCGGCAGGGCATCGCCCCCGACACTGCGGACGAGGAAATCACCTCCGACATCTGGGGCCTGCCCGAGTACGAACGCCCGGTGCCGGTAGTGCTGTTCGTGGACGAGGTGGCCGAACTCTTCATGGTCGCCACGAGGAAGGACGAGGAACGGCGCGACGAGATGGTCACGCAGCTCATCCGCCTCGCCCAGCTCGGCCGCGCGGCCGGCATGTACCTGGAGGTGTGCGGGCAACGCTTCGGCGCTGAACTCGGCAAGGGCGCGACCATGCTCCGCGCCCAGCTCACCGGCCGCGTCTGCCATCGGGTCAACGACGAAGCGTCCGCCAAGATGGCGCTCGGCGACATCGCCCCCGAAGCGGTCATGGCCGCCTGCTCCATCGCCCCCGAACGGCCCGGCCTGGCCGTGGCCGGTGACACCTCCGGCGGCTGGTCCCGCATCCGCACGCCGTACCTCTCCCTGGGCGATGCCGCCGAGACCTGCCGCAGGGCGGCGAACCTCGTGCCCGACCTCACCGCGCTGAAACCCTTCCGCCCTGACGTGCCCGTGCGTCCGGTCGAGAGCGCGACCCCGGTCGTCCTGCCTCACCCGGTAGCCGACTGACCTTCCCCCGCCTGACTCCGGAAGGAGCCGCATCATGCGCGCCCACCTGGCCCGCGTCGACGCGGTGCTCGTCCAAGCGCTCATCGCCGCCGCGCTGTCCTTCGCCCACCTGCACGACGTCGCCGTGGCGGCCGGACAGGACGGATGGAAGGCGTGGGCCTACCCCGTCTCCGTCGACCTGCTGCTCGTCGCCGCCTGGCGTCGACTGCGCTCGGGTCATGGCAAAGCGGCGGCCTGGTGCTGGTTCGTCATCGCCCTCGCCGCCTCCCTCGGTGCCAACGTCGCCACCGCCGGCCTCCTCGACCTCGGCAACGTCCCGGCCTGGCTGCGCATCCTCGTCGCGGGCTGGCCCGCCGTCGCCTTCCTCGGCGGAACCCTCCTCGCGCACACCGCGCCGAAGACGGACCCCGCACCGGGGGTCATCAAGGACCAGGAGGACGAGTCCGAAGCCGCACCCGAACCACCCGCACAACCCGCCATCGAGACACCACCGCAGCACCCGCCCGTACCCGTCCCCTCCGCCCTGGTCGCCCACGCCCGCAAGGTCGCCGCCGAGCATCACGCCCGTACCGGCGTCCCGATCGACACCCCCACTCTCCGCGCCCGCCTCGGCGTCCCGGTTCCGATGGCCGAGGCCATCGCCGCCCACCTCTGAGAGGAGACCGCGTGTCCGCCAACCGCAGCTTCCGCAACGTCACCCGCATCGGCCCCGTTCAGGTCGGCACCGCTTACGACGGCCGGGGCCACGAGAAGCACACCGCGGCCTGCATCGCCCCGCGCTGCGGCTTCTCCGCCGACTACGACAGCCGCGCTGCCGCCGAACTGGCCGCCCGCACCCACCGCTGCCCCGTCCGCTGAAAGGACCCGGACAACCGTGATCGTCAGCCTGCCGCTCGTCGTCGTCCTCGGCTTCTTCGCCTGGGGAGCGATCAAGTTCCTCGGCGTCCGCACCTGGATCGTTGTCCTGATCGCCCTGTTCGGCTTCTGGCTCTCGCACACCTTCCTGGCTCCCGCCATCGAGTCCGGTACGCGCTCCGGCGTGAGCGTCGTAAACGGCTCACATAACTAGACGAGTAGATAAGGAGAGGTCAACCGTGTTCCTGCCCAAGTACCCGGACAACCCCACCCCGCCGTCCGCCCACACCCACATCCCGACCGGCCCGGCACCGGTCCGACGCGGCCGGCCGTCGCTCCCCATCGATCAGAAGACGGTCGTGGCGGTGCTCGTCGGTGGAGTCGTCCTCACCGCGCTTCTGGCGGCCGTCGCCATCACGGCGATTTCCGTGGCCGTCGCCGCCGTCGTCTTGCGCTCCCTGGTCCGCGACCAGCACCGGCACTGACCGGCCGGCCTGACCCGGGGCGGCCACGACACGGCCAAGCATCCGGCCGCCCCGGGCCCCTCCCTCCTGACCGATCCAGCCAGAAGGAGACCGCCATCTTTACCCGCACCACCCCGCCCCCGCTCCCGGAACTCGCAAGGCTGGCCGAACACGGCACCCTGCCCGGTATCCTCCGGCAGCTCACCGGGCTCGGCGGCTGCACCCACCCGATCCGCCTCGACGGCCACCGCACCGAGTACGGCGTCGACACCACCACCGGTGAGATCGGCCGCGTCCTCCACCACCTCGACTCGGCCACTCTCCCGGCCGGCCAACTCCTCGTGCGCTGCAACAACCGCCGCACCACCCGCTGCCCGGCCTGCGCCGAGGTCTACCGCCGCGACACCTTCCATCTGATCACCGCCGGACTGCGTGGTGGCAAGGGCACCCCAGAACACGTCGCCGCCCATCCCCGCGTCTTCGCCACGTTCACCGCCCCCGGCTTCGGCCCGGTGCACAACCGCCGCACCGACGGCCGCCCCTGTCGCTGTGGCACCCACCACGACCAGGACGACGACAACCTTGGCACCCCGCTGAACCCGGACACCTACGACTACGAAACGGCCGTCCTCTGGAACGCCCACGCCGGACAGCTCTGGCGGCGCTTCTCGACCTACCTCCGCCGAGAGGTCGCCAAGCGTGCGGGCCTGTCACAGCGCCGGTTCCGCGACCACGCCCGCGTCTCCTTCGCCAAGGTCGCCGAGTACCAGAAGCGCGGAGCCGTCCACTTCCACGCCGTGATCCGCCTCGACGGCCCCGGCGGCGGAGACACCCCGCCCCCGCCCTGGGCAACGGCCGAACTCCTCACCGACGCCATCCGCGTCGCCGCTGCCAAGGTCCGCGTCGACGGCCCGGTCATCGACGACCGCGCCCACACCTTCGCCTTCGGCCGCCAGCTCGACGTCCGAACCATCCGCTCCGCCGACTTCAACGACGGCCAGGAGCTGACCGAGCGGGCCGTAGCGGCGTACATCGCCAAGTACGCCACCAAGGGAGCCGAGACCGCGACCGGCGCCCTCGACCGCCCACTCAAGTTCGCCGCCGAACTCGCCCAACTCGACATCAGCGACCACGCACGCCGCCTCATCCGAACAGCCTGGACCCTCGGCGCACGCAAAGACCTGGAACACCTCCGCCTGCGCGCCTGGGCACACATGCTCGGCTTCCGCGGCCACTTCTCCACCAAGTCCCGCCGCTACTCCACCACCCTCGGCGCCCTCCGCGACGCCCGCGCCGAATGGCGCCGGGCACAGGCAGCAGCGGCGAACGGACCGGAACCCGAAACGACTTACGTCCTCGCCCACTGGGTCTTCGCCGGCACCGGCCTGTCCGACACCGAAGCCTGGCTTGCCGCATCCCTCGAACCCGCCCCCGGAACGGAAGGAGAACCCACCGCATGACCACGATGACCATCACCCGTAAGTGGCACACCACGGCCGAAGTCGCCGAGATGCTCGGCTTCGGCCTCTCCAAGACCAAGGCGCTCATCCTCAGCGGTGAAATCCGGTCCGTGAAGATCGGCCGCAACCGCCGGATCCTCCCGGCCTGGGTGGACGAGTACGTGGCCCGCTGCACCTCCGAGACCGAGGAGTGGGCGGCATGAGTGGGAAGCGCGCGAACGGCGAGGGGTCCATCTACCCGTACAAGAACGGCTTCGCGGCCTATGCCTGGGTCACGACCCCGGAGGGCGACCGCAAGCGGAAGTACGTGTACGGCAAAACGCGCGAGGAGACCCACGAAAAGTGGATCAAGCTCCACAGTGAAGCCAGCAAGGGCCCGGTGCAGACCCGGCACCGCACGGTGCAGGCGTTCCTCTCCTACTGGCTTGAGTCGATCGTGAAGCCCAACCTGGCTCCACTCTCGTACGTGTCGTACGAAGGTTCCGTGCGGCTCTACATCAACCCGCACCTTGGCGGGAAGCGGCTCGACAAGCTGACCGTCCGGGACGTCCGGGAGTGGCTGACCAAGCTGGCCGGCATCTGCCAGTGCTGCGCCCAGGGCAAGGACGCCAAGCGGGCCAAGGCACGGCAGCGGTGCTGTGCCGTCGGGGAGTGCTGTGAGGCCTACCCGTCCCGGCGGGTCGTCCAGGCCGCCCGAGACGCCCTGCGGGCCGCGCTCACCCACGCCGTCACCGAGGAGGAGATCAGCAAGAACGTGGCCTCCTTGGTCAAGGTGCCCAAGCCTCGGCGGCGCCGGATCAAGCCCTGGTCCGTGGTCGAGGCCGGGCGTTTCCTCGCCGATTCCCTCGCTCGCGAAGATCCGCTCTTCGCCGCCTGGGTCCTGGTGCTCTGCCTCGGCCTGCGGCGCGGTGAGGTCCTGGGCCTGACCTGGAAGTCGATCGACTTCGAGACCGGTGAGCTGTACGTGGATCACCAGATCCAGCGAGCGGGCCGACAGATCCTCCACCGGGAGACCAAGACGGAGGAGTCCGACGACTTCCTTCCGCTCCCCGAGTTCTGCCTTCGGGCGCTCCGGATGCGGCGTGCCCAGCAGACCGGGGACCGGAAGGCGGCCGGTGAGCTGTGGCAGGACACTCGCGGGCTGATCTTCACCACGAAGTACGGGACGCCGATCGAGCCGGGGAACCTCACCCGCATGTTCGCCCTGCGGGCCCGGCGCGCCGGCCTCCGGGTGATCCCGCTACGGAACACGCGCCACACGTGCAGCTCGCTCCTCGTCGCCCTGAAAGTCCACCCGAAAGTCGCCCAGCGAATCCTGCGGCACTCGCAGATCGCCATGACGATGGAGGTCTACGCCGAAGCCAGCGAGGAAGAGGTGCGGGCCGCGCTCGGCAAGCTGTCCGCCGCCATGGGCGGTATCGGGACCGAGACCGGCTGATCCAGACCCCGTTGCTGTACTTCGCTGCTGTACGCCCCTGAAACGCAAGAGGCCCCGGAGTGATCCGGGGCCTCTAACCTGTGTGCACTCGGCAGGATTCGAACCTGCAACCTTCTGATCCGTAGTCAGATGCTCTATCCGTTAAGCTACGAGTGCTTGTTCTTTTGTTTTGCCTCCGCTCCCGGTCCTTTCGGCCCGCTCGCGGCGACAGGAAGAACATTACATGACTGCCGCCGTCATGTGAAATCCGATCCGCAGACCCCTTGTGACCTGCGAAAACGTCGACAGGGGGGCGGGGAGGCGGCGAAGGCCGGTGAACGCCGAAGCCCCGGTCCTGGGGACCGGGGCTTCGGGATCGGGGCGGAGGCGGAGGGATTTGAACCCTCGATGGGCTTTAAGGCCCAAACCGCATTAGCAGTGCGGCGCCATAGACCGGACTAGGCGACGCCTCCAGCACAACCGCTCACGCGAGCGCGCGAGTGGTGCGTGCAGATGATGACACAGTCGAGTGCCGCGTCACCAATCGCCCCCCACGGTACTAGGCACCTGGGCCGCAGGGCAAAGGGCTTCTCCCCCGGCGGGGCGCAACGTCTGGGGCGGGGGCGCGTTGGAAGGGGCATGGACTCTGTGCTGCCGGGCGCCGGGCGGCGCCTTCTGCTCGCGACGCTCTCCGCCGCCGCTTCCCTCGTCCCCCTCACCGCCGTGCCCGCCGCCGCGGCCGGCGCCATGCCGCCGCCCGTCCGGCCGGAGGACCAGGGTGATCACCTCACCGTCGTCGTCCGGCACGCCGGGGCGGGGCGGGACGGGACGTACGAGGTGCGCTGCCATCCCAGTGCCGGCCGGCACCCGGACGCCGCCGGGGCCTGCCGGGTGCTCGACGCGCACACGCGGTGGGGGCAGGACCCCTTCGCACCGGTGGCCCCCGGCTCCGCCTGCACCATGCTCTACGGCGGCCCGGCCACCGCCCATGTCACCGGGACCTGGGCCGGACGCCCGGTGGACGCCTCCTACGACCGCGGCGACGGGTGCGAGATCGGGCGGTGGGACCGGATGGTGCCCCTGCTGCCGCGCATGGGCGGACCGGCGTAGCGAGCGGCGGGCGGACGCATTGGTTCCGTAAAGGTCCCGGGGAGGACTCGGGGATCCGGCGCATACGGTCACGCGTTCGCCGTCACTTCCTCGTGGGACCTCCCTCCCATCCGGCGCCGCGAGCGCGACCCGTGCCCTTAGACTCCCTCGCGTGACACGTCGCGGGCCGGTTGGCAAGATGGCCCGAGCGGTCGGCAAGGTGCGGTAACAGGGAGGAAGGCGTCTCGTGAGCAGCAGGCCATCCCGAGGCGCTGCTCGCCTCGCAGCCATACTCGACGCGCTGCCGGACGCGTTGGTCCTGGTCAACGCCAACGGAACCGTCGTCAACGCCAACACCATCGCGCTGGAGGCCTTCGAGACGCCCGGTACGGCTCTCGTGGGGCGCGGGCTGCTCGATCTGCTGCCCGAGTTCGACTCCCGGCTCATCCCGGGCTCCATGCGGCGGCCCGATCACATGGATCCCACGGGACGGACCAAACCGACCCGGATGGTCGCGCGGCGGACCGACGGGACCGAGTTCCCGGTCGAGGTCACCAGCGCGAATCTGGAGAACGGGCAGCAGGCGTACGACGGTTACGGCTACACCGGCGACGAGCTGCTGATGCTCGTGGTCCGGGACCTGTCCGGGACCGTGGACACCGAGGCCGAGCTGGCCCGGTCGCAGCGGCAGACCGAGATGATCCTGCGGGCGGCGGCGGAAGGTGTCGTGGGCACCGACACCGACGGACGCATCGTGCTCGTCAACCCGGCCGCCGCCCAGATACTGGGGTACCGGGCCGGTGAGCTGGGCGGCAAGGAACTGCACACGCTGGTGCTGCACTCCCGTGCCGACGGCTCGCCCTTCCCGTACGACGAGTCGCCGCTCGCCGACACCCTGCGCTCCGGGCGCAAGCACCGGGTGCGCGGGCAGGTGCTGTGGTCCAAGGGCGAGAAGAAGGTGCCGGTCGACCTGACCACGGCGCCGGTGCGCGACGGCGACCAGCTCGTCGGCGCCGTGATGACCTTCACCGACCGGCGGCCGTACGACGCCCTGGTGGAGGAGAAGGCCGCGCTGGAGAAGGCGCACGCCGAGGAGCTGGAACGGCTCTCCGAGGAACACGCCTCCGACCTGACCGCGCTGCGCCAACGGCATGTCACCGAGGTCGAGGAGCTGCGCGAGCAGCACACGGAGGAGCTGGCGGCCGGCGAGGAGCGGTACGCGGCGCTCGCCGAGCGGGAGAAGGACCGGTACGAGGCCCTCGCCGGGCGGCACGAACAGCTGCTCACGCTGCTCGGGCAGTCGCTGCGCGGGCCGCTGGACGAGCTGCGCCGCGAGCTGTCCGCGCTCGCCGCCGACGACGCCGGGCAGCTGTGGCCCGAGGCCAACCAGGTGCTCCACCACCTCTCGGCCGGCTACTCCCGCATCACCACCCTCATCGACAACGTCCTCGGGTACCAGCGGCTGGACGCGGGCAGCGAGGACATCACCCGTACGAAGGTGATGCTGGACGCCGTCGTCGCCGCCGGTGTGGACGGGGCCGTCGAGCTGATCGGGCCTGGGCGGGTGCAGTTCGCCGTCCACGCGCCGCCCATCGAGGCCGAGGTCGACCCGCAGCGGCTCGCCACCGCGCTCGCGCACCTGGTGGCGGACGTCGCCGGGGTGGACGCCACCGGCAACACGCCCGTCTCGGCGGGCGGTTACCTGGACAACACCGTCGTCGTGGCCGCCGCGCAGCGCGGCGAGGTCGCGCGCATCGAGGTGCGCGGCCCGTACGCCGGCGGAGACCCGGTGCACGAGCCGATCGTGCGCGGGATCGTGCGGGCCCACGGCGGTGTGCTCCAGACGCACGAGGTGCCGGGTATGAGCGGCAGCGCGTACGTGCTCGAAGTACCGCTCGGCGGCGGGGCGGGCGCGGTCGCGGCAGGGGCGCCAGGGGCTGCCGGTGCCGCCGCGGCACCGGTCGCCGTTCGGGTGCCGGACGGCGGTGAGGGCGGCGCGGACGACACCGGTGCGGCCGGGCAGGGCCCCGGTGGTGGCCGGCGGCGTGCCCGGCGGGCCTCCACGGACGCCTTCCTGGACAGTGACATGACCGGCGCCGGTGACGCCGGTGAGGCGGAGGCGCCCGTGCCGACCGGACGGCGCCGGCGGCGTGCCGCCGCGCCCGTCGAGGAGGGTGCCGCGGTCCCCGCCGAGGGCGCGGAGACCGCCTCCGGCGGGACCGGACGCCGCCGTGGTCGGCCCTCGGACAACGCCGGGGCCGGTGAGGGCACCGCCGAGGGCGTGTCCGAGGGGTCCGTGGTGACCTCGGCCGAGCAGGGCGCGGGGGCCGCCGCCTCGGGTACGGGACTCGGTGGCACCGTGCCGCCGCAGGGCGTGCCCGTGCCGACGGGCCGACGCGCCCGCCGCGACTCCGGTGCCCCGCAGGCCGCGCTGCCTGCGGCGCTTCCGGCGGCGGGCAGCGAGCCGGGTGCGCGGGCGGTGCCGGCCGAGGGTGCCTCCGTGGCGCCGGCGCAGGATGGCGAGGCGGCTACGGCCGAGGGTGCGCAGCCGACGGGACGGCGCCGACGGGCGCTGGCCGCGGCGGCGGAGCGGGCCGCGGCACAGGAGGCGGGCGGCGCGCGTACCGTCTTCGCCCTCCCGCCGGCCGAGGCGGACCGGTCCCCGGACACGCCGGGCCCGGACGGTGGCGCGACCGACGCCATGGCAACCGGTACGGGCGCGGGTGCGGCTGGGCCGCTGCCGCCGGCTGACGGCGCGGCCACGGGCCCGGGCGCCGGGGTGCCGGTGTCTCCGGGCGCCGGGGGCCAGGCGGCTCCTGGTACGGGCGCCCCTGTGGCTCCTGCTACGGGCGCCCCTGTGGCTCCTGGTGCCGGGGTTCCGGTGGCCCCTGGGACCGGTGTTCCTGTGGCTCCCGGTGCTGGGGGCCAGGCGGCTCTTGGTACGGGCGCCGCCGCGGCTCCTGGTACGGGCGCCCCTGTGACTCCGGGTGCCGGGGTTCCGGTGGCGCCTGGGACCGGTGTTCCTGCGACTCCTGGGGCCGGGGTTCCTGCCGCTGGCCCCGTGACGCCCGGTGCCGGGGTCGCTCCGGGTGCCGGCGCGCCCACGGGCTCCGGCACCGACGCCGGCGTGCCCGTGGCTCCGGGTGCCGTTGCCCCGGCCGTCCCCGGTGCGGGACCCGCCGTCCCCGGTGCCGGTCCCGCAGCCGGCGGAAGGCCCGGCGTCGCCGGTCCGGTGGCCGGTGCCGGGCCGTTGCCCGGTCAGGTGCAGGTTCCCGCCCGGATGCCGGTGTCCGTCGAGGGCGTCCCGGGTGACGACGGCCGACACGACGCCGTACCGCTCGACCAGGCCGACGACCACACCCCGCCGCAGCCGCATCCCACCAGCGCCCCGACCGGCCGGCGCCGCCGGGCCGTGGCCCAGCCCGCCGAGGCGGCCCGGACGGTGGCGCCCGCGACCGGGCAGACCCCGGCGCAGCCCCTTCCGGCGCCGGCCGCTTCCGGCCAGGTTCCGCAGGGGACGGCCGTACCCCCGGGCCCCGGTCAGGGGACCCCGGCCCACCGTGTTCCGGCGCAGGGGACGGCCGGGCCGGGCAACCCCGTCGCTCCCGCCGGGCAGCCGGCCGCCCAGGCGCAGGGTGCCGTGCCCGCGGGCCCCGGCGTCCAGCCCGGTGCCACGGCGCCGGGCGCGCCGGGCCACCCCGCGTCCGCCGCCGTCGCCCCTGGTCAGCCCGCGCCCGCCCCGGCGGCTCCGGCCTCGGCCACGCCTGCCCACGGCACGCCCGGCCACGCCCCGCAGGGCCAGGGCACTGCTCCCCACCTCGCGCCCGCACAGCCGGGCACCCCGGCCGCCGGCACTCCGGTGGCGTCCCCGGGTGCGCTGCCGTTGCCCGCCGAGGCCGGCACGGGTCAGGTGCCCGCGGGGGCGCCGGCCGCCCCTGTGCCGCCCGGCGTCCCGCAGCAGTGGCCGGGCGCCGACGACACCTCCGGCACCGGGACCCGCACACCGGTTCCGGGCGCCCCCGCCGCCGATGTCCCGCAGCAGTGGCCCGGCTCGGGCGACACCTCCGGCGCGGGGACCCCTAGCCCGGCCCCCGGTACCCCCGCGGCCGACGTCCCGCAGCAATGGCCCGGCACCGGGGACACCTCCGGCACCGGGATCCCCGCCCCCGGCGCCCCTGCCGGTGGCCGGCCGCAGCGGGTCGCGGCGCCGCTGCCCGCCGAAGCCGCCCCCGGCACCCCCGTCGACCCGGACTCGACGCAGGGACGGGCGATCAGCGTCCGTACGCTCGGGCAGGGCGTGCCGTTCGCGCGGCAGGCCGCTCAGGTGCAGCAGCCGACGGCGACCCCGCCGCCGCACGCGCCGGGCGGTTCGGGCCGGCGGCGCAAGCTGGGCACGCGCCCCGACCCGGCCCCCAACGGCCAGGAGTCGCAGCCGGACCAGGCGGCCCGGCCGCACCCGTCCGCCGAACCCGCGTCCGCGCACCCCACGCCGACCGGGCAGCCGTCACCCGGCGGCCAGAACTCGCTCGCCGGGCAGCCGTCCCTGCCGCACCCCTCGCCCACCGCCCCGGCACCCGTGCCGCAGTCCTCGCTCGGTGGGCAGGCGCGGCCGGCGCAGGGCACCGAGGGGGGCGGGCGGTCGTACGCCATAGGCGCCCCGGAGCCCGATGCCGCCGAGGGGCCGGAGCCGCTGGACGGTCCCGGTGGGGCCGTGGAGGTGGCGGACACCCCGCGTCCGCAGCCGCTGGACGACGAACTGCCCCCGGAGCCGCTGGACAACCCGCGCCGGCTGCTGGTGTGGCCCGCGCCGGACGTGACGACCCAGCAGGCGCTGAGCGACCGCGGCTACCGGCCGGTGATCGTGCACTCGCGCGAGGAGGTCGACGCCCAGATCGCGGCCTTCCCCGCCGCGCTGTTCGTGGACCCGCTGACCGGGCCGATCACGCGGACGGCGTTGCAGTCGCTGCGGCAGGCCGCCGTGGCCGCCGAGGTCCCGGTGCTGGTCACGGCCGGGCTCGGGCAGGCGACGCGGGAGGCGGCGTACGGCGCCGACCCCGCCGTCCTGCTGAAGGCGCTGGCTCCCCGGGACAGCGAGCAGCATCCGCCGCGGGTGCTGCTCATCGAGGAGCACGCGGAGATCGCGCTGGCGCTGACCGCGACGCTGGAGCGGCGCGGGATGCAGGTGGCGCGGGCCGCGAACGACAACGACGCGGTGACGCTGGCGGGGCAGTTCCGGCCGAACCTGGTGGTGATGGACCTGATGCAGGTGCACCGCCGGCGCGCCGGGATCGTGGACTGGCTGCGGGCGAACGGGCAGCTCAACCGCACCCCGCTGGTCGTCTACACCGCCGCCGTCGACCCGGCCGACCTACCCCGGCTGGCCTCCGGCGAGACCGTGCTGTTCCTCGCCGAGCGGTCGACCAGCGGCGAGGTGCAGTCGCGGATCGTGGACCTGCTGGCCCGGATCGGCACGAACTGACCGGTCGGCGGTAGCGGTTTAACAGGCGATCAGCCTGCGGGCCGCCTCCTTGATGGAGGCCCGCAGGCGGTCGTGGTCGGTGTCCTGCGTGCCGGCGAGGATGCGTCGCGTCTGCGGGACCACGGTCATCCAGTTGGTCAGCGCGGTGAGCAGGATCAGCAGGTGGCCGGCCGGGATGGCGTCCGTGATGACGCCCCGGTCCTGGCCGTCCTCGATCGCGGCGATCTTCCTGGCGTAGTGGTCCTGGCGGGCCGCCTCGTCGGGCAGTTCGGCGCTGCCGTACTCCATGCCCTCCCAGAAGAGCAGGCGCACCAGTTCGGGGTGGGCGGCGTGGTAGTCGAGGAGGCGGTCGACCCAGCCGTCCATGTCGTCCGGGTCGACGGGCACGGCCGCCGCCAGGTCGGTCAAGCGGGTGCCGAGGACCTTGCTGAACAGCTCCGCCTTGTTGCCGAAGTAGGCGTAGATGAGTTGCTTGTTCGCCTTGGCCTCGGCAGCGATGCGGTCGATGCGGGCGCCCGCGATGCCGTGCCGGGCGAACTCGGCGGCTGCCGCCTCGAAGATCCGGGCCTTGGTGGCCTCGGGGTCCCTCACTGATGCCATGAGGACAGGGTAGGCCGGGCGAGACGGTGACCAACGAGTTGGTTGGGCGGGGAATTCCGACGGCGGTGCGGGCTGTTGGAGGGTAGTAACCAACGGGTTGGTTACCGACTAAGGAGCAGCTCCCGCCCATGCCGTCAGCCCTCACCACCCGCCAGGCACCCGGACTCCGGGCCCCCGCCCGCGAGCGGTCCGCCTCCGGCTCCCTCTTCCTCCTGCTGATCGCCGTCTGCACCGCCGTCACGGCCGCCAACATCTACCTCGCGGCTCCGCTGCTGCCGCTGATCGCCCACGACTTCGGCACGACCCCCTCGGCCGTGGCCTGGATCGCCTCGGTCGCCCAGCTCGGCTACGCGGCCGGCCTGCTCTTCTTCGCCCCGCTCGGCGACCGGGTCGACCGGCGCCGGCTCGTCGCCTGGCTTTCCGTGGCCACCGCCGTCGCGCTGCTCGTCGCGGCCGTGGCTCCGGGTACCGCGGCCCTCGCCGCCGCCGTGTTCGTGGCCGCCGCGGCGACCGTCGTACCGCAGCTGCTCGTCCCGCTCGTCGCCGCGCGCGCCCCGGAGAACCGGCGCGCCCAGCATGTCGCGGCCGTGATCGCCGGGCTGTTCACGGGCATAGTCGCCGCCCGTGTCGTCGGCGGTCTGGCCGGACAGGCCCTCGGCTGGCGCTGGGTGTTCGGCGGGTCCGCCGTGCTGACGCTCGCCCTCGGGCTGGCGACCGCCCTGGCCCTGCCGGCCGAGCGGCGGGTGCGTGCGGGCGGGCTGTTCTCCGGGATCGCGGAGCTGCCGGGGCTGCTGCGCCGCTCGCCCGACCTGTGGCGGGCGTGCCTGCGGCAGGCGGGGATGTTCGGTGCGTGGAGCGCCCTGTGGACCTCTCTCGCGCTGCTGCTGACCGGCCACGGCTACGGCATGTCCACCGCGACCGCCGGGCTCTTCGGCCTCTTCGGCCTGACCGCCAGCGCGGTGGCGCCGCTGGCGGGGGGCCTGGTGGACCGGTTCGGCGCGGCGCGGGTCGTGGGCACCGCGTATGTGCTGGCCGCCGTTTCCGTACCGCTGTTCTGGTTCGGCGAGCATGTGCTGGCGGCGCTGTTCGCCGCCGCGATCCTGATACACGCGGCCCTGGTCGCCTCCCATGTCGCCAACCAGACCCTGGCGCTGACGACGACGTCCACGCCGGCCACCGCCAACACGGCCTACGTGGTCTCCGGGTTCGCCGGCGGCGCCCTCGCCTCCGCCGTCGCGGGGCCGGCCTTCGGCCACTGGGGCTGGACCGGGGTGTGCGCGGTGGCGGGGGTGTGGCTGGTGCTGGGCTGGACCACGACAGCGCGGGGGCGGTGAGCCGCGCGGCACCTGCTCGCGGAGGGGTGGGGCGGACCTGGAGCACCAGTTCCTGACGGCCGCGCACAGGCCGCGGAGCGTCAGAGAGGCCTCGGCCGGCTCTGACGCCCCGGCCGATCCACGGTGCCTCAGAGCGTGGTCACCTCCAGCGCGCCGTCCGCGTACCGCCGGCGCAGCACCTTCTTGTCGAACTTGCCCACGCTCGTCTTCGGTACCGCCTCGACGACCGTCCAGCGCTCGGGGAGCTGCCACTTGGCGATGTTGCCCTCCTCGAAGAGGAAGGCGCGCAGGGTCTCGAAGTCGGCGGTCGCGCCCGGCCGCAGGACGACCGTGGCCAGCGGGCGCTCGCCCCACTTCTCGTCCGGTACGGCGACCACGGCGGCCTCGGCGACGTCCGGGTGGGACATCAGCGCGTTCTCCAGCTCGACGGAGGAGATCCATTCGCCGCCGGACTTGATGACGTCCTTGGCTCGGTCGGTGAGGGTGAGGAAGCCGTCGGGGGAGATGGTGCCGACGTCTCCCGTCTTCAGCCAGCCGTCCTCGCTGAACTTGTCGGCGGGGCGCAGCGGTTCGGCGTCGGGGCCGTTGTAGTACGCGCCCGCGATCCAGGGGCCGCGCACCTCCAGCTCGCCCGCCGACGCGCCGTCCCAGGGCAGGCGTTCGCCGGCGGGGCCGGTGAGGCGGGCCTCGACGCCGGCCGGGAAGCGGCCCTGGGTGAGGCGGTAGGCGAACTCCTCGTCGGTGCCCGCCACGTGGGCGGGCGGACGGGCGATCGTGCCGAGCGGGGAGGTCTCCGTCATGCCCCAGGCGTGGCAGACCCGCATGCCCAGCTCGTCGAAGGCCGCCATCAGGGAGGGCGGG
This sequence comes from Streptomyces corchorusii, assembly GCF_001514055.1. Taxonomy (NCBI): domain Bacteria; kingdom Bacillati; phylum Actinomycetota; class Actinomycetes; order Kitasatosporales; family Streptomycetaceae; genus Streptomyces; species Streptomyces corchorusii. The sequence continues at coordinate 526,030 of NZ_KQ948356.1, read as the reverse complement.
CAGGCCGAGCCGCCGATGGTGACCTGGGTGAGGGAGGAGACGTCACGCGGTGTGGCGTGCAGCTCGCCGAGGAGGCCCTGCCAGATGGTCGGGACGGCCGCCGCATGGGTGGGCCGTTCGTGTTCGATCATCTCGGCGAGCGGGGCGGGCTGGAGGAAGCGGTCCGGCATCAGCATGTTGACGCCGGTCATGAAGGTGGCGTGCGGCAGGCCCCAGGCGTTGACGTGGAACTGCGGGACGACCACGAGCGAGGTGTCCTGGTCGGTCAGGCCCATCGACTGGGCCATGTTGACCTGCATGGAGTGCAGGTAGATGGAACGGTGGCTGTAGACGACGCCCTTGGGGTCTCCGGTCGTGCCGGAGGTGTAGCACATGGCGGCGGCCCGGCGTTCGTCCAGCTCGGGCCAGTCGTAGCCGGTCGGCCGGCCGGCGAGCAGTTCCTCGTACTCGTGCACCCGGGCGGTGGCGCCCTGGAGCGGGGCGCGGTCGCCGGGCCCGGACACGACGATGTGCTCGACGGTGGGCAGCTTGGGCAGCAGCGGCGCGAGCAGCGGGATCAGCGAGCCGTTGACGAGGACGACCTTGTCGGCCGCGTGGTTGACGATCCACACCAGCTGTTCGGCGGGCAGGCGCAGGTTGAGCGTGTGCAGCACCGCGCCCATGGACGGGATCGCGAAGTACGCCTCGACGTGCTCGGCGTTGTTCCACATGAGCGTGGCGACCCGGTCGTCGCCGGTCACTCCCAGCTCGTCCCGCAGGGCGTGCGCCAGCTGTGCCGCGCGGGTCCCGACCTCGGCGAAGGTGCGCCGGTGGGGCTCGGGTTCCCCGGTCCAGGTGGTCACCCGCGACGAGCCGTGGACCGTCGACCCGTGGGTCAGGATCCTGGAGATCAGCAGCGGTACGTCCTGCATGGTGGCCAGCACGGCGTTCCTCCCGGGCGACATTGCCTACGCGGTAGTAGGGGGGTGCGCTGATTCTGCGCACATACCACGCGGTATGTCACTAGGGGGTGGGTCACTGAGCGGGAGGAAAATCCCGGCCGGCGGGCCGCCCGGTCCCGGCTAGCGCGCCAGTTCCAGTTCGGGGTCCTCGCGCAGCTTGCCCAGCGCGCGGGACACCGCCGACTTCACCGTGCCCACCGACACGCCGAGCACCTCGGCGGTCTGGGCCTCGCTGAGGTCTTCGTAGTACCGCAGGACCACCATCGCCCGCTGCCGGGCCGGCAGCCGCAGGACCGCCCGCCACATCGCGTCGCGCAGCGCCTGCCGCTCGGCGGGGTCGTCGCCGCCGGGCACGGGCTCCGGCTCGGGCAGCTCGTCGCAGGAGAACTCGTCCACTCTGCGCTTGCGCCACTGCGAGGTCCGGGTGTTCAGCAGCGCCCGGCGCACATAGCCGTCGAGCGCCCGCTGGTCCTCGATCCGCTCCCAGGCCACGTAGGTCTTGGCGAGCGCGGTCTGCAACAGGTCCTCGGCATCGCTCGGGTTCGCGGTCAGCGAGCGCGCGGTGCGCAGCAGGACCGGCTGACGGGCCCGCACGTACGACGCGAACGACGGGTAGGCGGGAGTCCGCCGCCCGGGTGCGGCGGCGGCCGAGGCGCTGGTGCAGACGGGTGTGGTCATGGCTCCACGCTAGGAGCGCGGGCCCCGGCGCGGATCGGCCGCAGGTCCCGAAGGGGGGTCCCCCTCAGGTTGTAGGGGTGGGGCTGCCTCCACCTCCTGAAGGTGGAGTGCGGGTGCGCCCCGTCTGCGGGTACGACCCTGAGGAGGTCAGCCGTCCGCCGTCAGGACCAGCCCCGATGTCGGCACCCCGGTACCGGCCGTCACCAGGGTGCGGGCCGCCCCAGGGACCTGGTTCACGGCCGTGCCCCGCAGTTGGCGGACCGCCTCGGCAATCCATCGGCGCGTTCACCGGGTCCTTGCCCTCGCCGGCGACGGCCGGACCGGACCGGGTAAACGCCGGCGCGGCGGTACCGAAGCACCGCCGCGCCGACGTGTCGCGACCCCGGAGCACACCCCGCGAGCGCCCTCCTCACGAGGACCCTCGCCCCCGGCTCACCAGAGCCGCGTGAAGTTGACGTCGACGTTCCCGTTGCCCTGCCGGATGGCCGTGAGCGCGGAACCGTTGACCTGGGCGGTGTTGCTCTGGTTCGAGGCACCGGAGCCCGCCGCGTTCTGGTTCGTGGTGGACGAGTTGCCGTTGTTGTCGTCGCCGACGCCGCTGCCGAGGACGGACGCCACGCCCGAGTTCGATCCGTCGTCCGCGAGGGCGCCGTTGTCCGCCGTCGCGACGCCGGCGAAGAGGGCGGCTGCGAGCGGGAGAGCGGAGACGGCGGCGAGAACGCGGGCGGTACGGATGCTTGCCATGTGTTCCTCCAGAACCAAGCATTCTGCGGCCCTAGGGCCGGACGTACATGAACTACGGCTGGTGACAGGGCGGTTGGCCGACCGCCTGGACTGTCGTGGACGACGTCGCGCCTCCAGAGTTGCCCACCCGATCCCCGGCGAACCGTCCTGGAAGCAGCGATTCGCACGCAAGCGTGACGGCAAGTCGATAAACCCCTATCGCCACCTTTAGGCACATCTGCCCCCTGAGCCACGCTCCGCGTGACCTCCCGGCCTCAAGCGACACAGGGGATGAACCGTTCCGGCGCCCTTCCGCCCCCTCCACCCGTCACCGGCGCGTCACGCCTTCCCGCCCTTCCCATTTTCGAACGCGTGTACGAACATGGAAGCATGGCCACCATCGACCGGCAGGCCACGACGCTGGCCCTCGCACACGCCCTGTCAGCCGCCGAACGCGGACTGGCCGTGATCCCCCTGTCCCGGACGAAGCTCCCGGCCCTGCGCTCCCCGCACCGCGACGACCCGAACCCGCCGGGGCGGCCCTGCCACGGCGAGTGCGGCCGCTTCGGCCACGGCGTGTACGACGCCTCCACCGACCCGGTCCGCATCCGCGAGCTCTTCGCCGCCGCGCCCTGGGCCACCGGCTACGGCATCGCCTGCGGGCTGCCCCCGTACCACCTGATCGGCGTCGACCTGGACACCAAGTCCGGCACGGACTCCTCGGCCGCCCTGCGCGAACTGGCCCTGCGCCATCTGTTCACGATCCCGGAGACGGTCGTCGTCCTCACCCCGAGCGGCGGACGTCACCTCTGGCTGACCGGACCGCCCGACACCGTCGTACCGAACTCGGCCGGCCGGCTCGCCCCCGGCATCGACATCCGCGGCGCTGGCGGCTACCTCGTCGGCCCCGGCTCCCGCACCGACCACGGCGTCTACACCGCCGCGCCCGGCACGGCCGGCCTCGCCCCGGCCTCCTGCCCCCCGTCCCTCCTGCGGCTCCTGCTGCCCCCGCCCCGCGCGCCCCACCCCACCCGCCCGGCGGCGGGCGACCACGGACAGGGACTGGTGCAGTTCGTGCTCGCCGCGCACGAGGGGCAGCGCAACACCCGCCTGTTCTGGGCGGCCTGCCGAGCCTACGAGAACGGCATCGGGCCCGCCCTGGCGGACCCCCTCGTGGCCGCCGCCCGCGACACCGGCCTGACCGAACGCGAGGCCCGCGCCACGATCGCGTCGGCGGCCCGGCTGACGGGGCACCGGCCCTGAGGCCGGCGCCGGGCCACGGGCATCTCCGGAACAGGAGCCCAGAGGGGCCGTCCCAGCAGCGACGGCCCTCCGAAGGAATCAGTCCGTCCGCCCGCCTATGGCTTCACGTCCAGACGTACGAGCGCGCCGATCTCCACGAGCTGGTCCGGCAGTGCCAGGTCGGAAATTCCCATGACCGTGCTGGTGGGCCGGTGTTCCCCGAAGTATTCGGCGTGGAGGCGTGCTGTCGTGTCGAAATTCTCCCGCAGGTTCCTCACCAGCACCGTGGTTTCCACTATCTGGCTGCGCTCGGCCCCGAACTGCTTCAGCACCAGGTCCAGATTCTCCAGCGTGGTTCGGACCTGTAGTTCGAAGTCGTCCGCGCCCACGAAATTGCCGTCACGGTCATGGGACAACTGCCCGGAAACATAAACCGTTTCACCGACCTGAACGGCCTGGCTGTACCCGTAGGCCGACTCCCACGGCATACCGAAACCGAATGCCTTCATCTGAGAACCCATGCCTCACTCCCTTTGAACAGTGCGCGAGACCTTGAGCTGAAGACAGGCCCCTGCCCTAAGAAGTTATCGGTTCAATTACTCCCCGTGCAAGCAATACTTGCTCCATAGCGAAGCCGAAATGTACTCTGCGTGCACGAAATCGGTTGCGATTCGCTTGACCCCAGGAAATAAGAAGGGGTGCCCCTCACGAGGGACACCCCTTCTGAACAGCAGGTCCACGACCCCTGCGGTGGGTGTGGGATTTGAACCCACGGTGACTCGCGCCACGACGGTTTTCAAGACCGTTCCCTTAGGCCGCTCGGGCAACCCACCTCGCCCGCCCACCAGGGGCGGAGCGGGTACAGCGTACCGGGCGCGGGCCGGGGTGTGGGGGCACGGCCCCCGTGGGTCAGTTGTCGCCCACCCGCGAACCCAGCGTCAGGTCCACCGTGTGCTCCTGGCCGCCCCGCTTGTAGGTGACCGTCACCTTGTCGCCCGGCTTGTGGGTCCAGATCTCGCCGATCAGGGTCGGTCCGCTGTCGATCACGTGGTCGTCCAGCTTGGTGATGACGTCACCGGGCTTGAGGCCGGCCTTGTCCGCCGGACCGCCCGTCTCGACCGCGGCGGAGCCGCCCGTGCCCTGGTCGGTGATCTGCGCGCCGTCGCTGGAGTCCGTCAGGGAGACGGACGCGCCGATGCGCGCGTACACCGGCTTGCCGGTCTTGATCAGCTGCTGGGCGACGTACTTGGCCTGGTTGATCGGGATGGCGAAGCCCAGGCCGATCGAGCCGGACTGGCCGGTGCCGAAGCCGCCGCTGCCGGTGGACTGGATCGCGGAGTTGATCCCGATGACCGCGCCGGAGGCGTCCAGCAGCGGGCCGCCGGAGTTGCCGGGGTTGATGGACGCGTCGGTCTGCAGGGCGCTCATGTACGACGCCTTGCTGCTGGAGCTGCCGTCGCTGGAGGCCACCGGGCGGTTCTTGGCGCTGATGATGCCCGTGGTGACCGTGTTGGACAGGCCGAAGGGAGCGCCGATGGCGATGGTCTCGTCGCCGACGGCCACCTTGTCGGAGTCGCCGAGGGCGAGCGGCTTGAGGTCGGAGGGGGCGTTCTTGAGCTTGATGACCGCGACGTCGTAGCCCTGCGCGTGGCCGACGATCTCGGCGTCGTACTTCTTGCCGTTGGGGAAGGTGGCCGTCAGCTTGCCGCCGTCCACGGCGTCCGCCACCACGTGGTTGTTGGTGACGATGTGGCCCTGGGTGTCGAAGACGAACCCGGTGCCCGTGCCGCCCTCGCCGTCGGTGCTCTCCGCCTCGATGGTCACCGTGCTGGGCAGCGCCTTGGAGGCCACGCCGGCGATCGTCCCCGGCGCGCGCTTGACCTGCGTGACGCCGCCGTCGGACGCGGAGACGGTGGTGGAGCCGCGGTCGTCCCGGTCCTTGGCCAGGGTGTAGCCGAGGCCGCTGCCCAGGCCGCCCGCCACCAGCGCGGCCACCAGGACCGCCGCGACCAGTCCGCCGCGCTGCTTGGGGGCGGGCTGCTGGTAGGTGCTTCCCCAGCCGGCGCCCGCGCCGCCGGAGCCGCCGTCGGCGTAGGCCGGGGTGGCCGGCGGCGGAGGCGGCCAGGAGCCGTCGGGGGCCGGGCCGCCCTGGTACGCGGGGCCGTGGTCCGCCGCCGGGGCCTCGTGGGGCACGGGCGGGAGCGGAGCCGTCGGCGCGTTCCCCTCGGGCGCGGGGCCCTGCGGGGACGCGGCGGGAGAGGCCATCGGCACGGGAGGCGCGGACGGCGCCGGGGGTACCGCGTTGCCCTCGTTCTCGGTGCTCACAGGTCTTCTCCTCGATCCACGCCTGGTGTCATCGGTCGCACTGGTCTGCGGTCAGCTTTTCCCACGGGCCGTCAGAGCACCATAAGCGGTGGCTGTGGGTCCGGCGACCGTCTTTATATAGGTTTATAGAGGATCTTCCGGGCAAAGGTTTCATAAACGTGCATGCCGCATGCCCCGTCCGTCGCACGGACGCGCCCGCGCCGCCACGTGTACCCGGCGACGGTGGCACCATGACGCGGTGACCCACGCCCGACAGCACTCCCTCCAGGTCGTAGCCCACCGCGGTGCCTCCGAGGACGCACCCGAACACACCCTCGCCGCCTACCGGAAGGCCATCGAGGACGGCGCGGACGCCCTGGAGTGCGACGTACGGCTGACCGCGGACGGCCATCTGGTCTGCGTCCACGACCGGCGGGTGAACCGTACCTCCAACGGCCGCGGCGCGGTCTCCGCGCTGGAACTGGCAGATCTGGCCGCCCTCGACTTCGGCTCCTGGAAGACGCGCGAGGCCTGGCGCGGGCGGGACGAGGAACCCGACTGGGAGCACCGGCCGGAGGACCGCGAGGAGACCTCCGTGCTCACCCTGGAGCGGCTGCTGGGGCTGGTCGCGGACGCCGGGCGGCGGGTGGAGCTGGCCATCGAGACCAAGCACCCCACGCGCTGGGCGGGGCAGGTCGAGGAGCGGCTGCTGACCCTGCTGAAACGGTTCGGACTGGACGCGCCGGCCTCCGCCGCCGAGTCGCCGGTCCGGGTCATGAGCTTCTCGGCGCGTTCGCTGCACCGCGTGCGGGCCGTGGCGCCGACGCTGCCGACGGTGTACCTGATGCAGTTCGTCTCGCCCCGGCTGCGCGACGGACGGCTGCCCGTGGGCGTGCGCATCGCGGGCCCCTCGATCCGCATCGTGCGCGGTCACCCCGCCTACGTGGAGCGGCTGAAGCGGGCCGGTCACCAGGTCCACGTGTGGACCGTGAACGAGCCCGAGGACGTCGACCTCTGTGTCGGACTGGGTGTCGACGCCATCATCACCAACCGCCCGCGCGCGGTGCTGCGGCAACTGGGCCGCTGAGCCGGCCGGCCCCGTACCCCCTCGCCCGTGCGGGCCCGTCACGGGGTGTGCTCCGGCGCGTTCGCCGCGTGTCCGCCCGTACCGAATGCGACACCGGAAGAGGATTGGCCGGTTTCCGGTACAAGCCAAGAGGGCATCCACCCCATGGCGTGGGGCGAAGGAGGTCTCGGGGGTGGCGTTGGTGGTGGCACAGGAGGTGCCCACGTCGTCGAGCATGGCCGTTCCCCATGGCCCTGCGGGCGTGGGGAAGGCGCGGCACCGGATGCGGGCGCAGCTGCGCAGCGGTGGCGTATCCGAATCGGTCATCGACGACGCCGTACTGATCCTTTCCGAACTGCTGAGCAACGCCTGCAAGCACGGGCGCCCCCTGGGGGACGCGTCGGCCGGGGACGGGGACGTCCGCGCCGCCTGGCGGGTCGACGCGCGCGGGCGGCTGGTCGTGGAGGTCACGGACGGCGGCGGCCCGACCCGCCCGGCGCCGGCCACACCCTCGGTGACCGCGCACGGCGGTCGCGGGCTGAACATCATCACGGCGCTCGCCGACGACTGGGGCGTCCGGGACGACGTCCGGGGCGAGGTGACGGTCTGGGCGCTGGTCCACGAGGACGTCCACGATCCCGATGCCGGGTGCCGCCGCGAGGGTTTCGCTACGCGCGTCACCCGCTCCGCGCCGCTGCCCGGCCTGTCCGGGCTCGACTTCGCCGACGTGTTCGACGACCTGGACTGAACCAGGCGGCGTGTCACCCGTCCACCGTCCGCGGATTCGCCCACCGGCGTCGAGCGCGCGTGCGTTGTCCACAGGTTCCCGTCGGTCATGGTCCGAACGGCTAGGCTCCGGACGTACGAGAAGAGCCGTAACCGGGAGACACCCACCATGGCCAAAAAGCGACCCCAGACGAAGGTCAAGCCGCAGCTGATCGACGGGGAGGTCCCGGTTGTCGGCGCCCGCGAACCCTGCCCCTGCGGCAGCGGCCGGCGCTACAAGGCCTGCCACGGCCGGGCAGCCGCGCACGCCGCGACGGAGCTGGTGCAGCGCCCGTTCGAGGGGCTGCCGGGCGAGTGCGACTGGGTCGCGCTGCGCGAGCTGGTCCCGGCCGCGACGGCCGGGCTGAGCCTGCGCGGCGGCCTGCCCGAGGGCGTCCCGTCGGTCACCCTGGCCACCGTGCTGCCGATGGCCTGGCCGGCGCTGCGCCGCGACGACGGCTCGGTGCTGATCGGCCTCCAGAACGACACGGCGTCCGGTGACATCAGCCGCGACCTCGCCGACACGCTGCTGCGTGCGCTGGAGGCCGCGCCCGGCACCCCGGTGCAGGGCCGCCGGGCCCCCGCCGAGGGTCCGCGCCTCCAGGACCTGCTCGACCCGGAGGGCGCGTTCGAGCCGGTCGTGCACAGCGGCTTCGAGTTCTGGGTGCCGGACGCGGAGAACGCCACGCCGGAGGTGGCGGCCTCCCTGGAGCGGGCCAACGCCGCCGCCATCCCGACCGTGAAGCTGTCCGGCGTGGACGCCGCGTACTGGTGCGAGACCCCGGACAAGAACCACCTGCGCTGGGTCATGCCCCACCCGGAGGAACAGCTTCTGGACGCTCTCGCGCGGTTGCACGCGGCGGGCCGGTCCAGCCTCGGCGAGGGCACCCGGCTCGTGGGCTCCTTCCGTGCTCACGGCCTCACCGTGCCGGTCTGGGACCTGCCGACCGGGGTCACCGCGGAGGACGTGGAGAAGCCGGCCGCCGAGTTCGCCGAGCGCCTCGCCGCCGCCCTCGCCGTCCAGGAGCCGCTGACCCCGGACGAGCGCCGGGCGCGCGGCGGCCTGACCAACCGGCAGGTCACGCTCAGCTGACGCGCCGCGCGCGGGTGTCACGGCTGACCGGCCGGTCAGCCGTGACACCGGGCCGTGCGGCAGGTGACTCCTGTCACAACTCCCGGTTCCGACAGGGAAATCGGTGTCCGAATCGCCAACCCGGAATTTGCGAACCGCCGATCTCTTGTTACCGTTCCAGTAGCCCGGTTGCTGGTGCATCCCCCGTCGCCAGCAACCGGGTCTTTCCATGCCCGCGTACGGCGGGGCAGCGCGCAGCCGCCCGCCAACTCCCCTCGACGGCTCAGGAGTTGCTGCCGGAGCGGAGCAGCAGCGCCCCCTCGGGGCCGCGCTCGGCGAACTCGGTGACGGCCGTGTAGGCGTCCGGTACGCCCCGGCTGCGCTCGCGCGGCGTCTCACAGGTGGCGGGCTCGTCGTCGGCCCCGGTGGCACAGCGCATCTGCACGGTCCGGTCGCCCGGTCCCATCAGGCTCAGCACGGAGTCCAGCGACCGGCCGGTGGCATTGCGGTAGTAGGTGCGCGCCCAGGTGTCCTCGCCCTGCGTCAGCACACAGGTCTGCGCCTCGATGCCGTCGGGCGAGGTGAGTTCGGGGCCGCAGCGGGCGGCGGTGGTGAGCCCGAGGCCGAGCAGGCGGGGGGAGCGGCTGCCGGTGTCCGGGCGGGCCGGGGCGTCACCGCGGGAGGCGGCCGGCACGGCGGCCCGGCCGGTGTCGCCCGCCTGCCGCGCGGAGGCCACGGCCAGCGGCAGCGCGACCATGGCCGCCACGAAGCCCGCGAGGGCGAGCAGACGGAGCTGCCGGGGGTCGGACCTTCGATGGGTGCGCCGGCGCCGGCCGCGGTGCGGCCGTGGGGCGCGGTGGCCGCCGGGTGGACGCTGCATACGCGGACGATAACGAGCGAGCGGGGCTCGCCCGCCCCGCCCGCGCCCGACACCCCTACAACTCGGGCGCGCTCACACCCGTACGAGTGAGGGCGTCGACCACGGCGTCCACGACGGCCTCCACATCCGGCACCCAGGGCGCGGCCGAGCCGGGCAGCGGCGCGCGCTCCCAGCGGACGGCGCCCTGGCCGGTCTCGGACGGGGGCAGCGCGACATAGCCGCCCTCGCCGTGGAAGCGCAGGGAGCCGGGGACGAAGTCCTTGGCGTAGAGCAGTTCGCCGAGCTGCTCCATGGAGTACGGCTTGACGAGCAGCGCCCAGCGGGTGGGCGAGGCGATCACCGGTCCGAGCCGCATGCCGCGCCGGTCGAGCAGGGCCAGGGCGCGGGAGGCGGCGAGCGCCGGCAGGCTGACCGCGCAGGGCGCCCTGCCTCCGGTGGCCAGGATGATCGGGGCCGCCGGCCGGTTGGTCCACCACCAGCGCACCATGCGCGCGTCGGTGGTGGCGGCGAGCAGGCCGGGGTCGAAGGGGTGCGCACCGGGCACCGTGCACTCCGGGTCGGGGCAGGCGCAGCGGGCCCGCCCCTGCGGGTCCGGCGCCACACCGGGGAGCACCGGCCACTGCCACTGCGCCGCGAAGGTCAGAGCTGCGCCGATCAGTTCGGGCTTCCCGTCGTTCCGCCTGGACAGAAGCCTGCGTCGCCTTCCGAGGATCTCGCGCATGAGCGCTCGTTCCTTTCCGTTGCACCGCTGGCAACACCGTGGGCTACATCACACCATGTGTCGATCACTTCACTGTGCGTACCTGTTGGCGCATCACACCCCCGCGCACGGCAGAGGGAACCCCAGGGGGTCGAGCGTTGGCCGCGTCCGCGTCCATAGTGCGTCCGTCAAAAGCACGGCTGCGGCGCGGGGGTGGCGAAGTCTGGCGTTTTGCCGTCGCGCGTATTTCTCTCCGCCTCCGCCACGGGAGGATGGGGCTCGGCCGTCGGTGGCTATGACGCCCGGGTCCGTCGCCAGGTTCCGGGTGGCCCCCAACCACCCCTGGCCTTCTCCGAGTACGTACCCATCACGACCGCTGTGACGCTCCGTGGAGCAAGGCCAGTCGACCGCAATGAACCGATACCTAAGGCAGTTTTGAGCCAACTTGGCAGTAAGGCAAGGGGTTCGAGCAAAACCCTCACCAACCTCATGGACACCAGGAATCCCCGCAGGACAATGCTGGACATCCCCTCACGACTGCGTGTACATGTGGAGACACTGCTAGCGGCGCAGAATGACATGGGGGTTTGCGATGCTTTTCAGCAATACGCACCGGTCTGAGGGCCGGACGCCATGAACGCCCCGCACCCTCCGAAAGTGGCTGGAATCGATCCCACGGTTCCCCCGCCCGCCCACACTGCCGCACCCGCCTCTCCCGCCTCCGGCCCCGCCCCCGCGGTCCCCGCGCCGCACAGCCCCGCCCCGGGCGCCCTGCTCCAGGACCGGCTGGCCGGCTGGGTCTCCGATCTCACGACCCTCCACGAACTCACCGAGCGGCTCTCCCGCACCAGCGCCCTCGATCCCGCCCTGCACGAGCTGATGCGCGCCGGCGCCGCCCTGGTCGGCGCCCGCCGCGGCCTGGTCGTCCTGGAGCCCGCCGACGGCGACGGTCCGCGCACCACCCTCGGCCTCGGCCTCGGCCGCGCCGACCTCGGCCACATCGAGACCGTGCCGCGCGGCGCCCTGCCGTACGACCCCGGCGGCACCGCCGAGATCGTCCACCCGGACCTGTTCGCCGAGGAGGGCCTGGACCCCCGCCACCGCGAGGTGGCCGCCCGCCTCGGCTACGCCGCCAGCTACGCCGTCCCGCTCGCCACCGAGTCCGCCGGCCGCCTCGGCGCCGTCGTCTGGCTCTACGACGAACCGGCCGAGCCGCACGAGCGCCGGCGCCACCTCGTGGGCCTGTACGTCCGGCACGCCACCGAGCACCTCGCCCGGCTGCTGGAGGTGGAGCGCACGCGCGCGTGCGTGGCGACCCTCACCGACGAACTGCTGCCCGCCCGGCTGCCCCGGGTGCCCGGCGTCCGGCTCGCCGCCCGCCGCCGCGCGGGTCCGCGCGGCGGCGGTGACTGGTACGACGCCCTGCCGCTGCCGGAGGCCGCCCTCGGCCTCTCGGTCGGCTCGGTCACCGGCTCCGGGCCGAGCGCGGTGGCCGCCATGGGCAGGATGCGCGCCTCCCTGCGCGCGTACGCCGTGATGGAGGGCGAGGACCCGGTCGCCGTCCTGTCCGACCTGGAGCTGCTGCTGCGGCTGACCGAGCCGGCCCGCTCGGCCACCGCCCTGTTCGCCTACTGCGAGCCCGCCGTGCGCAAGGTCACCCTGGCCGGTGCCGGGCACAGCCCGCCGCTGCTGATCGGCGAGCGGCGCACCGAGTTCGCCGAGACCTCCGTCTCCGCGCCGCTCGGCATGCTCGCCTGCTGGGAGGCGCCCAGCGTGGAGATCCAGGCGGAGGCCGGGGAGACGGTCCTGCTCTACACCGACGGGCTGCTGCACCGCACCGGCGACCCGATGGACCGGGCCTTCGCCCGGCTGCACGCGGCCGCCGCGAGCGTCCCGCGCGCGGCGCGGCAGGATCCGGGAGCCGTCGCCGACCACGTCCTGCGCGCGGTCCTGCCGGACGGCCTGGACGCGGCCGACAGCGAGGAGGACGTCGTCCTGCTGGCGGCCCGCTTCGACTGAGCGCGCTCCGGGCGGCTGGCATGACCGGGCATAACAGGTCATCCGCCGCCGTCCGCTCCTGGTGCGACCGTACGATGATGGTGGTCCCCGCTCGGCCACAAGCAGGAGCGTCGCGGGCCCCGGGGGAGATCACTGGCGTACCGAGGAGGATCACGTGTCCGACGAGCTCAACCCGGCTGTCCCCGACTCCGCCACCGCGGAGGGCCCGGAGACCGAGGCCGAGGAGACCGTCAAGCAGCGGAAGAACGGCCTGTACCCGGGCGTGTCCGACGAGCTTGCCGAGAACATGAAGTCCGGCTGGGCCGACACGGAACTGCGTGACCTGGAGCCGATCCCGCAGGCCGCCGAGACCGCGCGCCGCCGCGCCGCGCTCTCCGCCCGCTTCCCGGGCGAGCGCCTGGTGATCCCGGCGGGCAACCTGAAGACCCGCTCGAACGACACCGAGTACCCCTTCCGCGCCTCCGTCGAGTACGCGTACCTCACCGGCAACCAGACCGAGGACGGCGTCCTGGTGCTGGAGCCCAAGGGCGACGGCCACGAGGCCACCATCTACCTGCTGCCGCGCTCCGACCGCGAGAACGGCGAGTTCTGGCTCTCCGGCCAGGGCGAGCTGTGGGTCGGCCGCCGGCACTCCCTCGCCGAGTCCGAGGCGCTGTACGGCCTGCCGGCCGCCGACGTGCGCGAGCTGGCCGACAAGCTCCGCGAGGCCACCGGCCCGGTCCGCGTGGTGCGCGGCTACGACGCCGGCATCGAGGCGGCCCTGACCGACAAGGTCACCGCCGAGCGCGACGAGGAGCTGCGCGTCTTCCTCTCCGAGGCCCGTCTCGTCAAGGACGAGTTCGAGATCGGCGAGCTCCAGAAGGCCGTCGACTCGACGGTCCGCGGCTTCGAGGACGTCGTCAGGGTCCTCGACAAGGCCGAGGCGACGAGCGAGCGCTACATCGAGGGCACGTTCTTCCTCCGCGCGCGCGTGGAGGGCAACGACGTCGGCTACGGCTCCATCTGCGCGGCCGGCCCGCACGCCTGCACCCTGCACTGGGTCCGCAACGACGGCCCGGTCCGCTCCGGCGACCTGCTGCTGCTGGACGCGGGCGTGGAGACCCACACCCTCTACACCGCAGACGTCACGCGCACGCTGCCCGTCAACGGCACGTACAGCGAGATCCAGAAGAAGATCTACGACGCCGTGTACGACGCCCAGGAGGCCGGTATCGCGGCCGTGAAGCCGGGCGCCAAGTACCGCGACTTCCACGACGCCGCGCAGCGCGTGCTGGCCGAGAGGCTCGTCGAGTGGGGCCTGGTCGAGGGTCCGGTCGAGCGGGTCCTGGAGCTGGGCCTCCAGCGCCGCTGGACCCTGCACGGCACCGGGCACATGCTCGGCATGGACGTCCACGACTGCGCCGCCGCGCGGACCGAGACGTACGTGGACGGCACGCTGGAGCCGGGCATGGTGCTCACCGTCGAGCCGGGGCTGTACTTCCAGGCCGACGACCTGACCGTGCCGGAGGAGTACCGGGGCATCGGCGTCCGGATCGAGGACGACATCCTCGTCACCGAGGACGGCAACCGGAACCTCTCCGACGGTCTGCCGCGGCGCTCCGACGAGGTCGAATCGTGGATGGCCTCCCTGAAGGGCTGATCTGCGTTTGAATGGCCGGGTACCGGGGAGGTGCCCGGCCATTTCGTCTGCGGGGGCAGCCGTGGCCGGCCGCGCAGTTCCGCGCGCCCCTCGGGGCGCGTGCAGTGACGGGGGTGGAAACGTGGACGGCTTCTGGTCGGGCGTCGGTGTCGACCTGCATCTCGAACCCGACTCGGTGGACGGCCGCCGGGTGGGGCTCGAACGAGCCCTCAGGGACGCCGTACGGGACGGGCGGCTCACGCCCGGTACCCGGCTGCCCGCCACCCGGCGGCTCGCGGCCGACCTCGGCATCTCGCGCGGCACCGCGAAGGCCGCCTACGACCAGCTGGTCGCCGAGGGGTACCTGACGGCACGGCAGGGCTCGGGCACCCGGGTCGCCGAACTGCCGGCCGTGCAGGCGGAGGAGCCGGGGACGGACACGCGCGCGCGTGCCCCGCGTCTCGATCTGCGTCCCGGCAGCCCGGACGTCGGCGCGTTCCCGGCGGCGGCCTGGCTGCGCGCGCTGCGCCGCGCCATAGCGACGGCGCCCTCGCTGGCGTACGACTACGGCGACCCGCGCGGCCGGATCGAGCTGCGCACCGCGCTCTCCGGCTACCTGGGGCGGGCGCGCGGGGTGCTCGCGCCGCCGGAGCGGATCGTCATCACCTCGGGCTACGTGCAGGGCCTGGCGCTGCTCACGCGGGTGCTGGACGGCGCCGCCGTCGCCATGGAGGACCCGGGGCTGCCCTTCCACCGGGAGGTGGTGCGGCACAACGGCGGAACGGTCCTGCCGGTGCCGGTCGACGCGCGCGGGGTACGCCCCGAGGAACTGGGCGGCGCGGCGGCCGTGGTGGTCACGCCGGCCCACCAGTACCCGACCGGGGTGACCCTGCACCCCGAGCGGCGCCGGGCGCTCACCGACTGGGCACGCGCGCGGGGCGGACTGATCGTGGAGGACGACTACGACGGCGAGTTCCGCTACGACCGCCAGCCCGTGGGCGCGGTGCAGGGGATGGCGCCGGGCCAGGTGGTGTACCTGGGGACCGCCTCCAAGACCCTGGGCCCGGCGCTGCGGCTCGGCTGGATGGTGCTGCCGCCGCACCTGGTCGACGCGGTCGCCGACGCCAAGCTGCACAGCGACCACCACACCGAGACCATCGGCCAGCTCGCGCTCGCCGAGCTGATCGTCAGCCACGCGTACGACCGCCATGTGCGCGCGTGCCGGCTGCGCTACCGGCGGCGCCGGGACCAGCTGCTGGACCGGCTGGGGGCGCGCCGCAGCGTGCGGGGGGTCGCGGCCGGGCTGCACGCGCTGATCGAGGTGCCGGACGAGGCCGCGGTCCTGGCCCGAGCGGAGGCGGAGGGCCTGGCGCTGGGCGCGCTCGGCGACCACTGGCACACCCCGGGCCCCGGCCGGCCCCAGGGACTGGTCGTCGGCTACGGCACTCCCAGGGAGCGGCTGTACGCGGAGGCGCTGGAGACCCTGGCGAAGGTCCTCGGACCGCTCGGCGGCGCCGGCAGGGGCGCCGCTAGGCCGTGAGGAGGGACGGGTCCTTCCGCCATTTGAGGATCTTGTCGAAACTGACCACCGTGCCGCCCCGGCCGGGCTTCGGGCCGATGTGCACGTGGTCGGCCAGTTCGCGGATCAGACAGAGGCCGCGGCCGTGCTCGGCGTCGGGGCGGGCCGGCCGCGGGTCCTGCGGGCGGACGAAGCCGGGACCGGAATCGGTCACTTCGATGCGGCACTTCTCGCCGTCGAGATAGGCGGTCACCCGGTACGCCTCCGAGGCGCCGCGGGCGGCGTCCCCGCCGTGCTCGACGGCGTTCGCGCAGGCCTCGCTCAGGGCGACGGACAGGTCGTAGGAGATCTCCGGGTCGACGCCCGCCGTCTCCATCGTGCCGATCAGCAGCCGCCGGGCGAGCGGCACGCTGGCGGCCTCGCGCCGCAGATGGAGTGACCACCAGATGCTCATGCTCCAGCCTCCTGGCCGCGGCTCGACATACCGTTACGTATTGCCGCCCGTAGGTGGCCGTAAGCACTGCGTCGACCTGTCTGCGCCCGTCCGGCCGATGCGCCGGGGGAGGAATCGGTGTATGTGGGGTGCCTCAGGCGCCCTGCCGTATACGCGCGGTAAGGGCAGTGCGATGATGGCCCCGCCATGACTGCCCCCCACCCACGCACGGCGCACTCCGGAGCCGGACTCCGGATCCTGCGGGCCGCGGTGTTCGCCGCGGTCTGCGTCGCGCTGGCCGCGGGCGGGCACTCGCTGGCCTCCTGCGCGCGCGTGCCGCTGTGGACGCTCGGCGCGGGCTTCCTCGGCGCCCTGCTGCCCGTGGTACCGCTCGCCGGGCGGGCCCGCTCGCTGCCGGGCATCGCCGTGCTCCTCGCCCTCGGCCAGACCGTGCTGCACGCGCTGTTCGGGCTGGGCCAGCACGGGGCGACGATGGCCTCCGCCGGGATGTCGATGGGCTCGGCGGGGTCGACGGGCACCGGCGGGACCACGGGCGCCGTGCTGAGCGACAGCGCGCTGGTCGAGCAGGCCACGCGGCTCGTGTGCGGCTCGACCGCCGCGTCCCTCACTCCGGGACACGCCTTCCGCCTGCTGCTCGACGCGCGTCTCATCGACCGCGCCGGCCGGCCGACGGGCGCCATGGGCACCGTCGCGCACGTCCACGACGCCACCGGCGCCTCGGCCGGTCTGCTGCCCTCGCTGCCGATGCTGCTCGGCCATGTGCTCGCGGCCGTCGCCGCCGGCTGGCTGCTGCGCCGCGGGGATCTCGCGGTGCTGCGGCTGATCGAGCTATCGGCGCATGGAGTCGCGGAGGGGGCGCTCGTACGATCCCTGCGCGCGGCTCTCGCGCTGACGCGCGCCCTGTGCGCCGGGCTGCTGCCCGCCACCGGGCCCGGCCCGCGCGGCCCCCGCCCCGACCGGGACGAGGCACCGGCCCCGCACACCGCCGCACTCCAGCACACGGTGATCCGGCGCGGCCCGCCCGCCGCCGCCCTCCTCCTCGCCGCCTGACGCGGACACCGCTCCCCCGAGACACGGACCCGGTGCGCCGCCGACGCGCGGCACGCGCGCGTGCGCGTCCCCCGAGCCGTACGGGCGGTTTCCGTGCCGTACTGCCACAACACCCGGCACGCGCGCGTATCCCTCTTCATCACCGGTTCTCACGCAGAGTGGAGTGCTTCCTTCCATGAAGGCTTCTCGTATCGCCGCCGCCGCCGCTGTCGCGGGTACGGCCGTCCTCACCCTGTCCGCCCCCGCCTTCGCGCACGTCTCCGTGCAGCCGGAGGGCACCGCGGCCAAGGGCGATTACGCGGTCGTGGACTTCAAGGTCCCGAACGAGCGGGACAACGCCTCGACGACCAAGGTCGAGGTGAACTTCCCGGCCGACCACCCGATCGCCTCGGTGATGCCGGAGGCGCTGCCGGGCTGGAAGATCGACATCACCAGGTCCAAGCTGGCCAAGCCGCTGACCGTGCACGGCGAGAAGATCGACGAGGCCGTCACCAAGGTCACCTGGACCGCCGACGGCAAGGGCATCGAGCCCGGCTACTTCCAGAAGTTCCCGCTCTCCCTGGGCGCCCTGCCCGAGGACACCGACCAGCTCGTGTTCAAGGCCATCCAGACGTACTCCAACAAGGAGGTCGTCCGCTGGATCGAGGTGCCGCAGAAGGGCCAGGACGAGCCGGAGAACCCGGCCCCGGTCCTGGAGCTGTCCGCCGCCGCTGACGACCACCACGGCACGGCGAGCGCCGAGAACACCGCCGAGAAGACCGGGAAGACGACCGCCGCCGAGGACTCCGGCGACGGCAGTGACACCACCGCGCGCGTGCTCGGCGTGGCCGGCATCGTGATCGGCGTCGCGGGCGTGGCCTACGGCGTCCTCGCGGGCCGCCGCCGGACCGCCGCCTGACCTTCGTTCCGCAGCGCGCACCGGGTGCCGCACGACCCCGCCACCCGGACCGTCGTACGACCCCGGTGCGCGCCGCAGTTCACACATCTGGGACATTTTTCTATGCGCAAGAAGACGTTCACCGCGGCCGTGCTGCTCGCCGCCGCCACCCTGACCCTCTCCGCCTGCGGCAGCGGCGACGACGGCAAGTCGCCGGTCACCGTCGTCTCGGGAGGGTCGGACGCGGGCAAGGTCGCCACCGTGCTGGACCAGCCGTTCGACAAGCCGGGCCTGGTCCTCACCGACACCCACGGCAAGAAGTACGACCTCCGCAAGGAGACCGAGGGACACCCGACCCTGCTCTACTTCGGCTACACGCACTGCCCCGACATCTGCCCGACGACGATGAGCAACATCGCCGTCGCCAAGAAGGCGCTGCCCAAGGCCGAGCAGGACGACCTGCGGGTGGTGTTCGTCACCACCGACCCCGGCCGCGACACCCCGGCCGAGCTGGGCAAGTGGCTCAAGGGCATCGACCCGCAGTTCATCGGCCTGACCGGCGACTTCGCCAAGATCCAGGCCGGCGCCCGGTCCGTCGGCATCTCCGTGGAGCCGACGACGAAGGACAAGAACGGCAAGCTGGTCTCCGTCCACGGCACCCAGGTCGTCGCCTTCTCGCCGAAGACCGACGCCGGATACGTCCTCTACGGCGAGGACGCCACGGTCGACGACTACACCAGGGACCTGCCCAAGCTCGTCAAGGGAGCCAACCCGTGAGGCGCCGTGCCGCGGTCCTGACCGCGGGCGCGCTCGCCGGGGCCCTGGCCCTCACCGGCTGCTCCGGGTCCGGCACGGGGTCGGACAAGGCCGAGCTGTCCGTCGGCTCCTCCTACATGCCCCAGCCCGTCTCCGCCGACATGGCCGCCGGGTTCCTGACGATCACCAACAAGGGCGGGGCCGAGGACGAGCTGACCTCGGTCACCAGTGACGTCGCCGGCGAGGTGACCATGCACAGCACGGTCGGCGGTGCCATGACGGAGAAGTCCTCCTTCGCGATACCGGCCCACGGACGGCTCGTGTTCCGAAGCGGTGGCAACCATCTGATGTTCGAGAAGCTGAAGCGCGCCCCGAAGCAGGGCCAGACGGTCACCGTGAAGCTCACCTTCAGCGAGTCCGGGCCGCTCACCGTCGAGATGCCCGTCACGTCCGCCACGTACAACCCGTCGACCGGCCACTGAGGGAGGGATCACCGTGACCCGGACCACCGCCCCCCGCGTGCGGATCCTGGTGCTGCTGTTCATCGCCGTCACCGGCGCGCTGCTGGCGGGCGCCGGACCGGCCTCCGCCCACGCGGCGCTGACCGGCAGCGACCCGGCGCAGGGGGTGGTGGCCGACAAGGCACCCACCCAGGTGTCGCTCACCTTCTCCGAGAAGGTGGCGCTGAACGACGACTCCCTGCGCGTCCTCGACCCGAAGGGCAAGCCGGTGCAGACCGGCAGCCCGGCCAACGTGAGCGGGACGACGTACGCCGTGCGGCTCAAGAGCGGCCTGGCCGACGGCACGTACACCGTCACCTACCAGGTCGTCTCCGCGGACAGCCACCCCGTCGCCGGCGCCTACACCTTCTCCGTCGGGGCGCCCTCGCGGACCGTCGTCTCCGGCACCGGTCCGACCGCGGGCGGCGGAGTCGTGGGCGGGCTCTACGCGTTCGGGCGGTACGTGTCGTACGCCGGGTTCGTCGTGCTCGCCGGCGGCGCGGCCTTCGTGCTCGCCTGCTGGCGGCGCGGCGCGGGCGTACGGCCCCTCCAGCGGCTGGTCGTCGGCGGCTGGGTCGCGCTGACGGCGGCCACCCTGTGGCTGCTGCTCCTGCGCGGCGCGTACACCGGTTCCGGGAAGTTCGCCGACGTCTTCGACCTCGACCTGCTCGGCCAGGTGCTCCAGACGAAGACCGGTGCCGCGCTGGTCTCCCGGCTGCTGCTGCTCGCCGCCGCCGCGCTCTTCGTCGCCGTCCTCTTCGGCGCCTATACCCGGCGGGAGGAGGGCGAGGAGAAGCGCGACCTGACCTTCGGGCTCGCCGTCGGCGGAGTGGTCGTGGCGGCCGGTCTCGCCACCAGCTGGGCCATGGCCGAGCACGCCTCGACCGGGCTCCAGCCCGGTATCGCCATGCCGGTCGACGTCGTCCACCTGCTGGCCGTCGCCGCCTGGCTCGGTGGCCTCACCGCTCTGCTGACCGCGCTGTACCGGGCGCCCGCCGAGACCCCCGTCGAGGCCGCCGCCGTACAGCGCTTCTCCCGCGTGGCCTTCGGCAGCGTCCTCGCGCTCGTCGTCACCGGCGTCTACCAGTCCTGGCGGCAGCTCGGCTCCTGGTCGGCGTTCACCGAGACCCGGTACGGGCAGCTGCTGCTGGTCAAGATCGGGCTGGTGGCGGTGCTGATCGGCATCGCGGCCGTGTCCCGGCGGTGGACGGGACGGCTCACGGACCCGGCCGTCCGCACCGGGAAGGCTCAGAAGACCCAGGCCCGCACGGAGCAGGTCGCCGCCTCGAAGGCGACCGGTGACGGCAAGCGCACCGGCACCGGCTCCCGTGACACCCAGCGCGCCGCCCAGCTCGCCCGGCAGCGCGCGGCCGTCGACGCCGCCCGGGAGAAGCGGCTGCGGGACGGCGACGCGAACCGCTTCGGCCTGCGCCGCTCGGTGCTCGCCGAGGCCGGCGTCGCCATCGTGCTGCTCGCCGTCACCACCGCGCTGACGCAGACCGAGCCGGGCCGCACCGAGCAGGAGGCCAAGGCGGCCACCTCCGCGCCGGCGGACTCCGGCACCAGGGCGACGTCCGGCGCGCTCACCCTGGACATGCCGTTCGACACCGGCGGCACCGACGGCAAGGGCGTCGTCAGCATCGACCTCGACCCCGCGCGCGTGGGCGGCAACGAGATGCACGTCTACGTCCAGCGCCCCAACGGCCGGGCCTTCGACGTCCCGGAGGTGAAGGTCTCCTTCACCCTGGAGGCGAAGAAGATCGGTCCGCTTCCCGTGAACCCCGACCACATCACCACCGGCCACTGGTCGGCGAGCGGAGTGCAGATCCCCATGGCCGGCGACTGGAAGATCGCCGTCACGGTCCGCACCTCCGACATCGACCAGGTGACCGTCTCCAAGAACGCGCAGATCGGCTGAACCACACCATGCCCGACCAGTCCATCCCTCAGGCCCGCACGCCCGACGCGCCGCCGGCGGAGCCCGTGTCCGGGGCGAGCGGCATCTCGCGGCGTGCCCTGCTCGGCACCGCCGGCGCCACCGGGCTCGTGCTCGGCACGGCCGGCGGGGCCGTGGGCTACGCCTCCGCACCCGCCGGGGCCACCCCGCTCACCTCGGTGGGCGCGGGGCGGGCGATGTTTCACGGGAAACATCAGCCCGGCATCATCGAGGGCCTCCAGGCACGGGGCCATCTCGTCGCCTTCGACCTGGCGGCGGGCGCCGGCCGCAAGGAGGCGGCGGCCCTGCTGCGCCGCTGGTCCACGACCGCCGAGCGGCTGATGGCGGGCGAGGCGGCCCCGCACGGCGACACCGATGTGGCCCGGGACGCGGGCCCGTCCTCGCTGACCGTCACCTTCGGCTTCGGCTACAGCTTCTTCGGCAGGACGGGCCTGGAGAAGCAGCGGCCCGGCGCACTCGACCCGCTGCCGGACTTCTCCTCCGACCACCTCGACAGGTCCCGCAGCGACGGCGATCTGTGGGTGCAGATCGGCGCGAACGACGCCCTGGTCGCCTTCCACGCCCTGCGCGCGATCCAGAAGGACGCGGGCTCGGCCGCGCGGGTGCGCTGGCAGATGAACGGCTTCAACCGCAGCCCCGGCGCCACCGCCCACCCCATGACGGCCCGCAACCTCATGGGCCAGCTCGACGGCACCCGCAATCCCCAGCCCACCGACACCGACTTCGACCAGCGGATCTTCGTACCGGCCTCGGGCGAGCCCGCGTGGATGGCCAACGGTTCCTACGCGGTCGTACGCCGTATCCGCATGCTCCTGGACGACTGGGAGAAGCTGTCGCTCACCGCCCAGGAGCAGGTCATCGGGCGCCGCAAGGCCAATGGGGCGCCACTGTCCGGCGGCGACGAGACCACTCCGATGGACCTGGAGAAGACCGACGCGCACGGCGACTACGTCGTCCCGCTCACCGCGCACGCCCGGATCACCCGGCCCGAGAAGAACGGCGGCGCGGCCATGCTGCGGCGCCCGTTCTCCTACCACGACGGCATCGACGCGGACGGCACGCCCGACGCCGGTCTCCTCTTCATCTGCTGGCAGGCGGACCCCCTGCGCGGCTTCGTCCCGGTGCAGCGCAAGCTCGACCGGGGTGACGCGCTGTCGAAGTACATCCGGCACGAGGCGAGCGGTCTGTTCGCGGTGCCGGGCGGGGCGGCGAAGGGGGAGTACGTGGGGCAGCGGCTGCTGGAGGGTTGAACCCGGGCATCTGGAGTGTGCGGGGTGAACCGGGCTCAAACCACCTGGTCGAGTGGTTGTCGTCGAACGCCTCGGCCGACCGGGCCCGCGGCCATTAGGGTGAGGACATGCCAGCGAGCTATGCCTACCTCGGCCCGGAGGGCACCTTCACGGAGGTCGCCCTGCGCACGCTTCCGGAGGCGGCCACCCGGGAGCTGATCCCGTACGTCTCGGTGCAGTCCGCGCTGGACGCGGTCCGGGCCGGCGAGGCCGAGGCCGCGTTCGTGCCGATCGAGAACTCCGTCGAGGGCGGCATCACCACCACCCTGGACGAGTTGGTCGCGGGCGAGCCCCTGATGATCTACCGCGAGGTGCTGCTGTCGATCACCTTCGCGCTGCTGGTCCGCCCCGGCACCCGGCTCACGGACATCAAGACGGTCTCCGCGCACCCGGCGGCCCAGCCTCAAGTGCGCAACTGGCTGCGCGCCAACCTCCCGGAGGCCACCTGGGAGTCGGCGGCCTCCAACGCGGACGCCGCCCGCCTGGTCCAGGAGGGCCGCTACGACGCCGCCTTCGCCGGCGAGTTCACGGCCGCCCGGTACGGCCTGGAAGCGCTGGAGACCGGGCTCCACGACGCGGAGAACGCGCAGACCCGGTTCGTGCTGGTCGGCCGCCCGGCCCGGCCCGCCGCGCCCAGCGGCGCCGACAAGACCTCCGTGGTGCTGTGGCAGCGGGACGACCACCCCGGTGCCCTGCGCGACCTGCTCGGCGAGTTCGCCTCGCGCGGCATCAACCTCATGCTGCTCCAGTCCCGGCCGACCGGCGCCGGCATCGGCAACTACTGCTTCTGCATCGACGCCGAGGGACACATCGCCGACCGGCGGGTGGCGGAGGCGTTGATGGGGCTGCGGCGGATCTGCCTCCAGGTGCGCTTCCTCGGCTCCTATCCGCGCGCGGACATCGCGCCGGGCGGGGCCCGGCCGACGCTGCCGGGGACGTCGGACGAGGAGTTCATGGCGGCGGCGGACTGGGTGGCGCGCTGCCAGGACGGCCGGTTCTAGCCGTCGTACAGGCGGACGCCGACCGGTCGTACCTGCGGGCGAAGGTTATCCACAGAAGTTATCCACAGGTTCCCTTCTCGACCTGGGGACAAGTCGACAGGGCGGTGCCATCGGGTCGACAAATCGCCCTGGGAGCCCCGGCCGGGGTCACCGGCGCCTGGCTCACCCTTCGTCCACGCGTTTCCTTTGGTTCATCTTTGGGGGCGACCGTTTTCCACCCGAAGGTGGGTGTCGACAGGGTTTGACCCAGGAATTCTTCAGTCCGTTCGCGCTTTCCCGAGTGATCAATTCCGAAGTCCACAGATCTTCCACACAGCCTGTGGATAACTCCTGGGAGGGTGTGGATCGCTGTGGACAACCGACCCGCCAAATCCCGTTCTCCACAAGGAAGTCGAGTCAACCAGGCGCCCGGGATGTGGCCCGTCCCAGGGAGTGAGACACTTTCCCCTTGACGCCGGGTCTGACGTACGGACGGCACAACGCAACACACTCGGCAATTACCGCATAACGGAACGTACGCCGTGAATCAGAACTCCTTGATGAGTGAGTCGTGAGCGGCGACCCCGCACCGGTAGCCTTGCCCTCGTGATTGACCTTCGCCTGCTCCGTGAGGACCCCGACCGTGTGCGCGCGTCCCAGCGCGCCCGTGGAGAGGACGTCGCGCTCGTCGACGCCCTCCTGTCTGCCGACGAGCGGCGCAGGTCCTCCGGCGTCCGCTTCGACGAGCTGCGCGCCGAGCAGAAGCAGCTCGGCAAGCTGATCCCCAAGGCCGGCGCCGAGGAGAAGGCCGAGCTGCTGGGGCGCGCCGAGCAGCTGAAGGCGGACGTGAAGGCCGCCGAGGCCGAGCGCGACGCCGCCGACGCCGAGACCCAGGAACTGCTGCTCAAGCTCGGCAACCTCGTCCACCCCGACGTGCCCGTCGGCGGCGAGGAGGACTTCGCCACGCTGGAGACGCACGGCACGATCCGCGACTTCGGTGCCGAGGGCTTCGAGCCCAAGGACCACCTGGAGCTGGGCCAGCTGCTCGGCGCGATCGACGTCGAGCGCGGCGCCAAGGTCTCCGGCTCCCGCTTCTACTTCCTCACCGGTGTCGGCGCCCTGCTGGAGCTGGCCCTGGTGAACGCGGCGATCGCCCAGGCCACCGCCGCCGGCTTCACGCCGATGCTCACCCCGGCGCTGGTCCGCCCGCAGTCCATGGCCGGCACCGGCTTCCTCGGCCAGGCCGCCCAGGACGTCTACCACCTCGACAAGGACGACCTGTACCTGGTCGGCACCTCCGAGGTCCCGCTCGCGGCCTACCACATGGACGAGATCATCGACGCGGACCGGCTGCCGCTGCGGTACGCGGGCTTCTCCCCGTGCTTCCGCCGCGAGGCCGGCTCGCACGGCAAGGACACCCGGGGCATCTTCCGCGTGCACCAGTTCGACAAGGTCGAGATGTTCTCGTACGTCGCTCCCGAGGACTCGCAGGCCGAGCACCAGCGCCTGCTGGAGTGGGAGAAGCAGTGGCTGACCTCGCTGGAGCTGCCGTTCCGCGTCATCGACGTGGCCTCCGGTGACCTCGGCTCCTCGGCCGCGCGCAAGTTCGACTGCGAGGCGTGGATCCCGACCCAGGGCAAGTACCGCGAGCTGACCTCGACCTCGGACTGCACCGAGTTCCAGGCCCGCCGGCTGTCCATCCGGGTCCGCGACGGCAAGCAGGTCAAGCCGCTCGCCACCCTCAACGGCACGCTGTGCGCCGTACCGCGCACGATCGTGGCGATCCTGGAGAACCACCAGCAGGCCGACGGCTCCGTCCGGGTCCCCGAGGTGCTGCGCCCCTACCTGGGCGGCCGTCAGGTCCTGGAGCCGGTCGCCAAGTGACCGGCTTCCCGTACCGGCTGATCGCCACCGATCTCGACGGCACGCTCCTGCGCTCCGACGAGTCGATCTCGCAGCGCACCCGTGACGCGCTCGCCGCGGCCACCGCGGCGGGCGCCGCGCACATCGTCGTCACCGGCCGTGCGGTCCCCTGGACCCGGCACATCCTGGACGACCTCGGCTACGACGGCCTCGCCGTCTGCGGTCAGGGCGCCCAGGTGTACGACGCCGGCTCCCACCGCCTGCTGACCTCGGTCACCCTGGACCGGCAGCTCGCGGGCGTGGCCCTCGCCAAGATCGAGGCCGAGGTGGGTCCGCTGTACCTGGCGGCGAGCCGGGACGGCCTGGACGGCGAGGTGCTGGTCGGGCCGGGGTACGCGGTCGTCGGCAAGCTGCCCGGCACCCCCTTCACGGACGCCTCCGACCTGTGGAGCGCGCCCCTGAACAAGATCTACATACAGCATCCGACGCTGGGCGACGACGAGCTGGCGGAGGCGGCCCGGCAGGCGGCCGGCGGCTTCGTCACGGTGGCCATGGCGGGCGAGGGCATCGTGGAGCTGCTCCCGCTCGGCCTGTCCAAGGCCACGGGCCTCTCCCTGGCGGCCCGCCGCCTGGGCCTGAAGGCCGCCGACACGATCGCCTTCGGTGACATGCCCAACGACATCCCGATGTTCGCCTGGGCGGACCGCGGCGTGGCCATGGCCAACGCCCATGCGGAACTGCGCGCGGTGGCCGACGAGATCACGTCCTCCAACGAGGAGGACGGGATCGCGGTCGTGCTGGAGCGGCTGCTCGGCTAGCGGGCCGCCACGTCAGGGCAGGGAGCGGGCCCGGTCCGGGTACGTCCCGGCGTCCCCGGCGGCCACGATCCTGCCGGCGGCGGCCCCTCCAGCCCGGCGGAGACGTCGAGGTCACCGGGGGCGGCCCACGCGAGAGCGACATCGCGTGCTCGAAGCGGCCGCCCCCTCCCCGTGGCCCCACGGAGACGCCCCGGCCGGTGACGCCGGGACGATCCCGGGCGTATGGGGCACACCCACTGTGCCCGGCGCCGGAGGCGGGCGCCATCGAATAAGACGGACGGACGGCCGCTACCGGCGGCGCCACCTGCGGCGCCGCGCCTTGCTGAAGAACCAGCCGGCCGGCGGGTCGTCGGAGCGCCACGGCTGCGGCTCGGGCGCCTCGGCCCGCCAGCGCGCGGCGAGCATCCGGGCCCGGGCCGACGGCTCGGCGGTCCCGGCCGCCCGGACGAACGCCTCGTCCAGGACGACGTCGTCCCACGCGTCCTCGCCGGTCCGCTCCCGCCCTTCGTGCCGCGGCGTCTCCTCAGCCATCTCCGGCCTCCCAGCCGTTCATCCGGTCAGCCCAGTGTGCCCGGGCCCGGGTGAAGCCCCCGTCAAGGCCGGTGCCCGTCACTCCTCGCCCGCGAGCGTCAGCGACCGCAGCTTCTGGCCGGCGTACCAGGTGGCCAGCACGGTGACCGCCACCAGCAGCACGGTGGCCGTCGGCAGGCCCACCTCGGAGGTCACCAGGTCCCCGCCGGCCAGCTTGTGGGCGACGGCGAGCGACCACTGCTGGACGCTCAGCGTGCGCGCGCCCGGCACCAGGGAGCCGAACAGCGCCTCCCAGACCAGGGCGTAGACGAGCCCGAAGACCACCGCGTGCCGGGAGACCGTGCCCAGCAGCAGGAACAGCGCCGAGTAGGCGATGGAGGAGACGAGCGCGGCGACCGTGTAGGCGACGGCGATCTGTTGCCCGTTGCCGTTCAGGATCAGACCGGCGATCAGGGTCGGCACCGCCGAGAAGACCATGGTCACGGCGATGGCGACGATCAGCTTGGTGAAGATGATCGTGGGCCGCTTGAGCGGCTTGGACAGCAGGTAGACGACGGAGCCGTCGTCGATCTCCGGGCCGATCGCGCCGGTGCCGGCGATGACACCGATGATCGGCACCATCGTGGCGAGCGCGAAGCCGCCGAGCACGTCCGAGGCCGTCTGGTCGTCGGCTCCGGTCAGGGCGCGGACGGCCACGGAGATCACGATGAGCAGCAGCGGGAGCGCGCCGAGGATGAGGGCCCGGCGGCGGCCGAGCAGGGCGCGGTAGGTCAGCCGGGCGACAGTGGGGTCGTACATCTTCGGCCTCCTACGCCGCGACCAGGTACGAGAAGACGGACTCCAGGGACTCGTCGGACGGCGAGACCGTGAGGAGCCGGATGCCGTGGTCCCTGGCGACCTTCGGCAGCAGGGCGGTGAAGCGGCCGAAGTCGACGGCCTGGATGCGCAGGGCGCCCTCGGCGTGGTCGACCTCGATGCCGGCCGTCGACGGGTCGGCGATCAGCGCGGCCGCGAGGGCGCGGTCGTCGCTGGAGCGGACCAGGTAGCGGTGCGGGCGGTCGGTCATCAGACGGCGGATCCTGCGGAAGTCGCCGCTGGCCGCGTGCCGTCCGGCGACCACGACCTCGATGTGCCAGGCGAGCTGCTCGACCTCTTCGAGGATGTGGGACGAGAACAGCACGGTGCGGCCCTCGTCGCCCATGCGCCGCAGCAGGTCCATGAGCTGCATGCGCTGGCGCGGGTCCATGCCGTTGAAGGGCTCGTCCAGCAGGAGCAGCGAGGGGTCGTGGACCAGGGCGGACGCCATCTTCACGCGCTGGCGCATGCCCTTGGAGTACGTGGCGATCTTGCGGTCCTGTGCGTACTCCATCTCGACCGTGGCGAGGGCGCGCTGGGCGGCCTTGTCGCCGAGGCCGTGCAGTTCGGCGTTGGCCACGACGAATTCGCGGCCGGTGAGGAAGTCGTACATCGCCTCGCGCTCGGGGACGATGCCGATGTGCCGGTAGATCGCCTCGTTGCGCCAGACCTGCTGCCCGTCGAGGGTGACGGTGCCGGTGGAGGGGGCGAGGAAGCCGCCCATCATGTTGATGAGGGTGGACTTGCCGGCGCCGTTGGGGCCGAGCAGGCCGGTGACGCCGGGGCCGATGGTCATGGTGATGTCGTTGACGGCGACCACGTTGCCGAACCAGCGCGAGACGTGGTCGATGACGAGGGTGCTCATGGGCGCGGCCCGTTCCTTAGAAGGGTGGTGGTGGCCGGACGGGTGGGCGTGGTCACAGTCCCACCTTCTTGTAGCGGCGCATCAGCAGGCCGTAGCTGGCGGCGATCAGGCCCAGGACGACCAGGACGTACACCGCGCCCTCGCCGCTGCCGGGGCCGGCCGCGCCGGGGAACGCCGAACTCGCGCCGAGGAAGGCGGACTGGACCCCGTCGATGAGGGTGACGGGCGAGAAGAGCCCGATCCAGGGGATGGCGCCGGTGCTGTTCTGCGCGTCGGCGATGGCCTGGAGCGTGGAGACGGCGCCGTAGGAGATGGTCAGTACGGCGATGACGGCCGCGATGCCGAAGCCGCGCCGCGGGGTGACCGAGGCGATGACCAGGCCGATGCCGGCGAAGAGCAGTGAGAGCAGTGCCACGGAGACGAGTCCCTGCGCGAATCCCTTGGTCTGGTCGGCGAAATCCAGCTTGGCCAGCAGTGCGCCCACGTAGAGGACGATCAGCGGGGCCGCGGTGAGGACGAACAGCGCGGAGGCCAGCGCCGCGTACTTCGCCCGGACGTAGTCGGCGGTCTCGATCGGCCGCGAGAAGTACAGCGGAACGGTCTTGAAGCGCAGGTCGCGCGAGACGGACTGGGGCGCCTGCGAGGCGACGTACAGGCTGATGACGGCCTGCATGATGATCGCGTAGCGCGTGTAGTCGACGGGCAGGTCCCTGGCCTTGGTGGCGACCGCGACGGCGACCATGATGGCCGCGGGCACGCACATCACCACGAACAGCAGCATCGGCAGCACCTTGGACTTGACGGAGCGTCCGAGGCCGTAGGCGCCGCGCAGGGACTGCGAGTACAGGGAGCGGGTGGCGTAGGAGCGGCCGAGGCGGGGGCCGTCGTAGTTGCGGTAGCCGATGTTGTGGATGCGGGTCTGGTCACCCGGGGTCGCGGCGGATGCCGGCAGGGGCTGCTCAACTGCCATGGACGGCCGCCTCCTTCCGCTGCTCGTCCTCGGTGAAGACCTCCGAGATGTGGTGCCGGCGCTGTTCCATCCGCACCAGCCCGAGGCCCAGGTCGGCGACGACGTCACGGACCAGGTCGTACGTCTCCTCGCCCTGCGCCGTCAGGAGCAGGATGTGGCCAGCGCCCGGCAGGCCGCTGCCGGCCTCGACGGTCACCCCGCGCGCGTGCAGCGCCTCGCGCAGCGCGCGCGTGCCGTCGGGGTGCTCGTCGGTGTCGGTGACCTCCACGGCGAGCGTGGTCGTGGTCTGGGTGAAGTCGGTGGTGGAGCTGGAGCGCAGCAGCTTGCCGCCGTCGATGACGACGACGTGGTCGCAGGTGCGTTCCAGTTCGCCGAGCAGGTGGGAGGTGACGAGGACCGAGATGCCGAAGTCGGTGTGGACGCGGCGGATCAGGCCGAGCATCTCGTCGCGGCCGACCGGGTCGAGGCCGTTGGTCGGCTCGTCCAGGAAGACCAGCCGCGGGTCGTGCACCAGCGCCTGGGCGAGCTTCACCCGCTGCTTCATGCCGGTCGAGTAGCCGCCGATGGGGCGGTACCGCTCCTCGTACAGCCCGACATGGCGCAGGGTGTCGGCGGTGCGCTCGCGGGCGGCGGCGGGCGGCAGGCCGGACATGCGGGCCATGTGGACGACGAACTCGGTGGCCGAGACGTCCGGCGGCAGGCAGTCGTGCTCCGGCATGTACCCGACGCGCTCGCGGATGGCGGCGCCCTCGGAGGCGACGTCGAGGCCGAGCACCTCGGCGCGGCCCTCCGTGGCGGGGGACAGCCCCAGCAGGATCTTGATCAGGGTGGACTTGCCGGCGCCGTTGGCCCCGACGAGTCCGGTCACACCGGGTCCGATGTCCACGGACAGCCGGTCGAGCGCGGTCACCCGGGGGAACCGCTTGCTCAGGCTTTCGGTCGCGATCACAGTCACGCCGTCGACATTAGTGACGCGGACCACGTCGGTCGTCAGACCGGAGAGCAGTCTTCGCGTCCGCCTCCAGGTGTAGGGGGTCCGTAAGGGATCCCCTCCCTGAGAGGTACGGGCATCCCTGTTGACGCCGGGTCTAACAAGTGCGAGATTCTCCGGTGTCGGGTGACGGGCACGTACCGCGATGGTGGGACGGGGTGGCATGGCGACGACGTCGACCGGGGAGCGCCCGGCGGAGCCGCGGGGTCTTCGGACCGTGCGGCGCCTCGCCCACGCGTACGCGGAGGCGGTCGCGGGCCGCCTGGAGCCGGGCGTGACCGGGTGCGACGCGGCCGGGATGCGGCGCGAGCGGCCGCGCGGGCGCGGGGTGAACCCGGTGCGGGACCGGTGGAAGGCCGACCTGGAGGCACACCGCGGGCTGATCCCGCGCGAGGTGCGCGAACGGCGCCCGCTGCGGCAGATTCACCAGGACGCGGACCGGCTCATGGTCCGCCGGGGCTACGCCGACCACCCCTTCGGGGTGATCCCCCACAAGGCGCACCGGGTGCGACGGCGCCGCTGGTCACCCCACCCGTCCGGGTTCGGCACCCGGTCCCCGGAGGGCCTCGCCGCCGACGCGCTGCACGGCCACCGCGGGGGCTGGTCGCCGCCGTGGTCGCCGTACCGCTTCTCGGACCACCCGCCGCGGCCGGGCCCCTGGGCGGCCGAACGCCGCCTCGGCCTCCAGGTGACGGGCGCGGAGTCCGAGGGGATCCTGGGGGTCACCGACTCCCGGGAACCCGGAGAGAGCGCGTTCGGGCCGGACGACGATCCGCCGCACACGCGGCGCTGGGCGGAGGAGGAGTGACCTTGAAGGGTGCACGCGAGCGCTGGGTGCGCACGGGCGGGGTCGAACTGTGCGTGGCCGAACTGGGCGACCCCGGCCGGCCGACGGTGGTGCTGGTGCACGGCTACCCGGACAGCAAGGAGGTCTGGTCGGAGGTCGCCGCCCGGCTCGCCGGCCGCTTCCACGTCGTCCTCTACGACGTCCGGGGCCACGGCCGCTCCACCGCGCCCCGGCCGCTGCGCGGGGGCTTCACCCTCGCCAAGCTCACCGACGACTTCCTGGCCGTCGTGGACGCGGTCAGCCCGGACCGGCCGGTGCACCTCGTCGGGCACGACTGGGGCTCGGTGCAGTCCTGGGAGTTCGTCACCGTGGGCCGCGCCCAGGGCCGTATCGCCTCCTTCACCTCGATCTCGGGGCCGTCCCTCGACCACTTCGGGCACTGGATCAACGCGCGCGTGAAGCGCCCCACGCCCCGCCGGGTGGGCCAGCTCCTCGGCCAGGGCGCCAAGTCCTGGTACGTGTACCTGCTGCACACGCCGGCCCTGCCGGAACTCGCCTGGCGCGGGCCGCTCGGCACCTACTGGCCGAAGATCCTGGAACGGGCCGAGCGGGTCCCGGGCGGCGACTACCCGACCGCCTCGCTGCCCGCCGACGCCGCGCACGGCGCCTGGCTGTACCGGGACAACGTCCGCGCGCGACTGCG
Source organism: Streptomyces corchorusii (assembly GCF_001514055.1). Classification (NCBI taxonomy): domain Bacteria; kingdom Bacillati; phylum Actinomycetota; class Actinomycetes; order Kitasatosporales; family Streptomycetaceae; genus Streptomyces; species Streptomyces corchorusii. Next base: position 494,257 of record NZ_KQ948356.1, on the reverse strand, counting down.
CAGGCCGCGCCCGGACGCGTACGCCCACGCGCCCGTGCAGCTCATCACGCCCCAGGAGGACGCGTTCCTCTCCGAGCGGCTGTACGACGACCTGGACCGGTGGGCGCCCCGGCTGACCCGCCGCACGCTCCCGGCCGGGCACTGGGTCCCGCGCACACGTCCCGACCAGGTGGCCGCCTGGATCGAGCAGTTCGCGACGTCCGTCGAGGAGGGCCGTCCCGCCCCGCGGCCCACCGGGCGCCACGCCGACCGGTTCGCCGGGCAGCTGGTGCTGGTCACCGGCGCGGGCAGCGGGATCGGCCGGGCCACGGCGTTCGCCTTCGCCGAGGCCGGGGCGCGCGTGATCGCCGTCGACCGCGACGCCGAGGCCGCCGCCCGCACCGCCGAGCTGTCCCGGCTGGCCGGCGCGCCCGACGCCTGGGCGGAGCCGGCCGACGTCTCCGACGAGCAGGCCATGGAGAAGCTCGCGGAGAAGGTCCACGACCAGCACGGCGTGCTGGACGTGCTGGTCAACAACGCGGGCATCGGTCTGTCGGGCTCCTTCTTCGCCACGACGACCGACGACTGGCGCAAGGTGCTGGACGTGAACCTGTGGGGCGTGATCCACGGCTGCCGGCTCTTCGGCGCGCGGATGGCCGAGCGCGATCAGGGCGGCCACATCGTCAACGTCGCGTCGGCCGCCGCCTACCAGCCCTCGCGCGTGCTGCCCGCCTACAGCACCTCCAAGGCGGCGGTCCTGATGCTCTCCGAGTGCCTGCGCGCCGAGCTGGCCGCCCAGGGCATCGGCGTCACGGCGGTCTGCCCTGGCTTCGTCAACACCAGCATCACCTCCACGGCCCGCTTCGCCGGTGTCGACGAGGAGGAGCAACGCCGCCGCCAACAGCGGACGGCCCGCCTGTACGGCCTGCGCAACTACCCGCCGGAGAAGGTGGCCGACGCGATCCTGGACGCGGTGGCCGACAACAGGGCGGTGGCGCCGGTCACCCCGGAGGCCCGCGGCGCCCGCCTGCTGCACCGCTTCGCGCCGGGGTTGCTGAGGAGGATCGCGCGGGTGGAACCGAGGTTGTGACGCCAAATACCGCAAAGGGCACGGCAGTTGTCCACAACTTCGCCAATCCGCCTGTGGATAACCGCACTTGGTTGTGGATCAAACCTCGGAGCGAAAACAAGCTGCGTGATCCGCGTCTCTCCCGCACGCTGGACTCATGGACGAACGCCGCACCGTGAAGGTGTCGAAGTACCTCTCCCGACACCTGCGGCACCAGCCCGAGAGGATCGGGCTCACACCGGACCCGGGCGGCTGGGTGGAGATCGACACGCTGATCGCCGCGGCCTCCGCCCACGGGTTCCCGTTCAGCCGCGCGGAGCTGGACCACGTGGTCGCCGCGAACGACAAGCGGCGGTTCGCCGTCGAGGACGGCAGGATCCGCGCCAGCCAGGGCCACAGCATCGAGGTCGACCTCGGCCTGCCCCCGGCGACCCCACCGCCGTACCTGTACCACGGCACGGTCGCCCGTCACCTGGACGCCATCCGCGCGGAGGGCCTGCGTCCCATGAACCGGCACGCCGTGCACCTCTCCGCCGACCGGGAGACCGCCACCCGCGTCGGCGCCCGCCGGGGCAGGCCCGTGGTGCTGTCCGTGGACTCCGGCGCGATGCACCGCGACGGCCATGTGTTCCACATCAGCGCCAACGGCGTCTGGCTGACGGCGACGGTACCGGCACGCTACCTGCGCTTTCCCGGCCGACACTGAGCACTCCGTGGCCGACACGGGGGGCGTTCGGTGAGCGGCGGGCACGGGGATCGCTCGGCGAGCGGCAGGCGCGGGGATCGCTCGGCGAGCGGCAGGCGCGGGGATCGCTCGGTGACCGGCAGGCGCGGGGTCGCTCGGTGAGCGCCGGACGTGCCCGGCGCTGCGTGGCCGTGGGACCGCACACGGTGACCGTTTCGTCCGTGGCCGAGTGGGCCCCTTACGCTCGGATCATGAGTCTGCGTCTGAGCACCGTGATCCTGCCGTACCGCCGCTGGCACGAGGGCGGCCGTTCGGCCTGGGTACGCGCCGAGCAGCTCGGCTTCCACACGGCGTACACCTACGACCACCTGTCCTGGCGCAGCTTCCGTGACGGCCCCTGGTTCGGCGCGATCCCGACGCTGACCGCAGCCGCGGCGGCCACCGACCGGCTGCGCCTCGGCACGCTGGTCACCTCGCCGAACTTCCGCCACCCGGTGACCCTCGCCAAGGAACTCATCTCGCTGGACGACATCTCCGGCGGCCGGGTCACCCTCGGCATCGGCGCGGGCGGCACCGGTTTCGACGCCACCGCCCTCGGCCAGGAGCCGTGGAGCCCGCGCGAGCGCGCCGACCGGTTCGCCGAGTTCGTGCCCCTGCTCGACCGGCTCCTCACCGAGGACGCGGTCTCGTCCGAGGGCCGTTTCTACTCGGCGCACGAGGCCCGGAACATCCCGGGCTGCGTGCAGCGGCCCCGGCTGCCGTTCGCGGTGGCGGCCACCGGTCCGCGCGGCCTGAGGCTCGCCGCGCGGTACGGCCAGGCGTGGGTGACCACCGGCGACCCGAAGCTGTACGAGACCGGTACGCCGGAGCAGTCCGTCGCGGCCCTGCGCGGCCAGATCGGCAAGCTGACCGAGGCCTGCGAGGCCGCCGGGCGGGACGTCGCCGAGCTGGACAAGGTCCTGCTCACCGGCTTCACCCCGGACCGCGCCCGGCCGCTCGCGTCCCTGGACGCCTTCGTGGACTTCGCCGGCCGCCACCGGGAGCTGGGCTTCACCGAGATCGTGATCCACTGGCCCATCCCGGACTCCGCCTTCGCCGCCGACGAGAAGGTCTTCGAGCGGATCGCCATGGAAGCCCTCGCCCAGCTGGACTGACCCCGGGACCGACCGTCCGCACCGGCCGCGCCGAGCGTCGCCTGCGTCTCATCTGTGCGGTCTCCCGCACGGCCGTGCGGAGCCCTGGGTGAGAATGGCCGGGTGACCTCAGCGACCAGACAGCCCGGGACCCCTGCCGCCGCCCTGCCACCGCGGCTGATCGCCACCGACCTGGACGGCACTCTGCTGCGCGACGACAAGTCGGTCTCCCCACGGACCGTCGCCGCGCTGGCCGCCGCCGAGGAGGCCGGGATCGAGGTCTTCTTCGTCACCGGCCGGCCGGCCCGCTGGATGGACGTGGTCAGCGAGCACGTCCACGGCCACGGCCTGGCGATCTGCGGCAACGGCGCCGCCGTGGTCGACCTGCACGGCGGCCCCGGCGCCCACCGGTTCGTGAAGGTCCGTGAGCTGGCCCGGGACAACGCCCTGAAGGCCGTACGACTGCTCCGCGAGGCGGCGCCCGGCACGGTGTTCGCGGTCGAGCAGACGTACGGCTTCCACCAGGAGCCGGACTATCCCAAGCTGCACATGGAGATACCCGACCATCTCCTGCCCGCCGAGAAGCTGCTCGCACCCGACGGCCCCGGCGCCGACCAGCCCGTGCTCAAGATCCTCGCCTACCACCCGTCCCTCGACCCCGACGCGTTCCTCACCCTCGCCCGGCTGGCCGTCGGCGAGCACGCCAACGTCACCCGTTCCAGCCCCAGCGCCCTACTGGAACTCAGCGGCCCCGGCGTCTCCAAGGCCAGCACCCTCGCCCTGTGCTGCGCCGAGCGCGGCATCTCGCACGAGGAGGTCGTGGCCTTCGGGGACATGCCCAACGACGTCGAGATGCTGACCTGGGCCGGCCAGTCCTACGCGATGGGCAACGCCCACCCCGACGTCATCGCCGCCGCGTCGGGCCGCACGGTCGCCAACAACGACGACGGTGTGGCGGTGGTGATCGAGCACCTGGTCGCCGACCGGGTGCGGTAGCGCTCCGCGCGGGTCAGGGTGGCCTGCCTGCCGCACCGGTGGTCCCGCTCGCACGCGCCGGGCGGCTGCGCGTGGCGCACATACAGGCTCCCTGGAGCAGCGGTCGGCCCGGAGACCCGCGACGACCGGGCCCACCGGGTGCGCGGGGGCTCGGCCTGCCGTCCCGCCACGCCAACGGGCCCGGCCGAAACAACCGGGCCTGCCAAGACCCCGCCAACGTCTGCGGCGGTGAGGGGCCCCGGCCTGATGGACCGCCGCGCTGGTGAACCCGGTAGGGACGGCCGGGCCGCTGGCGGTCGGGCGCGCTTGGTGGGTCGGTCTTGCCAGCCGGGCCTCTGGCGGTCGGGCGCGCTGGTGGGTCAGGCGGAGCGGTCGGGCCGCTGGCGGTCGGCCGCGCTGGAGGGCCGGGCGGAGCAGTCGGGCCGTCGATGCCCCGCCCGGGACCGCGGAGGCGGCCCCGTCGGCGGGCCCTCAGCCCACCCCCACCAGCGACTCCGCCTCGGCTTCCCGGCGTGCCATCTCCCGCAGCGGCCCGTCCTCGGTGATCAGCCGCTCGTACGGCCCTCGCTGCACCACCCGGCCCGCGTCGAGCACGATCACCTCGTCCACCGCGTCGAGTCCCGCCAGCCGGTGCGTGATCAGCAGCGTCGTACGGCCCTGCGTGGCGGCCAGCAAATCGGCGGTCAGCGCATCCGCCGTCGGCAGATCCAGGTGCTCGGCGGGCTCGTCCAGGACCAACACGGGAAAACCGGCCAGCAGCGCGCGGGCCAGCGCCAGCCGCTGCCGCTGCCCGCCGGACAGCCGCGCCCCGTGCTCGCCGACGAGCGTGTCCAGGCCGTCGGGCAACGCGTCCACCCAGTCCAGCAGCCGTGCCCGGGCCAGCGCTCCGCGCAGGTCGGCCTCGGTGGCGTCCTTCCTGGCGAGGAGCAGGTTCTCGCGTACCGAGCTGTCGAAGAGATGCGCGTCCTGCGCGCACAGTCCGACGAACCGCCGTACGTCGTCACCGTCCAGCGCGCACGCGTCCACACCGGCGAGCGTGTACGAGCCCGCCTCCGCGTCGAGGAACCGCAGCAGCACCTGCGCGAGGGTCGTCTTGCCGGAACCGGACGCCCCCACCACCGCGATCCGGCGCCCCTCCTCCAGCGTCAGGTCCAGCCCGGCGAGCGCCTCCCGCCGCTGCCCCGCGTACCGCGCGACCACACCCTTGACGACCACCGGGAACGGCGAGGCGGGCGCCTGCCGGGGCGAGACGGGCTCGCGCACGGGCTCGGGCGCGTCCAGGACCTCGTACACCCGCTCCGCGCTGCGCCGCACGCGCTGCCGGTACCGCGCGGCGAGCGGCAGCCCCAGTACGGCCTCGAAGGCGGCGAGGGGGGTCAGGACGACCACGGCCATCGCCACACCGCTCAGCCGGCCGGCCGCCACCGCCTGGGCGCCGAACGCCGCGGTGGCCGTGACGGTCAGCCCGGAGACGAGCGCGGTGAGCCCGTCCCCGAGCCCGGTGACGGCGGCGGCGCGCGCGGCGATCCGGGTGAGGGTTCCGTCGGCCCGCCGGGCCGCGTCCGTACGGGCCGGCAGCGCACCGGCGACGGTCAGCTCGGCCGTTCCGGTGAGCAGGTCGGTCACACGGGTCGCGAGCACTCCCCGGGCGGGCGCCAGCCGCCGCTCGGTCCGCCGGGCGGCGGTCGCGGTCAGCAGGGGGACACCGGCACCGGCGGCCAGCAGGCCGGCCGCGAGGACGGCACCGGCCTCGGGCAGCAGCCAGGCCGTGAAGCCGACGGAGGCGGCGGACACGGTGAGCGCCACTCCGGCGGGCAGCAGCCAGCGCAGCCAGTAGTCCTGGAACGCGTCCACGTCCGCGACCAGCCGGGTGAGCAGATCACCGCGCCGGGCGCCGCGCAGCCCTGCGGGGGCCAGGCGTTCCAGCCGCCGGTACACCGCGACCCGGGTGTCGGCCAGCATCCGCAGCACGGCGTCGTGCGACACCAGCCGCTCGGCATACCGGAAGACGGCCCGCCCGATCCCGAACGCCCGGGTCGCGGTCACGGCCACCATCAGGTACAGCACCGGGGGCTGCTGGGACGCCCGCGAGATGAGCCAGCCGGAGGTGGCCATGAGCCCCACGGCACACCCCAGGGCAAGACTCCCCAGCCCCAGGGCCCCGACCAACCGCCCTCGCCGCCCCCCGCCGATCCCCCGGACCCGCCGCAACACACCGCCCCCGGCCCGCTGCCCCGGCGCACCATCCAGACGACCGAGTCGGGGGGCGGGTGGGTGAGGGCGGGGGTCCAGGGGGCGGAGCGCCCCGGTGGGCCCACTGGACTCCGGGGACGGAACAGCAGCGGCCTCTCCGAGCCGTACCACCCGGTCAGCGACCCCCAACAACGCGGGCCGATGCACGACAAGCAGCACGGTCCGCCCCGCGGCAAGCCTTCGCACCGCGGCCACGACCTCCCCCTCGGTCCCCCCGTCCAACGCAGCCGTCGGCTCATCCAGCAACAGCACAGGCCGATCCGCGAGAAACGCCCGAGCCAAGGCCAACCGCTGCCGCTGCCCCGCCGACAGTCCCGCCCCGTCCTCCCCGAGCACGGTGTCGACCCCCTCCGGGAGCGCCGTCACGAACTCCCACGCCCCCGCGTCCCGCAGCGCCCGCCGCACGGCACCGTCGTCGGCGTCAGGCCGGGCCAGCCGCACGTTCTCCGCGATCGTCCCGGCGTACAGATGCGGCCTCTGCGGCACCCACGCGACCCTCGACCGCCACTCCGCCAGATCCAGCCCGGCGAGATCCGCGCCCCCGATCCGCACCCGCCCCTCGGTAGGCCGTACGAACCCCAGCAACACGCTCAGCAGCGTCGACTTGCCCACCCCGCTCGGCCCGACCAGCGCAACGGTCTCACCGGGCTCGACGGTGAACGACACATCGGTCACCGCATCCGAGGACCGCCCCGGATACCGAACGCTGACCCCTTCGAAGGCCACACCACCCGTCGGCACCGCACCGGTACCCGAGTCCGGCACCGCCGTCTCCAGCACGCTGAAGATCTCCTCCGCCGCGGCAAGCCCCTCCGCCGCCGCGTGGTACTGCGCACCCACCTGCCGCAACGGCAGATAGGCCTCGGGCGCCAGCACGAGGATCACCAGACCGATGGAGAGATCCATGTCTCCGTGGACGAGCCGCATCCCGATCGTCACGGCGACCAGCGCGACCGACAGCGTGGCCAGCAACTCCAGCGCGAACGAGGACAGGAAGGCGATCCGCAGCGTCCGCAGGGTGGCCTGCCGGTACTCGCCGGTGATCCGCCGGATGGACTCCGCCTGCGCCTTGGCCCGGCCGAACACCTTCAGGGTGGGCAGTCCCGCCACCACGTCCAGGAAGTGGCCGGACAACCGGGACAGCAACCGCCACTGCCGCTCCATCCGGGACTGGGTCGCCCAGCCGATCAGCATCATGAAGACCGGAATCAGCGGCAGGGTGCAGACGATGATCGCCGCCGACACCCAGTCCTCGGTGACGATCCGCGCCAGCACCGCCACGGGCACGACCACGGCGAGCCCCAACTGCGGCAGGTAGCGCGAGAAGTAGTCGTCCAGGGCGTCGACCCCACGCGTGGCCAGGGTGACCAGCGAGCCGGTCCGCTGACCGCTCAGCCACCCCGGACCGAGCGCCGCCGCCCGGTCGAGCAGCCGCCCGCGCAGCTCCGACTTCACGGCCGCGCTCGCGCGATGGGCCGAGAGTTCGGTGAGCCACGCGACGATCGATCGCCCGACGGCCACGGCGGCCAACAGCAGCAGGGGAGTACGCAGTTCGGCGACCGACTGCCCGTGCTGGAACGCTCCGACGACGATCTCGGCGACGAGCATGGCCTGAGCGATGACCAGTCCGGCGCCGACGGCCCCCAGACCGATGACCGCGACGAGGAAGAGACGGGTGGCGCGGGCGTACCGCAGCAGGCGGGGATCGATTGGTTTCACGTGAAACATGCCCTTCGGTACCGGGGGTGCTGTTTCACGTGAAACAGCACCCCCGGCGGACTCAGTGCGCGGCGCCGGCCGCAGCGTCAGGAGCGATGTGCTGCGTGCCGATCCGCTTACGGAAGACCCAGTAGGTCCAGCCCTGGTAGAGCAGAACGAGCGGCGTGGCGATCGCCGCGCACCACGTCATGATCTTCAGGGTGTACGGACTCGACGAGGCGTTGGTGACCGTCAGGCTCCAGTTCCCGTTCAGAGTGGACGGCATGACGTTCGGGAAGAGCGACAGGAAGAGCATCGCCACGGCCGCCACGATGGTGACGCCGGACAGTGCGAACGACCATCCCTCCCGACCGGCCTGGTTGGCCACGAGAGCCGCCACCAGGGCGACGACGGCCACGATCAGAGCCACCAGACTCTTGCCGTCACCGCTGTCGGCCTGCGTCCACAACAGGAAGGCGAGCGCCACGACGGCCGCGACCAGACCGACCCACCGGGCCAGGTTCCGGGCCCGCACCCGGATCTCCCCCACCGTCTTGAGCGCGGTGAACACCGCTCCGTGGAAGGTGAACAGCGTGAGCGTCACCAGGCCACCGAGCAGGGCGTAGGGGTTGAGCAGGTCCCAGACGTTGCCGACGTACTCGAAGTTCCGGTCGAGCTTGACCCCCCGCACGATGTTCCCGAAGGCCACGCCCCACAGGAACGCCGGCAGCAGCGAGGTCCAGAAGATCGCTGTCTCCCAGTTGCGCTGCCAGTTCTCCTCCGGCCGCTTGGCCCGGTACTCGAAGGCGACACCCCGGACGATCAGGCAGACCAGGATGAGCAGCAGGGGCAGGTAGAAGCCGGAGAAGAGGGTGGCGTACCACTCGGGGAACGCGGCGAAGGTCGCGCCGCCCGCGGTGAGCAGCCACACCTCGTTGCCGTCCCAGACCGGGCCAATGGTGTTGATCAGCACCCGGCGCTCGGGCCGGTTGCGGGCCAGCAGCTTGGTGAGGATGCCGACCCCGAAGTCGAAGCCCTCCAGGAAGAAGTAGCCGGTCCACAGGACGGCGATCAGGACGAACCAGACGTCGTGAAGTTCCATGACTGTTCCCTCGGCCTAGTACGAGAAGGCCATCGGCTTGTCGGCGTCACGGGTGTCGCCGCCGATCTTCGTGGGCGGGTTGAGGTCGGCCTCGGTGAGCTCGGGCGGGCCGGCCTTGACGTACTTCGCGAGCAGCTTAACCTCGACCACGGCGAGGATGGCGTACAGCGCGGTGAAGACGGTCATCGAGGTGAGGACCTCGCCCTGGGAGACACCGGGGGAGACCGCGTCCCGGGTCTGGAGGACGCCGTAGACGACCCACGGCTGCCGGCCCATCTCCGTGAAGATCCAGCCCCACGAGTTCGCGATCAGCGGGAAGGCAAGGGTCCAGGTCGCGATGCGCCAGTACCAGGGGGTGAGCTTCGGGCTGAGCGCCTTGTTCTTGAACAGCACCAGGTGCGGCACCTCGTCCTCGCCGACCCTCAGGGCTTGGGGCAGCATGAACTTCTTGCGGGTCAGCCACAGTCCGGCCAGTCCGATGGCGAAGGAGGCCATGCCGAAGCCGATCATCCAGCGGAAGCCCCAGAAGGCGACGGGGATGTTGGGCCGGTAGTCACCGGGCCCGAACTTCTGCTGCTCGGCCTTGTTCACGTCGTTGATGCCGGGCACGTACGAGGTGAAGCTGTCGTCGGCGAGGAAGGACAGCAGACCCGGGATCTCGATGGCCACGGAGTTGTGGCCCTTGTCCACATCGCCATAGGCGAAGATCGAGAACGGCGCCGGCTTCTGGCCGTCCCACAGCGCCTCGGCGGCGGCCATCTTCATCGGCTGCTGCTTGAACATCACCTTGCCGAGGGTGTCGCCGCTGATGGCGGTGAGCAGGCCGGCGATGACCACGGTGACCAGGCCGAGCCGCAGCGAGGTCTTCATCTCGCGGATGTGCTTCTTGCGGGCCAGGTGGTAGGCGGAGATGCCCACCATGAAGGCGCCACCGGTCAGGAACGCCGCGGACAGGGTGTGGAAGGCCTGGCTGAGGGCGGTGTTCTGGGTCAGCACGGCCCAGAAGTCGGTCAGCTCGGCCCGCCCCCTGACCTTGTCGATCTTGTAGCCGACCGGGTGCTGCATCCAGGAGTTCGCCGCGAGGATGAAGTACGCGGACAGGACCGTGCCGATCGAGACCATCCAGATGCAGGCCAGATGGATCTTCTTGGGCAGCTTGTCCCAGCCGAAGATCCACAGGCCGATGAAGGTGGACTCGAAGAAGAAGGCGATCAGCGCCTCGAAGGCGAGCGGGGCGCCGAAGATGTCACCGACGAAGCGCGAGTAGTCGGACCAGTTCATGCCGAACTGGAACTCCTGCACGATGCCGGTGACCACGCCCATCGCGATGTTGATCAGGAAGAGCTTGCCCCAGAACTTCGTCGCCCTGAGGTACTTCTCCTTCTCCGTGCGCACCCAGGCCGTCTGCAGCCCGGCCGTGAGCGCGGCCAGGGAGATCGTCAGCGGAACGAACAGGAAGTGGTAGACGGTGGTGATGCCGAACTGCCAGCGCGCCAGTGTTTCCGGCGCCAAAGCCAGGTCCACGTCGTCACTCTCCTTACTACGGCGTGGTGCAGCGCGGTTTGCCCCTTTCGTCGCACGCAAACGGAACAAACGAGACGCGCTTGTGAACGCGTTCACATTCACAAGCCATTATGACGCACTGATTTTCAGCCTGCGCAGGGGGTCCCCCCTCGCTTCGACCGCCCACACAGGGGGCGAGGGGGATCATTTCGACACAGGCGTCTCTGTTTCACGTGACACGGACGCCCGGCAGGTCATGGAACCGGGCCACAGTGGCCTTCTGAACGGACGGCGACGCGGCCCGTGCACCGCCCTCGGCAGCGTGGACGGGGACGCCGCTCTCCTGGCAGCCATACGCGACGGCGACCCCGTCCAGGTGGAACTGATCGACGAGTGGAGGTACCGCCGGACTACAGCTCCTTGCGGAACGCCTCCGCCACCTTCAGGAAGATGTCGTTCGCCTCGGCCTCCCCGACCGTCACCCGCACACCCTCGCCCGGGAACGGCCGGATCACCACTCCGTGCTCCTCGCAGGCCTGTGCGAACGCGACCGTGCTCTCCCCCAGCCGCAGCCACACGAAGTTGGCCTGCGTCTCCGGCACCGTCCAGCCCTGGGCCCGCAGCGCGTCGACCACGCGCGTGCGCTCGCACACCAGCGAGCCCACCCGGCCCAGCAGCTCGTCCTCGGCCCGCAGCGAGGCGATCGCCGCCTCCTGAGCCAGCTGGCTCACTCCGAACGGCACCGCCGTCTTGCGCAGCGCCGCCGCCACCGGCTCATGGGCGATCGCGAAACCGACGCGCAGCCCGGCCAGCCCGTACGCCTTGGAGAAGGTCCGCAGGACGCAGACGTTGGGCCGCTTCCGGTACAGCTCGACACCGTCGGGCACCTGGGGGTCGCGGATGAACTCCCGGTAGGCCTCGTCCAGCACCACCAGCACATCGGCGGGCACCCGGTCGAGGAACCGCTCCAGCTCGGCCCGCCGCACCGTCGTGCCGGTCGGGTTGTTGGGGTTGCAGACGAAGACCAACCGGGTCCGGTCGGTGATCGCGTCCGCCATCGCGTCGAGGTCGTGCACATCGCCCGCCGTCAGCGGCACCTGCACCGAGCGGGCGCCGCTGATCTGCGTGATGATCGGGTACGCCTCGAACGACCGCCAGGCGTAGATCACCTCGTCGCCGGGGCCGCTGGTGGCCTGGATCAGTTGCTGGGCTACACCCACCGAGCCGGTGCCGGTGGCCAGGTCGGAGAGCGGCACACCAAAGCGATCGGACAGCTCGTTCATCAGCCCGGTGCAGGCCATGTCGGGGTAACGGTTGAAGTCGCAGGCCGCCGCACTCACGCTCTCCAGCACGCCGGGCAGCGGCGGGTACGGGTTCTCGTTGGAGGACAGCTTGTAGGCGACCGGTCCACCGGCCGCGGCCGGCTTGCCCGGCTTGTAGGTAGGAATACGCTCCAGCTCGGCGCGCAGCTTGGGGCTCGTCTCGCTCACCGCAGTCCTCCTCGCGACCACCGGCGACCCGTCGACACCGCCGGCATCCAATACTCCTCACCTTAAGAGGATTCGGCCCCGCTGCGAACAGGTCCGGAACGCCCAGCACTGCGGGCCCGTCGCCGCGGAAAGAGGCGAAGCTCACGTCTTCGACCGGCATCAGGGGCATCCTCGTACGAAGGCGTACGTTTCGGGGGGCGCGCCGTACATATATCTATGCGCCGGTAGCTTGCGCCGTGGCGCGCGTCCCCCGTGAAGGTGAGTTGAGACCTCTTCGAGACATCGGGGACTTGATAGGTCCATCCGCGTCGACAAGTCACGTCTTACTATTGGAACAGTCAACCGCCTTGGTTCCCAAGGAAGTTGGCACCCAATGACCATGCAGAAACGTGCCTGTCAACGCGTGCATATGCGTCCGCACTACCCCACCGCATGAGCCCTACTATCGGCTCGCCATGACAGCAGCAGGGAAGCACCAGGTGAGCCGCGCGGAAACCTCCCGCCGAGGCAGCCGGCCGGGTCGGGCGGGCATCAGAGACGTCGCCGCCGCCGCCGGGGTCTCCATCACGACCGTGTCCGACGCCCTCAACGGCAAGGGCCGGCTTCCGGATGCCACCCGGCGCCATGTCCGCGAGGTCGCCGACCGGCTGGGGTACCGGCCCTCGGCCGCCGCCCGCACCCTCCGTACCGGCAAGTCGGGCCTGATCGGCCTGACCGTGACCACGTACGGGGATGAACCTTTCACCTTCACCGAGTTCGCCTACTTCGCCGAGATGGCACGGGCGGCGACATCGGCCGCGCTGGCCCGCGGCTACGCCCTGGTCATCCTGCCCGCGACCTCCCGCCACGACGTCTGGTCCAACGTCGCCCTGGACGGCACGGTCGTCATCGACCCCTCCGACCAGGACCCGGTGGTCAGCGAGCTGGTGCGACAGGGACTGCCGGTCGTCTCGGACGGCCGCCCGGCCGGCGCGCTCCCCGTCACCGCCTGGGTCGACAACGACCACGAGGCCGCCGTACTCGGCATCCTCGACCACCTCGCCGCCGCCGGCGCCCGCCGCATCGGCCTGCTCACCGGCAACACGACGGACACGTACACCCACCTGTCGACCACCGCGTACCTGCGCTGGTGCGAACGGGTCGGCCAGGACCCGGTCTACGAGTCCTACCCGGCGCACGACCCGTGCGCGGGCGCCGTCGCCGCCGACCGGCTGCTCGCCCGCCCCGACCGGCCCGACGCGGTCTACGGGCTGTTCGACCCCAACGGCACCGACCTGCTCGCCGCCGCCCGCCGCTACGGCCTGCGCGTCCCCGACGACCTGCTGCTGGTGTGCTGTAGCGAGTCCACCGTGTACGCCAGCACCGAGCCGCCCATCACCACCCTGTCCCTGAAGCCGCGCCGCATCGGGACCGCTGTCGTCCAGCTCCTCATCGACGCCATCGAGGGCGTCGAGTCGGACCAGCCGGTCGAGCAGGTGATACCGACCGAGCTGATCGTGCGCACCTCCTCCCAGCGGCGGTCCCCGCGCACGACGGTCAGCCCGCCGCGGACACCGGACGAGAAGTAGCACCGCCCGCCGCACCGGCCCGCACGGGGCCCGGCCGGTGCGGCACAAGGGACCCGCCGGCGCACCGCGGGCGGGGACGGACCCGGTGGACCGAGGGCTCGTCCGGCCGACAGCCGGTCGAACATCTGCCCAAACGGGGCGAAAGCCACGGTGAACTGGAGTCTTGTTCCGATTCACCACCCCTGGGTCATCACACGGCGCGACGCGCGTTCCTATGATGGGCCCACGACACCGCGGACCGCTGCGACCAGGCAGTCCGAAGCGGTGCAGATGCGGCGCGATGGTGGAGGGGTCTGATGACTCAGGGGGCCGGTCAGGGACCCGAGGCGGAGCGGACGGCGACGCTGCGCGACTTCCGGGTACCCGCGTACGTCCACGAGACCGGTCCGTACGTCCAGCACGTCCACCCCGGCGACGTCGTACCGCCCGCCGACGAGGCGTATCCCGAGGGCTACACCCCCACCCAGCGCGACCTGCCCGTCATCAACCGCGGCGACACCCTCCAGGTCCCCGTCGAGCCCGCCCCCGTCCCCGCCCCGGCCCCCCAGCCCGCGACCGGGCCCGGCCCGCTCTATGTCGTCGGTGACGTCCACGGCTACCTGGACGAGCTGATGGCGGCCCTACAGGAGCAGGGCCTGATCGACGCCTCGGGCCAGTGGTGCGCCGGCACCGCCCGGCTGTGGTTCCTCGGCGACTTCACCGACCGCGGCCCGGACGGCATCGGCGTCATCGACCTGGTCATGCGGCTGTCCGCCGAGGCCGCGGCGGCCGGCGGATACTGCAAGGCCCTCATGGGCAACCACGAACTGCTGCTCCTCGGCGCCAAACGGTTCGGCGACACCCCCGTCAACTCCGGTGCGGGCACGGCCACCTTCCAGGCGGCCTGGCTGCTCAACGGCGGCCAGAAGACCGACATGGACCGCCTCCAAGACCACCACCTCCAGTGGATGGCCCGCCTCGACGCCGTCGAGGAGGTCGACGGCTATCTGCTGCTCCACTCCGACACCACCGCCTACCTCGACTACGGCGACTCCATCGAGGCGGTCAACGACACGGTCCGCGAGGCTCTGACCCGCAACGACGCCGACGAGGTCTGGGACCTGTTCCGCAAGTTCACCAAACGCTTCTCCTTCCGCGACGAGGGCGGCGCCGACGCCGTACGCTCCCTCCTCGATACGTACGGCGGCACCCGGGTCGTTCACGGGCACAGCCCCATTCCCTACCTCCTCGGCCAGGTCGGCTCCGAGGACGGCGAGGAGAGCACCGGCCCGATCGTTGACGGACCGCACGTCTACGCCGACGGACTCGCCATCGCCATGGACGGTGGAGTGACCATGGCCGGAAAGCTGCTGGTCCAGCAACTGCCCTTGAACAGCTGACCGTTCGTCGGGCAGGCGTCCCCCAGCCGTGTACACGCAGGCCGGACCGCAATTTCCGGCAATCCCCTGTCACCGTGCGCCGTGACGGCTCTACCATCGGCTTATCCGTAGCAGGCTCCCCTCCGTTTCTGCCCGACGGCTCGCCGGCGTGCGAGCCCCAAGCCCTACGGAGCATCGGGGGATGCACATGAACAGCGTTCCGCAGCACCTGCTGAGCGAGGACCGCCAGGAATTCGAGCGGCTCCTCGATGAGACGCTGCGCTCCGCACCGCACCGACCGGAACTGGCCGCTGTCGGACAGCGGCTCAACTCCGAACAACTACGCACCATGGCACTCAACGCCTCCGCCCTGATCACGGCAGCCGCGGCGGCCGAGTACCAGCACTACGTCAGGCTGCGCGACGAGTTGCGTCACCCTGCACTGTCCGGCCCACCGGCCGTCGGTGACTCCGGCGAATCCGGCGAGCCGAGCCCGGAGGCGACCGCCACGGACCTCGCCACCACCCTCGGCGAAGCCGCCGAGAGCACCGGTGCGGGCGCCATCGCGGTCATCGCCGTCCTGGCTCCCGTCCTCTCCGGGACCGCCGCGGTGATCTTCCTGCTCGTCGGCTACATCCTGAAGGCGCTCGACCCCGACCAGACCTTCGCCCGGACCATGCTCACCGCCGGCTGGGTGTTCGGTGCCATCACCGCGGCGGCGGTCCTCGTCGCCGCGGTCGGCCTGCTGCTCACCGCTCTGCGCAACAGGACACCGGCGGACGACCGGGCACGGGACGCGGCCCACGAGGAGCTGGACAGGGCCAGGGAGGCATGGCGGGAGGCCCTGCTGGAGCGCGGCATCCTGCCCTTCCTCCGGGAGGCACTCGCCGAGCCCGGCACGGCCACCGGGCACCCGTCGACCCCGCCCGCGCCGACCGGCCGTATACCCCGCCTCGGCTACGACCGCCCCGGCTTCAGCAGCCCCGACGACGGCACCGCGACCGGCCGTCCGAGCTTCACCAGCCCCGACTACACGAGCCCGGACTTCGGCGGCCCGGAACACCAGCCCGAGTGATCCGACCGGCCCACCGGTGTGCCACCGCACCGGCCGGCCGGCCGGCCGTGGACCCTCCTGCCCCGCCACACCGGCCGACCGTCAGGGGCGCGGCCGGCGCGGCGAGTTCGGCGTGCGGCGCTCAGTCGGCGATCGGCAGGTACACCCGGTTGCCGGCGGCCGCGAACTCCTTGGACTTCTGGGCCATACCCTCCTCGATCTCGGCCCGGCTGCCGCCGTGCTCACGCCGGATGTCCTGCGAGATCTTCATACTGCAGAACTTCGGGCCGCACATGGAGCAGAAGTGCGCCGTCTTGGCGGGCTCGGCCGGCAGGGTCTCGTCGTGGAACTCCCGTGCCGTGTCCGGGTCCAGCGCGAGGTTGAACTGGTCCTCCCACCGGAACTCGAAGCGGGCGTCGGACAGTGCGTCGTCCCACTCCTGAGCGCCGGAATGCCCCTTGGCGAGGTCCGCCGCGTGTGCGGCGATCTTGTAGGTGATGACGCCGGTCTTGACGTCGTCCCGGTTGGGCAGGCCGAGGTGCTCCTTGGGCGTGACGTAGCAGAGCATCGCCGTGCCCCACCAGGCGATCATCGCGGCACCGATGCCGGAGGTGATGTGGTCGTACGCGGGCGCGACGTCCGTGGTCAGCGGGCCGAGCGTATAGAACGGAGCTTCATCGCAGATCTCCTGCTGAAGGTCGATGTTCTCCTTGATCTTGTGCATCGGGACGTGTCCCGGGCCCTCGATCATGGTCTGTACGTTGAAACGCTTGGCGATCCGGTTGAGTTCCCCGAGCGTCCTCAACTCCGCGAACTGCGCCTCGTCGTTGGCGTCGGCGATCGAACCCGGCCGCAGACCGTCGCCCAGCGAGTACGTGACGTCGTAGGCGGCGAGGATCTCGCACAGTTCCTCGAAGTTCTCGTACAGGAACGATTCCTTGTGGTGCGCCAGGCACCACGCGGCCATGATCGAGCCGCCGCGCGAGACGATGCCGGTCTTGCGGTGGGCGGTGAGCGGGACGTACGACAGCCGGACGCCCGCGTGGACCGTCATGTAGTCCACGCCCTGCTCGGCCTGCTCGATGACGGTGTCCTTGTAGATCTCCCAGGTCAGCTCCTCGGCCTTGCCGTCGACCTTCTCCAGGGCCTGGTAGAGCGGCACCGTGCCGATGGGGACGGGGGAGTTGCGCAGGACCCACTCGCGGGTGGTGTGGATGTTGCGGCCGGTGGACAGGTCCATGACCGTGTCGGCACCCCACCGGGTCGCCCAGGTCATCTTCTCGACCTCCTCCTCGATGGAGGACGTCACCGCGGAGTTGCCGATGTTGGCGTTCACCTTCACCAGGAACCGTTTGCCGATGATCATCGGCTCGATCTCCGGGTGGTTGATGTTGGCCGGCAGCACGGCCCGGCCCGCCGCGATCTCCTCGCGGACCACCTCGGGGGAAACGTTCTCCCGAAGGGCCACGAACTCCATCTCCGGCGTGATCTCGCCGCGGCGGGCGTACGCGAGCTGCGTCACCGCCCGGCCGTTGCTGCCCCGCCGCGGCTGACGCGGGCGTCCGGGGAAGACCGCGTCCAGGTTCCGCAGCCCGCCGCGCGGCGAGGTGTGCTTGATCCCGTCGTCCTCGGGACGGACCGGACGGCCCGCGTACTCCTCGGTGTCGCCGCGGGCGATGATCCAGTTCTCCCGCAGCGGCGGCAGGCCACGGCGGACGTCCGTGTCGACGAGTGGATCGGTGTACGGGCCTGACGTGTCGTACAGCGTGACGGACTGCCCGTTGGTGAGGTGCACCTGACGGACCGGCACGCGCAGATCGGGGCGCGAGCCCTCGACATACGCCTTGTGCCAGCCGATGGACTTCCCGGCCTCCGGGGACTTCTCGTCCTGGATGGAGGCAGGCGTGCGTGCGTCCTTGTTGGCCATGAGACCTACTCCCTACGCCGGCATTACCCGGTAACAGGTTCGGCGGTCGACGCAGCGGCTTCCGTCTGGCGACGTTTCGTGTGGAACACCTCTTGTTCCACGTGAAACATCGCGTGTACGGAGGTCAGCGCCCTCTCAGCCCGGTGCTCCGAGCTCCCGCGTGTGCAAAGGTGCCTCCACGCTAGCGCCATGTGTGGCGCGGTGAACAGTGGGCCCCCGCCGTTCTTGCGATGATCGGGCGGTGACCAGGATGGAGCAGTACCCCCACCAGCCGCCCGAGCCACCCCGTCGAGACGGCCCGGAACAGGAGGCCGGACACGGCCACGGTCCACGCGACCACGGTCACTCGCACGGCAACAGCCACTCGCACGGCCACAGCCACAGCCACGGCCCGGCTGCCCCCGTCTCCCAGCACCTGCGCAAGGTCATCGCGGCGATCCTGGTCCCCTTCACCGCGGCGGTCCTGGTCGGCCTCGTGGTGCTCTGGCCCGGTCACGCCCCCTCCCACAAGCGCACCGGCGTCGGCTTCGACCGGCAGACCCAGCAGGCCACGGTCACCCGGGTCGTCGAGGTCAGCTGCAAGTCGGTGAACGCCTCCGGGGGCGGCACTCCGGCCGGCGACACCTCCAGCGCCGAGGGCACGTCGGCGGAGGCGGGGGCCGACAAGACCTGCGAGAAGGCCACCATCCGGGTGGACACCGGCAAGGACGAGGGCCGTACCTTCACCGAGATCGTGCAGCCGGACCAGTCACGGCAGTTGCACCAGGGCGAGAAGGTCGTGGTCGCCTACGAGCCCTCGGCCCCCAAGGACTTGCAGTACTCGGTGACCGATGTGAACCGCAAGTTCCCCATGGCACTGCTCGCGGGGATCTTCGCGGTGGCCGTCGTGGTGGTGGGCCGACTGCGCGGGGTCATGGCGCTGGTCGCCCTGGCCGTGAGTTTCCTCGTGCTGACGCTGTTCATCCTGCCGGCGATCCTGGAGGGGGCGAACCCGCTGCTGGTGGCCGTGGTGGGGTCGAGCGCCATCATGCTGATCGCCCTGTACATGTGCCACGGTCTGTCGGCGCGTACGTCGGTGGCCGTGCTCGGCACGCTGATCTCGCTCTGTCTGATCGGCGTGCTCGGCTCGCTGTTCATCGGCTGGGCCGCGCTGACCGGCAACACGGACGACAGCACCGGCCTGATCCACGGCCTGTATCCGTCGATCGACATGAGCGGTCTGCTGCTGGCCGGTGTCATCATCGGTTCGCTCGGCGTCCTGGACGACGTGACGGTGACGCAGACCTCGGCCGTCTGGGAGCTGCACGAGGCCAACCCGTCGATGGGCTGGCGCGGGCTGTACCGGGCGGGCATCCGCATCGGCCGCGACCACATCGCGTCCGTGGTCAACACCCTCGTGCTCGCCTACGCCGGTGCCGCACTGCCGTTGCTGCTGCTGTTCTCGATCGCGCAGAGCAGCGTCGGCACCGTGGCCAACAGCGAGCTGGTGGCCGAGGAGATCGTGCGCACGCTGGTGGGCTCGATCGGTCTGGTCGCCTCGGTCCCGGTCACCACCGCGCTGGCCGCGCTCGTCGTGTCGGCCGACCGGACCGGGCCCGGTGCCACGGCACCCGCCGGGGCACCGCCCGCACCGGCACGCGGAGGCCGGGGTCGACGCCGGAAGCGGTGACGCAGTAAGGGGTGACGCCGGAAGCCGGAAGCGGTCGGCCCCGGGGGAGGGGCGAGCACCGGGGAGGGGCCGAGCACCGCGGAGGGCGCGCGGAACGGGCAACCACCGCAGAAGCGTTCCTGCACAGTTCCGCGCAGCACGGCGGATCCCCCGCCACCCCTTGCCGTAACGCTTCAGCCGGCGCTCTGTTCCTCGGCGAGGATACGGTCCAGGGCCTCGTCGAGATGAGCGTCGAAATCAGCGAGCGCACCCTCCTGGCCGAGCGGCACGAGCTTGTCCGTACGGTCGAGGAAGGCCACCAGCGGTGGCGCCGACGAGCGGAAGAGGGCCTGGTCACCGCCGACCTGAAGCCGGATCAGCACCTCACCCAGCACCTCGGAATCGGCGGGGGCGATGTGCACGTCCCCCTCCCCGCACGGGCGGCCGACCCCGTCGATCAGCAGCTCCCGCCCGAAGGCCCAGGTCACCGGAGCGTCACCGGGCAGATGGAAGGTGAGGCGTACGGCATACGGATCACAGGTCTCGTAGCGCAACTCCACCGGGATGCGGAAGGAGAGCTCCTCCGACACGAGAAAGCTCATCATGACTTCTGCCTGTACGGACTCGCGCATCGCCTATCCCGTCATATGACATCGACTGGCCGGGATTGATCCCTCTGACCGTGGTCAAATCTTGCTGAAAGTACACAAGAGATCACAAGGAGTAAGGTTTTCAGATACTGATAGAGAGCGTGAGCGACCCCAGATGCCGACCGATCTCCGCCTGCATCCGCTGTGCCGCGGGCATCAGCCGGTCGGCGTGATGGACGGGCAGGGAGATGGCCATGGTGGCCGCGGTGGTGCCGACCGTGATCGGGACCGCCGCGCAGACGGTGCCGACCGCGTACTCCTGGCGCTCCACCACCGGTTCCATGCGCCGCGTCCGGGCCAGCCGCCGCAGCAGCGCGTCGTTGTCCCGCACCGTGTACGGCGTGATGGGCCGCACCGGATACCGGGCGAGGTGGTCGCGCCGTGCGTCCTCGTCCAGCTGGGAGAGCAGGCACTGTCCGATGGCGTGCGCATGGCCGGTCTCACGGAAGTCCGCCCACTCTTCCACCGCGGGCGCCTGACGGGAGGCGGAGACGCACATGACCTCGATCTCACCGTTCCGGTACATCGCGTAGTACACCGGCACTCCGATGGAATCGCGCCAGTGCGCCAGCGTGTCCGCCACCGTGCTGCGACGTTTCTGCTGCGCTCCACTGCGGCCCAGTCGCTCCGCCGCGTCACCGAGGAAGAACAGCCCCTTCTCACGGCGCAGATAGCCCTCGTGGACCAGGGTGCGCAGCAGGTGGTACGCCGTGGGCAGCGCGAGGCCGGTCTCACGGGCGAGTTGTTTGGCCGGGGCGCCGTATGCGTGCGCGGCGACGGTCTCCAGCAGGCGCATGGCGCGCTGGACGGACCCGATGAGCGTGGCGGCGGATGTGGGGGCGGCCTGTGGTCCCGGCCGGCCCGCGGAGGGCGGTGCTCCGCAGCGGTCCGCGGCACGCGGGGGTCCGGGGATGTCCGCGGCCTGTGGCTGGCCCGGGACGGCCAGGGGCACCGGTCGCTGGACGGGAGGCGCGCAGGAGCGCGGTGGGGTGGGGGGTGCGTGTGGTTCCGCCGGTGCGGTGTCAACCGTGGCCAAGGGTCACTCCCGGAGCGCGAGGGGGCAGCCCGTGCGAGGAAGAGCACGGAGGGGGGTCTGCGCCGCCCACGGGGCCGGACCCCGTGGGGAGTTCCGGACTTTAACCGCACGCCACCGCCCGCAGACGGCTCCCGGGGGAAACTTCCCTCCCCCGAGGGAACCGGCCCCCGTCACGGGTGACCGGGGTGCCTCACCAGTCGCTGCGCGACGAGGAGTTCCCCATGAACTTGCGGACGATGTAGATCAGTCCGCCGACCAGCGCGACGAAGATCAGCGCCTTGAACAGCAGGCCGATCACGAACCCGACCACCGTCGCTATCAGGCCGCCGAACACGACCAGGGCGATGACCGGCACCGCGACCCACTTCACCCACCACGGCAGCCCCGCGAAGATCTCTCGCATCGCCCTCGTCCTTTGCGTCTCGTGCGTTGTCGATGTTCCGCACTCGATGCTAGGGCCGCGCGGGGCCCTCACGGGGGCCTCGCATCCCTTGTCCTCCCCTGACCCGTCCCCTAGGGAACCCGGGGCTCCCGGGTCACGCCTCGGGCGGAGAGAACACGACGAGCACCCTGAGGTCCTCGCTGATGTGGTGGAACTTGTGGGCGACCCCGGCGGGCACGTACACGACGCTGCCCCGCGCCACCTCGGTCGTCTCCAGACCCACGGTGATCGACGCCCGGCCGCTGACCACGAAGTACACCTCGTCCTGGCCGTGCGGCTTCTGCGGGTCGTGCTCGCCCGCGTTGAGGGCGTACAGGCCGACCGACATGTTCCGCTCGCGCAGGAACTGCAGGTAGGCGCCTTCGTTGGCGGCGCGTTCCGCCTCCAGATCGTCCAGCCGGAATGCCTTCATCGCCGCTGCCGCCCTCGCCTCACTGCTCGCTGTTCCGCTGCCCGCCGCCGGACCGCTCGCCGTCCGTCCGGCCAGGGTCCGCCCGGTCTGCCACGATCAGACACATGAAGAATTTCGTAGTCAAGACGATCGCCAACGCAGGCGCCCTGGCGGTCGCGGTGTGGCTGCTCGACAAGATCACCCTGACGGGTGACAGCACCGCCAAGAAGGCCGGCACGCTGATCGTTGTCGCGTTGATCTTCGGCCTGGTGAACTGGTTGGTCAAGCCGATCGTGAAGGTGCTCACCTTCCCGCTGTTCATCCTGACCCTGGGCCTGATCACCCTGGTCGTGAACGCGCTGATGCTGCTGCTGACCTCCTGGGTGTGCGGCAAGCTGGACCTGAGTTTCCATGTGGAGGGCTTCTGGACGGCCGTCCTCGGCGGTCTGATCGTCTCCGTCGTCTCCTGGGCGCTGCACGTCGTCCTGCCCGACGAGGACTGAGCGCATGACCTACCGCGTCTGTTTCGTGTGCACCGGCAACATCTGCCGCTCCCCGATGGCCGAATCCGTCTTCCGCGCGCGCGTGGCGGAGGCCGGACTGGAGGACCTGGTGGCGGTGGACAGCGCCGGCACCGGCGGCTGGCACGAGGGGGAGCCCGCCGACCCGCGTACCGTCTCGGTGCTGGAGGAGCACGGTTACGACAGCGAGCACGTCGCCCGCCAGTTCCTGCCGTCGTGGTTCGCCCGCCTCGACCTCGTGATAGCCCTCGACACCGGCCATCTCAAGGCCCTGCGCCGCCTCGCGCCGACCGAGGAGGACGCGCGCAAGATACGCCTGCTGCGCTCCTACGACCCCGCCGCCGGTGACGACCTCGACGTGCCGGACCCGTACTACGGGGGCCGGGACGGTTTCGAGGAGTGCCTTGAGATGGTGGAGGCGGCGAGCACCGGTCTGCTCGCCGCCGTACGGGACGAGCTGGAAGGACGGGCCGCATGAGCGACGCCACGAAGAACGAGGGCCGCGTCGGCGACGGCACGCGCGCGGTACGTGCGGGACTGCCGGAGCCGGCCAAGAACGAGCCGACCCTGCCCGGACCGGTGTTCGCGGCCCACTTCCACCTGCCCGGCGAGGTCTCGGGACCGTATGCGTACGGCCGTGACGACAACCCGACCTGGACACTGCTGGAGCGGGCCGTCAGCGAGCTGGAGGCACCCGGGCGGGAGGACACCGAGACGCTGGTCTTCGCCTCCGGCATGGCGGCGATCTCCGCCGTGCTGTTCTCCCAGCTGCGCGCCGGGGACGCGGTCGTGCTGCCGTCCGACGGCTATCAGGTGCTGCCGATGGTCGGCGCCCAGCTGGAGGCGTACGGCATCGAGGTGCGCACCGCGCCGACCGGCGGGGACGCCCAGCTGGAGGTGCTCGACGGGGCGCGGCTGCTGTGGATCGAGTCGCCGTCCAACCCCGGGCTCGACGTCTGCGACATCCGGCGCCTGGCCGAGGCGGCCCACGCGCGGGGCGCCCTGGTGGCCGTCGACAACACCCTCGCCACCCCGCTCGGCCAGCGCCCGCTGGAACTGGGCGCCGACTTCTCCGTGGCCAGCGGCACCAAGCAGCTCACCGGCCATGGCGATGTCCTGCTGGGATACGTCACCGGCCGCGACGCCGAGGCGATGGCCGCCGTGCGCCGCTGGCGCAAGATCGTCGGCGCGATCTCCGGTCCCATGGAGGCCTGGCTCGCGCACCGGTCCATCGCCACGCTCCAGCTGCGCGTCGACCGGCAGAACGCCACGGCCCTCGCCGTCGCGGAGGCGCTGCGGCAGCGGCCCGAGGTCTCGGGCCTGCGCTACCCGGGCCTGTCCGACGACCCCTCGCACAAGATCGCCGCGCAGCAGATGCGCCGCTACGGCTCCGTCGTCTCCTTCACCCTGCCCACGCGCACGCGTGCCGAGCGTTTCCTGGCTGCCCTGCGGCTGGTGGAGGACGCGACGAGTTTCGGCGGGGTGCGGTCCACCGCCGAACGCCGCCGTCGCTGGGGCGGGGACGCCGTCCCGGAGGGTTTCATCCGCATGTCCGTCGGCGCGGAGGACCCCGAGGATCTGGTGGCCGACGTGCTGCGCGCCCTGGACGAGTCCGCCGAGTAGCGTCCGCGTCTTCCGCCGCCGTCGTCAGGACGGTCCGAGCCTCCCCCCTCGTGGCTCGGACCGCCTGCGGCTTTCCTGGGAAAGACCGTGCGAACCAGGCTAGTTGACTCTGCGTCAGTGTCCAATCACGCTAACGACAGAGACCTATCGACTTATTTATAGTTGGTGCCTGCCTGGGGGCCGGAGGGGGCAACGACACGGGAGGGCGTGCCATGGATCTGGCCTTGCTGCGGACCTTCGTCGCCGTGCACCGAGCCGGTTCCTTCACCCGCGCCGCCGCTCTGCTCGGCCTCTCCCAGCCCGCTGTCACCTCGCAGATCCGGACGTTGGAGCGCCAGCTCGGCAGACCGCTGTTCCTCCGTCAGGCGCGTGGAGTGACCCCGACGACCGTCGGCGACGAACTCGCGCACAGGGCCGCACCGCATCTCGACGCCCTGGTGGAGATAGTGGAGAGCGGCCTGGACGACGAGTCCTTGTCACGGACGCTGCACCTGGCCGGGCCTCCGGAGTTCACCGCCGAACGTGCTCTGCCGGCGCTCAGCGAGCTGACCGGTGACGACGGCCGGAGCTTCGCGCTACGGGCCTCCTTCGGGACGACCGAGGAGGTGCTGGAGGGGCTGGCCTGCGGCCTTCATGATCTGGCCATCAGCACGGCGTGGCCGCGCGGGGCCCTGCTCACCGCCACTCCGCTCTGCGACGAGGAGCATGTGCTGGTCGCCGCCCCGCGCTGGACGGAGCGGATCGGCTCGGACGCCCTGCGGCTGAAGGGCGCCCCGGCCCTGAAGCACCTGCCGCTCGTCGAGGTCCACGAGTCGCTGCCGTTCGTCTCGCGCTACTGGGCCTCCGTCTTCGACTCCCGCCCGGCCACCACGGGCACGGTCGTCGTCCCGGATCTGCGTGCCGTGCTCTCCTGCGTCATCGCCGGGGCCGGACTGGCGGTACTGCCCCGCTACCTGTGTGCCCCGGCACTGGAGGACGGCACGATCGTCACCCTGCACGATCCGGTGGTCCCGCCCCTGCGTACGTACTTCCTGGTGGTGCGGACCGGCACGCTCGCCCTGCCCCATATCGGCCGGGCCCATGAGTGGCTCCAGCGTGCCGCCACGGCCTGGGGCTGACCCCGTCCGCCCGGGATGCACGCACTGCGGTCATGTCGTGGCACTTTGCGATGTTTCACGTGGAACCAGCCGGGCCACATTTCTCCCATGACCGTCCGACCCGTGGTCAAGCGCACCGCCCGTGCCGTTCTCCTGGACGGTGACGACCTGATCCTGATCAAGCGCACCAAGCCCGGTGTCGATCCCTACTGGGTCACCCCCGGTGGAGGAGTCGAACCCGGGGACTCCACCGTCGTGGACGCCCTGCACCGTGAGGTGGAGGAGGAACTCGGCGCCAAGATCACCGACGTGGTGCCGTGTTTCGTGGACACGGTGGAGCACATCGGTGAGGACGGCGGCGCGACCGGCGTGAAGGTGCAGCACTTCTTCGTCTGCCGGCTGGAGTCCATGGACCCCTCCCTGCGTCACGGCCCCGAAGTGGACGAGCCGGCCGGTGAATACGAGATCGTCCGCATCCCGTTCACCCGCGTCGGCATCGCTTCCGTCCATCTCGTCCCGCTGTCCCTGCGCCACTACCTGGACGGGAACATCGAAGGGGTACGGGCCATGCACGCCCCTGACCTCGGCTAGGCGCGGTCAGCCCGCGCCGACGAGCCGTTCCTCCACCGCGTCGTGCCGTATGCGGCCGACCGGGATGCCGATGTCCCGGAGGATGCCGATGCCGCTGCGGATCATTCCGGGCGGACCCGAGAGATAGGCGTCGTACTCGGCCCACGGACCATAGGCGCGGATGGCTTCGGGGAACCGGAGATGCGTCCGCTGGTCGATGACGGGCCGGACCGACAGCCAGGGGTGACGCTGCTGGAGCCTGAGCATGGTGTCGATGTCGTACAGGTCGTGATCGGTGCGCGCCCCGTAGAACACCTCGACCGGGCGGCGTTCGCCGCGGCCGGCGATGTCCTCCACCAGGGCCTTGATGGGCGCTATGCCGGTGCCGCCGCCCAGGCAGAGCAGTCCGCTGTCGGTGGTGTGGTCGACGGTCATCGAACCGGTCGGCGGTCCGAGGCGTATGACGTCTCCGGGCCGGGCACGGTGGACCAGCGCCTTGGAGACCCAGCCGGCCGGGACGGCCTTCACATGGAACGTCAGCAGTCCGTCCGAGCGGGGCGCGGAGGCGAAGGAGTAGGGCCGCCACACCCGGGGCCACCAGGGTGTCTCCACGCTCGCGTACTGGCCGGCGAGGAAGGGATAGGGCTGGTCGGGGCGGACGGTGAGGATCGCGACGTCCGGGGTCCGCAGATCATGCGTGACGATCTGCGCCTGCCACCAGGCCGGGGCACGCAGTTCGTCGGCCGCCGCCGCGTCGATCATGACCTGGGACATCGTCGTGTAGGCCCGCACCCAGGCGGCCTCCGTCTCCGGGTTCCAGACGGTGGCGGCGTACTTGCTCAACGCGCCGATGAGGCATTCGCCCACGGCCGGGTAGTGCTCGGCCCGCGTCCCATACTTGCGGTGTCCGCGGCCCAGGTTCCGCAGGTAGTCGACGAGGACCGGGGTGTTGTCCAGGTGCTCGGCCGCCGTGAGCAGTGCCTTCAGCAGGCGGTCCCGCTGGGTGTCCATCGCGGCCGGGAACAGGGACCGCAGTTCGGGGTGGCGGACGAAGAGGAGAGCGTAGAAGTAGGAGGTGGCCCTGTCGGCGTCGGGGCCGATCTCGGTCATCGTGCGGCGGATGAGAAGGGCGTCCGGCGAGCCCTCCTCAGCAACGGGGGCCGACCGCCGCACGGGCACA
Organism: Streptomyces corchorusii; assembly: GCF_001514055.1. Classification (NCBI taxonomy): domain Bacteria; kingdom Bacillati; phylum Actinomycetota; class Actinomycetes; order Kitasatosporales; family Streptomycetaceae; genus Streptomyces; species Streptomyces corchorusii. The sequence goes on along the minus strand of NZ_KQ948356.1, from coordinate 467,284 downwards.
CGCAGCGACTCCTCGGACGCGCCCTGATCACCGTTCGGGAGCGGCTCCGATGCTCCCTGGCGCGGCATGAACCAGCCGCCCCCGCCCGACACGGCGTTCTCCCCCGGCGGGGTGGTCGGAGCATCCATGGTGTGCCCTCGCCTCGAACATCTTGCGGTCGTGCGCACCCTCCTCCCAGAAGGCGCACTCCATCCCGGACGTGAACCGGAGTCGACCCTACCGGTCGTCGGCACGCACACAAGTCCCTCCTCGTTCCGCCGAGAGGACAGGACGGGCGAGCGGCGACGTCGCTCAACTACCGGGCAGGCCCGACCAGTTCATAGGCATCCCACAGATCCCGTCCCGTGTACGAATGGGTCGCCAGTCCGGCCAGGTGCGCATCGGCGTTGACGGCCACGGAAACCGGTACGGCAGCAAACAACTCCCTGTCCGACGACGAGTCGCCGTACGCCACGCAGTCGGCTCGCGCCACCCCGAACTCCGCGCAGAGCCGGTTCGCGATGGTCACCTTGGCCGCTGCGTTGAGCGCCCCGGAGGGATCGACAGGCTCGGTGAACGGCACGGCCGGGAAACGCGACCCGTGCGCCGCGTGGGCACCCCAGTCGAGGAGGCGTTCCACGAAGAAGGAGGGCGAGAGAGACACCACCGCGCAGTACTCGCCCGCGCTTCTGATCTCCGTCCAGACCTCACGGATTCAGGTCAGCCAGGGAGCCGCCTCGAACGCGGCCCGCACATGTTCCTCGGTCAGGTCCGCCCAGAGGTCGTACACCAGGGCCGCGTACTGCGGCGGACCGATCCGGCCCTCCGCGATCGCACGGTCCAGTGCCACCGTCTCTGCCTCCAGGCCCAACTGGCGCGAAATCTCCACTGGAGCGGTCGTTCCGTGCAGCAAGGTGCCATCGAGATCGAAGAGATGAAGTCTCGCCATGGCCCGAGGCTAGTAGGCCGCCGATGTTTCACGTGAAACACGCAGAGCTGTCCACGGGCTGAGCGCAGGGCCACGGGATGGCCAAAAGCACGTGCGTCCGTCTCGAAACGGGTGGACGGCGGGGGTGCCGGTCGGACAGCCTGACCTGCGTGCCAACTCCTTCCCTCACCGCTCTGCCCATTCGCCGCCTGACGCTACGCGATCTCACCGCCTGCGCCGACCTGTCCGAAGACCGGGGGTGGCCACGCGAGGAACACAAGTGGGGCTTCCTGCTCACAGCCGGGAAGGGCTTCGGTATCGACGACCCCGAGGGCGGCCTCGTCGCCGCGTGCGTGGTCACGGAGTACGGCGCGTGGGGGCGGCCGGATCTCGGCGCCATCGGCATGGTTCTGGTGGCCGAACGTCACGCCCGCCGGGGCGTCGGACGCCGCCTGATGCGGCACGTCGTGTCCAGCATGGGGACGACTCCCCTGACTCTGCACGCCACGCCGTACGGCCGTCCCTTGTACGAGGAACTGGGCTTCAAGGTGACGGGCCGGGCGGAGATGCTGACGGGCCGCTTCACCCCCGGCGGCCGGGATGAAGGGGTCGCCACGCGTGCCGCCACCGCAGAGGATCTCCCGGCGATCCTGCGCCTCGACGAGGAAGTGTTCGGCACCGATCGCACCTCTCTCATCACCCGCCTGCCCGCCTTCGCCGATCAACTCCGGGTGGCCGAGGAGGACGGCCGCCTCATCGGTTACACCGCCGCGTGGCCCAACATGGACACCCATGTCGTCGGTCCGCTGATCGCCCGGGACACGGAGACCGCCAAGGCACTGGTGGCCTCGCTGGCGGCCCACACGGACCGTCCGCTGCGGACCGACATCGACGTGCGCCATGAAGAGCTGCTGACCTGGGCGAAGGAGCGTGGTCTGGCCTCCGTGGCCGTCAACTCGGTGATGACCTGTGGCATCACGGAACTGCCGGGGGACTGGACCCGGCGGTTCGCACCGCTGACGGTCGCCGCGGGCTGAGTCCTCGTACGACGCGCACCGGCCCCGCCGCTCGGAGCGGCGGGGCCGGTGTCATGTGGTCCGGGCTGTTGTTGTGGCTCAGACGAGCGCCTGCACGGCCGCGGTGGCGAAGCCGTGGTCCTGGTCCGGAGCACCGCCGCCGACACCGATCGCGCCGACCAGCCGGCCGTCGCGGTGGACCGGGACACCGCCCGCGATGAACAGCAGGGGCCGGTCGAGCGCCGTGGGCAGGGTGTGGAAGAGGCCGCCGGGCTGGACGGCGTCGACGAGGTCGGCGGTGGGCGCGTTCAGCTGGAGAGCCGTGTAGGCCTTGCGGGTGCTGGTCTCGCCGGAGATCAGCACGGCGCGGTCGTCCCGGCGGAAGGCGAGCAGGTGGCCGCCGGCGTCCAGGACGGTGACACTGACGGCGACTCCGGCGTCCTCGGCCGCCCGGCGGGCGGTGGCGACCAGCAGCTCGGCGTCCTCGATGGTGAGCGGGGCGACGGCGGTGGTGGTCATGGAGATGTCTCCTCAGGTGGTGCTGTGGTGGGTGCTTGCCGTACCGGGAGGGCCCCGGTACGGAGGTCTGTGGGTGTGAGGCGTCCGAGGGCGGGCGCTCAGTGGTGGACGGGCGTCCGCTGCTCCGCCGGTGCGCCGGAAGCGGTCACGGTCCCGTGGGCGCCGTCACGGCGCTCCAGGGCCGCCGAGAGGAAGGCGAGGACCAGCGCGGCGGCGGCGAGCGCGGCGCCGACCCAGTTGGGGGACGTGTAACCGAAGCCGGCCGCGATCACGAGGCCGCCGAGCCAGGCGGACAGGGCGTTGCCCAGGTTGAAGGCGCCGATGTTGACGGCCGAGGCGAGCGTCGGAGCGCCGTGCGCCTGGTCGAGGACGCGCTTCTGCAACGGCGGCACGGTGGCGAAGCCGAGGGCGCCGATCAGGGCGATGGTCACCGCCGCCGCGATCTTGTTGTGGGCGGTGAGTGTGAAGAGCGCCAGTACGACGGCGAGGGCCCCCAGGGAGACGTACAGCATCGGCATCAGGGCACGGTCGGCGAACTTGCCGCCGATGAGGTTGCCGGCCACCATGCCGAGGCCGAACAGGACCAGCAGCCAGGTGACCGATCCGTCGGCGAAGCCGGCGATGTGGGTCATCATCGGGGCGATGTAGGTGATGGCCGCGAAGACACCACCGAAGCCGAGGACGGTCATCGCCATGGCCAGCAGGACCTGGGCGTTCTTGAAGGCGGCCAGCTCGTGGCGCAGGTGTACGCCCTCGGGCCGCGGCAGCTCGGGAACGAGCTTGGCGATACCGGCGAGGCCGACGACACCGAGGGCTGCGACGATGCCGAAGGTGACGCGCCAGCCGGCGCTCTGCCCGATGAACGTGCCCAGCGGGACGCCGATGACGTTGGCGATGGTCAGACCGGTGAACATCATTGCGATGGCGCCGGCCTTCTTGTGGGGCGCGACCAGCTCGGCGGCGACGACCGAGCCGATGCCGAAGAAGGCACCGTGGGCGAGCGAGGCGACCACTCGTCCGATCAGCATGACCGCGAAGACCGGGGCGACGGCCGAGAGCAGGTTGCCGGCGATGAACAGGCCCATGAGCAGCATCAGCATCCGCTTGCGCGGGACCTTGGTGCCGAGCACGGTCATCAGCGGGGCGCCGATGACCACGCCGAGCGCGTACCCGGTCACGAGCAGGCCCGCCGTGGGGATGGAGACCCCGAAGTCACTCGCGACCTCGGGCAGCAAGCCCATGATCACGAACTCGGTCGTACCGATTCCGAAGGCCCCGATCGCGAGGGCCAGAAGCGCGAGAGGCATGAGGGGGGACACCTTCCCAGACGATTGCAGGAGCGCTTTGCGTTCGCCCACAATAGTTGCAGACGCGGGATAAATGCAAGCGACGTCTATTGCGGCGGTGCTCTACTCTTGTGAGGAGCCACTCCGGGACGGAGGAAAACGCCAATGACAGCGACGGACCCCGCGCTCACCGCCCTCGCACAGGGCTGGTGCGCCCTTTCTGCGCTGCACGGACGGATCGAGGCGCACATCGAGCGCGCTCTACAGGCCAAGCACGACCTGAGCGTCCGCGAGTACTCACTGCTGGACGTCCTCAGCAGACAGCACGAAGGCGAGGGCGGGCATCTCCAGATGAAGCAGGTCGCCGACGCGGTCGTGCTCAGCCAGAGCGCCACCACCCGTCTGGTGACCCGGCTGGAGGACCGCGGACTGCTGGAGCGCTACCTGTGCCCCACCGACCGGCGCGGCATCTACACCAACGTCACCCCGGCGGGCCTGCGGCTGCTGGAGGAGGCACGGCCCACCAATGACGCCGCCCTGCGCGAGGCCCTGGACAGCGCCGCTCAAAGCCCCGAACTGGCACCGCTGGTGCGAGTGGTGGAGTCCCTGAACGTGCCCGCGTAGGGTGCGCCCATGGACGATCTTGAGATACGTGCCGCGACCGCCGACGACCTCCCGGCGATCGTGGCGATGCTCGCCGACGACCCACTCGGGGCCCAGCGCGAGTCACCCGGCGATCTCACGCCGTATCGGAACGCACTGGAACGTCTTGCCGCCGACCCCAACCAGCACGTGGTGGTCGCCGTGCGCGAAGGCCGTGTGATCGGGACTCTCCAGCTGACGATCATCCCCGGGCTTTCGCACAAAGGGGCCACTCGTGCACTCATCGAGGCCGTACGCATCCACGCCGACGAGCGGGGCAGCGGGCTGGGCGGCCGGCTGATCGAGTGGGCGATCGACACGTCCCGGCGACTCGACTGCCAGATGGTGCAGCTCACGTCCGACAAGACGCGGACCGATGCTCACCGCTTCTACGAGAGGCTGGGCTTCACCGCCTCACACGAGGGCTTCAAGCTGCGCCTTTGACGGCGGCCCGAAGAACAGGGCGGGGGGTGTGTTCCACGTGAAACACACCCCCTGCGCATATCCGGGCTAGCCGATGCCCCGCCATCCCTCCGGATCCACGCCACCGGGCACCGGGGCCTCGGGGTCGTACGGCTGCCGGGTGAACACGAATGAGCCGAGATCCAGATGGCTCACCGACCCGTCCGGGCGCCGTTCGGGCCGCAGCAGCTCACCGGCGTAGTACCCCTCCAGCCCCGTCCAGGTGCCGTCGCCGTTCGCGCGGAAGCGGGCTTTCCGTCCGCCACCCGCCAGTGGCGCCAGCGCGAGCAGGCCGTCGGCGGTCGCACGCAGGCCGAAGGCGTGGGTGCCCCAGTACCACTGCCCCACGAGCCCCAGCACGGCCGGGTCGACCTCCCTCAGCGGTCGCCAGGGTTCAGGGATGCGCGGCTCCGCCTCCGCGACGATCCGGACGAGGTCCGCTCCTACGGCACCCAGCAGCGGACCGCTGGTGCAGTTGGCGAGCACCACCGCGGCCACGTCGTCCTCCACGCTGATCGTGAGGTTCGCCAGGAACCCCGGCAGGGAACCGGAGTGCCCGACGAGCAGCCGGCCGTCACGGCACTGGATCTGCATGCCCAGGCCGTACGTGTCCCCGTCCACCACATCCGCGGCCTCGGCGGGCGCCGCCGGAGTGCGCATCTCCCGAACGGATTCCGCACTCAGGACCCGCTCGTCTCCGCGGGCCAGAAACGCGGCGAACCGCGCCAGGTCCCCGGTGGTCGACCAGAGCTGGCCGGCCGGAGCCATCCGGCCCAGGTCCTCCGTCGGCTCGGGAAGCATCGCGTCGGCCCATGGATGCACCGCCCATCCGCCCGCGTGCGGGTGCTCCGGCTGCGTGCTCGTCCGGTGCAGGCCCAGCGGCTCCAGGATCTCCGCGCGCAGCACCTCCTCCCAGGGCGCGCCGCGCAGTTCCTCCACCAAGGCACCGAGAACCGTGTAGCCGGGGTTGGAGTAGTGGTGCCGTCGGCCGACGGGATGCAGGAGGGGCTGTTCCCCGAGCACATCGCTCAGCGCGGGCCGCAGGGAGCCAGGCGTGCGCTCCCACCAGGGCGCGGGCGATTCGGCCGCCAACCCGGCGGTGTGCGCGAGCAGTTCCGCGATCGTCGACTCCCCCGCGCCGGTGCCCGGCAGGTGCTTCTCCAGCGGGTCACCGAGATCGAGGACGCCCCCGTCCCGCAGCCGCATCACCAGTACGGCGGTGAAGGTCTTGGTGATGGATCCGATCCGGTACTGCACGGTCTCGTCCGGTCCGTGCCCGTCCACCGAGGTCCGCGCCCCGTGCCACACGGCCTGCCCGTCCCGTACCACGGCGGCGACCAGTGACGGCGCCCGTCCTTCGGCCTGCGCGACGGCGATGCGGTGGAGCAAGGCCCGGCGGGTGGCGGGGAGCAGCGCTTCCTGAGTTCTCGTCATGGGCCCAGTCCACCTGGTGCGGCGGCGGGCGTCGAATGCATTTGCCGCGCGCCCCCGGCCGGGCCCGCCGGCGCCCCCGCCTACAACCGCGGATGTGCCCGGTGGATCAGGTCTGGGCCATGTCCACGAACCGCGAGTAGTGGCCCTGGAAGGCGACCGTGATGGTCGCCGTCGGACCGTTTCGGTGCTTGGCGACGATCAGGTCCGCCTCGCCCGCGCGCGGGGACTCCTTCTCGTACGCGTCCTCACGGTGCAGCAGGATGACCATGTCGGCGTCCTGCTCGATGGAGCCGGACTCACGCAGGTCGGACACCATCGGCTTCTTGTCGGTGCGCTGCTCGGGACCACGGTTGAGCTGCGAGAGCGCGATGACCGGGATCTCCAGCTCCTTCGCGAGCAGCTTGAGGTTACGGGACATGTCCGAGACCTCCTGCTGACGGCTCTCGGCGCGCTTGGAACCACCGGACTGCATCAGCTGGAGGTAGTCGATGACGACCAGCTTCAGGTCGTTGCGCTGCTTCAGGCGCCGGCACTTGGCGCGGATCTCCATCATCGACAGGTTCGGGGAGTCGTCGATGTACAGCGGCGCGGCCGACACGTCCGGCATGCGGCGGGCGAGCCGCGTCCAGTCCTCGTCGGTCATCGTGCCGGACCGCATGTGGTGCAGGGCGACCCGGGCCTCGGCGGACAGCAGGCGCATCGCGATCTCGTTGCGGCCCATTTCGAGGGAGAAGATGACGCTCGGAAGGTTGTGCTTGATGGAGGCGGCCCGCGCGAAGTCCAGGGCGAGGGTCGACTTACCCATGGCGGGACGGGCCGCGATGACGATCATCTGGCCCGGGTGGAGGCCGTTGGTCAGCGAGTCGAAGTCCGTGAAGCCTGTGGGCACACCTGTCATCTCGCCGCTGCGCGAGCCGATCGCCTCGATCTCGTCGAGGGCGCCTTCCATGATGTCGCCGAGCGGGAGGTAGTCCTCGCTGGTGCGTTGCTCGGTGACGGCGTAGATCTCGGCCTGGGCGCGGTTGACGATCTCGTCCACGTCTCCGTCGGCCGCGTATCCCATCTGCGTGATGCGCGTACCGGCCTCGACCAGGCGGCGCAGGACGGCCCGCTCGTGGACGATCTCCGCGTAGTACTCGGCGTTGGCCGCCGTCGGAACGGTCTGGACGAGGCTGTGCAGGTACGCGGCGCCGCCGACCTTGTTGATCTCACCACGCTTGGTGAGTTCGGCGGCGATGGTGATCGGGTCGGCCGGCTCGCCCTTGGCGTAGACGTCCAGAATGGCCTGGTAGATCGTCTCGTGCGCGGGCTTGTAGAAGTCGTGGCCCTTGAGGATCTCGACGACATCGGCGATGGCGTCCTTGGACAGCAGCATGCCGCCCAGCACGGACTGCTCGGCGTCCAGATCCTGCGGCGGCACCCGCTCGAAGGACGAACCCCCGCCGTCCCAGGCGCCGTTCTCCCGGCCCCGGTCGTGCTGCTCGTCACGACCCCGGCCGACGTCACCGCGCCGACGGGAGGCCGGCAGACGATCACTGGGCCCGCTGTCGGCCCATGGATCGTCCAAGGGCTCGGAAATGCTCACCGAGCCACCTCCTCCCGTGCGCACGGCGGACCTCGCCGTGTCCTCTTTTGTACGGCACGACACTGACAAACAAGACGCCCAACTCCGGTTCTCGCGCGTCGGGTTTGTGACGGTTCCCCGGCCCGAAGAAGGACGCCTTCGGGGCCCGGCGAGGGAGCGGGCGCCGGACCACCGTAGGCCCGTCGGCACCGTCAGCCAATCTGGTTATCCACAGGGCATGTGGACGACGGCCCCGATGCTGTGGAGAACTCGCCGAAACCTGTGCACGACCCGGTGGAAAGCCCTGTGAACAAGCCCTCGATCCCCTCAAGACCAAGCCTCTGACCTGCGCATTTATGATCCACCGGCTGTGCAGAGAAAAAACTTCCCCAGTCGGGCCAAGATCGCTTCGAACGGCACCCGAAAGGACACGGCCCGCGATCAAGAGTAAGGACCACTAGCGGCTTGCATCTCTTACCTGTGGACGATTACATTGATGCTCATGACACAGGCTCCAGAGATCCCCAAGGCCGCCCTGCGTCGGCACGACCGAGAAATCGTCGCGCTGGCCGTCCCGGCCTTCGGCGCCCTCGTCGCCGAGCCTCTCTTCGTCATGGCGGACAGTGCCATCGTCGGCCATCTCGGGACCGCCCAGCTCGCCGGTCTCGCCGTCGCCTCGGCGCTCCTCACCACCGCCGTGAGTGTCTTCGTCTTCCTCGCCTACGCCACCACGGCCGGCGTGGCCCGCCGCGTCGGCGCCGGCGATCTCCCGGCAGCCATCCGTCAGGGCATGGACGGCATCTGGCTGGCGCTGCTGCTCGGCCTCGCCGTCATCGCCGTCGTCCTGCCCCTCGCACCCGGCATCGTGGACCTCTTCGGCGCCTCCTCGACCGCGGCTCCCTACGCCATCACCTATCTGCGCATCTCCGCACTGGGCATCCCGGCCATGCTCATCGTCCTGGCCTCGACCGGGGTGCTGCGCGGCCTCCAGGACACCAGGACCCCGCTCTACGTAGCCGTCGCGGGATTCGTCGCCAACGCCGCGCTCAACGCGGGACTCGTCTACGGTGCCGGGCTCGGTATCGCCGGTTCGGCCTGGGGCACGGTCATCGCACAGTGCGGCATGGCAGCCGTCTACCTGACCGTCGTCGTCCGCGGGGCCCGCCGGCACGGCGCGTCCCTCCGGCCGGATGCCGCCGGCATCCGGGCCTCGGCTCAGGCCGGCGTCCCTCTGCTGGTCCGTACGCTGTCCCTGCGGGCGATCCTCATGATCGCCACAGCGGTCGCGGCCCGTCTCGGTGACGCCGACATCGCCGGACACCAGATCGTCCTCTCCCTGTGGAGCCTGTTGTCCTTCGCGCTCGACGCGATAGCGATCGCGGGACAGGCCATCATCGGCCGCTACCTCGGAGCGGACGACGCCCAGGGAGCCCGTGAAGCCTGCCGCCGCATGGTCCACTGGGGCATCGCGACCGGAGCCGTGCTGGGCCTCCTCGTGGTGGCCGCACGACCGCTCTTCCTGCCACTGTTCACCAGCGATTCCCTGGTGAAGGACGCCGCTCTGCCGGCCCTGCTGCTCGTCGCGCTGTCGCAGCCCATCTGCGGCATCGTCTTCGTCCTCGACGGAGTGCTCATGGGCGCGGGAGACGGCCCCTATCTGGCCTGGGCCATGGTCGTCACCCTGGTGGTGTTCGCTCCCGCGGCCCTGCTCGTTCCCACGTTCGGCGGCGGACTCACCGCCCTTTGGGCCGCGATGACGCTGATGATGGCGGTCCGGATGCTGACCCTGTGGCTGCGGACCCGCTCGGGCCGCTGGATCGTGACGGGCGCGACCCGCTGACCGTTTCACGTGAAACATGCTGCCGTCCCGATGACGGTAGCCCCGTCGTGGGAGCCCGGCCTGGAGAGCCGCGGACATGGGAAAGGGGCCGCACCCAATGAAGGGTGCGGCCCCTTTCACCGGCTCAAGCGAGCACGGCGATCACGCGGCGATCAGGCCGCGACGACCTCGACGTTGACCTTGGCGGCAACCTCGGGGTGCAGACGCACGGACGTCTCGTGGGCGCCCAGGGTCTTGATCGGAGCGGACAGCTCGATGCGGCGCTTGTCGACCTCGGGGCCACCGGAAGCCTTGATCGCGGACGCGATGTCGGCCGGGGTGACGGAACCGAAGAGACGGCCGGCGTCTCCGGAGCGGACGGCCAGACGGACCTTCACGCCCTCAAGCTGCGCCTTGACCTGGTTGGCCTGCTCGATGGTCTGGATCTCGTGGATCTTGCGAGCACGGCGGATCTGCTCGACGTCCTTCTCGCCACCCTTGGTCCAGCGGATAGCGAACTTCCGCGGGATCAGGTAGTTGCGAGCGTAACCGTCCTTGACGTCGACGACGTCGCCCGCGGCACCGAGGCCGGAGACCTCGTGGGTGAGGATGATCTTCATGAGTCGGTCACCCTTCCCTTATCGCGCGGTGGACGTGTAGGGCAGCAGCGCCATCTCACGGCTGTTCTTGACGGCCGTGGCGACGTCACGCTGGTGCTGCGTGCAGTTGCCGGTCACGCGGCGGGCACGGATCTTGCCGCGGTCGGAAATGAACTTCCGCAGCATGTTCGTGTCCTTGTAGTCCACGTACGTGACCTTGTCCTTGCAGAAAGCGCAGACCTTCTTCTTCGGCTTGCGCACAGGCGGCTTCGCCATGGTGTTTCTCCTGTGTGATCAAGAAGTTGGGATACGACCCGCCCTCGACCCGGACCGGCCCGGAAGGCCTGGCCCGAAGGTTTAGAAGGGGGGCTCGTCCGAGTAGCCGCCACCGCCGCCGGAGCCTCCGCCCCAGCCGCCGCCACCCTGGTTGCCACCGGCGGGAGCGCCGGTCGCCCACGGGTCGTCGGCCGGAGCGCCGCCGCCCTGCTGGCCGCCACCGGGGCCACCGCCCCAGCCGCCGCCACCCTGGCCGCCACCGCCGCCGTAACCGCCCTGGCCACCGCGAGCGCCACCGGCGGTCTTGGTGACCTTGGCCGTGGCGTTGCGCAGGCTGGGGCCGACTTCCTCGACGTCCAGCTCGTAGACCGTGCGCTTGACGCCCTCACGGTCCTCGTAGGACCGCTGCTTCAGTCGGCCCTGCACGATGACGCGCATGCCTCGCTGGAGCGACTCGGCGACGTTCTCCGCCGCCTGGCGCCAGACCGAGCAGGTCAGGAAGAGGCTCTCGCCGTCCTTCCACTCGTTCGTCTGGCGGTCGAAGGTGCGGGGAGTGGACGCGACGCGGAACTTCGCGACCGCCGCACCGGACGGGGTGAAGCGCAGCTCGGGGTCGTCGACAAGATTGCCGATGACCGTGATGACGGTCTCGCCTGCCATGGGGGAACCTCTCGGCGGGTTTGCTGCTCTGGCTGCTTGTTGCTGCTACTCGAATCCCGAGATCAGCTGAGCGGGGAAGCTCAGTGGGTCTCGGGGCGGAGGACCTTGGTCCGGAGGACCGACTCGTTCAGGTTCATCTGGCGGTCGAGCTCCTTGACGACCGCAGGCTCGGCCTGCAGGTCGATGACCGAGTAGATGCCCTCGGGCTTCTTCTTGATCTCGTAGGCGAGACGACGACGGCCCCAGGTGTCGACCTTCTCAACCTTGCCGCCGCCGTCACGGACGACGGACAGGAAGTTCTCGATCAGCGGGGAGACAGCGCGCTCCTCGAGATCGGGGTCGAGGATGACCATCACCTCGTAGTGACGCATGTGGAACCCACCTCCTTTGGACTCAGCGGCCACGGTCGTTCCGTGGCAGGAGGGTTGTGATGCGTACGCAACGGTATCGGCCGCCACTGACAATCGGGGTTCCTTCAGGGACGCCGGCAGTGTGACCCGGGCAGGTCTGGGCAGACACCAGTGCAGACGGTACAGACTACCCGCACACACGCTTCCGGTTGAAATCCGGCCGTCGACCCCGACAATCTGTACACATCGGGTGTGTACGGCGCTACGATGCGCCGCCTTCCGCAGGAGGTGCCCATGGCACAGGCATTGCGACCCAACACCGCCGGTTCCCTCTTCGCCACGGACGGCAAGCCCCACCCCCTTCAGGACACCCTGATGGCGGTGACGTTCGTCCTCGGCCTGCTGTCCTTCATCACGTCCTTCTTCCACAGCCTTCACCTGTTGACCTCGTGGGCAGGCCTGGTGGCACTGGCCACGGGCGTGTACGGACAGTGGATCTCGGTGACCACGCGGCAGCGGTTCGGCCTGATCCTGGGTCTCGGCGCCGCCGGGGTCGGTTTCCTGATCGGCATGGCCCACGGCGGCCTGTTCGGCGGGATCATCAGCTGACTCCACCGGGCTCAAAGCCCCGTACGCCCAGTCGGGGCGCTCGCAAGGCGCAGTAGGCTTCGGCGCGAGAGCCGGAGCCCCTGTACCCATGGGGACACACCAGCCCGAGGAGCGCCCCGAATGAGCCTGACCCTGAGGACCATCAGTCGCGAGCAGCATCTGGCCTTCATCCAGAGCCTGCCGGCGGCGAGCCACATGCAGGTCCCGGCCTGGGCAGATGTGAAGGCGGAGTGGCGCTCGGAGAGCCTGGGCTGGTTCGACAGGAGCGGCCAGATGGTCGGCGTGGGCCTGGTCCTCTACCGCCAGCTGCCCAAGATCAAGCGCTACCTCGCCTATCTGCCCGAGGGCCCGGTCATCAACTGGTACGCGCCGAACCTGGACGACTGGATCCAGCCGATGCTGGCGCATCTGAAGCAGCAGGGCGCCTTCTCCGTGAAGATGGGCCCGCCGGTGATCATCCGCCGCTGGAACGCTGACACGATCAAGAGGGGCATCCAGGACCCGGACGTCAAGCGTCTGCGTGACCTGGAGGCCGACTTCATCGAGCCGCGCGCCTTCGAGGTGGCCGACAAGCTGCGCCGCATGGGCTGGCAGCAGGGCGAGGACGGCGGCGCAGGCTTCGGCGACGTGCAGCCCCGCTACGTCTACCAGGTGCCGCTGGCGAACCGCTCCCTGGAAGAGGTCCACAAGAACTTCAACCAGCTGTGGCGCCGCAACATCAAGAAGGCCGAGAAGGCCGGCGTCGAGGTCGTCCAGGGCGGCTACCAGGACCTGCCCGAGTGGCAGCGGCTGTACGAGATCACGGCCGTCCGAGACCACTTCCGGCCCCGCCCGCTGTCGTACTTCCAGCGCATGTGGACGGCCCTCAACACCGAGGACCCCAACCGCATGCGGCTGTACTTCGCCCGCCACAACGGGGTGAACCTCTCGGCGGCGACGATGCTGATCGTCGGCGGGCACGTCTGGTACTCCTACGGCGCCTCGGACAACATCGGCCGCGAGGTCCGGCCGTCCAACGCCATGCAGTGGCGGATGCTGCGCGACGCCTACGCGCTCGGCGCCACCGTCTACGACCTGCGCGGCATCTCCGACTCGCTGGATGAGACCGACCACCTCTTCGGCCTCATCCAGTTCAAGGTCGGCACCGGCGGCCAGGCCGCCGAGTACCTCGGCGAGTGGGACTTCCCGCTGAACAAGCTGCTCCACAAGGCGCTCGACATCTACATGTCGCGACGCTGAGCCGCGCGGGCGTTTGATTCCATAGCCTTCGCAGTTCTCACACCTCTGATCCACCGCAGCCACGAGAAAGGTTCCGGGTCCGGCCATGGCGCTCACGCTCTACGTCGACACCGCGCGCTGGCGGGCGCACCACAAGCACGTGCAGGAGCAGTTCCCGGGACTCGTCCCGGTCTGCAAGGGCAACGGCTACGGCTTCGGGCACGAACGGCTGTCGGAGGAGGCCACACGGCTCGGTGCCGACCTGCTCGCCGTCGGCACCACCTACGAGGCCGCGCGCATCAAGGACTTCTTCAGCGGTGACCTGCTGGTGCTCACGCCGTACCGGCGTGGCGAGGAGCCCGTGCCGCTGCCCGACCGGGTCGTCCGCTCGGTGTCGTCGATCGACGGCGTGTACGGCCTCGTGGGCGCCCGCGTCGTCATCGAGGTGATGTCCTCGATGAAGCGGCACGGCATCAGCGAGCAGGATCTGCCCCAGCTGCACCAGGCCATAGAGAACGTCCGGCTGGAGGGCTTCGCCATCCACCTGCCGCTGGACCGCACCGACGGCTCGGACGCCGTCGAGGAGGTCATCGGCTGGATGGACCGGCTGCGCGCGGCACGGCTGCCGCTGCACACGATGTTCGTCAGCCACCTCAAGGCGGACGACCTGGCCCGGCTCCAGCAGCAGTTCCCGCAGACCCGGTTCCGCGCCCGCATCGGCACGCGGCTGTGGCTGGGGGACCACGACGCCACCGAGTACCGCGGCGCCGTCCTGGACGTCACGCGCGTGGCGAAGGGCGACCGGTTCGGCTACCGGCAGCAGAAGGCGGCCTCGGACGGCTTCCTGGTGGTCGTGGCGGGCGGAACGTCGCACGGCGTGGGCCTGGAGGCCCCGAAAGCCCTGCACGGCGTCATGCCGCGCGCCAAGGGCGTCGCCCGGGCCGGGCTCGCCACGGTCAACCGGAACCTCTCCCCGTTCGTCTGGGGCGGCAAGCAGCGCTGGTTCGCCGAGCCGCCGCACATGCAGGTGTCGATCCTGTTCGTGCCCTCGGACGCCCCCGAGCCGAAGGTCGGCGACGAACTGGTGGCCCATCTGCGGCACACCACGACCCAGTTCGACCGTCTCGTGGACCGCTGAGCCCGTCCACAACGCCGAGAAGGCCGTATCCGGTGCTCCCGGATACGGCCTTCTGTGCGCACCGCCTGCCGCGTGCCTTCGTGTGCACCGCCGACCGGGTGCCTATGAGGCGTGCCGCGTACTGAGGAGGGGTGACGCGTGTTCGCTCAGAGCGAACGGTCGTCGTGGGACAGCGTCTCCGGCCGGCCCCAGTCCACCTGAGGCCCCTCGAAGTCGGCGGCGTCGTGCGGCGGATGGGCTCCCACTCCGAGCACGAACACGTCCTCCGCGCCGTCGAGCACTCCGCCCGACGGGTCGTCGTCACCGGACCGGCGCACCACGTCCCGCTCCGGCATGAGGATGTCCCGTACGACGACGGCGCACAGGTACAACGTGCCCAGCAGGTGCACGACGATCGCCCAGTGGTAGCCCTGCGTGGGCAGGCCCTTGTGGGCGTCTCCGCTGGTCGTGTAGGCGAGGTACAGCCAGATCCCCAGGAAGTACGCCACCTCGCACGCCTGCCAGATCAGGAAGTCCCGCCACTTGGGCCGGGCGAGGACCACCAGCGGCACCAGCCACAGGACGTACTGCGGGGAGTAGACCTTGTTGGTGAGGATGAAGGCGGCCACCATCAGGAAGGCCAGCTGGGCGAAGCGCGGCCGGCGCGGGGCGGTGAACGTCAGCGCGGCGATGCCCAGGAAGCACAGCACCACGAGCACCGTGGCGGCGGTGTTGACGAACTCGGTGGTGGGCGGGCTGCTGGAGTTCTGCGCCCAGATCAGCCAGAAGGAGCCGAAGTCGACGCCGCGCTCCTTGCTGAAGGTGTAGAACTTCGCCCAGCCCTCACGGATGTGGAAGCCCGTCGCGTCGTGCGTGATCATCACGGGCAGGTTCACCACGAGCCAGGCGACCACCGCGCCGCACACGGCCTGGAAGAACGCGCGCCACTTGCCCGCCCGCCAGCACAGCACCAGCAGCGGCCCCAGCAGCAGGACGGGATACAGCTTGGCGGCCGTGGCGAGCCCCAGGAGGACACCGAAGGCGAGGGCGCGGCCCCGTGACCACATCAGCATCGCGGCGGCCGTCAGCGCGACGGCCAGCAGGTCCCAGTTGATGGTCGCGGTCAGCGCGAGGGCGGGCGCCAGGGCGACCAGCAGACCGTCCCAGGGGCGCCGGCGGTGGGTGCGGGCCACGCACACGGCGATGACGGCGGCGCACACCATCAGCATCCCGGCGTTGACGAACCAGTACCACTGCTCCTGGTGCTGGATGCTGCCGCTGTGCGGGGTCAGCCAGGACGCCACCTCCATGAACACGCCGGTGAGCACCGGGTATTCGAGGTAGTCCATGTCGCCGGGAATCTTGTCGAAGTACGGCACGAGATGGTCGGCGAACCCGCGGCCCTGGTAGAGGTGCGGGATGTCGGAGTAGCAGGCGTGCGTGTACTGACTGCTCGCTCCGAAGAACCAGCCGCTGTGGTAGCAGGGCGCCTTCTGGACGAGGCCGAGGGCGAACATGCCGATCGCCACGAGCGCCACGATCCGCACGGGTGTCCACCAGGAGGTTCCCAGCAGGGCGTGCCGCCCGAGAGGACCGCCGATCAGCTCACTGCCGGCGGCGGCGACCTCGTCCTCCCTCGTCGGCTGCACCGGCTCGGCCACGGCGGATCGCACGGACTCGGGCTCGTGCATGCTCGCGGGCGTCATCTCTGCACTGGGCATGGGACACATCCTGCCGTACCTGGCCAGGAAAACACCGAGGGCCGCCGCACCTGGTGGGTGCGGCGGCCCATGTTTCACGTGAAACACCCTCGGTGGGCGATATGGTCGCCAACCGGTCAGATCGCCGGACTAGCCGGTCTGGCTCCCGAAGAAGCCTCCGTTCCCGTTCCCGTTCCCTCGGGTGTTACCGGTCCCGGTCGTGTCCGTGACCGTGGGTGACGGCGACTCGCCTCCGCCCCCGTCGACACCACCTGTGTCCACGCCTCCGGCGCCATTGCCATTGGCCCCACCATTGCCGTTGCAGTTCGGGTCCCAGCCGAGCTGGCAGGACTCGCTCACCGACGGAGACGGTGAGGTGGTCGTCTTGCTCGGCGTCGGGCTCGGCGAGTCGCTCGGCGTCGGGCTCGGCGTGATGGTGACGCTCGGGGTCGGGGAGGGAGCACCCACCTCGTCCTGGACCTTGCCGATCTCGATGGCGTCCGGGAAGCCCGGGTCGTTCTTGCCCTTGAGCGCGTCCTTCATGTACTCGGTCCACACCTGGGTCGGGATGTCACCACCATGGATGGAGTCCACGCCCGCCGTACCGTTCATGGACAGCAACTCGTGGTCCTTGGGGTTCTCGCGGAACATCGCGACCGAGGTCGACAGCTGCTGGGTGTAGCCGACGAACCAGGCCGACTTGTTGCTGTCGGTGGTACCGGTCTTGCCGGCCGCGGTACGTCCCAGGGCCTTGGCGTTCTGACCCGTACCGTTCTGGATCACGTTCTCCAGGGTGTCCGTGACGTTGTTGGCCACGTTCTCCGGCATCGCCCGCGTCCGCTTGGGCTTGGTGATGAAGCTCCGCAGTTCCTGGCCGTCCTTCTTGACGCTCGTCACCGAGTACGGATCCGCGTGCTCACCGGACGCGGCGAACGTCGCGTAGGCGTCGGCCATCCGGATCGCGCTCGGCGTCGAGGTGCCGATGGCGAAGGACGCGTTGAGGTCGGCGAAGCTTGCGTCGAGGATGCCGGAGGCCCTCGCGACGTCTCGGACCTTCGACATCCCCACATCCATGCCGAGCTGCACGAACGGGGTGTTGATGGACTGCTCCATGGCCTTGCGCAGCGTGACGTAGCCCCAGGGCCTGGGGCCCTCGTTGCGCTGGTAGAAGACCGAGCCGTCCTTCTTCAGGACGTAGCTTCCGTCCTGGTTCCTCACCTTGAGCTTGTCGTTGCCGTTGTACTTGCTCAGCGGCGAGATGCCCTCACCGTCGGACTTGTAGGTGCCGTACTCCATCGCCGCGGCCAGGACGAACGGCTTCCACGTCGAGCCGACGGGGACACCGGAAGTGTCGGCGTTGTTGGTGAAGTGTCCGTTCTCGTAACCGTCACCGCCGTAGAGCGCGACGATCGCACCGTCCTTCGGCACCACCGACGCCGCACCGAATTGGACGTACTTGTCCAGATCGCGATGCTTCGGATCGAGGCGCTCCTTCTGGACCTTCTTCACGGCCGCACTCAGGGCGTTCACGCTCTTCTTGTCGAAGGTCGTGTAGATCTGGTACCCGCCCTGGTCGAACTGCGCCTCGGTGATTTTGGAGTGGTTCAGGACGTACTTCTTGGCCGTGTCGACGAGGTAGCTGATCTGGCCGGTCATGCCCTTGGTCGCCTTGCGGTCCTGGGGCTTGGGGTACTCCTGGATAGCTTCCTGGTACTGGGTGTCCGAGAGGTGCTTGTCGTTGTGCATCTCGTCGAGAATCCAGCGCCAGCGCTTCTCGGAACGCTCCCGGTTGTCCTTCGCGTTCGCCGACGGGTCGAGGTCCGCGTTGCCGGCCGGGTCGTAGTACGTCGGACCCTTCAGCAGCGCCGCCAGGAAGGCGCACTCACTCGGCTTGAGGTCGAGCGCGTCCTTGCCGTAGTAGGTGCGCGCGGCGGCCTGGATGCCGTAGGCGCCACGGCCGTAGTACGAGGTGTTCAGATAGCCCTGGAGGATCTGTTTCTTGTCGAGCCTCGTCCCCACCTTTATGGAGATGAACATCTCCTTGAACTTGCGGGTGACGGTCTGTTCCTGGCTCAGGTAGGTGTTCTTCACGAACTGCTGGGTGATCGTCGAGCCGCCCTGCGTCTGACCGCCCCGGGCCATGTTGCCCAGGGCTCGGGCGATACCCATCGGGTCGACGCCTGAGTCCTGGTAGAAGCTCTTGTTCTCCGCCGAGATCACGGCCCACTGCATGGCCTCGGGGATCTTGTCGATGGTGACGTTCTGCCGGTTCACCCCGGTGCCCGTCGCCACCATCTGGCTGCCGTCGGCCCAGTAGTAGACGTTGTTCTGGGACTTGGCCGCATCGTTCTCGCTCGGGATGGAGACCATCGCGTAGCCGACGCCGACCATCACGACCAGGCTGCCGACGAAGCCGATGAACAGCCCGCTGACCAGCTTCCAGGACGGCACCCAACGTCGCCAGCCGTACTTGCCGGCCCTCGGGTAGTCGATGAACCGCTTCTTGCCGGGTGCGGTCGTCGCACGACCGCCGCCGCGCCCGGGACCGGTCGGACCGCCCGGGCCGCCGCGCCGGCCGCCGGCGTTGTCGGCCGCTCTGCGTCGGCCACCCCTCTGCGCGGCACGGCGGGCCTCGGCACGGCCGCCGTAGGAACGCTCCTCACCTCCCGGGTCCGTGGACTCCGACCCCGGGGAACGGGACCCATAGGAGTCGGCAGGGGACCCGGTGGCGCCTCGCGGTGCCGCACGGCGGCCGGAGGACGAGCCGGACTGGCCGCGTCGGGCCGCGGCACGTCCGCCTCCCTGCGGCTGCGGCGGTTTGCGACGGTGCTCGCTCATCGAACGATTACTCCTCGGGCAGGCGCACCCGTGCGCGCCTGGAACGGCGGCTGATTTCCGGTCCCCCCGAAGTACGGATGTGGTCGGTCCTGCATTCACCCGTACTGCACCAGGGACGAAGACGCTCCCCAGGCATCACGCGGTTCCCGGTGGTGTCATGCCGCACAGACTACGCACCACCAAAACGCGCCGAGCTCCGAAGTTCACCCCAAAACAGGCAAGTTGCCTCCAATGAAGCGGTGATGTGATCCCGTTCACCACCAACCCTCTTGTCGCGTGCGGTACGCCGTTCTATCGTGCTGATGTATCGAGTCGATACATCAGCACGAGATAAAGACGCTGCCAGGCAGTGCGAGACCTGCGGGACGGTCCTGCGGGGCCGAGAGGAGGCGACGATGAGCCGGCGCTCCGGCATCCTTGAGTTCGCCGTGCTCGGCCTGCTCCGGGAGTCCCCGATGCACGGCTACGAGCTGCGCAAACGACTCAACACGTCACTGGGTGTGTTCCGCGCGTTCAGCTACGGGACGCTGTACCCCTGCCTCAAGACGCTGGTCGCGAACGGCTGGCTGATCGAGGAACCCGGGAACACCCACGACGACGCACTCGCCGCTCCCCTCGCCGGACGCCGCGCCAAGATCGTTTACCGGCTGACCGCGGAAGGCAAGGAGCACTTCGAGGAACTGCTCTCGCAGACCGGTCCCGACGCGTACGAGGACGAGCACTTCGCCGCACGGTTCGCCTTCTTCGGGCAGACCTCGCGCGATGTGCGCATGCGCGTCCTGGAGGGCCGGCGCAGCCGCCTGGAGGAGCGCTTGGAGAAGATGCGCGCCTCCCTGGCGCGCACCCGGGAGCGCCTCGACGACTACACGCTTGAGCTCCAGCGCCACGGGATGGAGTCCGTGGAGCGCGAAGTGCGCTGGCTGAACGAGCTCATCGAGAGCGAGCGGGCCGGGCGGGACCTGAGGGGTTCCGAGTCCGGGGGGTCCGCTCAGCAGGACACCACCACTGGATCGACGGGCGGCCTGCCCCGTCCCGGGGACACTCCCCGGACGGATACGCCCGACGACACCGCCACGTGAGTCCCAGTCAGGGCCTCACTCGTACACACAGGGAGCAACCGGAATGGGTTCGGTTCGCGTAGCCATCGTCGGCGTGGGCAACTGCGCCGCGTCGCTGGTGCAGGGAGTCGAGTACTACAAGGACGCCGACCCGGCGTCCAAGGTCCCCGGCCTGATGCACGTGCAGTTCGGTGACTACCACGTCCGCGACGTCGAGTTCGTCGCCGCGTTCGACGTCGACGCCAAGAAGGTCGGCCTTGACCTCGCGGACGCCATCGGCGCCTCCGAGAACAACACGATCAAGATCTGCGACGTGCCGACCACCGGTGTCACCGTCCAGCGCGGCCACACCCTCGACGGCCTCGGCAAGTACTACCGCGCCACCATCGAGGAGTCGGACGCCGAGCCGGTTGACGTCGTCCAGGTCCTGAAGGACAAGCAGGTCGACGTCCTGGTCTGCTACCTGCCCGTCGGTTCCGAGGACGCGGCGAAGTTCTACGCCCAGTGCGCCATCGACGCCAAGGTCGCCTTCGTCAACGCCCTCCCGGTCT
Organism: Streptomyces corchorusii; assembly: GCF_001514055.1. Taxonomy (NCBI): domain Bacteria; kingdom Bacillati; phylum Actinomycetota; class Actinomycetes; order Kitasatosporales; family Streptomycetaceae; genus Streptomyces; species Streptomyces corchorusii. The sequence continues at coordinate 446,659 of NZ_KQ948356.1, read as the reverse complement.
TCATCGCCGGCACCAAGGAGTGGGCGGACAAGTTCACCGAGGCCGGTGTGCCGATCGTCGGTGACGACATCAAGTCCCAGGTCGGCGCCACCATCACGCACCGTGTCATGGCGAAGCTGTTCGAGGACCGCGGTGTCATCCTCGACCGCACGATGCAGCTGAACGTCGGCGGCAACATGGACTTCAAGAACATGCTGGAGCGCGAGCGCCTGGAGTCCAAGAAGATCTCCAAGACGCAGGCCGTCACCTCGCAGATCCCCGACCGGGACCTCGGCGAGAAGAACGTCCACATCGGCCCGTCCGACTACGTGGCCTGGCTGGACGACCGCAAGTGGGCCTACGTCCGCCTGGAGGGTCGCGCCTTCGGTGACGTCCCGCTGAACCTGGAGTACAAGCTGGAGGTCTGGGACTCCCCGAACTCCGCCGGTGTCATCATCGACGCGCTGCGCGCCGCGAAGATCGCCAAGGACCGCGGCATCGGTGGCCCGATCCTGTCCGCCTCCTCGTACTTCATGAAGTCCCCGCCGGTCCAGTACTTCGACGACGAGGCCCGCGAGAACGTCGAGAAGTTCATCCGCGGCGAGGTCGAGCGCTAAGGCGACCGGCGCCGCTCGCACGAGAACGCTCCTGCCAGGGCTGTGAAGGTCCCCGGGTCCCGCGACCCGGGGACCTTCCGCATGTGTGAGGGTGTGATCCATGCCCGTCGTCCGTGACCTGCGCGTCCTGCTGCGCCTGGGGAACTTCCGGCGCCTGCTGTGCGTCCGCCTGCTGTCCCAGGGCGCCGACGGTGTCTACCAGGTCGCACTCGCCGCGTACGTCGTCTTCTCCCCGGAGAAGCAGACCTCGGCCGCCGCGATCGCCTCGGCGATGGCGGTCCTGCTGCTCCCTTATTCACTGGTCGGACCGTTCGCCGGTGTCCTGCTGGACCGCTGGCGACGCCGGCAGGTCTTCGTGTACGGCAATCTGCTGCGCGCCCTGCTGGCCGCGGCCACCGCCGCACTGATGCTCGGCCACGCTCCCGACTGGCTCTTCTACGTGTCCGCGCTGTGCGTCACGGCCGTCAACCGTTTCGTCCTCGCGGGACTGTCCGCCGCCCTGCCACGGGTCGTCGACACCGAGCGCCTGGTACTGGCCAATTCCCTCTCCCCGACCGCCGGCACCCTCGCCGCGACGGCCGGCGGAGCCCTGGCCTTCGGCGTGCGGATCGTGGCGTCGGACTCCGACGCGGCGGTGGTGGTGCTCGGCGCCTTCCTGTACCTGTGCGCGAGCTTCGCGTCCCTGCGCATGGCACCCGGCCTGCTCGGCCCCGACCGGCACCCGGGCCGGCCCCGCCTCGGCGTGGCGCTCGCCACGACGGCGCGCGAGCTGCTGGCGGCCATGGGGCACCTGGCCGCGCCGAGGCGCAGGGAAGCGGCCTGGGCTCTGGGTGCGATGACGCTCATGCGCTTCTGCTACGGCGCCCTCCTCGTCCTGCTGCTCATGCTCTGCCGCTACGCCCTGGCCGACACTCCCGAGGAAGGGCTGCGACTCCTCGGGCCGGCGCTGGCGTTGTCCGGCGCGGGATTCTTCGCGGCGGCCGTGGTGACGCCGTGGGCGGCGGGGCGGCTCGGTCCCATCCGCTGGATCATGGTGTGCTCCGGCGCGGCCATGGTGCTGGAACCCGCCCTGGGCCTGCCCTTCGCCATCGGCCCACTCATGGCCGCGGCCTTCGTTCTGGGACTGATCACCCAGGGCGCAAAGATCGCCACGGACACGATCGTCCAGTCCTGCGTCGAGGACGGCTTCCGCGGCCGGGTCTTCTCCGTGTACGACGTGCTCTTCAACGTCGCTTTCGTTGGCGCCGCGGGAGTGGCGGCCCTGATGCTTCCGCCGGACGGCCGCTCGACCGTGTTGGTGACTCTCGTCGCCGTCATCTATGGCGTGATCGCCGCCGGGCTGGCCCGCTTCGCGCGCCGGTAGTACAGAACAGCCGGCAGTACAGAACAAGGGGCGATGTTTCACGTGAAACATCGCCCCTCAGCTTCTCCGCCCCCGACGACTGTTTCACGTGAAACATCGTCCGGACCGACTCAGCCCTGCTCGGCCCACCACTCCTTGAGCGCCGCCACCGCAGCGTCACGCTCCATCGGACCGTTCTCCAGGCGCAGCTCCAGCATGTGCTTGTACGCCTTGCCGACGGCCGGGCCGGGACCGATCCCCAGAATCTCCATGATCTGGTTGCCATCGAGGTCGGGACGGATCGCGTCGAGCTCCTCCTGCTCCTGAAGCTGGGCGATGCGCTCCTCCAGGCCGTCGTAGGCCCGGGACAGTGCCACCGCCTTGCGCTTGTTGCGCGTGGTGCAGTCGGAACGGGTCAGCTTGTGCAAGCGGTCCAGCAGCGGGCCCGCGTCACGGACGTACCGGCGGACCGCCGAGTCCGTCCACTCCCCGGTTCCGTAGCCGTGGAAACGCAGGTGAAGTTCGACCAGCCGTGAGACATCCTTCACCAGCTCGTTGGAGTACTTCAAGGCGGTCATGCGCTTCTTGGTCATCTTGGCGCCGACCACCTCGTGGTGGTGGAAGGAGACCCGGCCGTCCTGCTCGAAGCGGCGGGTGCGTGGCTTACCGATGTCGTGCAGCAGCGCGGCCAGGCGGAGGGTGAGGTCCGGGCCGTCCTCCTCCAGTGCGATCGCCTGCTCCAGGACGATCAGCGTGTGCTCGTAGACGTCCTTGTGCCGGTGATGCTCGTCCCTCTCCAGCCGCAGCGCCGGCAGCTCGGGCAGGACATGCCCGGCGAGCCCGGTGTCGACAAGCAGGCTCAGCCCCTTGCGCGGGTACGCGGAGAGGATCAGCTTGTTCAGCTCGTCCCGGACCCGCTCGGCGGAGACGATCTCGATCCGTCCGGCCATCTCCGTCATGGCGGTGACGACCTCGGGGGCGACCTCGAAGTCCAGCTGGGCGGCGAACCGGGCGGCCCGCATCATGCGCAGGGGGTCGTCCGAGAACGACTCCTCGGGCGTACCCGGCGTCCGGAGGACACGCGCCGCGAGATCCTCCAGTCCGCCGTGCGGGTCGATGAACTCCTTCGCCGGCAGCGCCACGGCCATCGCGTTGACCGTGAAGTCGCGGCGGACCAGGTCCTCCTCGATGGAGTCGCCGTACGACACCTCCGGCTTGCGCGAGGTGCGGTCGTAGGCCTCGGACCGGTAGGTGGTGATCTCGATCTGGTAGCCGCCCTTGTGCGCGCCGACCGTACCGAAGGCGATGCCCACCTCCCAGACGGCGTCCGCCCAGGGCCGGACGATCTTCAGTACGTCCTCGGGACGGGCGTCGGTGGTGAAGTCCAGGTCGTTGCCGAGCCGGCCGAGCAGCGCGTCGCGGACCGATCCGCCGACCAGGGCGAGCGAGAAGCCCGCTTCCTGGAATCGGCGGGCGAGGTCGTCGGCGACCGGGGCCACCCGCAGCAGCTCGGCGACCGCGCGCTGCTGCGCCTGGCTCAGGGCGGAGGGAGTGTCTTCGTTCGGGTTCGGCACAACAGAAGAGGGTACGTGCCCCGCGCGGCCGGAGGCGCCCCCATAACGGTGTGGACAGCTCCCGGCATACCCGTGCAAGCGCTGCTCTTGCGGCGTACGGCCGCTCTCCCCTCGATACTGGATATAGGGGACGGGTCACGGTTGTTCTTCGATCTTGTGGAGGAGACCGCGGCACTTCCCTTCAGCGCGCATCGTTACCATGCGTGGACGCACATTCCGACGACCACTGACGACGACGAGGGACGGGCGAGCGCGTGGCCGAGGCGGCTGACTTCCAGGGGACCAGTGCCTCACCTGCCCGCCGGTGGCTGCGGCGCGCCGGAACACTGCTCGCCGGAGCACCACTGCTGGCCGGTCTGCTCCAGCTGCCCGCCGCCGGGCCCGCGCAGGCCGCCTCCTCCGGCACGGTGTCCGTATCCCTGGACTCGCTCAGCCCCAGTGCCCCCACGGACGGCGACACGCTGACCGTGTCGGGCACGGTGACCAACAACGGCAAGCAGGCCGTCACCGACGCCCATGTGGGGCTGCGGGTGGGCCCCGAGCTGACCAGCCGCTCGGAGATCGATTCCGTCGCCCGGCACTCCGACGAGCCGCAGGGCAGCTCCGGCACGGACGTCGGCGACAAGTACGAGGAGAAGTTCGACAAGCTGGCCCCCGGGGTCGCCGAGCACTTCACGATCTCCGTCCCCGTGGACAAGCTCGACCTCGGCGACGACGGGGTCTACGAGTTCGACGTCACCCTGTCCGGCCAGACCTCCGCCCAGGCCTGGGACCAGGTGCTCGGCATCCAGCGGACGTTCCTGCCGTGGCAGTCGTCGGAGGCCGACACCAAGACCAAGACGTCCTTCCTGTGGCCGCTGATCTCCACGGTCCACATGACGGCCAAGACGGGCGCGGGCGAGTCGCAGACGCCGGAGTTCCTCGACGACGAGCTGGCCAAGGAGCTGGCCCCCGGCGGCCGGCTGGCCCAGATGGTGGACCTGGGCAAGGACCTCGACGTCACCTGGGTGATCGACCCCGACCTGCTCGCCTCGGTCGACGCGATGGCCGCGGGCAACTACCGGCTCCAGGGCGCCGACGGCACCAGCACGCCCGGCCCGCGGGAGCACCAGGCGGTCGCCAAGCAGTGGCTGGCGGCCCTGCAGAAGGCGGTGGCCGGCAAGGAGGTCGTCGCCCTGCCGTTCGCCGACCCGGACCTGGCCTCCCTGGCCCACAACGGCACCAGCGTCACCGGCTCGCTCAGCCACCTCAAGGACGCCACCGACGTCGCCGCGATCACCGTGAAGACCGTGCTCCATGTCACACCCAGCACCGACTTCGCCTGGCCGGTGGACGGCGCCGTGGACCCGTCGATCATGAAGGTCGCGACCTCCGCCGGCGCCGACCGGGTGATCGCCCGCAGCGACAGCCTCCAGGAGACCGGCGGACTGCCGTACACACCGTCCGCCGCCCGTCCGGTCGGCGGAGGCACCACGGCGGTGGTCGCCGACGCCCGGCTGTCCCAGGCGTTCGAAGGCGACCTCACGAAGGCCGGCGCGGCCACCCTCGCCGTCCAGCGGTTCCTGGCCCAGAGCCTGGCGCTGAACACGCAGACGGACAAGCAGCGCAGCATCGTCGTCGCCCCGCAGCGCATGCCCACGGCGAGCCAGGCGCAGGCGATGGCGGCGGCGCTGAAGGCGCTCCAGGGCGGCACCTGGTCCCAGTTCCAGGACCTCTCCGCGGCGGCCAAGGACAAGCCCGACCCGGGCGCCACCACGCGCATCCCGTCGGCGTCCGCCTACCCCTCCTCGCTGCGCCGGCAGGAACTGCCGAGGGCGGCCTTCGACCAGATCGCCCGCACCCAGGACAAGCTCGACAACTTCCGGGTGATCCTCTCCGACCAGTCCCGCGTGGTCACGCCCTTCGGGCGGGCCATAAACCGCGAGATGTCCACGTCCTGGCGGGGCCTGCGCGGCGAGGCAGTCAGCTATCGCGACGGCGTTGAGGCCTGGATCGACGACCTGACCGAACAGGTCAAGCTGATCGACAAGTCCGAGACCAAGCTCTCGGGGCGGAGCGCCACCATCCCGGTGACCGTCCAGAACAACCTGGTCCAGCCCGTGGGGCACCTGGTGCTGCGCCTCACCTCGACCATGCCGACCCGCCTGAAGATCGGCGGCAAGGCCTACGACGAGCAGCCCGTGGAGGTCTCCGGCGGGCACAGCCAGTCGGTGAAGTTCACCACCTCGGCCAACGCCAACGGCCGGGTGACGGTCCTCGCCCAGCTGTACACCGAGGACGGCCAGCCCTACGGCGACGCCGTCAGCTTCGACGTGAAGGTCACCGAGGTCACGCCCACCGTGATGCTGGTCATCGGCGGCGGCGTCCTGCTCCTGGTGCTCGCCGGCTTCCGCATGTACACCCAGCGCAAGCGCGCGGCCGCCCGGCAGGCCGACGAGGACGGCCCCGGAACGGCGGGGGAGGACACGGGCGAGCCCGGGAACCCGCAAGCGCCCGGCGACCGTCTCCCGGAGGAGTCCGACTCCACCCCCGGGGCAGACGACCCGGAGCAGCCGAGTGACCCTGCGCCGGACACCGCACCGGAAAGCGCCGACCCGTCCGGGACGGGTGAGAGAGTGGACCGTTGAGCGATGTCGTGGCCGGTGGGCCCGGGACGATGAGGTGGGGTAAGCATGAACGCGCCGTACGACGGTGACCGCGGTCAGGGCGCGGCCGGCTCGGGCTACCCCGAGCCGCCGCCCGAGCCCGGCCAGGTACCGCCGCAGCACGCGGCGGACATGTATCTCCAGGACGCCTACGAGCAGGACCCCTACCGGGCGCACGACCTGGCCGCCCAGGACCCGGTCGCCGAGGCGCTGTACGACCGTGCCGCGCACCCGCCGCCGCCCCCGGGCACGTACGACCAGCAGCAGCCGCTGTACGCCCCGCCCGCCCAGTCGCCCTACGCGCCCGACCCCCACGTGTGGGCGCAGACCCCGGCGCCGGAGCCGGGGAGCACGACCCCGTACCTGCCGTACGGCGAAGACCCGCGCACGACCCAGTTCGTGGGCGTGGACGACCTGGTCACGCACTCCGGCGAGGAGTACCACGAGCCGGACGCCTTCGCGCACCTCTTCAAGGACCAGCAGCACAGCGGCGCCCACACACCCATGGATCCCCCGGCCGTTCCCGGACCTGCCGCGGCGCCGGGCGGTGGACACGGCCCCGCCGGCCAGTACCCGCCCCCGCACGGTCACGGCCCGCAGCAGGGCCACCCGTACGCCGGCGCCGGATACCCGGCCGGTCCGTCCGCCACCGGATACGCGGCACACTCCCAGTTGCCCGCTCCGGCCGCCGCTCCGGGCCACGCGGGCCCGCCCGGGGTCGTCGAGCCGGAAGCCACCACGGCCGGTGACACGGCCGCTCCCGCCAAGAAGGGCGGGCGGGCCGCCGGGCTGATGAAGTCCAGTGCGGTCATGGCGGCGGGCACGATGGTCTCCCGCCTCACCGGCTTCGTCCGCTCCGCGCTGATCGCCGCCGCGCTGGGCCTCGGCTTCCTCGCCGACTCCTTCCAGGTGGCCTACCAGCTCCCGACGATGATCTACATCCTCACCGTCGGCGGCGGCCTGAACTCCGTGTTCGTGCCCCAGCTGGTGCGCTCCATGAAGGAGGACGAGGACGGCGGCGAGGCCTTCGCCAACCGGCTGCTGACCCTCGTGATGGTGGCCCTGGCCGCGCTGACCGGACTCGCGATGTTCGCCGCGCCGCTGCTGGTGCGCCTGCTGGCCGCCCCGGTGGCCGACGACCCGGCGGCGAACGAGGTCGCGGTCACCTTCACCCGTTACTTCCTGCCCTCGATCTTCTTCATGGGCATCCACGTGGTGATGGGTCAGATCCTCAACGCGCGCGGGAAGTTCGGCGCGATGATGTGGACCCCGGTCCTGAACAACATCGTCATCATCGTGACGCTCGGCATGTTCATCTGGGTCTACGGCACCGCCGCGAACTCGCACATGACGGTCCACAACATCCCGCCGGAGGGCCAGCGCCTGCTCGGCGTCGGCGTGCTGCTCGGCCTGGTCGTCCAGGCCCTGGCGATGATCCCCTACCTGCGCGAGACCGGCTTCCGGGTCCGGCTGCGCTTCGACTGGCGGGGTCACGGCCTGGGCAAGGCCGCGATGCTCGCCAAGTGGACGGTCCTGTTCGTCCTCGCCAACCAGGCGGGCGCCATGGTCGTGACCCAGTTGTCCACCGCCGCCGGCAAGGACTCCGGGGTCAAGGGCACCGGTTTCGCCGCCTACGCCAACGCCCAGCTGATCTGGGGCCTGCCGCAGGCCATCATCACCGTCTCCCTGATGGCCGCCCTGCTGCCGCGCATCTCGCGCTCGGCCGCCGAGGGCGACGCGGGCGCCGTCCGCGACGACATCTCCCAGGGTCTGCGCACCACCGCGGTCGCCATCGTGCCGATCGCCTTCGGGTTCGTCTCGCTCGGCATCCCGATGTGCACGCTGATCTTCGGCTCCGCCGGCACCGGCGCGGCCACCAACATGGGCTACATGCTGATGGCCTTCGCCCTCGGTCTGATCCCCTACTCGGTGCAGTACGTCGTCCTGCGCGCCTTCTACGCCTACGAGGACACCCGCACCCCCTTCTACAACACGGTGATCGTGGCCGTGGTCAACGCCGGAGCCTCGGCCCTGTGCTACTTCCTGCTGCCGTCGCGCTGGGCCGTCGCCGGCATGGCCGCCGCCTATGGCCTCGCCTACGCCATCGGGGTGGGCGTCGCCTGGCGCCGACTGCGCCAGCGGCTGGGCGGGGACCTGGACGGCTCCCGCGTGCTGCGCACCTACGCGCGACTGGGTATCGCCTCGGTCCCGGCGGCCCTGCTCAGCGGCGCGGCCTGCTACGGCATCGGGCACACCCTCGGCCTGGGCGTCGTCGGCTCCTTCGCCGCGCTGCTCGCCGGTGGTGTCGTTCTGTTCGGCGTCTTCTTCCTCGCCGCCCGCCGGATGCGCATCGAGGAACTCAACTCGCTCGTCGGTATGGTGCGCGGGCGTCTGGGGCGTTGAGGCGAGGGTAGGCGCACAACCATCGTCCGCCGCTGTGTGTCGTGCATAGCGGCGGACTGTGGGCACAATTGGTTTCGGCGTCGGACAGCGTGCAACGGATGGGGAGGCAGGGACGACGGTGGCGGAACGGAGCACGGCTGCCGTCGACGTGGCAGACAACAGCGGTGAGCAGCCGCTGACCGCCAAGGCGGACCAGTCCACGGCCGACGGGGTGGCCAAGAACCCGGAGCGGGACACGGACAGCGTGGAGGCACAGGGGAGCGGCGGAACCGAAGGTCCCGGACGGAAGGCCTCGCCTCCGGAGTTGCACAGCGGTCACAAGCTCGCCAGACGCTACCGACTGGAGGAGTGCGTCACCCGTCTGGACGGATTCAGCAGTTGGCGTGCGGTCGACGAGAAACTCCGTCGTGCCGTCGGCGTCCACGTACTGCCCGCGGACCACGCCCGGGCCCGTTCCGTCCTCGCCGCCGCCCGTTCCTCGGCGCTCCTCGGCGATCCGCGCTTCGTCCAGGTCCTCGACGCCGTCGAGGAGAACGACCTCGTCTACGTCGTCCACGAGTGGCTGCCCGACGCCACCGAACTGTCCACGCTGCTCGCCGTCGGCCCGCTGGAGCCGCACGACGCCTACCAGATGGTCAGTCAGGTCGCCTCCGCCATGGCCGCCGCGCACCGGGAGGGTCTCGCCCATCTACGGCTGAACCCGAACGCCGTGCTGCGCGCCTCCACCGGCCAGTGGCGCATCCGTGGTCTCGCCGTGAACGCCGCCTTGCGGGGCATCACCTCCGACACCCCGCAGCGCACCGACACCGAGGCGATCGGCGCCCTGCTGTACGCGGCGCTGACCCAGCGCTGGCCCTACGAGAGCGACGCCTACGGTCTGTCCGGTCTCCCCAAGGACATCGGCCTCATCCCTCCGGACCAGGTGCGGGCCGGTGTGCACCGCGGTCTGTCCGAACTCGCCATGCGCGCCCTCGTCAACGACGGTGCCACGGCGTCCCGTCACGAGGCTCCGTGCACCACGCCGGAGGAGCTGGTGAAGGCGATCGGTGAGATGCCGCGCATCCGCCCGCCCGAGCCGGCGTTCACGGCCCCGCCGGAGTACCAGCGCACGACCTATCAGCAGGGCACCTACGGCCGCCCGGCCCCGCACCCGGGAGCCACCCAGCCGATCGCTCCCCCGCCGCCCCCGCTCCAGAGCCGCACCGGGAAGGCCCTGAAGTGGGCGGTCTCGGCCCTGCTCATCGCCGCGCTGGGACTGGGCAGCTGGCAGCTGGCGGACGCTCTGATGGACCAGAGCGGGAAGTCGGACGACACCAACAAGAGCCAGACGACGGACGGCGGCGACAAGAACGCCGTGAAGCCGAAGCCGACTCCGATAAAGATTCAGAACGGCCAGGAGTTCGTCGCCAAGGGCGACGCCCAGAGTCCCGGCAACGTCCCCAAGACGTACGACGGCGACGCCTCGACGTACTGGAAGACCAAGAGCTTCAACGAAGGTCCGACGATCGCGCCGTACAAGCCGGGCGTCGGCATCGTCTACGACCTCGGCTCGGCCAAGGAGCTCGGCTCGGCCACCATCGACCTCCGCTACGGCGGTGACCACACGACCGTCGAGCTGTACACCGCGGATTCGCTGTCCCCGGCCTCGCTGGATTCCATGACGAAGATCGGCAGCGCCACGACGACGGGCACCACGGCCACGGTGAAGGTCGGCAAGCCGGTCAAGACGCAGTACGTTCTCGTCTGGCTGACGGCCGTGCCCAACTCGGGGTACGACTCCACCCTGTACGCCAGTGCCGGCTACAAGCAGGCCATCGGCGAAGTGAAGTTCACGGGCTGACGTCTCACCCGGACCGGAGGGGCAGATGGCGGAGGGCGCCGGATACGACGGAGTGGGCGACCGCGACCTGCTCGCCCGCCACGTGGAAGGCGACCCCGAGGCCTTCGGTGAGATCGTGCGGCGCCACCGGGACCGGCTCTGGGCGGTCGCCCTGCGGACCCTGGGGGACCGCGAGGAGGCCGCTGACGCGGTTCAGGACGCCCTGGTGTCGGCCTACCGGGCCGCCCACACCTTCCGGGGGCAGTCGGCCGTCACGACGTGGCTGCACCGGATCACGGTGAACGCCTGCCTGGACCGGGCACGTAAGGCGGCCTCGCGGAAGACGGCTCCGGTCGACGACACCGAGCGGCTGGAGCAGTTGCTGGAGCCGTACGAGTCCGCCTCGGCGCCGGCCGAGCGCAAGGACGTGCACCGACAGCTCCTCGAAGCGCTCGGCACCCTTCCGCCCGAGCAGCGGGCCGCTCTGGTCCTGGTGGACATGCAGGGCTACCCGGTGGCGGAGGCCGCGCGCATCCTCGATGTCCCGACGGGGACGGTGAAGAGCCGGTGTGCCCGGGGCAGGGCAAGGCTGCTGCCCCTGCTCACGCATCTACGGCCTGAGGGCACTCCGGCGGCGCGATCGGCCGGTGCCCCGGACGGGAAAGAGACCGGTCCGGAACGGAACCGGGGGCAGGGGGCATCCGTCCCACCGGCAACGGGGTCACCGAGCGGACGTCCCAGGGACGCGGGACCGAGCGATACAGCCGTAGTGAAGGGCGGAGGTGGGCGAGCGTGACTTCCACGACAGACACGGCCGGGCACCCGGACGTCGCGGAGATCTCCGACCTCACCGAGGGTCTCCTTCCGCCGGATCGCAGCACCGACGTACGGAGCCATCTGGACGCGTGCGAAGCGTGCGCGGATGTTCATGCGTCGCTGGTAGAGATCCGGGGCCTGCTCGGGTCGGTGCCCGCACCGGAGCGCATGCCGGACGATGTGGTCGAGCGCATCGGCGTCGCCCTCGCAGCCGAGGCGCCCCTGAACGCGGGCGGCGAGGACGTCGCAGGCGATGTTTCACGTGAAACATCGCCCCCCACTGCCCACCCCACTGCACACCCTGCTGCCCACCCCACCGTTCCTGCCACTGATCACCCTGCCGACCGCCCCGCAGGGCGCCCGCGCGCGGGGACCGGGCCCGGACGCAAGGGGTCACACCATGGGCGGCGCCGGGGCCGGCTCGTCCTGGGTGCCGTTCTCACCGCCGCGGTACTGGGGGCCGGAGGGCTGATCGTGAAGTCACTCGGGGACACCACCGACCACACGACCGCCCACGGGACGCCGACCGCTTCCGCCGGCACCTTCTCCGGCGACAGCGTGCAGAACCAGGTGCACGCCCTCCTCACCACCAAGAAGAGTCTGCTGCCGGACAGCGCGAAGCCTCGGCTGGACGGTGACGGCGGGTCGGACACGCCCGGCTCGACCGAGGGCCCCAACACCCTGCTCCAGACGACGGTTCCGGTCCCCGACTGTGTCCGGCAAGCGCTCAACCAGAGCGCCGACGTCCTGGGCGCCAAGACGGGAACGTACGCGGGGAAGGCCGCCTATCTCGTCGTCGTGGCCGACACGCACGACAGCAAGCGGGTCACCGCCTATGTGGTCGACGCGGCCTGTGTGCACCAGCAGACGGCTTCGGCCGGCACGGTCCTGCTGAAGCAGTCCGTCGCGCGTCACTGAACCGGCTGGAACACGTCTTCGGTCGTCCCTGGGCACGCGTGTGCCGAGGCACAGCGGGAATGCAGGGCCCGTAGGATCCGTTGGGTGGGGTGAGAGTCCCGAAAGGGGCTCCCACCGGTCGACTGACGCAGACCAGAGACGAGGAATCAAGCCGTGAGCGACGTCCGTAACGTGATCATCATCGGCTCCGGGCCCGCAGGCTACACGGCGGCGCTGTACACCGCCCGTGCGTCGCTGAAGCCCCTGGTGTTCGAAGGCGCCGTCACCGCGGGTGGCGCGCTGATGAACACCACCGAGGTGGAGAACTTCCCGGGCTTCCGCGACGGCATCATGGGCCCCGAGCTCATGGACAACATGCGCGCCCAGGCCGAACGATTCGGTGCCGAGCTGATCCCGGACGACATCGTCTCCGTCGACCTGACCGGTGAGATCAAGACCGTCACCGACACGGCGGGCACGGTCCACCGGGCGAAGGCCGTCATCGTCACGACCGGCTCCCAGCACCGGAAGCTGGGCCTGCCGAACGAGGACACGCTCTCCGGGCGTGGCGTCTCCTGGTGCGCCACCTGTGACGGGTTCTTCTTCAAGGACCAGGACATCGTCGTGATCGGCGGTGGCGACACCGCGATGGAGGAGGCCACCTTCCTCTCGCGGTTCGCCAGGTCCGTGACGATCGTCCACCGCCGGGACACCCTGCGCGCCTCCAAGGCGATGCAGGAGCGTGCCTTCGGTGACCCGAAGATCAAGTTCATCTGGGACAGCGAGGTCGCTGAGATCCAGGGCGACCAGAAGCTCTCCGGCCTGAAGCTGCGGAACGTCAAGACCGGCGAGCTGTCCGACCTGGCCGCGACGGGCCTGTTCATCGCGATCGGCCACGACCCGCGGACCGAGCTGTTCAAGGGCCAGCTGGACCTGGACGAGGAGGGCTACCTGAAGGTCGACTCCCCGTCCACCCGCACCAACCTGACCGGTGTCTTCGCCGCAGGCGACGTGGTGGACCACACCTACCGCCAGGCGATCACCGCGGCCGGGACCGGCTGCTCCGCCGCCCTGGACGCCGAGCGCTTCCTCGCCGCCCTCGCGGACGAGGAGAAGGCGGAGCCCGAGAAGACCGCCGTCTGACCTTCCCTCTCCCTCACCCCACCGCACGACCAAGGTAAGGAGCCCACCGTGGCCGGCAACCTGAAGACTGTGACCGACGACTCCTTCGATCAGGAGGTCCTCAAGAGCGACAAGCCCGTCCTCGTGGACTTCTGGGCGGCGTGGTGCGGCCCGTGCCGTCAGATCGCCCCGTCCCTGGAGGCGATCGCCGCCGAGCACGGCGACAAGATCGAGATCGTCAAGCTCAACATCGATGAGAACCCGGGCACGGCCGCCAAGTACGGCGTCATGTCCATCCCGACCCTGAACGTCTACCAGGGCGGCGAGGTTGCCAAGACCATCGTCGGCGCCAAGCCCAAGGCCGCGCTTCTCCGCGACCTCGAAGAGTTCATCACCAAGTGACGTTTCACGTGAAACATGAAGGGGCCGACCCGCAAGGGTCGGCCCCTTCTTATTGAGCCCTCTCCGCTACAGCGGCCTCAGTGCGGGTTCCTTCTGCACCGCCCCCAGGAGCCTGTCGAGCGCCATCTCCACGTCTTCCTTCCAGGAGAGTGTGGACCGCAACTCCAGCCGCAGCCGGGGATGCGTGGGGTGCTGCCGGACCGTCTTGAAGCCCACGGCCAGCAGATGCTCGGCGGGCAACAGACAGGCGGGCTCCTTCCAGCGGGAGTCGCCGAACGCCTCGATCGCCCTGAAGCCCCGGCGCAGCAGATCCTTGGCGACCGTCTGCACCAGCACCCGGCCCAACCCCTGCCCCTGGTACCCCGGCATGACGAAGCCGGTCATCAGCTGGACGGCATCCGGCGAGACCGGGCTCGTGGGGAAGGCCGTCGAGCGAGGGACATAGGCCGGCGGGGCGTACAGGACGAAGCCCGCCGGTACGTCATCGACGTACACCACCCGGCCGCACGACCCCCAGTCCAGCAGGACGGCGGAGATCCAGGACTCCTTCTCCAGCGCGGCCCTGTCCGCCTTCACAGCCGCTTCGCCGCTGACAGGGTCCAGCTCCCAGAAGACGCAGGAACGACAACGGTGGGGAAGGTCCTGAAGGTTGTCCAGTGTGAGCGGCACGAGCCGACGCCCCATGAAGGCTGATCCTCGCTTCCTTCGCCCGCCGCATCGCGAGCGGCTGCCCCCGTCTCTCCACTCACAGATGCAGACGCTGTCCGGTGGATGCCCTATCTGATCGCATCGTATCCACGATCGGATTCACTCGATACCGCCGCAAAGCAAAGAGCGGACCGTGTTCCGGTACACACCGGACACGGTCCGCTCCACTGCTCCACAGGGCGGCATCGCCCAAGGATCAGTCGTGCGTCTCCTCGCCGTCGCTCTCCTGAAGGCTCTTCTGGAGGGCCAGCTTCTCGCCCGGGGCGAGCGTGCTGAGGATCCGCTCCAGATCGTCCGCGGAGGCGAACTCCACGGTGATCTTGCCCTTCTTCTGGCCCAGCTCGACCTTCACCCGCGTCTCGAAGCGGTCCGAGAGCCGCGTGGCCAGCTCGTTCAGCGCCGGCGAGGGCACCGACCCGGCCCGGGGCCCCCGGGAGCGCGAGGCCTTCTGAGGCCGCGAGCCCATCAGCGTCACGATCTCTTCCACGGAGCGGACCGACAGTCCCTCGGCCACGATCCGGTGCGCCAGCCGGTCCTGCTCCTCAGAGTCCTCGACGGCCAGCAGCGCCCGGGCGTGGCCGGCCGAGAGCACTCCGGCCGCCACCCGCTTCTGGACGGTCGGGGACAGCTTCAGCAGACGCAGAGTGTTGGAGACCTGCGGACGGGACCGACCGATCCGGTCAGCCAGCTGGTCGTGCGTGCAGTTGAAGTCCTTCAGCAGCTGATCGTAGGCAGCGGCCTCTTCGATCGGGTTCAGCTGCGCGCGGTGCAGGTTCTCCAGCAGCGCGTCCAGGAGAAGCTTCTCGTCGTCCGTGGCCCGGACGATGGCCGGGATGGCTTCCAGGCCGGCCTCACGGCAGGCACGCCAGCGCCGCTCACCCATGATCAGCTCATAGCGGCCGGGACCCATCTGCCGCACCACGACGGGCTGGAGGAGACCGACCTCCTTGATGGAGGTGACCAGTTCCTGGAGCGCGTCCTCGTCGAAGATCTCACGCGGCTGGCGTGGGTTCGGCGTGATGGCGTCGAGGGGGATCTCGGCGAAATGGGCCCCCATCGGGGGCGCGGGCACCTCGACGGCCGGGTTCGCCGGAGCCACCTCGGCCTCCTGTGCAACCGGCGGCAGTGTGGCCACCTTCGCCGCGGCCACCCCACGATCGGTCGTCAGCACCGGAACGGCTCCGGGGGCGCTGGTTCCTCCGCCCCCCATCGCCGCCGGAGCCGGCGCCTTCTCCGTCGGGGCAGCAGGGATCAGTGCGCCGAGACCACGGCCCAGACCCCTCCGTCGCTCGCTCACTGGATCCCCTCCACCATGCTCTGGTCTTTCTGAGCGCCGATATGGGCCTGGCTCGCGTCATAGCTGACGCCGATGCCCTTCAGCGCGATTTCTCGGGCGGCCTCAAGATAGGAGAGGGCGCCACTCGATCCTGGATCGTAAGTCAGCACCGTCTGCCCGTAACTCGGTGCCTCGGAGATGCGGACGGAGCGGGGAATGCTCGTCCGTAGCACCTCGTCACCGAAGTGGCTGCGCACCTCCTCCGCGACCTGGGAAGCAAGGCGCGTCCGGCCGTCGTACATGGTGAGCAGGATGGTCGACACATGCAGGGCGGGGTTGAGGTGCCCCCGCACCAGGTCGACGTTGCGCAGGAGTTGCCCGAGTCCCTCCAGCGCGTAGTACTCGCACTGGATCGGGATGAGGACCTCGGCACCCGCGACAAGCGCGTTGACCGTCAACAGGCCGAGCGAGGGCGGGCAGTCGATGAGGATGTAGTCCAACGGCTGTTCATACGCCTGGATGGCCCTCTGGAGCCGGCTCTCGCGAGCCACCAGGGACACCAACTCGATCTCCGCACCGGCGAGATCGATGGTGGCTGGGGCGCAGAAGAGACCTTCGACATCCACGACGGGCTGGACGACCTCGGCGAGAGGCTTGCTTTCGACCAGCACATCGTAGATGGAGGGAACGTCGGCGTGGTGGTCGATCCCGAGGGCCGTGGACGCGTTGCCCTGCGGGTCGAGGTCGATCACCAGGACGCGGGCACCGTGCAGAGCCAGCGAAGCGGCAAGGTTGACGGTCGTCGTCGTCTTGCCCACGCCACCCTTCTGGTTGGCGACCACAATGACTCTGGTCTGCTCCGGCCGAGGCAGGCCTTCGCCGGCGCGGCCGAGAGCCTCCACCGCCAGTTGGGCCGCACGACCGATGGGAGTGTCGTCCATCGGAGGCGGTGTTTCACGTGAAACATCCGCCCCCATCGACTCGGTACGGGGACCGGGGACCGGATCGGTCATCGGTCCCGCGATGTTGGCGTCGGACCGCAAGGATTCACTCTCCTCGACTTCAGGCTCGCAATGAACAGAGCCTCCCATGTCTTCGGGGTCGTGAACCAGTGAGGCCGGGTCTTCTGTGGAGAAATCCACCTCTGTGGACAACTCCGTGCCCCTGGAGGGGGATGGAGTTGCCGGGGATGGGGCCGGAGTGTCCGGGGCGGGGGCCTCCCCGAGGGAACCGAGAGGCTTTCGGTCGCGCGGTTCGGCCGCAGCGCGGCCACGACTGATGATGCCGTGCAGCAGTGAGCGACGTTTCACGTGAAACACGATGCACAGCGGCTGGGACCGGACCGTTGCGACACTCCGGCTTGCGCGGGTTTGGCAGCTTGTGTGGAGTACGTCTCGTCGTCAGGACGGATCAGCGGCGTCGGCGCGTCCGTCCCGTCCGGGCCGCCTTCGCACGCTTGGCGGCGAAGCGCACACCGCCCGGGCTCTCACCGACCTCGACCCGCACCACCGTCGACAGCGGATCCACAATGCCCTCACCCACGTGGAGGATGGACGTCTCCACCGCGCCGAGCTTGCTGAGCGCGGCAGCGGATGCCTTCAGCTCCTCCTCGGCGGTGTCGCCCTTGAGCGCGAGCATCTCGCCGTACGGCCGCAGCAGCGGAATGCCCCAGGTGGCCAGGCGGTCGAGCGGGGCCACGGCCCGGGCGGTCACCACATGGACCGGCGGGAGCTTGCCCAGGACCTCCTCGGCACGGCCGCGCACCACGGTGACGTGGTCCAGGCCGAGCAGTTCGACGACCTCCGTGAGGAAGTTGGTGCGCCGCAGCAAGGGCTCCAGCAGCGTGATGTTCAGGTCGTCGCGGACCAGGGCCAGCGGGATGCCCGGCAGCCCGGCGCCAGAGCCGACATCGCAGACCGTCACTGCCTCGGGGACGGCCTCGGAGAGCACCGCGCAGTTCAGGATGTGCCGCTCCCACAGACGGGGCACTTCCCGCGGGCCGATCAGGCCGCGCTGCACGCCCGCCTCGGCGAGCAGCTCCGCATAGCGGACCGCATCGGCGAAGCGATCGCCAAACACTTCGCGCGCCTGCTCGGGCGCGGGGGGAAGCTCCGCTGCCTCCGTCACGGGGACCGTCCTTCCGTACAGCGCCGGCGCTTCGCGCACCGGCCACCAGAACTACCAGGCTGACAAAGTTCGGCCCCGCCTGCTCAACAGACGGGGCCGGTGGAATGGGAGAGCCGATCAGGCGGGCAGCACGACGACGAAGCGCTGCGGCTCCTCGCCCTCGGACTCGCTGCGCAGCCCTGCGGCCTTGACCGCGTCGTGCACGACCTTGCGCTCGAACGGGGTCATCGGCTTGAGCTTCACGGGCTCACCGGTGCTCTTGACGTCGGCGGCGGCCTGGGCGCCCAGCTCGGACAGCTCGGACCGCTTCTTCGCCCGGTACCCCGCGATGTCCAGCATCAGCCGGCTGCGGTCGCCGGTCTCCCGGTGCACCGCCAGGCGCGTCAGCTCCTGCAACGCCTCCAGCACCTCGCCGTCCCGGCCGACCAGCTTCTGAAGGTCGCGGCCGCCGGTGTCGCTGATGATCGACACGGAGGCGCGGTCGGCCTCGACGTCCATGTCGATGTCGCCGTCGAGGTCGGCGATGTCCAGCAGACCCTCCAGGTAGTCCGCCGCGATCTCACCCTCCTGCTCCAGGCGGGTGAGGGTGTCTGCACCCTCGGCAGCAGCGGAGGTGGTGCCTTCCGTCACGGGATGGGCTCCTTCTTACTTCTTGGACGGGGACTTGGGCCGCTGCGGGCCACCCTTGCGCTGGCCGGACTGGGCCTTGCTGCGGGTGCCGGAGCCGGGCTTCTGGGGCTGCTTGGCAGCGGCGGGCTTGGCGTCCTGCGGCTCGTCGGACTTCTCCAGCGAGGTGGGCTCGCCCGCCTGCTTGGGCCCGGACTGGCGCTGGGCCTTGGTCTGACGCTTGGGCTGCTGGCGCCGGGCGGCGGCCGTGGTGGTGTCGACGGGCGCACCGTCCTCGGTCTGCGCCGCGGCCTGGACCGTGCTCTTCACCACGGTGCCGTCGCTCTGGGCGGTGAGGCCGGCCTTGGTCAGCGCGTTGATGAACTTGCGCTCGAACTCGTTGCGGTCGCGTCCCTTGGCGACGATCGCCTTGACGATGGTCTTCTCGCTCCGGCGGCTGACCTTGCCGTGATGCGTGACGTGCTTGGTCAGACGCTCCAGGTAGGCGGCCTGGGCCTTGGAACCCGGGGTCGGGTTGTTGTGGATGACGTACATCTGCTGGCCCATGGTCCACACGTTGGTGGTCAGCCAGTAGACGAGGACACCGACCGGGAAGTTGATACCGAAGACGGCGAACATGATGGGGAAGACGTACATCAGCATCTTCTGCTGCTGCATGAACGGCGTCTTCACCGTCGTGTCGACGTTCTTCGTCATCAGCTGGCGCTGCGTGTAGAACTGCGACGCCGACATCAGGACGATCATGATCACGGTCACGACACGGACGTCGGTGACCGAGGCGCCCAGGGCGTGGATCGTGTCGGAGCCGTCCTTGAACTTCGCGGCGAGCGGGGCCCCGAAGATGTGCGCCTTACGGGCGCTGGCCAGCAGCGACTCGTTGATGACGCCGATGGTGTGGCCCGACGCGATGCCGTTGAGCACGTGGTACAGGGCGAAGAAGAACGGGGACTGCGCCAGGATGGGAAGGCACGAGGAGAGCGGGTTGGTGCCCGACTCCTTGTACAGCTTCATCATCTCTTCGGACTGACGCTGCTTGTCGTTCTTGTAGCGCTCCTGGATCTTCTTCATCTCGGGCTGGAGCGTCTGCATGGCCCGGGTCGCCTTGATCTGCTTCACGAAGAGCGGGATCAGGCAGATGCGGATCAGGATCACCAGGGACACGATGGACAGGCCCCAGGCCCACCCGGTGTCAGGGCCGAAGAGGGCGCCGTAGACCGTGTGGAACTGGACGATGACCCATGAGACGGGTGTTGTGATGAAGCTGAAGAGGCTGGCAATCGTGTCCACTAATCATGCTCCTTGGGCATGGGACGAGGTCTCTGCGGCCGGGCTCGGAGGAAGCTCGGAAGCAGGCTTCTCGGGCTTCGCTTCGGTGGCCGGTTCGGCGGCGGAGGGCCCGCCCGTGCGTGCGCGCCACGCGTTGCGCAGCATTTCGTGCCACCGCGGGCGCTTACGCGGCGGAACATGGTCCACGCCGCCCAGCGACCACGGATTGCACCGGAGGATGCGCCAGGCGGTGAGTGCCGTTCCCTTGATCGCACCGTGCCGGTCGATGGCCGTGTAGCCGTAGTGGGAGCACGACGGGTAGTACTTGCACACCGGCCCCAGCAGCGGACTGATCGTCCACTGATAGAGCTTGATCAGAGCCAGCAGCGGGTACTTCATCGCGCGCCCCCTCCCAGCAGCCGCTGGAGTGCGGCGTCCAGGTCTCGGGCCAGCTGTGCGTGGTCGGCGTCACCCGCTCCGGGCAGCGCTCGTACGACTACCAGGCTACCGGGGGGGAACAGGGCGACTCGGTCACGCATCAGATGACGCAGTCTGCGCTTCACTGTGTTGCGCACGACCGCGCCACCCACGGCCTTGCTCACGACGAAACCCGCACGCGTCGGGGGAGCGCTCTCCCCAGGCGCGTGCGGGTCCGTTGCACCGCTTCGAAGGTGGACGACGAGGGTCGGGCGTCCGGCCCGACGACCTCGTCGTACCGCGGTCGCGAAGTCCTCGCGCCGCCTCAGCCGGTTCTCGGTGGGCAGCACGACGTCATGACCTGATCGGGATCAGGCGGACAGGCGGGCGCGACCCTTGCTACGGCGGGACGCGAGAATCGCGCGGCCGGCACGGGTGCGCATACGCAGCCGGAAGCCGTGGGTCTTCGCGCGACGACGGTTGTTCGGCTGGAAGGTGCGCTTGCTCACTCGGGGGCTCCAGAAAATCGGTAGTGGCGGGGTGCCGTCCTGGCTGTCACCGTGCGCCCACGAGTAGCTCGCGTCACGCCCGAGTGCACCGCTTCCCGATCACCTGACGTGATCTGTGCCCATCGGAGGCAGGCGGCAGCAGCCATCGACAACTCGACCTGGTTACGGTACGCGGGGCTGCGCCATCCGGTCAAACCGAGGGTCTCCGAGGGACACTATCCACAGGCTGGGGACAACAACTTGAACCGCACCCGCCGCGCTGACTACCGTGGCTGGACTCCGATTCGTTCCCTTATCCCCGCCCGACCCGATTTTCATCCCGACCCGTCCCTGAACCACACGTTCGTGGGACCTGTGAGAGAGCGTGCCCTGTGGCTGACGTACCTGCCGATCTTGCCGCAGTGTGGCCACGAGTACTGGAGCAGCTCCTCGGAGAGGGCCGCGGACAGGGTGTGGAGGCGAAGGACGAGCACTGGATCCGGCGCTGCCAGCCGCTCGCGCTGGTCGCGGACACCGCGCTGCTCGCCGTGCCGAACGAATTCGCGAAGGGCGTCCTGGAAGGCCGCCTGGCACCGATCGTCAGCGAGACGCTGAGCCGGGAGTGCGGCCGTCCCATCCGGATCGCGATCACCGTGGACGACTCGGCGGGCGAGCCGCCGGCACCCCCCGCGCAGCAGACCCCGAAGCCGCGCTACGAGGAGCCGGAACTTCCCGCGGGGCCCTATGAGGGCTACGGTCGCCACCGCGGCGACCACCCGGGCGGCGACCCGCGCGCCGACCATCTGCCGCCCGCCCGCCCCGACCAGCTCCCCACCGCCCGCCCGGCCTACCCGTCCGAGTACCAGCGCCCCGAGCCCGGCGCCTGGCCGCGCCCCGGTCAGGACGAGTACGGCTGGCAGCAGCCCCGGCTCGGCTTCCCCGAGCGGGACCCGTACGCCTCGCCGTCGTCCCAGGACGGCTACGGCTCCGGCGCGGACGCGTACGGCTCGCCGTCGCAGGACTACCGCCCGCAGGGCATGGACCGGCCGCCGTACGAGCAGCAGCGCGGCGACTACGACAACCCGCGCGCGGACTATGAGCCGTCCCGGACCGAGTACGACCAGCGTGAACCGGTCCGCCGTGAGCTGCCCGAGCCGCCGGTGCACCGCGGTGGTCACGGCCGCCCGGACGTGCCCTCGGCGGGCGCCCCCGGACCGCTGGCCGCGCAGCCCGCGCCGACGGGCGGCCCCGGTGAGCCGACCGCGCGGCTGAACCCGAAGTACCTGTTCGACACGTTCGTCATCGGCGCCTCCAACCGGTTCGCGCACGCGGCGGCGGTCGCGGTCGCCGAGGCTCCGGCGAAGGCCTACAACCCCCTGTTCATCTACGGGGAGTCGGGGCTCGGCAAGACGCACCTGCTGCACGCCATCGGGCACTACGCGCGCAGCCTCTACCCGGGCACGCGCGTGCGGTACGTGAGCTCGGAGGAGTTCACCAACGAGTTCATCAACTCCATCCGCGACGGCAAGGGCGACAGCTTCCGCAAGCGCTACCGGGAGATGGACATCCTGCTCGTCGACGACATCCAGTTCCTCGCGGACAAGGAGTCGACGCAGGAGGAGTTCTTCCACACCTTCAACACGCTCCACAACGCCAACAAGCAGATCGTGCTCTCCAGCGACCGGCCGCCCAAGCAGCTGGTCACGCTGGAGGACCGGCTGCGGAACCGGTTCGAGTGGGGCCTCATCACCGACGTCCAGCCGCCCGAGCTGGAGACGCGCATCGCGATCCTCCGGAAGAAGGCGGTGCAGGAGCAGCTCAACGCCCCGCCGGAGGTGCTGGAGTTCATCGCCTCCCGGATCTCACGGAACATCCGTGAGCTGGAGGGCGCGCTGATCCGGGTGACGGCGTTCGCCTCGCTCAACCGGCAGCCGGTGGACCTGGGCCTGACGGAGATCGTCCTGAAGGACCTGATCCCCGGGGGCGAGGACTCGACGCCGGAGATCACCGCGACGGCCATCATGGCGGCGACGGCGGACTACTTCGGGCTCACGGTCGAGGACCTGTGCGGCAGCTCGCGAGGCCGTCAGCTGGTGACCGCGCGGCAGATCGCGATGTACCTGTGCCGGGAGCTGACGGATCTGTCGCTGCCGAAGATCGGGGCGCAGTTCGGTGGGCGGGACCACACGACCGTCATGCACGCCGACCGCAAGATCCGGGCGCTGATGGCCGAGCGGCGGTCGATCTACAACCAGGTGACCGAGCTGACCAACCGGATCAAGAACGGCTGACCCGCGGTCCACGCCGGCCCACGCCGGCCCACGCCGGTCCACGCCTGCCTACGCGGCACCGAGGCGCCTTCGGGACGGAGATCCCGGGGGCGCCTCTTCGCGTCCCCGCCAGCCGTTCCCCCGCGTCCGATGGACGGGCCGAGCGGGCGGGCGAAATCGCCCGCCCGTCGTCGACGGCCGGCTCCCGTGAAGCAGGCGGCACGGCTCGCGTGACGCCGCCGGCACGGCTCGCGTGACGCCGCCGGCACGGCTCGCGTGACGCCGACGGTGCGGCCTGCCGTGGCCATGCGCGCACAGCCGCCCGCCATCCGGTGTTCGATTACTTGCCTGGTTACGGCCACTCTCCACAGATTCGGTGACTTTCTTCCGTCCACATCCTGGGGACTGCGGAGTTGTCCCGAGCTGTGTCCACAGGGAAGCCTCGTCCATGGCTTCTGCCCAGCTCAGAGGCCTGTGGAATCGTGGACGAACGATCTCCACAGACTGTGGACAACGCGGAGATCCACAGCCTGTGCACGGAGTTGTCCACCGACGACCCACAGGCTGGGGGCAGTTGTCCCCAGCGATCCCCAGCTTCTCCACAGCGCTGTCCACTGTTCGGCAACCCGGCACACCCGCTCACCGCGTCGAGTGAAAGCCGTCACAGGAAGCTGCCGGATTGGGGTGTGGGAAACCTGGGTATTCCTGGGGACACAGCTGGGGAGAACTGCCCTCAGCCTGTGGGCGACGTGTGCAGAACTTTCCGTTCTCCACAGACAGCCCCGGTTGTCCACTGCCTCCACCCACAGGACCGGTGGACAAAATATCCGCGCTGAGCTGGGCAAACGTGGTTATCCACGGTATCCACAGGCCCTACTACTACTCCCGACTAGAGAGAGCTCGGCAATCGTTTCGAAGCGGGGCCTGTGCACAACTCGCCGTCTCGCGCCCGGCTGCCCCTCGGTCGGACTTGACCCCAACGGGCACCTACTGTCAGTGCCGTGCGTCAGACTGGTTCCGGTGTCCTTCCCGTCGAAGAGGGCGGTGACACCGAGTCGGAGGACTCAAGCGCAACGGCAGCATCAGGAGGCGGCTTACGGTGAAGATCCGGGTGGAACGCGACGTACTCGCGGAGGCAGTGGCGTGGGCCGCACGCAGCCTCCCGGCCCGTCCGCCGGCGCCTGTCCTCGCCGGCCTGCTGCTGAAGGCCGAGGACGGCCAGCTCAGCCTGTCCAGCTTCGACTACGAGGTCTCCGCGCGGGTGAACGTCGAGGCGGAGGTCGAGGAGGAGGGCACCGTCCTCGTCTCCGGCCGGCTGCTCGCCGACATCTCCCGCGCCCTGCCCAACCGGCCGGTGGAGATTTCCACAGACGGTGTACGGGTCACCGTGACGTGCGGCTCCTCCCGGTTCACCCTCCACACCCTGCCCGTGGAGGAGTACCCGTCGCTGCCGCAGATGCCGAACGCGACCGGCACCGTCCCCGGTGAGGTCTTCGCCGCCGCCGTCTCCCAGGTGGCCATCGCGGCCGGCCGGGACGACACGCTCCCGGTGCTCACCGGTGTGCGCATCGAGATCGAGGGCGACACGGTCACCCTGGCCTCCACCGACCGCTACCGCTTCGCGGTCCGCGAGTTCCTGTGGAAGCCGGAGAACCCCGACGCGTCCGCGGTCGCCCTGGTCCCGGCGAAGACGCTGCTGGACACCGCGAAGGCGCTGGGCGCCGGGGACAGCGTCACGCTGGCGCTGTCCGGGTCCGGCGCCGGTGAGGGCCTGATCGGTTTCGAGGGCGCCGGGCGGCGTACGACCACGCGTCTGCTCGAAGGCGACCTGCCGAAGTACCGCACGCTGTTCCCGACCGAGTTCAACTCCATCGCCGTGATCGAGACCGCGCCGTTCGTGGAGGCCGTCAAGCGCGTGGCGCTGGTCGCCGAGCGGAACACCCCGGTGCGGCTCAGCTTCGAGCAGGGTGTGCTGATCCTGGAGGCCGGGTCGAGCGACGACGCACAGGCTGTGGAAAGGGTGGACGCCCAGCTGGACGGCGATGACATCTCCATCGCCTTCAACCCGACGTTCCTGCTGGACGGTCTGAGCGCGATCGACTCGCCGGTGGCGCAGCTGTCGTTCACCACGTCCACGAAGCCGGCGCTGCTGAGCGGCAAGCCGGCGGTGGACGCGGAGGCCGACGAGGCCTACAAGTACCTGATCATGCCGGTGCGGCTCAGCGGCTGACCGCTGTCCACAGCTGTGCACGGTGCCGGGCGCCGCAGGGGCGCCCGGCACCGCGGTCGGCCGGGACGGGTGGGCGCCGGCCGCGCCGCTACGGCGGCACGAGTCCGTGGACGAGGCCGTTCTCGCAGGTGAGCGGCTATGCCCACAGCTGTGCATGAGCGTCCGGGTTTAGGCTCGGCTCGGCATCTTCGGTGCCTCTCACGCCACACAGCGACCTAAGGAACACAACTGATGGAGCTCGGTCTCGTCGGCCTCGGCAAGATGGGCGGCAACATGCGCGAGCGGATCCGCCGCGCGGGCCACACCGTCATCGGATACGACCGCAACGCGGACCTCGCGGATGTCCACAGCCTGGAAGAGCTTGTGGGCAAGCTCAAGGGCCCGCGGGTGGTCTGGGTGATGGTCCCGGCCGGTGAGCCCACCCAGTCGACCATCGACCAGCTGGCCGAGCTGCTGGAGCCCGGCGACGTGGTCGTGGACGGCGGCAACTCCCGCTGGACGGACGACGAGAGGCACGCCGAGGAGCTGGCCGCCAAGGGCATAGGCTTCGTCGACTGCGGCGTCTCCGGGGGCGTCTGGGGCCTGGAGAACGGGTACGCGCTGATGTACGGCGGCGACGCCGAGAACGTGGCCAAGGTGCAGCCGGTCTTCGACGCGCTGAAGCCGGAGGGCGACTTCGGTTCGGTGCACGCGGGCAAGGTCGGCGCGGGCCACTTCGCGAAGATGGTCCACAACGGCATCGAGTACGCCATGATGCAGGCCTACGCCGAGGGCTGGGAGCTGCTGGAGAAGGTCGACTCCGTCACGGACGTCCGTGAGGTCTTCCGCTCCTGGCAGGAGGGCACGGTCATCCGCTCCTGGCTGCTGGACCTCGCGGTGAACGCCCTCGACGAGGACGAGCACCTGGACGGTCTGCGCGGTTACGCGCAGGACTCGGGCGAGGGACGCTGGACCGTGGAGGCCGCGATCGACAACGCGGTGCCGCTGCCGGCGATCACCGCGTCGCTGTTCGCGCGGTTCGCCTCCCGCCAGGAGGACTCGCCGCAGATGAAGATGATCGCCGCGCTGCGCAACCAGTTCGGCGGTCACGCGGTGGAGAAGAAGTAATCCACAGGGTCGCTCCGCGATCCACAGCCCTGGGTCGCTCCGCGATCCACAAGCCTGAGGGAGGTCGGCGGTACCGCCATGCACGTCACGCATCTGTCGCTCGCCGACTTCCGCTCGTACGCCCGGGCCGAGGTCCCGCTCGACCCGGGCGTCACCGCCTTCGTCGGCCCCAACGGGCAGGGCAAGACCAACCTCGTGGAGGCGGTCGGATACCTGGCGACCCTCGGCAGCCACCGGGTGGCCTCCGACGCCCCCCTGGTCCGCATGGGCGCCGAGCGGGCGGTGGTGCGGGCGCAGGTCCGGCAGGGCGACCGGCAGCAGCTGATCGAGCTGGAGGTCAACCCGGGCAAGGCCAACCGCGCCCGCATCAACCGGTCCTCGCAGGTCAGGCCGCGGGATGTGCTGGGGATCGTGCGGACCGTGCTGTTCGCGCCCGAGGACCTCGCGCTCGTCAAGGGCGACCCGGGCGAGCGGCGGCGGTTCCTCGACGAGCTGATCACCGCGCGGTCCCCGCGGATGGCGGGTGTGCGCTCGGACTACGAGCGGGTGCTCAAGCAGCGCAACACCCTGTTGAAGACGGCCGCGCTGGCCCGCCGGCACGGTGGGCGGTCCATGGACCTGTCCACGCTCGACGTGTGGGACCAGCACCTCGCGCGCGCGGGCGCCGAGCTGCTCGCCCAGCGGATGGACCTCATCGCCGCGCTGCGGCCGCTCGCCGACAAGGCGTACGAACAGCTCGCTCCCGGCGGCGGTCCGGTCGCGCTGGAGTACAAGCTGTCGGCGCCCGGTGAGGCGCACACGCGCGAGGACCTCTACGCCCAGCTGACGGCGGCCCTCTCCGAGGCGCGCAAGCAGGAGATCGAGCGGGGCGTCACCCTGGTGGGACCGCACCGGGACGATCTGCTCCTCAAACTCGGTCAGCTGCCCGCCAAGGGGTACGCCTCGCACGGCGAGTCCTGGTCCTACGCCCTCGCGCTGCGGCTGGCCTCCTACGACCTGCTGCGCGCCGAGGGCAACGAGCCGGTGCTGATCCTGGACGACGTCTTCGCCGAGCTGGACGCCCGCCGCCGGGAGCGGCTGGCGGAGCTGGTCGCGCCCGGCGAGCAGGTGCTGGTCACCGCCGCCGTGGACGACGACGTACCCCCTGTGCTGGCCGGCGCGCGGTACGCGGTGGCCGGTGGGACGGTGGAGCGCGTATGAGCACAGAGGAGCCGGGCCCGGGCACCCCGAACCCCCGGAAGACGGGCGCCCGGGGCGGCGCCGAGCCCTCCGGTGTCGACCTCGCGCGCGTGGCGTTGCGCGCGGCGAGGGAGCAGGCACGCGCGCGGGGGGACGCGGCGCGGCAGAAGAAGCAGGCGCGGCGCGGCGGCGGCCTGCGTTCCGGGGCGCGCGCCGACGGGCGCGACCCGATGGCGCTGGGTGCGGCGATCAACCGGCTGATCACCGAGCGCGGCTGGGAGAAGCCGGCCGCGGTGGGCGGGGTGATGGGCCGCTGGCCGCAGATCGTCGGCGAGGACCTGGCCAAGCACTGTGTGCCGCAGCGGTACGACGAGGACGAGCGGGTGCTGACCGTCCAGTGCGACTCGACGGCCTGGGCGACCCAGCTCCGGGTGCTCGCCCCCACCCTGGTCGCGCGGATCAACGAGGACCTCGGGCACGGCAGCGTACGGATCATCAAGGTGCTCAATCCGGGCGGCCAGACCCGTCGCTACGGCCCGCTGCGGGC
The DNA here is from genome assembly GCF_001514055.1 of Streptomyces corchorusii. Classification (NCBI taxonomy): domain Bacteria; kingdom Bacillati; phylum Actinomycetota; class Actinomycetes; order Kitasatosporales; family Streptomycetaceae; genus Streptomyces; species Streptomyces corchorusii. Next base: position 418,801 of record NZ_KQ948356.1, on the reverse strand, counting down.
TCCGGGGAGCACCGGACCCGGCGACACCTACGGGTGATGTACCTCACGTCGGGCGTCCGGTCCGGCGTGCTGTCGTACCCCCGTCCACAGGTGTGGATCACCGCTGTGGGGTGCCCCGGAACCCCCGGCGACCGGCCTCGGATCGCCATCTGACCCGCCAGTAGCCACGGGTTGACGGCTCGAAGCGCTGAGTGCCGCTGTGAGCCGCTTGGAGCCCCCTTCCGTATATCGGTACCCGGCGGAGACCGGTTGAGGGCGGCACATGGGAGCTCAGGTGCCCGCAAACCCCCATCGATGTCAGTGCTACCGGTAGACTGGAAGACAATCCCGCCCCAACGTGGGGACCGCCCGGGAAAAGCTGAGCAACGCTGATCAAGGCTTACCAACGCAACATGCCGCAGCCGCTCCGGCAACCTGCCGACGAGCCCGGCTCGTGCTGTGCCAGAAAGGGCGCTTCGTGGCCGATTCCGGCAACCCCAACGAGAACATCCCGTCCACCGACGCCGGCGTGAACGCCGAGGCCACGGAGTCCGCCGCGGCCTCCGCGTCCTACGACGCCAGCGCCATCACCGTGCTCGAAGGGCTGGACGCGGTCCGCAAGCGGCCCGGCATGTACATCGGCTCAACGGGCGAGCGCGGTCTGCACCACCTGGTGTACGAGGTCGTCGACAACTCGGTCGACGAGGCGCTGGCCGGTTACGCGGACACCATCGACGTGACGATCCTCGCCGACGGCGGCGTGCGCGTCGTCGACAACGGCCGTGGCATCCCGGTGGGCATCGTGCCCTCCGAGGGCAAGCCGGCCGTCGAGGTTGTGCTCACCGTGCTGCACGCGGGCGGCAAGTTCGGCGGCGGCGGGTACGCCGTCTCCGGCGGTCTGCACGGTGTCGGTGTGTCCGTCGTCAACGCGCTGTCCACCAAGGTCGCCGTCGAGGTGAGGACCGACGGCCACCGCTGGACGCAGGACTACAAGATGGGCGTCCCGACGGCGCCGCTGGTCAAGCACGAGGCGACGCAGGAGACCGGTACGTCGGTCACTTTCTGGGCCGACCCGGAGATCTTCGAGACCACCGAGTACTCCTTCGAGACGCTGTCCCGGCGTTTCCAGGAGATGGCGTTCCTCAACAAGGGCCTGACGATCCGGCTCACCGACGAGCGCGAGTCGGCGAAGGCCACGAGCGGCGCGGACGAGGCGGGTGCGGACGAGAAGGCCGAGGTCAAGACCGTCACGTACCACTACGAGGGCGGCATCGTCGACTTCGTGAAGTACCTCAACTCCCGCAAGGGGGAGGCGGTGCACCCCACGGTCGTCTCGCTGGAGGCCGAGGACAAGGACAAGAGCCTGTCCCTTGAGGTCGCCATGCAGTGGAACAGCGGCTACACCGAGGGCGTGTACTCCTTCGCGAACATCATCCACACCCATGAGGGCGGTACGCACGAGGAGGGCTTCCGCGCGGCCCTCACCAGCCTCATCAACAAGTACGCGCGCGACAAGAAGCTGCTGCGCGAGAAGGACGACAACCTCACCGGTGACGACATCCGCGAGGGTCTGACCGCGATCATCTCGGTCAAGCTGAGCGAGCCGCAGTTCGAGGGCCAGACGAAGACCAAGCTGGGCAACACGGAGGCGAAGACCTTCGTGCAGAAGGCGGTCTACGAGCACCTCAACGACTGGCTGGACCGCAACCCGGTCGAGGCCGCGGACATCATCCGCAAGGGCATCCAGGCGGCCACCGCGCGCGTGGCGGCCCGCAAGGCCCGTGACCTGACCCGGCGCAAGGGGCTGCTGGAGTCGGCGTCGCTGCCGGGCAAGCTGGCCGACTGCCAGTCCAACGACCCGGCCAAGTGCGAGATCTTCATCGTCGAGGGCGACTCCGCCGGCGGCTCGGCCAAGTCCGGCCGGAACCCGCAGTACCAGGCGATCCTCCCGATCCGCGGCAAGATCCTGAACGTGGAGAAGGCCCGGATCGACAAGATCCTCCAGAACCAGGAGATCCAGGCGCTGATCTCGGCCTTCGGCACGGGTGTGCACGAGGACTTCGACATCGAGAAGCTCCGCTACCACAAGATCATCCTGATGGCGGACGCCGACGTCGACGGCCAGCACATCAGTACCCTGCTGCTGACCTTCCTGTTCCGCTTCATGCGGCCGCTGGTCGAGGCCGGGCACGTGTACCTGTCCCGCCCCCCGCTGTACAAGATCAAGTGGGGCCGTGACGACGTGGAGTACGCCTACTCGGACCGCGAGCGCGACGCGCTGATCGAGATGGGCCGCCAGCGTGGCAAGCGCGTCCGCGAGGACTCGATCCAGCGCTTCAAGGGTCTCGGCGAGATGAACGCCGAGGAGCTGCGCGTGACCACCATGGACCAGGAGCACCGGGTCCTCGGCCAGGTCACCCTGGACGACGCCGCCCAGGCCGACGACCTGTTCTCGGTCCTCATGGGCGAGGACGTCGAGGCCCGTCGCCAGTTCATCCAGCGCAACGCCAAGGACGTCCGCTTCCTCGACATCTGAGTCGGTCTCAGCTGACCGCACCAGGAAGGATCTTCACCAGCAATGGCCGACGAGAACACCCCCGTCACCCCCGAAGAGGGCGGCGAACTCGTGATGCGTGTCGAGCCCGTCGGGCTTGAGACGGAGATGCAGCGCTCGTACCTGGACTACGCGATGTCCGTCATCGTGTCCCGTGCGCTGCCCGACGTCCGGGACGGTCTCAAGCCCGTCCACCGCCGTGTGCTGTACGCGATGTACGACGGCGGCTACCGCCCCGAGCGCGGCTTCTACAAGTGCGCCCGTGTCGTCGGCGACGTCATGGGCAACTACCACCCGCACGGCGACTCCTCCATCTACGACGCCCTGGTGCGCCTCGCCCAGCCGTGGTCGATGCGGATGCCGCTGGTGGACTCCAACGGCAACTTCGGCTCCCCGGGCAACGACCCCGCGGCGGCCATGCGCTACACCGAGTGCAAGATGGCGCCGCTGTCGATGGAGATGGTCCGGGACATCGACGAGGAGACCGTCGACTTCACGGACAACTACGACGGCCGCTCCCAGGAGCCGACCGTCCTGCCGGCCCGCTTCCCGAACCTGCTGATCAACGGCTCGGCCGGTATCGCGGTCGGCATGGCCACCAACATCCCGCCGCACAACCTGCGCGAGGTCGCGGCCGGCGCCCAGTGGTACCTGGAGAACCCCGAGGTCTCCCACGAGGAGCTGCTGGACGCGCTCATGGAGCGCATCAAGGGCCCCGACTTCCCGACCGGCGCCCTGGTGGTGGGCCGCAAGGGCATCGAGGAGGCGTACCGCACCGGCCGCGGCTCCATCACGATGCGCGCGGTGGTCGAGGTCGAGGAGATCCAGGGCCGCCAGTGCCTGGTGGTCACCGAGCTGCCGTACCAGGTGAACCCGGACAACCTGGCGCAGAAGATCGCCGACCTGGTGAAGGACGGCAAGATCGGCGGCATCGCGGACGTCCGCGACGAGACCAGCTCGCGCACCGGCCAGCGCCTGGTGATCGTCCTGAAGCGGGACGCGGTCGCCAAGGTCGTGCTGAACAACCTGTACAAGCACACGGACCTCCAGACGAACTTCGGCGCCAACATGCTGGCGCTGGTCGACGGCGTGCCGCGCACCCTGTCCCTGGACGCGTTCATCCGCCACTGGGTGACGCACCAGATCGAGGTCATCGTCCGCCGGACCCGGTTCCGGCTGCGCAAGGCCGAGGAGCGCGCCCACATCCTGCGCGGCCTGCTGAAGGCCCTGGACGCCATCGACGAGGTCATCGCGCTGATCCGGCGCAGTGAGACCGTCGAGATCGCGCGCAGCGGCCTGATGGGCCTCCTGGAGATCGACGAGATCCAGGCGAACGCCATCCTTGAGATGCAGCTGCGCCGGCTGGCGGCCCTGGAGCGGCAGAAGATCGTCCAGGAGCACGACGAACTCCAGGCGAAGATCAACGAGTACAACGAGATCCTCGCCTCGCCGGTGCGCCAGCGCGGGATCGTCAGCGAGGAGCTGGCCGCGATCGTCGAGAAGTACGGCGACGACCGCCAGACCAAGCTGATCCCGTACGAGGGCGACATGTCCATCGAGGACCTGATCGCCGAGGAGGACATCGTCGTCACCGTCACGCGCGGCGGCTACGTCAAGCGGACGAAGACGGACGACTACCGGGCGCAGAAGCGCGGCGGCAAGGGCGTGCGCGGCACGAAGCTGAAGGAAGACGACATCGTCGACCACTTCTTCGTCTCCACCACGCACCACTGGCTGCTGTTCTTCACCAACAAGGGCCGGGTGTACCGGGCGAAGGCGTACGAGCTGCCCGAGGCCGGCCGGGACGCGCGCGGCCAGCACGTGGCGAACCTGCTCGCCTTCCAGCCGGACGAGGCGATCGCCGAGATCCTGGCGATCCGTGACTACGAGGCGGCGCCGTACCTGGTGCTGGCCACCAAGTCGGGCTTGGTCAAGAAGACGCCACTGAAGGATTACGATTCGCCTCGCTCCGGCGGTGTCATCGCCATCAACCTGCGGGAACGCGAGGACGGTTCGGACGACGAGCTGATCGGCGCCGAGCTGGTCTCGGCGGACGACGATCTGCTGCTGATCAGCAAGAAGGCGCAGTCGATCCGGTTCACCGCCTCGGACGAGTCCCTGCGCCCGATGGGCCGCGCCACCTCCGGCGTCAAGGGGATGAGTTTCCGGGAGGGCGACGAGCTTCTCTCGATGAATGTGGTGCGACCCGGTACGTTCGTGTTCACTGCCACCGACGGTGGGTACGCGAAGCGGACCGCCGTCGACGAGTACCGCGTCCAGGGCCGCGGCGGCCTCGGTATCAAGGCCGCCAAGATCGTGGAGGACCGTGGTTCGCTCGTCGGCGCGCTGATCGTCGAGGAGAACGACGAAATCCTCGCGATCACCCTCTCCGGCGGTGTGATTCGCACGCGAGTCAGCGAGGTCAGGGAGACGGGCCGTGACACCATGGGCGTCCAACTGATCAATCTGGGCAAGCGCGATGCCGTGGTCGGTATCGCACGTAACGCCGAAGCGGGGCGCGAGGCGGAGGAAGTCGACGGCGACGTGGCCGTGGACGAGACCGCCGAGGGTGCCGCGATCACCGGCACGGACGAGGGTGAGGCACCCTCGGCCGAGTAGCACGAGGAGTGAGTCAGCGTGAGCGGAGCCACGGGCGCCGGATCGGCCGGTACCTCCACGGGTACGGAAACGGACGGCGGCGGCCGTGGCTCCGCCGCGAACGGGCTGCCCGCGGGGAGTGCGCCCGCCGGTGGCGCGCACGACCCGCAGACGACGAACCTGAAGCCGGTGAAGGTGTCCGAGACGGACTCTTCCCGTACGTCTGGATCCCAGGGGGGAACTGTGGCGGACACCCGAGGCCCGGCCGCGTCCGGTGAGGCGCGGCCGGCGTCGCCGCTTCCCGGGGAGCGGCGCCCGGAGCAGGCCGACGGGCCCTACCACCCGCCGCAGGCCTATCCGGCGCAGGCGCCCGCCGGCGCGACGCGCAAGCCGCGCACGGGCGTGCGGACGGCGCCGCGCACCCGCAAGGCGCGGCTGCGGGTGGCCAAGGCCGACCCGTGGTCGGTGATGAAGGTCAGCTTCCTGCTCTCCATCGCGCTCGGCATCTGCACGGTCGTCGCCTCGGCGGTGCTGTGGATGGTCATGGACGCGATGGGCGTGTTCTCGACGGTCGGCGGCACGATCTCGGAGGCGACCGGCTCGAACGAGGCGAACGGCTTCGACCTCCAGGCGTTCCTGTCGCTCCCCCACGTCCTGACGTTCGCGGCGATCATCGCGGTCATCGACGTGGTCCTGGCCACGGCGCTCGCGACGCTCGGCGCGTTCATCTACAACCTCTCCGCGGGGTTCGTGGGCGGCATCGAGCTGACGCTGGCGGAGGACGAGTGACCCGCGGACCCGCGGACCAGCGGCGTTCTGACGGTCCCCCGACAACCGATTTTGGGACTGACGCGGTCGTGCGCTAATCTTCAGGAGTCAGCGCGCGGGACACACACCGCAAAGCGCGGCGGGGCTATAGCTCAGTTGGTTAGAGCGCATCCCTGATAAGGATGAGGCCACAGGTTCAAATCCTGTTAGCCCCACCAGCACAAAGGCCCCCAGTCGGTATCGGCTGGGGGCCTTTGACATCCATGGCTGACATCAGCCGATGAGTGGATCTTCCAGAAGCTCGGCGAGCATGCCGACCGCTTCCCGCTCGCTGTCGCCGACCACGTGCGTGTAGACGTCCATGGTCATGCTGATCTGGCTGTGCCGGAGGATCGCCTGAGCGACCTTGGGGTGCACCTTCAGGAAGGCGAGCAGGGTCCCGCAGGTGTGCCGGGCGAGGCGGACCGTGATCCGGCGGACTCCGGCCCGCTTGACGAGCCGATCGAAGGTACGGGAGAAGCCCACCGGATCGATCATGCCGCCGTGCTCGGAGGAGAAGATCAGGTCATGGTCCGGCTCTTGCGACCAGTGCTCACCGGCGATCTTCCGTTCCAGTTCCTGAAGCTCCCGTCGCTCCTCCAGGACGCGAGCGCAGAACTCCGGGAGCGGCAGCACGGCCTGTGAGGACTCCGTCTTGAGGTCCTTGAGGACCAGGCCCACGCCCTTGACCCGCTGCACCTGCTTGACCGGGGTGAAGTGGCCGGCCTCGAAGTCGATGTCCTGCCAGCGCAGCCCAAGAACCTCGCTTCGGCGGAGGCCGAGGACCAGGACGAGGACGCAGGCCGCGTAGAGCCGGTGGACGCGCACCGAGCGCAGGAAGGCGATCGCCTCCCGAGCGTTCCATGCTGTGCCCCTGTCTTTGCTGACCTTAGGCATGTCGACCAGGAGAGCCACATTCCGCGTGACCAGCTCCTCGCGCATGGCCCGGTTGAGAGCGTTGCGTAGGACACGCAGAACCTCGAAGCGGGCGGAGGCCCCGACCTTTTCCCGTGTCAGTGTGGCCATGAAGGCACGGATCTGTGCAGGAGTGAGCTTGACCAGCGGCTTCTTACCGAGATGCGGCAGCAGGTACAGGCGCACCTTGGACTCGTACTTCACGTACGTGTTGTGCTCGCGCTCCGGAGCGACGATGTGCTCTAGCCAGTAACCCAGCCACTCTCCGAGCGTCCAGGACCGGGACGGCACCGGGATGCCGTTGCGCTCCTGATCCTGGAGCTTGCCAAGCTTCTCGTTCGCTTCATCCCAGGTCCGGCCGTAGACGTACTTGCGTACCCGGTTGCCGTCCGTGTCGGTCACATAGGCAGCGCCCTGGTACCGACCATCTGACCGCTTGGTGATCGTGCCGCCGCCGTTGGGCCGACGCTTCGCCATCAGGCAGCCTCCCCGATCTGTCCAGCGATGAAGTCGCGCACCGCCTGGTCGGGGATGCGGCGGCATCCGTCGACCTTGATGGACACGAGGCGGTGGGTGCGGATCAGGTCGTACACCTTGGTTCGGCCCACCTTCAGCCGCGCCATGACCTCGGGCACGGTCAGCAGCTCGGGGACGGCGGTGGTCATGTAGCGGCTCCTTCCAGGTCAAGCAGGGCGGGTAGTTCTTCGCGGGCGATCTCGCGGTTGTGCTGGATGTCGCGGCGGATGTTGGCGGCGAGCCAGGATTCGCCGGGGGTGTGGCCGTGGCCGGCGTAGGTCCAGTGGGCGAGGGTGAGCGTGGTGGCTTCCTCGTCGTCGGGGTTGGGCAGGCCGAGGGCGGCGCGTTGCTGGGCGGCGCGGTAGTCGGCGCGGACCTGGCGCAGGGCGCCGAGGGTGGTGGAGTAGCGCCGGGACTTGGTGGAGAAGTGGCCGCGGAAGCCGAGCATGTGTGCCCAGTCGCGCAGCTTGCGGTCCGGGTAGAGCGGGTGGAGGTCGAGGCATGCCTCGATGAGCCGGCGAGGGTGGTCGGGTACGCCGAGGAGGGTCAGTGCCTCTTTGTTGCCGATGCGGCGGTCGACGGTGCCGGTGGTCTCAGCGGCTTTGGTGGCGTACTTGGCGACGTAGGAGGCGACGGCTTGTTCGGTGATCTCCTCGCCGTCACCGAACGCGCGGATCGGGCGCACGTCGATCTGCGTTCCCCAGGTGAGGGTGCGGGCGGGCTGGTCCCCGGCGGGGTCGACGTCGACGGTGACGCGGGCGGCTGCGGCGCGGATGGCGTCGGTGAGCAGGTCGAGGGTCGCCCAGGCCGGCGGCGGGCTGTCGGGCCCGTCGGGGCCGTCGAAGCGGATCACGGCGTGGAAGTGGACCGCTCCGCGCTTCTGGTACTCGGCGACCTTGCCGAAGGAGACCCGGGACTGCTCCCGCGCGGCCTTCTGGGTGAGGCCGGCACGCTTCGCGATCTCCCGGCGCAGGTAGATCGTGAAGTACCGCCACAGCTCGGAGGCGTGGTTGTTCCACAGCACGGCGCCCGCGTAGTCGTACGACTCGGGGTCCAGCGGGGTGCCGAGTTCGGGCCCGCCCTCGCTGTGGCGGGTGCCGCAGCGGCAGGGCCTGTTGCCGGGCCGGTTGTGGACGGGGCCGAACGAGGGGGCGGTGAGGGTGGCGAAGACGCGGGGGTGGTCCCGGATCGTGTGGGGGGTGCCTTTGGCGGGGTCGCCGACGAGGCCGGCGCGGATGAGGTGGTAGGTGTCGCCGGCGTAGGTCCAGGCGCAGGAGGGGCAGCGGGAGGCGCGGCGGTTGCCGCAGGCGATGCGGAGGACGCCGCCCGGTTCCGTGTCGGTGGAGTAGTGGTGCAGGACGTGGCCGGTCTCGCGGTCGCGGGTGACGGTGGAGCCTTGCAGGCGGATCGGGTCGGTGCAGCCGCCGGTGCGGCGGATCTGCTCCTGGATGCGGTCGAAGCCGGTGGACCCGGCCAGCCTCAGCACGTCGTTGAGGGTGGCCGGGTCCAGGCCCGCCAGGGTGGCGGCGTCGGTCACGCAGCCACCTCCAGGAGGGAGGCGTACAGAGCGGTGCCGATGTATTCGGTGTAGGCGGGCGGGATGCACTCGCGGATGCCGTCGCGGTTCATCCAGGGCACACCCATGTCGTCGCGGGCTTCCTGGACGCCGGAGAAGTTGCCGACGTAGTGGGCGAAGTGCCCCTCAGCCCTGGGGCGGCCCATCTTCGTCAGGGGCGCGGTGTGCGGGCGGTGGCGGGGCGGGGTGAAGGTGAACCCGCCGCCGGTCTCGAACAGCCGGTGCCGGTACGTGCGCATCCCGAACACGGCCGCGCACAGCGTGACCGGGTCCCGCAGCTCGCAGGCTGCTTCTTCCACGTTCTCGATCACCCAGGGGCGGCCGGTGGCCTGGAGAGCGGCGCGGGTGGGGGCGATCAGGTCGGGGTGATCCCGGTGCTGGATGCGCTGGGCGAGGGTGTACCGCTGGCACGGAGGCGAGGCATGGATGAAGTCGAACTCCGCGCCGTGCTCGCGGACGAAGTCGACCGCGTCGGCCTGGATGAACCGGAACGGGTAGCGGGGCTGCGGGCTGCTATCAACGCCGGTGACCTCGAAGCCAGCGAGGTGGTAGCCCATGGCGGCGCCGCCCTGGCAGCAGTACAGGTCCAGCACCCGCAGGCCGTTGGGGAGAGCCGTGTTCACTGCTGACCCTCCTTCGCGGGGTGATCGTCGATCCACGCTTCCGCGCACACCTTGTGGACGGGCTTGCCGTTGTCGGAGCGGAGCGGGGTGGGCTTGGTGCAGATCACGCAGGGCTTGTCACTGCCGTGGTCGAAGTGCTCGGGCGAGCGCCAGTCGAGGAACGCCACGGCGGTCACCTCGTCCGGGTGAGCGCGGGTGCGGGGGCGGTGTGGCCGGTGCCCTTGCAGGCCGGGCAGGGGACGGTGAGGGTGGCGCGGCTGCCGTCCGGGTGGCGGGTGCCGGTGGTGATGGCGGCGGTGGCGAAGCCGTCGCAGTCGCGGCAGATGGGCGTGTTCTGGGCGCGCTGGGGCATGATGAGGGTTCCCTTTCGGGTCCGTTGGATCTGGAAGAGATGCAGGCGCCCGGGGCGGCGGAAGTTTGGCGACCGAGGCCGCCCCGGGGGCCGTCAGCGGCGGCGGTTGCGACCGCGTGGGATGGGCGGAATGGAGTCGTAGGACTCCTGGCCGGCGCGGAAGTCGCTCAGGTCGGTCACGTCCTTGTCGGTGCCGATCTGGCGCATGATCCGGTTCATGGCCCTGGTGTCGCGGTGGCGGCGGGCGATGGCGTACTCGCGGCCGAGTTCGACCATCTCCTCGTTGCGGGCGGGTTCCGGGGTGTTGTTCTTGCGGCTGAAGATGCCCATGTCAGCGCTTCCTTTCGGCGTTCAGGATCGAGCGGAGGACGACGGCGCACACGGCCACGGAGGTGGCGGTGATGGCGACCGCGAGGAGCATGGAGACCAGGACCGCGCCGACGACCAGGACGACGGCCGTGCCGCCGCCGACGAGGGCGAGCGCGGTGCCGGGGGTGAGCTGGACGGTCGGCCGGTTCGAAACCGGGGCCGCCGGGGCGACCGGGGCCTGTTCGGCCGGCGCCGGGGTGCTGGTCTGCGGCTGGATGGTGGCTGGCGGGGCGGTGTCCTGGGGCGGGTACTTCGGGGTGAACACGGCGGGTTGCCCTTTCGGTTGGGTTAGTTGACGAGGGAGGCGACGACGGGGCCGAGGAAGCTGTGGGCGACGAGGTAGCCGCCGAGGAGGAGCAGGGCCACGAGCCACCACGGCGGGCGGACGTGCTTGACGCCGAGGTAGCTGATCGCGGCGACGGCGAGCCAGAGCGGAACGTCCATGACCAGGTCTCCTTTCAGGACTTGCAGCGGTGGGTGCGGGCGGCGAGTTCGGCGGCGGCGCGGCTGTCGTAGTCGGCGGAGAAGCCGCAGCGCGGGGCGGTGCAGGCGGCGGTGTGCTTGTCGCGGCCACGGCCGTCGTAGGAGGTGGCGACCTGGACGGGGCCGATGCGGACCACGTCACGGAAGCAGCGGTGGACGGTCACGGGCGATTCCCTTCGGGTCAGGCGAGTTGGAGTTGATCGGTGATGGTGCGGGTCATGTCCTGGGGCAGGCCGAGGCGGGCGGCGAGCACGTCGGCGGGCATCGAGGAGCCGGTGGAGGCCCGGTGGGATTCGGCGAGCTTGCGGGCGTGGTCCAGCAGCGCCGCCGGGATGACCGGGGCGGAAGCCGCGGGCTTCACCGGGGCCGGTTCTGGCGCGGGCGCGGGAGCCAGTTCGGGAGCCGGCGCAGGTGCGGGTTCGTCGGCGCGGTGGACGGCGACTTCCGGCACGACGGGTTCCTCGGTTTCCGGCTCAGCCGGGGGCGGGGTGGTGGGTGAGTGGACGAGCAGGGTTCCGCCGAGGAAGGCCAGGGCAGGCCAGCCAGCCACGAGGATGCGCAGCCAGGCCGGGACGTTGCCGAGGTCAAGGAGTCCGGCGGTGGCGATGTTCGCGCCGAGCGAGGCGCCCAGAGCGATGACGAACCAGGTCCAGGCCGAGCGGTCACGCCGGGCGTTGCGCAGCCGACGCCATGCGGCGACCAGCAGCAGGTCGACGGAGACCGGGTAGGCCCAGGCCTTCCACCCGGACTGACCGGCCGCTTCGGCCAGGTCGTGCAGGTGAGCGAAGGACAGCGCACCAGCAATTACGGCCTGCACGAGCACGGCATCCGGGCGGAGGGACGAGCGAGGCATGGAGAACACCTCCCTTCACAGGAGTCGAGCCCGGAGATCAGGCATGGATGGGGTAGGGACCTGGCGCGGGAGCGGTCGCGCCGACCGTGGAACAGGGGTTGGTTACTCGGTGACCGGTCGCGGCTTGACCAGCGACGGGCCCTCCGCCGACGCCTGGACGGGCACGTAGGGGCGGAACGGGTCGAGGAACGGCAGGTCCGGGACCAGGTGGGCGAAGGCCCGGCAGACCGTCACCACTTCTTCCTGCGTGACGGCCGGGGTGCGGATCTTCGACCAGCCGCCGGAGGTGTCCGCAGCGACGGCGGTACCGGGCCGGTCCATCTGGATCAGGCTCGCGGCCGGCACCGCATCCGGGGCGACATCAGCCAGGCCCATTTCGGCGGTCTGCTTGTCGTTGACGCGGTGCACGACACGGCCGGTGAGCTGGGCGCGGAGCATGGTGGCGCCCTTGCCCAGGTCGGAGCCGAACCGCTGCCCGCAGATCTCCAGGTAGATCCCGACCGCGCGAGCCATCTGCGCCAGCCGGATCAACGCGGTCACGATCCGCTCCCGCCGCTCCTCATCCTTGCGTGAGGAGATCAGGAACAGTTCCGCGACCTCATCCACTAGGACCACCACCGGCACCGGCCGCAGCTCTTCGGGCAGTTCCCAGATGTCGGCGACGCCGTGCTTGCTCAGCAGGTCGAAGCGGTCCTCCATCTCCGCCACCAGGATGCCGAACAGGGACGCAGCATCATCCGGGGTGGTGACCAGGGCCGACAGGCGTGGCGCGTAGCGGGACTGCTCGACCCCACGCTTGCAGTCCACCCCCACCAGCGCGACCGGGAGCTGAGCCAAGCCCTTGATCAGGTTGCGCTGGAACATGGACTTCCCCGACAGGTTCGCGCCCAGGGTGAGCGCCATCGGGGCCTTGCGGTAATCCCGCTCGAAAGCAGTCCCGTCCTCCCGCAGGGCCACCGGCACGATCATGTCGTGCGGCACCGCCTTACGCGGCATCCGGACCCGGCGCAGCACGTCATACCCGGTCATCCGCAGCTCAACGAAACCCGGCTTTGTCTCCACCACGGTCACCGAGTGCACACCCCAGGCATGCCGCAGCCGTTCCGAGGCGGCGGCCACGTCGGCGGGCTCCAGGCCGGCCGGAAGCCGCAGGCTCACCCGCAGCCCGGTCGACGTGCCCCGCACCCGGCGGATCTTCGGCGGAACCGGCTGCACCTCACGGCGAGCAAGGTTGCGGGTCATGAACGCCCGCAGACCCGACGGCTGCACCGTCAGCCCGCACACGTCCATCGTGGACCGGTACGAGAACCCGAACCGGGTCAGCGTCGCCGGCAGACCCACCAGCGCCCAGTACGCGCGCGGCGCCCGCACCTTCGCGTAGCTGACGCCGCCGGCGGCGGTTAAGCCGGCCGTGGCCTCCAGCCACATCGTCACGTCGGTCATGGTCAGGCCGCCGGGGTGATCGCGACCGCGCGGAACGAGATGCCGTGCCGCTTCTGCCCGTTGAACTCGTTCTCCCAGTCACGGGCCTTCAGCCCGATGACCTTGACCGGCATGCCCGGCACCAGGTCCCCCTGGTAACCCGTCTCCGGGATGGTCACCTGGTACAGGTTCCCCTCGCCCTCGTCGGAGACCAGCAGGCCCACGGTCGACAGCGGGGCGCCGGTCTCGCGGTCCATCGCGCGCTCACCGGTCTTGGCGTTGGCCAGCTTCGGCGTCGGCGCGGTCGCCACGAACACCACGGCGGACGACAGGTCGATCTTGAAAGACGGCATGAGTGCATCCCTCGTTCTGGGGAGGTCTCCCGATGTGACCTCTCTAGACATCTCCATAGAACAGTACCTCTCTAGAGACGTCAAGAGGGATGTATAGAGACGTTGAAAGGTGCGGGTGTGGGCTACACGCAAGGGGCAGGGCAACAACTGTTGCCCTAGAGTGGGATGTCTAGAGAAGAGAGGAGGGCTCCCGAATGGCCAGCACCGACGATGACCGTCGGCCGAAGTACCAGCGGATCGCGGACTCTCTACGGGAAGCGATCCAGTCCGGCACGTACGGTCCCGGTGATCGGCTTCCAGGGGAGAACGAGTTGATGGCCACGCATGGCGTGGCACGCATGACAGCTCGCCAGGCACTTAGCGTGCTGAAGGACGAAGGGGTGGCCGAGTCCCGAAAGGGCGCCGGCGTCTTCGTCCGAGCCTTTCGCCCGTTGCGGCGCCGAGGTATCCAGCGCCTCTCGCAGGAACAGTGGGGTAGCGGGCGCTCGATCTGGTCTGCCGACATCGAGAACCGCACCCTCGCGGTCGACCAGGTCACAGTGTCGGAGGAAGAGGCACCTGAGGGGATCGGGGCCGTCCTGGAGCTTGGGGACGGGGACACCGTGTGCGTGCGCCGGCGGCGGTTCGTCCTGGACGGGAAGCCCGTCCTTCTGGCGACCAGCTATCTGCCCACCTCGGTGGTTGCCGGGTCTGCGATCACGCAGGAGGACACTGGACCCGGCGGAACGTACGCCCGACTCGCCGAACTCGGTTACAAGCCCGTCCACTTCCGCGAAGAGATCCGCTCCCGCATGCCTACGAAGGGCGAAGCGGATCAACTGAGCATCTCCGCCGGCACGCCGGTCATCCTCATCTGCCGGACCGCGTTCGCGGACGAGGGGCGCCCCGTCGAGATCAACGAGATGACGCTCGATGCCGCCTCCTACGTCCTGGAGTATGACTTCGACGCGTAGCCCACGCGAGCTGTTACAGGTTTCTCTACCTCATCAAGGCACCCGGCTGCGCTCCGCTCCGCCGGGCGCGCTTCCCGGCTCCGCTGCGCGCTGCGCTCCTGCCTTCGGCCCGCTCCGCGCACGCTGTGCCGACGCGCGCCCACTGGTGGATAGGGCCGGCGGCCATGAGGCGAGCACCGCATAGAGCGGCCTACGGTCAAGACAATGCCTCCGGCGGGGGATCGGCCGGCACCGGGATGGAGGGGGCGCCGTTCCCGACCGCGGGCCCGTAGTGGCGTGCGCGGGGAGCTCCCATCCCGTCCACCGCCGACCCAGGCAGAGCCGAGCAGACGCGGCCCATGGCGTCCAGGTCGTTCGTACAGTGGCGCGCTCCACCTGGACGCCATGAACCACGCCCGCTCCACGGTGTGTGGGTCGACGGCGGACGGGATGGGAGCTGGGGTGAGTGGTGGGCGAGGATACGAGGCCGCCAGACCCCTCGATTATTTTTGTGATCCCAGTCACTCAAAAAATACGGACATGTTGCGCAATTGGGCGTGTGACACGAGATTTGCAGGTCGTTTGGGCGCCGTCATTGTCAGTAGGGTGTGATATAGCGGTGCGTTTCCGCAGGTCACTGTGAACCTGGGCAAGCGGTCCGTGGGGCATCGGACACGACATCCTGTACGTGGACGACGAGTTCCTCGACATTAGCGAGACGAGGACTGAGCGGACCAACGTGTCAGCGTCGTGCCATACCGTTGGAGCATCAACACCGAAGGACGCGCCCGCCTTTGGGAAGAGGATCCGGGCGCGCCCTTCTGGCAACCAAGGAGGACGTATGCCCATCCCGGGCCTTGGCGGACTGTCGGTGCTCGACACCCACCTGCTTGAAACTGTCGCACGTGGGACTGACAGCTGCAAGAAAATCACGATCCCGCTGGCTGTGATCATGGCGTGCGTGATCAACGGCGACACGATGACCGGTGCTCTGCGTCAGGCGACATGGCTGGTCGTCGCGGTGACCGTTCTGGTCGTCGTGAAAGCGCTCGCCGATTGGCTTCCGCAGCGGCGTGTCAAGCCCGTCGGTGCGCCTGACACCAGTAGCTGACACCAACAGCGGCGAACGCCAAGGAACGCGAACGGCCCCCAGCGGTCGATAGACCGTCGCCCGGCTTGGATCTCTCCACCTACCCGGGGGCCGTGATCGACCTGATAAGGATGAGGCCACAGGTTCAAATCCTGTTAGCCCCACCAGCGAGAAGACCCCCGGTCCAGCAGGGCCGGGGGTCTTCTGCTGTTCGGGGGTGGTGGGGTCCGGGGGAAGAAAAAGGCCCGACCGCTGGCGACGGGGGATGCACCAGCGATCGGGCTATGGCCAAGGGTAACAAGGTTGTCGGTTGTGTGGGGCCAAGTACGGGGGGAATCCCACAGGTTGGCCGATCATCGACCGCACGGGGGGTCGTAGCCCAGGCGTGGCAGGTACTCGTGCCAGCGCTGGGGGGTCAGGACGCCTCGGGTGACCGAGCAGATGTGCCGGATCGCCGTGTCGGCGTCCAGGCTCCACAGCCGGACCGTGTCGGCGCCGCTGGAGACGCCCAGGACGTGGCTCTCGGGGCTGAAGATGAGGAAGTTGCCCGTCTTGGCGTTGGGGCTCATCGACTGGCCGATGGGGGTCGCCGAGGCGGGGTCGGCGACGTTCCACAGGCGGACCGTGTTGTCGCTGCCGCCGCTGGCCAGGGTGTCGCCGCCGGCGCTGAACGTCAGGGACGTGACCGCCTCGGTGTGGCCGGTGAGCGGCTTGCCCAGGAGTGCGGCGTGCGCGGGGTCGGCGGTGTTCCACAGCCGGACCGTGTCGTCGTCGCTGCCGCTGGCCAGCGTGTGGCCGTCCGGACCGAAGGCGAGCGCGTTGACCGGGCCGGAGTGGTCGGTGAGCGGCGTGCCCAGCGGGCGGGTGTGCGCGGGGTCGGTCACGTTCCACAGCCGGATCGTGCTGTCCGCGCTGCCGCTGGCCAGCGTGTGGCCGTCCGGGCTGAAGACGAGGCTGTTGATGTAGCCCCGGTGGCCGGTGAGGGGGCTGCCGAGCGGGGCCGGGCGGCCCGGGTCGGTCACGTCCCACAGCTGGACGGTGCGGTCGTCGTAGGCGGTGGCCAGGGTGCGGCCGTCCGGGCTGTAGGCGAGCGCGTCGGAGCCCATGAAGCGGGTGCGCAGGTGCAGCGGCGGGCCGGCGGCGACCGGGTGGGCGGGATCGGTGACGTTCCACAGGTGGACCGTCCGGACGCCGGTGAGGACGGCGAGCGTGCGGCCGTCGGGGGAGAACATCAGGGAGCGCTGGTCGCCGTCGGCCCGCATGAACGGCTCCCCGAGCAGGACGGGCCGGCCGGGCCGCGTCACGTTCCACAGCCGCAGCCTGCCGTCCCGGGCGGCCGTGGCCAGCACCCGGCCGTCCGGGCGGAACGCTCCGCTCCGGCCGATCATGTCCGAGGTCGGGACCGACCACAGGCGCACCTTGCCGTCCCCGCTGCCGGTGGCGAGGGTACGGCCGTCCGGGCGGAACCCCAGGGCGTACATCTCCCCGCTGCTGCCCGCCAGCGGCTCGCCGACCTGGGACGGGGAGCCCGGGTCGCTGACGTTCCACAGGCTCGCCGTGCTGTCCGCGCTCGCGGCGGCGAGCCGGACGCCGTCCGGGCTGAACGCCACCGACCAGACCGGGCCGGTGTGGCCGGTCAGCGGCGAGCCGACCGCCGCGGCGCGGGCGGGGTCGGCCACGTCCCACAGCCGGATGGTGTCGTCCGCGCTGCCGCTGGCCAGGGTGCGCCCGTCGGGGCTGAAGGCCACCGAGTGCACGAGGTCGGTGTGCCCCCGCAGTGTCCTGACCGGCTCCGGCCGGCGTGGCGCGGAGAGGTCCCACAGCCGGATCGTGTCGTCGTCGCCGCCCGTAGCGAGCGTCCGCCCGTCCGGGGCGAACGCCACACAGCGCACCGCGGCGCCGTGCCCGCGCAGGGTGGCGAGGGCGCCGGGCCGGCGCGGGTCGGTGATGTCCCACAGCCGCACGGTACGGTCCTCGCCGGCCGTGGCCAGCGTGCGCCCGTCGGGACTGAAGGCGACCAGGTAGATCGTGCCCTGGCGGCCGGCGAGCGGCGTGCCCAGCGGGCGGGCGTGCGCGGGGTCGGACACGTCCCACAGCCGGACCGTGCCGTCGTCGCCGGCGCTGGCCAGGGTGCGGCCGTCCGGGCTGAAGACGGCACTGCTCACCCAGCTGGTGTGACCGGTCAGGGGCGCGCCGAGCGGGGCCGGGCGGTGCGGGTCGGTCACGTCCCACAGCCGGACCGTGCGGTCGTAGCCGGCCGTCGCCAGCGTGTCGCCGTCCGGGCTGAAGGAGGTGAGGTAGACGGCGCCGGTGTGGCCGGACAGCGGGGTGGCCAGCGGCGCGTTCACGATCGAGATCAGACGGCTGTACGTGCCCTCGTCGTCGGGGCGGAGCTGGTGCGCGACCAGGTCGAGCTGGGCGGCCAGGGACGGGTCGGTGTGCTGGACCCGGTCGGCCTCGGCGAGCACCTGCTCGAACACGGCGTCGTCCCGCTGCTTCCAGGCGATCACCGCCGTACCGGCCGCGAGCACGGCCAGCGCCACCAGCGCCGCCACCGCGGCCCGGCTCAGCCACACCGAGCGCTTGCGCAGCCGCACCGAGGCCGCCAGGAACTCCACCGCGCTCCGGGTCAGGTACGTGTCCCCGGCCGACCGGGCCCAGCCGCGGGCCTGCTCCAGCCGCGACCCCCGGTACAGCAGCGAGCTGTCCCGGCCCGAGTCCTCCCAGGCCCGGCCGTCCTCCTCCAGCCGCTGGCGCAGCAGGTGGTCGCCCCGGCCCTCGTCGATCCAGTGCCGCAGCCGGGGCCAGGCGTGCAGCAGCGCCTCGTGGGTGATCTCCACGGTGTCCGCGTCCAGCGTCACCAGCCGGGCCCGCACCAGGGCCTCCAGCGACTCCTCCGTCTTGCCGGGGTCCGACGACTCCTCCGCCAGCTGCCGCCGGGTGCCGCGCCGGCGCGTGGCCTGGGTGTCCTCGCCCAGCCGGACCAGCCGCAGCAGGAGCAGCCGGGCGGCGGCACGGGCCGCCGGGTCCAGCCCGGACCAGGCGCGCTCGGCGGTCGCCGCGACCGCGCCCTGGATGCCGCCGGCCGCGCGGTAGCCGGCCAGTGTCAGCCGGCCGGCCTTCCGGCGCTGCCAGGTGGCCAGCAGGGCGTGCGAGAGCAGCGGCAGCACGCCCGCGTCGTGCGCGCCGCGCGGGCCGTCGGCGCTCACCTCGCGCACGATCAGCTCGGCGAGGCCCGGCTCCAGCTCCAGCCCCACCGCCTTGGCCGGACCGGTCACCGCCTCGCGCAGTTCGGTGCTGGTCAGCGGGCCGAGCACCATGTGCCGGTGCTGGAGCGCGTCGGCCAGTTCCGGGTAGCCGAGGCACTGCTCGTAGAAGTCGGCGCGGATGCCGAGGACGACCCGGACGGGCGCGGGTCCGGCGGCGCCGGGGGGCGGGGTGCAGGCGGCGTGCAGGAAGTGGATGAAGACGCGCCGGTCCACCTCGTCGGCGCAGAGGGTGAACGCCTCCTCGAACTGGTCCACGATGACGACCGGCCGGTCGTCCGGGCCCGTCGCGCGGTCCGCCCAGGCCGCGACCGCCTCGCGTACCGCCCGGGAGATGTGCGGGGCGTCGCAGCCCGGCAGCGCCGGGTTCCGCGCCGCCTCCCGCTCGGCCCTGCGGGCGTCGGCGGCGACGGCGGCGAGACCGGGGACACGGCGGACCAGCTCACCCAGCGGATCGGCACCCGGGACCAACTGGAGGACGGGGCCGGGCGGATCGGCGGGATGGTCGGCGGGGGCATCGGAGGAAGGGCCGCCGGGGTCGTCGGAGGAAGGGGCACCCGGGCGGTCGGCGGGCTGGCCGGAGTGGTCGACCGGGGGCGGAGACGCGGGGAGCTGGGCGGGGGCCTCTCCGGTGGGCGCCTCCTCCTGCCGGGGAGGGACCGTCTCCTGCCGGGGAGGGGCCGTCTCCTGCCGGGGAGGGGCCGTCTCCTGCCGGGGAGAGACCGTCCCGTCGGCTGCCGCCCCCTTGCCGCCCGCGCCCGCGTTCCCAGCCTGAACCCCCGTGCCCGCGCCCGTGTTCCCGGCCCCGCCATGAGCCCCCGTGCCGTAAGCCCCCGCACCGGCGTCCCCGGTCCCGCCGTACACCCCCGCTCCCAGGGCCCCGCCCCGGATCGCCGGGACCAGGCCGGCGTTCAGCAGGGAGGACTTTCCGGCTCCCGAGGCGCCGACCAGCATGACCAGACCGCCGGACCGGTCGGCCGCGCGGAGCTGGTCGACCAGGGCCTTCGTGCTCCGCTCCCGGCCGAAGAACCACCGGGCGTCCTCCCGCCGGTACGGGGCCAGCCCTCGGTACGGACACACGCCACCGGCGACGGGCGGGGCCTGGGCCGGTGGCCGCCGGTTCTCCTCCGAGGGCGGCGCGGGCCGGTCGCCGGCCGGTCCGGCCACCGCCAGCTCCCACAGCCGCTGCCAGTGGGCGAGGTCGTACAGGCCGGCGGAGACCGGTGCGGGACGCAGCCGCCGCGCCTCCGGGATCAGGATGTGCAGGACCGCCGCGAGGGCGGCGAACTGGGCCGGTACGTTCCTGGCCCGGCGCCAGTCGCTGATCCGCTGCGCGGACACCCGTACCGGCCGGCCGCGCTCATCGATCCGCTGGAGCCGTGCGACCGCTTCGGAGACGCTCTTGAGGGGAGGATTTCCGGCCTCCTTGTACAGCAGCGCGAGGCGCTCGGCGAAGGCTGTGCGTGCCCCTGAGTCGGAACTCAAGGTCCCACCCCTCACTTTCCTCCGCGTGTGACGTCCGGACCGGAAAACTCACCTTATACGCCTGACCTGCGGTTAAGGGCCGGACCGGAGACCGGAACCTCCTCCTCGGCGGTGACAGATGGCAGGATCCGAACCCGGTAGCGGACCCGTCACACACCGTCCGGACAGGCCACCGGCCCAGCGCTCGGAGAGACAGCCCATGGCACCGAACGTTCTCGGTCAAAGTCGGCGACCTCGCATCGCGCCGCGCCGACCCGCGCCGACCCGCGCGCAGTCCCGGAAGCCGTCCCCGTTCTTCGACCCGCGCCGCTTCGCCGACTTGGCGCGGGTCGACAGCCCCGCACCGTTCGGCACCGGTCCCCACGAGGGGAGGGACCGGTGCCGAGCGGGCGGGAACCTGGCTATCCGACCCTCCGCCAGCTACGGTTCGGCTCGCCCGCCGTTCCCGTGACGGACCGCCGGCACCAGGTGCTGATGGCCGGGCTGGGCAAGGCGGGCCTGTACGACCTGGGCCCCGGGGACGACGAGGCGGTCCGCGCCCTGGCCGACCGGCTCGACGAACCGACCGTCCGCCGGGTGGCCCACCGGCCGGCGGCGGCGGGCGGGCAGCGGTAGTCGCGAGCCGGCCCGGTGGTCCGGTTCGGCAGGCGCGCGGCCGGGCAGTGACGTGCTGAGGACCGCCGGAAGGTCTCCGCCCACGACTGGAGGACAGATGAAGGTCTCCGTCGACCGCTCCCTGTGCTACGGCTCCGCCGAGTGCGCGCACCGGGCGCCGGCCGTGTTCGCGTTCGAGGACGGGTACGGCGTCGTACGGCCCGGCGGAGCGGACGCGGCCGAGGACCCGCGGGTCCGGGAGGCGGTCCTGGAGGCCACCGAGAAGTGCCCGTCGCAGGCGATCGTCCTCACCGAGTAGTACGGGCCCTCCACACCTGTACGGGCCCGCCTCACCCAGTACTACGGCCGACCTCAGCGAGCGGCGGAAGGAGCCGGCGGATAGGTCCAGCCGAAGGCGGCGAGCGCGCGCGCCCGGGCCTCCGCGACGGCCATGCGGGCCGCGCGCTCGGCGGGGTCGGCATGGGCCGCCTGTCCCGTGACCTGACCCTCCCACTTGCGGTACAGCAGACCGGGCTCCGCCGAGAACCAGCCGCGGCTCACCGCGTCCAGCGCCAGCAGCAGGCCGGTGTCCTCCGAGGCCGGCAGCGCCATCCAGCCGCCCAGCGCGGTGAGCAGCTCCCGCCGCACGCACAGGCCCGCCGGGTGGACCGGGGCCAGGAAGTCGTTCCGCTTCCAGTGGTCGAGGACGGTGCCGCGCTCGATCGGGCCTTCGTCGGGATCACCGGGGAAGGCGGCCGTGGAGCCGTCGGGCAGCAGGTCGAGGACACGGCACGTCGTCCAGCCGACGGTGTGGTCCGCCTCCAGCACGGCCAGGTCGCGGGCGAGCGCGCCCGGCATGAGCTGGTCGTCGGCGTCGAGCACCTTGACGTACGCGCCCCCGGCGCGCGCCAGCGCGATCGTCCGGGCGACCCCGGGCCCGCCCGGCCGGCCCTGGCGGAAGCTCACGCGGGCGTCGTCCGGGACGTGCGGGCGGACCGCGTCCGTCGTGCCGTCCTCCTGGACGAGCCACTCCCACTCCCAGCCGGCGGGCAGCCGCTGTGCGCACAGCGATCTGTACGCGTCCGCCAGGAACCGGGCGGACGGGCCGTGGACAGCGGTGACTACGGTGACGCGCCGGTTCACGGCAGCGCTCACCACCTTTCCGTGGGGTGCGGGTCGTTGCCGTACGAGGATGGCCTACCGGGAAACGCGCGAGACCCCCGGCCGAACCCGGCCGGGGGTCTGTTCGTGTCGACTGGTGCGTACGCAAGTCGCCGTGCGGTCGAGACGTTGCGGTACTGCGGCGGAGGAGGGATCAGCAGTCGAGGGAGTCCGAGAGGTGCTGGTCGTGGGAGCTGGGCTCCGTCTGCTCCGGTACCCGCGGCTGCGATTCCGTCTGTGTTCCGTCGAGGGGGCGGTGCCGGCAGCTCGGCGTCTTGCCGTGGGCCTCGGCCCGGATCCGCTGCTTCATCGTGGGGGGCAGGGCCCTGGCATGGGACCAGGCCCAGTGGCGCATCGCCGGGATCGTCGGGGTGGTGCGGTGCGCGGTGCCGGTGCCGGTGCTCGGGGTCTCGGTCCGGGGTGCGGCCGCGGCGGCGGTCGTGGCGGTGGCGGAGACGAGTCCGAGCGCCGTGCACAGCGCGAGGAAGGCGGTGACGATGGCGGTCCACAGCTTCATGACCTTGTTCTGGGCGGTCATGGCCCCTCACTTTCGGGTTGGGCGATTTGCGTACTTTCCTCATGATGTGTATGTGGGCCGGGAAGTGGTGGACCGACGCCCGTGGCGCGTCGATGTTCAGATCAACACCACTCGGACGGGTGCACGGGGGCGGGGAACCTCTGCCGCTGCCGAGGCGGCAACCGGGCCCCGACGCAGGTCACCGATCGATATCGGTCGGTGTGTATAGTCGGGCGCCAGAGGTCCCCTACGTCAAGGAAAGACGAGGTCGCGCGGTGAAGAAGCTGCTCCTGGTCGCACTGGCCGCCATCGGCGGGCTCCTCGTGTACCGCCAGATCCAGGCGGATCGCGCCGAGCAGGATCTGTGGACGGAGGCGACTGACTCCGTGCCCACGGGTTCGTGAGTCCCGATACCCGATCTGTACCGACCCCGGCCGCCTGCGCGGTCGGGGTTTCGTGTTTCCCGGCCGTGCCGCGCGGCCCCCTGCTTCGTGTTGCGGGGTCCCGGCGGGTGCGGTAAACGGGGCGGGGCGGCAGGGACCGGACGGTGCCGCGCGTTTCGGACGGGCGTACGCGTTGCCCGGATGGCGCAGCGGCGGCCGGGGCAGGATGGGCCTGCGGTCCGCCGGTCCGGTGCGGCCGTCCGACGACTGGGGGTGTGGCGCGTGCGGGGCCGAGGGGGCGGTACGGCGGCGGGGGCCGGGTCGGCCGGGTGGCCGGCGGCGTGTCGGGCGCGGGTGCGGCGGCGGGCCGTCCTCGCCCGGGGTGCCGTGATCGGCCTGCTGCTGGGACTCTCCGCGGCCCTCGCCACGCCGACCCCCGCCCCCGCTGTGCCGGCCGGGACCGCCGCCGACGCGCGCCCGGGGTCGTACGCCTTCACCCCCGGCGCCCGGACCGTCGCGGGCACGAAGGGCACCACGGACGCCGCCCTGCTCGACCCCCGCCACACCTACCGCAGTTCACTGCCCCGCAACGGCAGGCTCTACTACCGCTTGCGCCTGACCGCCGCGGACACGGCGTACGTCCCCGTCACCGCCGTACCACCGGCGGACGCCACCGTCTCCGCCACCGACGGCATCCGCGTCTCGCTCCGGGACGCCAACGGCGCCTCGTGCTTCTACGCCTCCGCCCGCATCGGCGCCGGGCTCAGCCCGCGCCCGGTCACGGCCCTGGCCCAGCGCGAGGCCGGCAAGGCGCTGTGCCAGGGCGCGGGGACGTACTACCTGCTCGTCGAACGCCTCGACGCCGAGGGCTCCGGCGCGGCGGCGGGGTCCGAGCCCTGGGACCTGGAGATCGCGCCCGCCACGGAGCCCCGCCTCGCCGAGGCCGGCCCCACCACCGCGCCGCGGACCTGGGACTCCGCCACACCGGAACCCCTCACCGGCACCCCCCGCGACCGCTCCGGCGGCACCGGTTTCGCCACGGCGCGCCCGGTGGGCCAGGGGATCTGGCGCACCCGTCTCACGCCCGGCGAGACCCGGTTCTACAAGGTGCCGCTGGACTGGGGCCGGCAACTGCACGCCTCCGCCGGCCTGGACGGCGCGCCGGGCCACGGCTACGTCGGCGGCGCCCTGAACCTCTCCCTCTACAACCCCGTCCGCGACCACGTCGACGACGCCTCCCTCGGCTACACCGGCACCCCCAGGTCCGCCGCCCTCGCACCGCTCCCGCCGGTGGAGTACGCCAACCGGTACGCCGTCCCCGCCGGGGTGGCCTCCGTCCGCTTCGCCGGCGAGTACTACCTGGTCCTGCACCTCAGCACGCGGCTGGCCGACACCTTCGGGCCGGGGCCGTTCGAGGTGACCCTGCGGGTCCGGGTGCGCGGACAGCAACAGGCGGGACCCGCGTACGCCGGCCGGCCCGTGCCGGACGACCTCCTCACGGTCACCGACGAGGACCGGGACGCCGCGGTGACCGGGGACACCGGGGGTGGAGCCGACGGCCGGGTGATGCGGCTGGTCGCCGTCGGCGGGATCGGCACGGGCACCGCGCTGCTGCTGGTCCTGGGCGGGTGGACGGTGGCGGCCCGGCGGGCTCACACCCGCGTCAACGCCCAGAAACCCACGGCGTAGCAGGCGAGCGCCAGCAGCAGGAGCGGGATCACGGCCCGGGCCGGGGGACCGGGCCGTGGGGCCGCACGCCGCGCCCGGCGCCCGTGGGCGCGGGCAGGGGATCGGGGAGCGGGTGAGGGCGGCGGAATCTGTGGGTCGCGGGTGGTGTAGGCGGCGGTGGCGGTGTCGATCCGGGGGTCCGGAGCCGGAGCGGGGGCCGGCACGGGGGCCGGGGGCGGGAGCGGGTGGACCGGGACCTGCTGGGGCGGCGGCAGGCGGAAGCTCCCCGTGTCCGAGAGGGAACCGGTGGAGGTGGGTGCCGAGCGCCCCTCCGCCGCCGGGCCCGGAACGGGGTCGGCCGGCCCACTGTCGACACGCCCAACTGCCCTGCTCCCCAGGGGATCGGCCGCCGCTCCGGACTCGTCCGTCCCGCCCGCGACCACGTCCGACGCCACACCGGAAGCCCGCCGGAGGGGTCCGTCGGGGCCGAACCCGGGCGGAAGCGGGCCGAGTTGGTCGAAGATCTCGACGAGTTCGTCGTCGGGGCCCGGCTCCGGCAGGAGTTCGGCGGCGGCGGCGAGCGCCTTGCGCGCCCCCGTGGCGGTGCGGAACCGGTCCGCGGGGTCGGGCTGGAGCAGTGTGGCGACGACCTGCCACAGCGGTTCCGGAATGCCCTTGGGCGGGCCGGGCGTTCCGTGCTCCAGGAAGTACTGCACCAGCGCCTTGGCATCGGGCTTGGCGCCTTCGAGGAGGTACAGCGCGACCAGGCCGGCGGCGAACAGGTCGGCCGGGAAGTCGGGTTCGGCGCCCAGCATCTGCTCGGGGGCGAGGTAACCGGGCGTCCCCACCACGAGGTTGGTCTCCGTCAGCCGGGGTTCGCCGAGCCGCATGGCGATGCCGAAGTCGGACAGCCGCAGCCGGGGCCGGCCGGTGCCGGTGGCTTCGAGGAGCACGTTGGCGGGTTTGACGTCCCGGTGGACGACGTCCTCGGCGTGGACGGCGGCGAGGCCGGACAGCAACTGGTCCAGCAGCGTGCACACGAACACCGGCGGGAGGGGGCCGTAGTCGCCGACCAGGTGGACCAGGGAGCCGCCCGCGACCAGGTCCATGGTGAACAGCACCTTGTCGTCGTCGGCGGCCCAGCTCGCCGGGGCGAGGACGTGCGGGTGGTCGATGCGCAGCGCCTGCTCGCGGACGAAGCGGAGCAGGGAGTGGGCGTCACGCTGCTGGAGGACCTTGGCGGCCACGTACCGCCGGCGGCGGTGGTCCCAGGCACGCCACACGGCGCCCACGCCACCGCGTCCGATCGGGTCGGCCAGCTCGTACCGGCCGGCGAAGACCTCACCCATGGCAGCCGCCGCTCCTCCCCTGCTCCGACGAAGCCCCCCGCGCCCCTGCCCCGCGCACCCCGCGTCCGGCCGGCCCGGACCCCCCGTCCCGAACCGGCGGCGCGGTCAGTTCTGGTGGGACTGGTAGTGCGCGACGGCGTCGGAGGTGCGGCCGGCGCCGTAGACGCGGAGGAACTCCGCGAGTTCGGGGTGGCTCGGGGCGAGGGTGTCCGCGGCGTCGATGATGTCACCCGCGGCGGCCACCGAGCGGAGCAGCGACTGGATCTCGCGCACCACCCGCTTGACCGTGGGCGCACCCGAACTGTTCGTGGTGTGCGTGGTGTTGCTGAGCACGGAGCCCCCCTGCGACCTCTTGATCTCGTCCATCCGCTCGGTCGCCTCGGCGGCGCTGACGCTGCCGTCCGCGACCTGGGACGCCAGTTCCTGCAACAGCTGCACCCGCTGGACCACCGCCGGATTGCCGATCTTCGCGCGCTGGCCGCTCATCAGCTGCGAGAGCATCGGGGCGGACAGGCCCAGGACCGCCGCGAGCCGGGCCTGGTTCAGCCCGAGATCGTCGATGAGCTTACGGAAGAGCGCCCCCAACGGCTCCCCGTACCAGTTCCGCTGTAGCTCCCGTGCTCTGGCGGTGGCTTCCTGCTGTGCGGCGTCCATTGCGTCTCCCCATCGCTTCCCCTGAAAACCGCGGTTCGCTGTAGCGAACCACGTCGAGCATCTTACGGAGAGTGGTCATCCACGGGGACCCCCAATCTTTTTGCGGGATACGGGGGGTGACCCGGTACTCTGGTCTGCGGCGCCCGCCGGAACGTGATCCCTCCGGCCGGTCGCTCCTTCCCGGGGCCTTAGCTCAGTTGGTAGAGCGCCGTCTTTGCATGGCGGATGTCAGGGGTTCGACTCCCCTAGGCTCCACCCCAAGAAAATGCCCCCTGATCTGCGGAAACGCAGTATCAGGGGGCATTTTTGCGCGCACGAAGGACCCTTCGGCCCGATTCACTCGCGGCCGAAGGGTCTCCTGGTGTGCGCTGATGCGGGCCCGGCGCTCAGACCTCGTCGTCGCGGTCCACGGCGTCTTCCTCCGCCTGCTTCGCCTGGACCTCGGGGTCCAGGCCCTGGGCCTCGCTGCCGTCCACGGACGTGATGCGCCCCTCGTCGGGGACCTCCGTCGCCGCGGGCGGTTCGACCAGCCAGTCGGGGTTGGCCTGCTTGTCCCACCACTTCCAGGCCGCGAAGGCGCCGCCCGCCAGAGCGGTCAGCACCGCCGCCACCTTCAGGGCGCGGCCGGCCCGGGACCGGCGGGCGTTCCGCCGGGCCAGCTTCTGGATGTCCCGGGCCGAGACCTGACCGCGCAGCGCGGCCAGCGCCGCCGCACCGCGCGCGGCTGCCTCGTCGCGGACCGGAGCGGTCGCGGCCACGGCATGCTCGATCTTGGGACGTGAGTAGGCGGCGGCCTGCCGGGCCGCCTTGCGGGTGCGGACGGCGGCTTCCTGCGCGGCCAGGTCCACCTTCGGCGGCACATGCGTGCGGGCCTGCTCCAGGCGCGGGGCGAGCCGGGCGTCGTACTGCACGCGGGCCTGTTCGGCGGCCTGCGACACCACGGGCGCCAGCCGTACGCGTGCCTCCTGCGCGTAGTACGCGGCACGCTCCTTGGCCGTGTCGGCGTAGGGCGCCACCACTTCCGCGGCGTGCAGCACGCTGTCCTTCGCCGAGCCGGTCGCGGCGCGCACGCTGTCGATGCGGGTCACGGGTTCCTCCTCCTCGGTGGCGTACGGTATTTCGACTTTCCACCCTTTTACGGATCATGCCTGCCCGCGGCTGCCGGGGCATGTGCGGACGCGCATTCGGGTGCCCATCGCTCCCTGCGGCCTGATCCGGGGCAACAGGGGGCTCGTGGTCGACACTGCCACGAATCACCGGCGCGCGCCGCTCGCCCGGCGGAAGTCACGGCCGCCCGGCGACGCGCGGACGGGACCGTGGAAGGATCGAAGGCGGAGCGGCGGACGACGACGGAAGGCAGATCGTGGCCGAGCAGCTGTATGCCACCTTGAAGACCACCCTCGGCGACATCGAGGTGCGGCTCTTCCCCCTCCACGCTCCCGTCACGGTCAGAAACTTCGTCGAGCTCGCCCGCGGCGAACGCGAATGGATCCACCCGGGCACCGGCGAGCGGAGCAGGAAGCCCCTCTACGACGGCACGGTCTTCCACTGCGTCATCAGCGGGTTCATGATCCAGGGCGGTGATCCCCTGGGCAACGGCCTCGGCGGACCCGGTTACGGCTTCGAGGACGAGTGCCGTCCGGACCTGGCCTTCGACACGCCCTACCTGATGGCCATGGCCAACGCAGGCCCGGGCACCAACGGCTCGCAGTTCTTCATCACCGTCACCCCGAGCACCTGGCTGAACGGCAAGCGCACCATCTTCGGCGAGGTCACCGACCCGGCCTCGCAGAAGGTGGTCGACGCCATCGCGAACGTGCCCACCGGCCGCAACGACCGCCCGCTGACCGACGTCGTCATCGAGACGGTGGTGGTGGGGACGCGGGAGAGGTGAGGGGAACCAAACGCGCCGCTCGTCCGTAAGGATGGGCGGAGCAGGGCAGTACCGTCAGGACGGACACGACGAGCAAGGGGATCCGATGGACCAGGCCGCAGGGAGCGCGCAGGACGCCGCCCGGAGCGTGCCGGTGTGCTACCGGCACCCGGACCGCGAGACCGGCGTGCGCTGCACCCGCTGTGAGCGGCCCATCTGCCCGGAGTGCATGATCAGCGCCTCGGTCGGCTTCCAGTGCCCGGACTGCGTCCGCGAGGGCTCGGGCACGGGACACGCGCCGGCGGCGTCCCGGCCGCGCACGGTCGCCGGGGGCGCGGTCACGTCCGACCCCCGCCTGCTCACCAAGATCCTGATCGGGATCAACCTCGCGGTGTTCATCGCCGTCCAGGCCGACAGCTCCCTCCTGGACCACCTGGTGCTCTACGGCGCCTGGCCCCCGAAGCCGTTCGCGCCGACCTCGGGCGTCGCCGGCGGCGAGTGGTACCGCTTCGTGACGTCGATGTTCGCGCACCAGGAGTACTGGCACATCGGCTTCAACATGCTGAGCCTGTGGTGGATCGGCGGCCCGCTGGAGGCGGCCCTCGGCCGGGCCCGCTACCTGGCGGTCTACTTCGTCTCCGGGCTGGCCGGCGGCGCGCTGACCTATCTGCTCACCTCCCCGCAGACCGCCTCGCTCGGCGCCTCGGGCGCGATCTTCGGCCTCTTCGGCGCGACCGCCGTGCTGATGCGCCGGCTCAACTACGACATGCGCCCGGTCATCGCGCTGCTGGTGATCAACCTGATCTTCACCTTCGGGGTCGGCAACATCGCCTGGCAGGCGCACATCGGCGGGCTCGTCGCCGGGGTCGTGACCGGGTACGCGATGGTCCACGCCCCGCGCGAGAAGCGGGCCCTGGTGCAGTACGGCACCTGTGCCGTCGTCCTGGTGCTGGCGGTGGCGCTGGCCCTGGTCAGGACCGCTCAGCTCACCTGATACCGAACCGTTGTCCACAGGCTGTGGCGGATCTTGTGCACGGCGTGCGGACACAGCTGCGCCCCCTGCCGCTCGGATGTGTTTTCGCAGGTCGGACAGGGGGCGAACAGATGTATGGGGATCAGTGGGCCAGTCACACCGGCGTCAACGCCCGATGAGTTATCCACAGATCGTAGTTTCTTTTCCCCAGGGGATTGTGGACAGCACCCCTGGCCTGTGGATAACTCGGCGGATAGCCCTGGGCAGAGCTATTTCCACTGCGTGGAGACGCCGAAGCCGGCGGCGATGAAGCCGAAGCCGACGACGATGTTCCAGTTGTCCAGGCTGTCGACCGGCAGCGAGCCGTCGGTCACGTAGAAGACGACGATCCAGGCCAGGCCGATGAGGAACATGGCCAGCATCACGGGCGCGACCCATGCGCGGTTGGTGAGCTTGATGGCCTGCGCCTGCTTCGCCGCCGGCGGCGTGTAGTCGGCCTTCTTGCGGATACGTGACTTCGGCACGAGGGTCTCTCCTGTCGATGCGCTGCGTGGCCGCGCAGGTAACTGGGTCGGGCTCGGGGCAGCGTACAAGGGGCCAACATGACGACTCTGTGTGCTCCCCCGGGCGTCCGTTAGCGTAGTGCTTCCGTGGCGCCGAAGGAGATAAGGGTACGTTGAGCAATTCTGCCGACTCCCCCGGGACGGGATCAACGGGTCCGGGCCCCGTCCGCCGACCGCGTGTGCGGCCCGTGCGGATCCTCACCGCTGCCGTCTTCGCGCTCGCCGGGCTCATCTTCTTCACCAGCTTCGACACGGCCAAGGGCACCGACATCCGCCAGGACGGCTCCCTGCTGAAGCTGTCCGACCTGATCCAGCAGCGCAGCCGCAAGAACAAGGAGCTGGACGAGTCCAACGCGACCCTGCGCGACAGCGTGGAGTCGCTGGCCGAGAGCGACGACGGCAGCACCAAGGCCGAGGACGAGAACCTCGGCCGGCTGGAGAAGAGCGCGGGCACCCAGAAGCTGACCGGCAAGGCCGTCACCGTCACCCTGAACGACGCCCCGCCCAACGCCACCGCCAAGCTCCCCGGCTATCCCGAGCCGCAGCCCGACTACCTGGTCATCCACCAGCAGGACCTCCAGGCCGTGGTGAACGCGCTGTGGCAGGGCGGCGCCCAGGGCATCAAGGTCATGGACCAGCGACTGATCTCCACCAGCGCGGTGCGCTGTGTCGGCAACACCCTGATCCTCCAGGGCCGCGTCTACTCACCGCCGTACAAGATCACCGCGGTCGGGGACCCGGACCGGCTGAAGCAGGCGCTCGCCGCGAGCAAGGCGATCCAGACCTACATGGTCTACGTCAATGTCTACGGCCTCGGCTGGAAAGTCACCGACGACGGGACGGTGACTCTTCCCGGCTACTCCGGAACAGTGGATCTGCACTACGCGAAGCCAGTGGGATAGACGTCCGCCCGGGAGCCGCCGGTGCGCGTGATCGCCAGGACCGTCAGCGAGCTCTGCGTCACCGTCGGCACCCTGATCGTGCTCTTCGAACGTATGACCCCGGCACCCCCTTCGCGATCATGTATGTCCCGCGCTTCGGTTCCACGTGGAACAAGCCGGTGCCGGCCGGGTGACGCGGTGGTGCTCACGGACGGGAGCACCTGGTTCACGTATCGGATCGACAAAGGCCCCTGCAAAACGGTGCCGACCGATGTCGAGATGATCGACCCTGTTATGGGGGCACAGTCACCGGCTGATCGTCTGGGCGCACCTGGATTCCACACAGCCTGTGGAGGCAGGCGAACCGAGGGCTCTGCGCCGTTAGTCTGGTGACGTACGGCGTGGGTCTGGTGCCGTAGGGGATACGGAAGGGACGGCAAGGGACGGCATGTACGGCTGGATCTGGCGGCATCTGCCGGGCAACGCGTGGGTGAAGGCCCTCATCTCCCTCGTCCTGGTCCTGGCCGTGGTCTACATCCTGTTCCAGTACGTCTTCCCGTGGGCCGAACCGCTGCTGCCCTTCAACGATGTGACGGTGGACAACCAGTGAGTGCGCGGATTCTCGTCGTCGACAACTACGACAGCTTCGTCTTCAACCTCGTCCAGTACCTGTACCAGCTGGGCGCGGAGTGTGAGGTCCTGCGCAACGACGAGGTGTCGACCTCGCACGCCCAGGACGGCTTCGACGGCGTGCTGCTGTCGCCCGGACCGGGGACCCCGGAGGAGGCGGGCGTGTGCGTGGACATGGTCCGGCACTGCGCGGCCACCGGGGTGCCGGTCTTCGGCGTGTGCCTCGGCATGCAGTCGATGCAGGTGGCGTACGGCGGTGTGGTCGACCGGGCGCCCGAGCTGCTGCACGGCAAGACCTCACCGGTCGAGCACGAGGGCAAGGGCGTCTTCGCGGGCCTGCCCTCCCCCTTCACGGCGACCCGCTACCACTCCCTGGCCGCCGAACCGGCCACGGTCCCGGCCGAGCTGGAGGTGACCGCCCGCACGCACGACGGCATCATCATGGGGCTGCGCCACCGCGACCTTCCGGTGGAGGGCGTGCAGTTCCACCCCGAGTCGGTGCTGACCGAGCACGGGCACCGGATGCTGGCCAACTGGCTGGCGGAGTGCGGCGACGACGGTGCCGTGGCGAGGTCGGCGGGGCTCGCCCCGGTGGTGGGCAGGGCCACGGCGTGACCGCGCTGCGCCCCGAGCGCGAGGACTTGTACGACGGCGGGAGACCGTACGAGTCCTCCGGCGGTGCGCGGCCGTACGAGTCCCCCCGTGGCACGCGGCCCTACGGCGGGCGGCGGCAGGATCCGCCGACGGCTCCGATGCCCCGGCTGACCGAGGAGGACCTCGCGGCGCCGCCGCCTCCCGGTGAGGACCTCACGGCAGCCCTGCCCCGCGTCGACGAGGAGACGATGGCGCTGCGGATCCCGCGGCCGGCGGGGTACGGAGCGCAGAGCGACGCCGCACGGTCGGGCACGGGGGCCGCTGGAGCCTCCTCGGCCGCCTCGGCCACCCCCGTCGCCCCCGGCGGCCGTGCGGCCCGGAGAAGGGCCGCCAAGCGGCGTGGAGGGCGGCACGGCGGGGCCAGGGACGCCCGTGAGCCGGCGGCGCCGCCCGCGGACCGGGACCCGCGGCGGCCCCTGAGCCGGGTAGAGGCCCGGCGGCAGGCCCGGCTGCGCAAGCCGAGCCCGGCGACCGTGGCGAGCCGGGCGATCGGCGAGGTGTTCATCACCACCGGCGTCCTGATGCTGCTGTTCGTCACCTACCAACTGTGGTGGACCAACGTCCGCGCGCACGCGCAGGCCGGCAGCGAGACGCACCAGCTCCAGGACGACTGGGCCAACGGCAAGCGCAATCCGGGCGTCTTCGAGCCGGGGCAGGGCTTCGCCATCCTGCACATCCCGAAGCTGGACGTGGTCGCGCCCATCGCGGAGGGCGTCAGCAACAAGAGGGTGCTCGACAAGGGCATGGTCGGGCACTACGGCGAGGCCCCGCTGAAGACGGCGATGCCCGACGCCAGGACCGGCAACTTCGGCCTCGCCGCGCACCGCAACACGCACGGCGAGCCGTTCCGGTACATCAACAGGCTCAAGGCCGGGGACGCGGTCGTGGTCGAGACGCAGGACACCTACTTCGTGTACAAGGTGACCTCGATGCTCCCGGTGACCCCGCCGTCCAACACCAGCGTGCTGAACCCGGTCCCGCCGGGCTCCGGCTTCACCCGGCCCGGCCGGTACATCACCCTCACCACCTGCACGCCGGAGTTCACCAGCAAGTACCGGTTGATCGTCTGGGGCAAGATGGTCCAGGAACGCCCCCGCAGCAAGGGCAAGCCGGACGCGCTCATCGAGTAGGGCTCACCGACCAAGGGCAGAGGACACAGTGGCAGCGACCGCCGACGAGACCGAAGAGACCACGGACGCGTCCGAACCGGAACCGGCTCCCCGCCGGCGCCCCGGCCGGATCGCGCTGGCGGTCAGCGTCTTCGGGGAACTCCTCATCACGGCGGGCGTGCTGCTCGGCCTGTTCGTCGTCTACTCGCTGTGGTGGACGAACGTGATAGCGGACCGCAAGGCGGACCGGCAGGCCGACAAGGTGCGCGAGCACTGGGCCGAGCAGCAGCAGCAGGACTCCGGTCCCGGCGCGCTCGACACCAAGGACGGCATCGGGTTCCTGCACGTGCCCGCGATGCACAACGGAGAGGTGCTGGTCGAGAAGGGCACCGGAACGGACGTCCTCAACGACGGTGTGGCCGGCTACTACACCGACCCCGTCAAGGCCACGCTGCCCACCACGGGCAAGGCCGGCAACTTCGCCCTCGCCGCCCACCGGGACGGGCACGGCGCGAAGTTCCACAACATCGACAAGCTGAGGAAGGGCGACCCGATCGTCTTCGAGACGCGGGACGACTGGTACGTCTACAAGGTCTACTCGGTCCTCCCCGAGACCTCGAAGTACAACGTCAAGGTCCTCTCCGCCGTCCCCAAGGAGTCCGGCAGGAAGAAGCCGGGCCACTACATCACCCTGACGACGTGCACCCCCGTCTACACCTCCCGCTACCGGTACGTGGTGTGGGGGGAACTGGTCCGGGTGGAGAAGGTGGACGCCGACCGCACGTTGCCGAGGGAACTGCGCTGAGCGTGGGCGTGGGCCCCTGCCGGGATGTCCCGGCAGGGGCCCACGTGTGTGCGGGGCGTGTCAGCCGATGCCGCCGAAGAAGCCGCCGCCGTTGTCGCCGCCGTTGTTGCCGCCGCCGCCGAAGTCCGCGGTCGTCAGGACGATCTGGGTGTTGGCGGGGTCCGCCTGGGTGCCCTGCTGCGGGGTTTGGAAGACGACCCGCGCTTTGTCGTCATTGGGTCCGTTGACCTGGATCTTCGTGAAGCCCTGCTGTTGCAGGATCTGCTGGGCCTCCTTCACGGTCTTCTGCGTCACGTCCGGCACCGGCTTCTGCTGCGGTTGCTGCGCCTTGCCCACATTGATCGCGATGGGCGTGTTCTTGGAGACCTGCTGGCCCGCCGACGGGTTGGTGTTCTGGACCTTGCCGTCCTGAGCCGGGTCCGTCACCGGGGTTTCGGTGCAGCTGGAGTTCGGCGCGAGGCCCTTGGCCTGGAGTTCGGCCTTCGCCTCGTCGCAGGACTTGCCGGTGACGTCGGGGACGGTCACCTTCTCCTCGGGCTTGGCGACCGTGAGGGTGATCGTGGTGCCCTTCTCCTTGCTGGAGCCGCCCTCCGGGTCCTGGCTGATGACGACGTCGGGCGTCTGGGTCGAGACCTGGGTCTTCTTCTCGACCTCGAAGCCCTTCTCCTTGAGCTGGGCCTCGGCCTGGTCGAACTGGATGCCGCGTACGTCCGGCACCTGGACCTTCGGCGCGCCCGTGGAGATCACCAGGTTGACCGTGCTGTTCTTCTCGACCTTCTCGTCCGGCTGCGGGTCCTGGGAGCAGACGTTGCCCGTGGCCTGGTCCTCGCAGGGCTTCTTGGTGACGGCCACCTTGAGGTCGACGTTCGCGGCCATCTTGCGGGCCGTCTTCTCCGGCTGGCCCACGAACGACGGTACGGGCACCTTGCCGTCGCTCCCGCCGTCACCGCCGAACGCGTACATGCCGATCAGGATCGCGCCGACCAGGACCAGCAGGCCCGCGACCACCAGCAGGATCGTGGAGCTGTTGGACTTCTTCTGCTGGCGGCGGCGGTCCGGGCGCTCGTCGTAGCCGTAGCCGCCGTCGTCGGGGCTCATCGGCGGCAGCATGGTGGTCGCCGCCGCGCCCGGCTCCGAGCGCAGGGCGGTCGTCGCCTGGTCGTCGGGGTAGCCGCCGTAACCGACGGCGCCCATCGCGGCGGTGGCGGCGACCGGCTGGCCGTCCAGGCACGCCTCGATGTCGGCGCGCATCTCGTCGGCCGACTGGTAGCGGTAGTCGGGGTCCTTGACCAGCGCCTTGAGGACGATCGCGTCCATCTCGGGCGTGATCTCGGGGTCGAAGACCGACGGGGGCTGCGGTTCCTCCCGGACGTGCTGGTAGGCCACGGCCACCGGGGAGTCGCCCACGAAGGGCGGCCGTACCGTCAGCAGTTCGTACAGGAGGCAGCCGGTCGAGTAGAGGTCCGACCGGGCGTCGACCTGCTCGCCCTTCGCCTGCTCGGGCGAGAGGTACTGGGCGGTGCCGATGACCGCCGCGGTCTGGGTCATGGTCATGCCGGCGTCGCCCATGGCGCGGGCGATGCCGAAGTCCATCACCTTGACCTGGCCGTTGCGGGTCAGCATGACGTTGGCCGGCTTGATGTCCCGGTGGACGATGCCGCTGCGGTGCGCGTACTCCAGGCCCTGGAGGATGCCGATGGTCATCTCCATGGCGCGCTCGGGCAGCAGCTTGCGGCCGGAGTGCAGCAGCTCGCGGAGCGTGGAACCGTCGACGTACTCCATCACGATGTACGGGATGGAAACCCCGTCGATGTAGTCCTCGCCCGTGTCGTAGACCGCGACGATCGCGGGATGGTTGAGCGAGGCGGCCGACTGGGCCTCCCGGCGGAACCGGGCCTGGAAGGACGGGTCGCGCGCGAGGTCCGCGCGCAGCGTCTTCACCGCCACGGTGCGGCCGAGCCGGGTGTCATGCGCGAGGTAGACCTCCGCCATGCCACCGCGGCCGAGCACCTGGCCCAGCTCGTACCGGCCGCCGAGGCGACGCGGCTCTTCCATAGCTACCTACCAGCCCTCTCCGTCGGTCTCGGCCGCGCACCCCTGTGCGCGGCCGGAGGCTGCCGTCCGGGCCTACCGTACCCGGCTCGCTGTGTGTGACCTGGCCAAGCCCGTAACCCGATACAGGACCGGTATCGCAACGTGCGGCGATGTGAAGGGTGTGTGAGCGGCGTCACTTCCGGTGGCCGACGGCGGTCACTTCTTGGAGTCGATGACCGCCTTCATGACGTCCTTCGCGATCGGGGCGGCCAGGCCGCCACCGGAGATGTCGTCGCGGTTGGCGCTCTCGTCCTCGATCACCACGGCCACGGCGACCGGCGAGCTGCCGTCGCTGAGCTTGGCGTAGGAGATGAACCAGGCGTACGGGTTCTCGCTGTTCTCGACACCGTGCTGGGCGGTACCGGTCTTGCCGCCGACCGTGACGCCGTCGATCTTCGCCCGCGTACCGGTGCCCTTCTCGACCACCGTCTGCATCATGTCCTGGAGGATCTGCGCGTTCTTCGGCGACAGCGGCCGGCTCAGCTCCTCCGGCTTGGTCGTGGCGACCGGGTCCAGGTTGGAGGACTGGAGCGAGTCGACCATGTACGGCTTCATCAGCTTGCCGTCGTTGGCGACGGCCGAGGCGACCATGGCCATCTGGAGCGGGGTCGCGGCGGTGTTGTACTGGCCGATGGAGGACAGCGCGGTCTGCGACTGGTTCATGTTGTCCGAGAACACCGAGGCGCTGGAGCGGACCGGGGTGAACTGCTCGGCGTCGAAGCCGAACTTCTTCGCTTCCGCGAGCATCTTGTCGTTGCCGAGGTCGGAACCGATCTTGCCGAAGACGGTGTTGCAGGAGTACTGGAGCGCGACCCGCATGGTCGCGTTCTCGCACGGGATGTTGCCCTCGTTCTTCAGCTGGGTCGTGGTGCCCGGCATGGTCCACGGCAGCGGCGATTCGGTCCGCTCGTCGGCCGAGGTGTACTTGCCGTTCTCCAGTGCCGCGGCGGCCGTGACCACCTTGAAGGTGGAGCCCGGCGGGTAGGTCTCGCGCAGCGCCCGGTTCAGCATCGGGTCGTTGGGGTTGTACTTCTTCTGGAGCTTCTTCCAGGCCGCGGCGTCGTCGTTGGTGTTGCCCGCGAACGACGAGGGGTCGTACGACGGGTAGGAGGCCAGCGCCAGTATCTTGCCGGTGGAGGGGTCCAGGGCGACGACCGCGCCCTTGCCGCCGCGCTGCTTCAGACCGTTGTACGCCGCCTTCTGCGCGGCGGCGTTGAGCGTGGTGACGACGTTGCCGCCCTGCTGCTCCTTGCCGGTGATCATGTCCAGCGTCTTGCGGAAGAACAGCCGGTCGTCGTCGCCGGTGAGGATGCCGTCCTCGATGGACTCCAGCTGGGTGGCGCCGAAGGCCTGCGAGGCGTAACCGGTGACCGGCGCCCACATGGGGCCGTTCTTGTAGGTCCGCTTGTACTTGAGGTCGTTCAGGCCGGTCTTGCTGGTCAGCGCGGACCCGGTGATCGGGTCGCCGCCGGACACGATGATGTCGCCGCGCGGAGTGGCGTAGCGGGCGATGGTGACCCGGCGGTTGTTCGGG
Source organism: Streptomyces corchorusii (assembly GCF_001514055.1). Classification (NCBI taxonomy): domain Bacteria; kingdom Bacillati; phylum Actinomycetota; class Actinomycetes; order Kitasatosporales; family Streptomycetaceae; genus Streptomyces; species Streptomyces corchorusii. Next base: position 381,186 of record NZ_KQ948356.1, on the reverse strand, counting down.
TCGTCCTTGAGCTTGTCGGCCCTGACGTACTGGAGGTAGTTGTCCCGCAGCAGCAGGGTGAGGACGAGGAGGCCGCAGAAGATCGCGATCCGGCGCAGGGGTTTGTTCATGACGGGCGGACCACCTGGGTCATCTCGGCGTCGGGGTTGGCGGCGGGGGCGGGCGCCGGGCGGCGGGCGGTGTCGCTGATGCGGATGAGGATGCCGATCAGGGCCCAGTTGGCCAGCACGGAGGAACCGCCGTACGCCACGAACGGCATGGTCATACCGGTCAGCGGGATGAGGCCCATGACACCGCCGGCCACCACGAAGACCTGAAGGGCGAAGGCGCCCGAAAGGCCGACGGCGAGCAGCTTGCCGAAGGGGTCGCGGGCGGCGAGGGCGGTGCGCACGCCGCGTTCCACGATCAGGCCGTAGATCAGCAGGATCGCCATGATGCCGGCCAGGCCCAGCTCCTCGCCGAAGGTGGCGAGGATGAAGTCGGAGTTGGCGGCGAACCGGATCAGGTCCGAGTGGCCCTGGCCCCAGCCGCTGCCGAGGGTGCCGCCGGAGCCGAAGGCCCACAGCGCCTGCTGGAGCTGCTCGGAGTGGCCGAGCTGGCCCTGGCGGCTGAGGGTGTACTCGCGCATCGGGTCGAGCCAGGACTGGACGCGGCTCTTCACGTGCGGCTCGATGCTGGCCACGCCGACCGCGCCGGCCGCGGACATCAGCAGACCGAACACGATCCAGCTGGTCCGCTCGGTGGCGACGTACAGCATGATCACGAACATGCCGAAGAACAGCAGCGAGGTGCCGAGGTCGGTCTCGAAGACGAGGATGAGGATCGAGATCGCCCAGACGACCAGGATCGGGCCCAGGTCACGGCCGCGCGGCAGGTAGAGGCCCATGAAGCGGCGGCTGGCGAGGGCCAGGGCGTCGCGCTTCACCATCAGGTAGCCGGCGAAGAAGACGGCCAAGACGATCTTCGCGAACTCGCCGGGCTGGAGGGAACCGAGGCCGGGGATGTTGATCCAGATCTTCGCGCCGTAGATGTTGGCGCCCAGGCCCGGCACCAGCGGCAGGATCAGCAGGACCAGCGCGCTGAACATGGAGATGTACGTGTAGCGCTGGAGGACGCGGTGGTCCTTCAGGAAGATCAGGACCACGACAAACAGGGCGATGCCCAGCGCGGTGTACAGCAGCTGGCGCGGCGCGGCCGTGACGAAGTTCGGCAGTGACTGCAGCAGCTTGGACTGGTCCAGCCGCCAGATCACGACGAGCCCCAGCCCGTTGAGCAGGGTGGCGAGCGGCAGCAGCAGCGGGTCCGCATAGGGGGCGAACTTGCGTACGGCGAGGTGGGCGACGCCGGCCAGCAGACCGAGTCCGAGTCCGTAGCTCAGCAGGCCCCCGGGGACCTGGCCGTCGATGGCCAGTCCCACGTTCGCGTAGGCGAACACAGGGATGACCACCGCGAAGACCAGCAGGGCCAGCTCGGTGTTACGTCGGCTCGGCGCGCCGATCGCGCCGATCGTGGACGTGTGGTGCGTCGGCGAGTTCGTAGTACTGCTCATCGTGTGACAGGGCCTCTCACGGCTTGCCTACTGCTTACCGCACAGCGAGACGACCTTCTGCTCATCCTCCGAGAGGGTCGGGCCGGGGCTGGGGGTCGCGGACGGGGTCGTGGACGGCGACTTCGAAGGGGACGTCGGGGACGTCTTCGAGGCCGACGGGTTCGGGGTCGTGTTCGGCGTCGGGGAGGCCTTGACGAAGGCGGTCTGCGTGGTGGTGCCCGTGGACGTTCCGGTGCCGCCGGAGCTCTGGGCGCCGCCGGTCTTGTCCTGGTCGTTCTTGGCGTTCTCCCGCGCGCGCTCGGCCGCCTGGCGCTCGGCCTGCTTGCGGCAGGCGGACGCCTGCACGGCCAGCTCCTGGACCTTCGTCCGGGCCGCCTCCAGTCCGCCCTCCGCGATCGTCGCCTTCACCTGCTTCTGCTGGTACGGCGGCAGGTACTTGAGTTCGATCTCGGGGTGGTCCTTCTCCACCTTCGACAGCGACACCCAGGCCAGGTCCTGGCTGATCCCGCGGTACAGCGCGACGTGCTCGTCCTTGGTGCCGACGTAGTACTGGGTCTGCGTCCAGCGGTAGCCGCCGTACAGGCCGCCGCCGACGACGGCGAGGGCGAGGACGCCGTAGAGCGAGGTCTTCAGCCATCTGCGCCCCTTGCGCGGCTTGGTGAAGTCGTCGTCGGTGTAGTCGCCGAAGCCGTCGGCCGGGGCGTAGCCGGCGGTGTCGCCGGAGCCGGGCGGGCCGAACTCGCCGCCGCCGTGCCCCTGGCCCTGCCGCCCCAGGTGGGAGGCGCGGCCCGCCGGGGTCTGCATGATGCCGTTGTCGTGCAGGTGGTTCTGGTTCTCGGCGACGGCGCCGACCACGACGGGCTGGTCGGACAGCTGGCCGGCGAGGGTGTCACCGGTGTCCAGGTCGAGCACGTCGGCGACGATGACCGTGATGTTGTCGGGGCCGCCGCCGCGCAACGCGAGCTGGATGAGCTCCTGCACGGTCTCCTGCGGGCCCTGGTAGCTGGCGAGGGTCTCCTCCATCGTCTGGTGGGAGACCACGCCGGACAGGCCGTCGGAGCAGATCAGATAGCGGTCGCCGGCCCGGACCTCGCGGATCGACAGGTCGGGCTCGACGTGGTCGCCGCTGCCGAGGGCGCGCATCAGCAGCGAGCGCTGCGGGTGGGTGGTGGCCTCTTCCTCGGTGATCCGGCCCTCGTCCACGAGCCGCTGCACCCAGGTGTGGTCCTGGGTGATCTGGGTGAGCACACCGTCACGGAGCAGGTACGCGCGCGAGTCGCCGACGTGCACGAGACCGAGCCGCTGGCCGGTCCACAGCAGCGCGGTCAGGGTCGTCCCCATGCCTTCGAGCTGGGGGTCCTCCTCCACCATGGCGCGCAGCTGGTCGTTGGCGCGCTGCACGGCCACGCCGAGGGAGGTGAGGATGTCGGAGCCGGGCACGTCGTCGTCGAGCGTGACCAGGGTGGAGATCACTTCAGAGGAGGCGACCTCGCCCGCCGCCTGGCCGCCCATGCCGTCGGCGATGGCGAGCAGGCGCGGACCGGCGTAACCGGAGTCCTCGTTGCCCTCCCGGATCATGCCCTTGTGCGATCCGGCGGCGAAGCGCAGTGACAGACTCATGCGCACCTCGCCCGTCGGCTCCGAATGCAGCCGGTCGTGTCGAGCCACACTGCCCACCCTCCGGTCGGGAGCGCGCCGCAGACCGGGTGGCGGTCTGCCGCTGCGTGCTCGCTCCGCTCGCGCTCATTCATGACGTAGCACTACTTCCGCAGCTCGATTGCGGTCTTGCCGATGCGGATCGGCGCGCCCAGCGGGATCGGTGTGGGGGTCGTCAGCCGGGACCGGTCCAGGTAGGTGCCGTTGGTGGAACCGAGATCCTCGATGATCCATTGGCCGTCACGGTCCGGGTAGATCCTGGCATGGCGGCTGGAGGCGTAGTCGTCGTCCAGCACGATCGTGGAGTCGTGCGCCCGGCCCAGGGTGATCGTCTGGCCCTGCAACGCGACGGTGGTGCCGGTGAGTGTGCCCTCGGTCACCACCAGCTTGGTGGGGGCGTTGCGGCCACGCCGGCCGCCGCCGCCCTGCTGGCCGCGCTGCGGCGGGGGCGCGGCCTGCTGCCGGGTCTGCTGCCGGCCCGTCTGCTGCGGCCGGGCCGCCTCCCTACGCGATCCGCGCTGGGTGACGCGCGTACCGAACAGGTCGCTCCGGATGACCTGCACGGCCACGATCACGAACAGCCACAGTACGGCCAGGAAACCCAGCCGCATGACCGTGAGGGTCAGCTCTGACATTGCCCCCGCTTCACCCTTCGGCTTGCCTATAGATAACGGTGGTGCTGCCCACGACGATCCGCGAGCCGTCGCGGAGCGTAGCGCGGGTGGTGTGCTGCCCGTCCACCACGATGCCGTTGGTGGAGCCGAGATCCTGGATCGTCGAGGGCGTTCCGGTCCGGATCTCGCAGTGCCGGCGGGACACGCCGGGGTCGTCGATCCGCACGTCGGCGTCGGTGCTGCGGCCCAGCACCAGCGTCGGGCGGGAGATCTGATGGCGGGTGCCGTTGATCTCGATCCAGTAGCGGGTGCGCGCGCCGCTCATCGGGGCCGCGGCCGGCCGCTGTGTGGCGGGCTGCGGGTAACCGTAGCCGCCGGGGCGGGTGCCGGGCGGCGGCGCGGACGGCATCGGGGGCGCGCCGGCGGGCGGGGCGGCCGGCGGGTAGCCGTAGCCGCCGGGGGCGCCCGCCGCGGGGCGGCCGGGCGCCGGCGCGCCGGGAGCCTGCGGCGCCCCCTGCTGGTTACTGGAGGAGGCGAGGGTGCGCGAGCGCACCCGGTACAGGCCGGTGTCCAGGTCGTCGGCCTTCTCCAGATTGACCTTGATCGGGCCCATGAAGGTGTAGCGCTGCTGCTTGGCGTAGTCGCGCACCATGCCGGCCAGCTCGTCGCCGAGCTGCCCGGAGTAGGGGCTGAGGCGCTCGTAGTCCGGCGCGCTCAGCTCCACGATGAAGTCGTTGGGCACGACGGTCCGGTCGCGGTTCCAGATGGTGGCGTTGTTGTCGCACTCCCGCTGGAGCGCTCCGGCGATCTCCACGGGCTGGACCTCGGACTTGAAGACCTTGGCGAAGGTGCCGTTCACCAGACCTTCGAGACGCTGCTCGAACTTCTTCAGGACTCCCATGGGGCACCTCCTCCGTCCCTGCCGTCGTCTTGCCTGTTCCGTGCCGTTGTCTTGCCGGGTACTGCGGGTACTGCTCACTGATCGTATCTACGCGCCCGCCAAACAGCCGGTTCCCCCAGCGGCTCCCCTTCGAACTCCCGGGTGCGTGTCCTGCTGCCATGGATCGTAGAGGCGGGCGAAGTCCAGTGTCCCGCACCCGGCTGTGGACCCGGCCCGCCTCCCGGGCAGATGGCCTGGACCGGTACGAGGTTGATACGAGAAGCGCGCCTCGCTGATACGTGCGGCGTTCGGCGGGCGCGTCGTTGAGGCGGTACGCCCCGCGCGCGCCGGGGGCGGGGACCGGCGGGAAGCGATGTGAATCCACCCCGTACGACGTGCTAATGTTCTGGGTGTCGGAAGGGGCCGGGCCGAAAGGGCCGGAACCGGAAGACACACCCAATGCGCGGGTGGCGGAATAGGCAGACGCGCTGGATTCAGGTTCCAGTGCCCGCAAGGGCGTGGGGGTTCAACTCCCCCCTCGCGCACAGAGAAACCGATGAGACGGGTCTCTGCCGGTGACGGAAGTCACGGCAGGGGCCCGTTTCTCGTTGTACTCGGAGTTGTGAGGGATCGCACAGCCGGGCGTCGGTGCGCGGGGACCCGCCTGTGAACTAAGTCACGGGCGGCGCCCGGGGTCTGGGTGCCGGCCCTCCGCTCTTCCCCGGGAACCCTCCCCGGAAATCCCGGCCAGAGCGTCATGTTCATGCTGTTGGCCTTCTCCGCACGCGCGCGTGGGGGGAGCGGCCGGGGGGGCCGGAGGGGATGCCAGAGCGTTGCCGTACCTCCGCCCATGCCACCCCTTTTCCCTGGAGGAACGGTGGCCCGACCCGGTACGCACCGGCACAGACCCCAGCCCGCACCACGCCCGGCACGACGCGCCGCGGCCGTCCTCGCGGCGGCGCTCGGCCTCGCCCTGCCCCTCGCGAACACGCCCGCGACGGCCGCGCCGGCCGCGCCCACGGTCTCTGCGGGAGAACTCGTCCTGCCCGCCGCCGCGCGGGCCGTTCCCCGGTTCACCTGGATCCTCAACGCCGGGACCAGCGGCTTCCTGTGGGTGCAGGAGGGCGACGACCGGTTCCTGTGGACGGACTACGCCACCGGCGCCACCACCGCGCTCGACCAGCGCATGCCGGTCCCGCTCCACTACGACATCGACAACGGCTCCTACCGCGGGGACGTCTCCTTCGCACCCGGCCACTACGGGGACGGGTCGGACACCGTCGCCCTCTACTCGGAGGAGGACGCGCAGGTCACGCTCGTGCGGGGCGCGGGAACGCCGGGCACCGGCAGCGTGGTGGTGCCGGTGCCCGAGGGCCACACCTACGAGGGCACGTTCGGCGACACCGTGCTCACCAGCGCGAGCGACCTCGCCGGGAACCCGGACGCCTACCAGCTCCTGAGGGCCGGCGACGGCGAGGTCCGTCGCACGCCGGTGACGGGGCTGCCCGGCGGCGCCTACGACATCCGCGTCGAGGACGGTGACGCACGGTCCGTCATCCTGCGCTACCAGACGGAGGACGGCGGCCACTGGAGCATCGTCGACCTCGCCACCGGCGTGGCGGAGGCGCTGCCCGACCGGCCCGATCCGCAGGAGGCCTGGGAGGTGACCGGCTTCCGGCTGAGCCCCGGCTCGGTGCTGCGGCTGCGCACCGGACGCGGCAAGGCGGACCTGCTCGACCGGGCCGACCCGGCCGCCGCACCCCGCACCCTGGAGACGAGTTCGCTGACGTACCAGGCGTCCTACGGCGTCGTCGGCTCGGCACTGCTGGGCGTCGAGCCGATGTCGCCGGGCGACGACAAGTACCGGGGCCAGCCCCTGTTCGCCCTCACGTCCGACGGCTCGGACACCGCCCTGACCAAGGTCATGGACCCGGCCGCCCATCAGCTCGTCCAGGCCCCGGACGGCTCCGTCCTGGTGGCGGGCGCCGCGGCGTACGTCGACCGGGGCGACCTCGACTGGGGCGTGTACCGGGTCGCCCAGGGCGCCGACGGCTCGGTCACCCGCAGCCGCCTGACCGCCGTAGAGCCGATGCCCGCGCAGGTCCACGGACTCTCCCTCGGCAGCGGCATCCTCACCACGGCCGACAACAGCACGCTCTACCAGCCGCACACCGTCCTCGGCGCCTACCGCAGCACCTGGCTCACCACGAGCGGCACCCCGAGCCCCGCACGGACCACCGTGGACGGCCTGGTCAGCGGCTGGGACGGCTTCTGCGACGAGACCACGCCCCGCTGCATCCGGATGTTCGCCGACGGCACCGGCCGCCACGGCCGCCGCGACTCCACCGAGTCCGGCCTGACCATGCTGCGTGCCAACGGCTCCGCCGACTGGGGCCCGACCCTCGACACCGGCGACTACTCCCCGGAGCTCACGGACCTCTCCGGGCGGTACGCCGTCGTCGACGGCGCCTCCTCCGGCAAGCAGTACATCGGTGAGTTCGCCACCGCCGGGGCGGGCAAGGTCCTGCTCAAGCGCGACCGGGTCGCCGCGGCCGTGTGGGGGAGCACGCTGTGGAGCGGCGCCGCGAGCGGCGGGAAGGTCACGGCCACCCGGCTCCCCGCGGGAACCGCCGTCGAGTCCTTCACCACCCGCGACGGCTGCACCCCGTCCGACCTCCAGGCCGTGGGCCGCTTCGTCTACTGGGTCTGCCGGGACGCCTGGGGCGACGTACACGGCGCGGGCCTGTACGACCGTACGACCAAGCGCACCTCCACCGCCCCGGACAGCCGGGTCCTGCTCGGGGACGGATACCTGGTCGAGCGGGTTCCCGGCACCCAGTCGCACAGCGGGCTGAGGCTGCTCGACCTGCACAACGGGCTGCCGGCCGGCGGCAGTCACACCGACCTGCCGAGCCGCGAGCTGGCCGACTGGACCGACCTCGGCCAGGAGAACACCGGGGCCGGGACCAGCTGGACCGTGGACCGCTTCGGCGGCGGCGTCGCCTACGCCGACCGCGACCAGCGCGTGCACGTCGTACCGGCCGGCGTCCCGGCGTCACCGCTCACGGCCGTCGACGCCACGGTCACCGCGGGCTCCGCGAACTGGTCCGGCACCTGGTGGCTGTCCAAGCCCGCCGCCGACTGGAAGGTGACCGTGCGCCGGAAGGCGTCCGGCGCCACCGTCCGTACGCTCTCCGGCGGCACGGCCCGGGGCCTGCTGACGGCCGCCTGGGACGGCAGGGACACCGCGGGCCGCCTGGTCGCCAACGGCGCCTACACCTGGACCCTCACCGCCCGGCCCGCCGACGGCCAGGGCGCCGCGCTCACCCTCTCCGGAGACGTCAAGGTGACCGCCGGAACGGCGGCACCGCGCGACTACGCCGGCAACGACGGGGTCGGTGACGTCCTCACCCTCAGCTCCTCCGGCACCCTCACCGTCCGGCGCGGCACCGGTACGGGCACGCTGGGCGGCACCGTCTCCGGCTCCGGCTGGCCGGCCACCGCCCGGATCGTGCCGTTCGGCGACCTGGACGGCGACCACTGCAACGACGTGCTGGTCCGCACCGGCGGCGCCCTGCGGGCGTACCGCCCGGCCTGCGGCAAGGCCCCGACGCCCGCCACGCACTCCACCTCGCTCGGCACCTCCGGCTGGAACGCGTACGACGTCCTGACCTCACCCGGCGACGTCAACGGCGACGGCCGGCCCGACCTGATCGGCCGCCAGTCCTCGACCGGGGACGTCTACCTCTTCAAGGGCACGGCGAACGGCAGGCTCGCCGCGCGCACGAAGATCGCCTCCCACTGGACCGGCTACAAGAAGATCGTCGGCGCCGGTGACCTCACCGGCGACGGCCGCGGCGACCTCCTCGTCCAGGACAAGTCCGACGAGCTGTGGCGGTACGAGGCCAACACCACGGGCACGGGCGGCTTCAAGGCCCGCGTCAAGGTGTTCGCCGACTGGGGCGCCTCCTACAACGCCGTCGTCGGCGCGGGCGACTTCACCGGCGACGGCCGCGCGGACCTCGTGGCCCGCGACACGGCGGGCACCGTGTGGCGCTACAACGGCAACGGCAAGGGCTCGTTCGGGGGCCGCGTGAAGATCGCCACGGGGTGGAAGGGGTACAAGGCCGTCATGTGACGGCAGATGTGACGCCACATGCGACGTCAGACGTGGCGTCACGTGACGGCGGCGACGGGGCCCGTGCTGGACTTCGCGCTGGGCCCCGTGGCAGGATCCGCCTCGGTCACGAAGCCGATCGCGCCCCTGGACGAGCGTCGGCTGGCAACCTCGCTCACCGCGCAAGGTGCCCTCCAGGGAAGACCGGGCCCCCACGGTCCCGTGGGGGTAAGCGCGGATCTCCCTGCCCGGCGGGTAAGGGGGTCCCTCTCGAACGGAGACCCTCATGGCCGCCGGCGTCCCGATCACGCACACCCCTCGGTGGGCTCTCTACCAGCAGGCCGTCGTGGACGTGGAGTTGCCCGAAGGACCGGTCCGCGTCACCCCGGCACCGCCCGGGGTGGCGGTGGGCCGGTTCCCCGTCCCGCACGGGGAGACCATCCACGTGGTCACGGCCCACAATCCCCGGGGCACCCACGCCTCCCGGCAGCACAACCACCGCGCGCATCAACGACTGCTCGGCCTGCTGCGCGGACGGGGGCTCGCGTGGTGGCCCGCTGTCGGCGGTGACCCGGACGGCCGGCACACCGAGGTGAGCGTGGCGATCGTCGGCCTGAGCGACGACGAAGCGCGCGCGCTGGGACGGGAGTTCGGGCAGGACGCGGTGTTCGCCTGGTCGGCGCCGGCATGGCGGCTGCTCGCCTGCTTCGGCGCCGGGGAGGCACTGACACTCGGATGGCGGGCTGCGGAAGGACTTTCAGGGTCTTTGCCCGCGGGCGCGCTGAGCGGGTGCGCGGAGTTTCCCCCAGGGTGCTGACGGCTTTCGGCCACCGGCTGTACGGTCTCCCCGAGTTGATGTTCGTACCGTCGCCAGTTCGAAGGCGGGCGGGTCGTGCGGGGAAGGCGGTCGCGGTGACCGGAACCGATGTGGGAGCGACGGACGCGGCGGACCGGGGCGCGCGCCGCCTGCCCCGGGTGCGCGGGTTCGCCGCATGGCCGCCGCAGGGCTCGCCGAAGGAGGAGGGCAAGGCGCTCCGGGCGGGTGTGCCGCGCTCCGCCCACCGCACGCTGGACCTGGACGCCGCGCGCCCCGACGCGGTGAGCGCGGTGGCCGAGTCCAACGCCGGCCGCCTCGCCGAACTGACCCCGCTGCGCGTGGGCCGGATGGCGGCCACCCCCTTCGCCTTCCTGCGCGGCTCCGCCGCACTCATGGCGTACGACCTCGCGCGCACCCCCACCACCAGGATCGCCACCCAGATCTGCGGTGACGCCCACGCGGCCAACTTCGGGCTGTACGGCGACGCCCGCGGCGACCTCGTCATCGACCTCAACGACTTCGACGAGACCGCGCACGGCCCCTGGGAGTGGGACCTCAAGCGGCTCGTGGCCTCGCTGGTGCTCGCCGGCCGCGAGGCGGGCGCCGACGAGGACACCTGCCGCGCCGCGGCCCGGGACGCGGCCGGCGCCTACCGCCGCACCATGCGGCTGCTCGCCAAACTGCCCGCGCTCGACGCCTGGAACGCCATCGCGGACGAGGAACTGGTCTCCCACACCGACGCCCACGACCTGCTCGGCACGCTCCAGCGGGTCTCGGAGAAGGCCCGGGCCAACACCAGCGGCCGGTTCGCCGCGAAGTCGACCGAGCCGGTGCCGGACGGCGGACGCCGGTTCGTGCCCGCGCCGCCGGTGCTGCGCCGCGTACCGGACGCGGAGGCCGCCGCGGTCGCCGCGTCCCTGGAGTCGTACGTCGGCACCCTCGGCGAGGACCGCCACCCGCTGCTCGCCCGGCACGCCGTGCACGACGTCGCCTTCCGGGTGGTCGGCACCGGCAGCGTCGGCACCCGGTCCTACGTCGTCCTGCTCCTCGACCACCGGGGCGAGCCCCTGGTCCTCCAGGTGAAGGAGGCCCGTCCCTCCGCGCTCGTCCCGCACCTGGTCACGGCCGGTTTCGAGGCGCCCGCGGTGCCGCACGAGGGGCGCCGCGTGGTCCTCGGGCAGAAGCGGATGCAGGTCGTCAGCGACACCTTGCTGGGCTGGACCACCGTCGAGGGGCGCCCGTACCAGGTGCGGCAGTTCCGCAACCGCAAGGGCAGCGTCGACCCGGCCGCCCTCGCCGCCGACCAGATCGACGACTACGGCCGCATGACCGGCGCCCTGCTGGCCCGCGCCCACTCCCACAGCGCCGACCCCCGGCTGATCGCCGGCTACTGCGGCAAGAACGAGGAGCTGGACGAGGCGATGGCCGCGTTCGCCGTCGCCTACGCCGACCGCACGGAGGCGGACCACGCCGAGCTGGTCGCGGGGATCAGGGCGGGGCGGATCGAGGCGGAGCTGGGGGTCTGAGGGGGGTCCGGGGAGGGTGCAGCGGGACGGTTTGCCGGGAGTTCGCCGGAGTCCGAGCGGTGGCGTGCCGGGGTCCGAGGGGTGGTGCGCCGGGAGCGTGGGAACCGCGCCCGGGCCGAGCCGGGGCAACGGCTACGCTGGGCGGGTGACAACCCCGGAAGCCGGCCAGTCCCAGGCCCCCCGCCCCGAGGAACGGCTGGAACAGGCCGTACGGGCCGCCGAGCAGGCGTTGATCGAGTACGAGATCGCCGTGGAGACCTTCCGCGTCGAGGTCGAGAACTTCGCCCGCCTCCACGAACAGCGGCTCGGCCCGCTCTACACCCGCATCGAGGAGCTGGACGCGGAGATCGCCGAGGCGAAGGCCGCCCGCACCGGCGACCCCGAGGACATCCGCCGCGCCGCGGAGGCCCGCGCCCAGGTGATGCCGATCCCGGGCGTGGAGGAGCTGCTGCACGGCTGGATGGACGGTGACGGCCTGTTCCCGGAGGCCGTCGCCATGCTCACCGACCAGCCGGTACGGCCCCCGCAGCGGGTGCGGCCCAGCGAGGAGGCCCGCAAGCTCTACCGCGAGCTGGCCCGCAAGGCGCACCCCGACCTGGCCCAGGAGGAGGCGGAGCGCAAGCGGCGCGAGGAGTTCCTCAGCCGGGTCAACGCCGCCTACGCCCGTGGCGACGAGGCCCTGCTCAGGGAGCTGGCCGCGGAGTGGGCCGCCGGACCGGTACCGCCCGAGCGCCGCCCGAGCCCCGCCGAGGAGCTGTACGCCCGCCTCGAATGGCTCGCCCAGCGCAAGGAACTGCTCACCCTCGTCGCCCGCGAACTGGAGGACGGCGCGATCGCCGGCATGCTCCGCCTCGCCCCGGACGACCCCGACCGACTGCTCGACGAGATCGCCGACCGGCTGCGCGCCGACATCGCCCAGCGGGAGGCGGAACTGGCCGCCCTGCTGGGGCAGGACTGACCCGCCCCTCGCTTCGGGTAGCGTCGGAGCCATGAATTTCGGAGCTGGTGTGCCCACGGTCCAGGTCACGGACCTCAAGGACGGCGACTTCCTGCTGGACGTCCGTGAGGACGACGAGTGGCAGGCGGGCCACGCCGGGGGAGCCCTGCACATTCCCCTCAGCGAGTTCGTGGCCCGCTACGGCGAGCTGATCGAGGCCGCCCCGCAGGACGGACGCGTCCACGTCATCTGCCGCTCGGGCGCCCGCTCCGCCCAGGTCACCATGTACCTGGTCCAGCAGGGCGTCGACGCGGTGAACGTCGACGGCGGCATGCAGCACTGGCAGGCGGCCGGCCGCCCCGTCATCACGGACGACGGCAAGCCGGGCTTCGTCCTGTAGCCCGGGCGCCGGTCAGCCGGGCGCCGGTCAGCCGAGGGGATGGGTGGCCAGCAGGTCGCCCAGCCCTTCCTCGTACGCCGCCGCCGGGCCGAGCGAGAGCTCCAGGTGCTTGGCCCAGGCGTGACAGCGGTGGAGCGGATACCCGAACTGCTCCCGCCTGCCGGTGTACTCACGCAGCACCCGCTCGCCCAGCCCGAGCGCCGGCGCGCAGGTGCCCGTGACCAGTAGCCCGCGCAGCCACTCCCAGGCGCCGCCGGCCTCGATCACCTCGCCGGGCCCGACCCGCACGGACCGCAGCCGCAGCTCGGCCAGCCGCTCACCGCTGGTGGAGACCTGCTCGGCGAGCACCAGCCCGTCCGTCTCGCGCGGCACCAGCGCCGGCACGGCCCCCTCGCCGGCCGTGCTCTCGACGTGCGCCGGTACGACGACCAGGTCCGCGTCGAACGCCCACGGCACCGCCGTCTGCACCCCCTCCAGCAGCCAGGCCCGCCCCTCCCGCCGTGCGGTGACGGCCAGTTCGGCCGGGTCGTGGCCGGTACGGCCCTGCGCCCCGACGGTCAGCACCAGCTCGCCCCGGCCCGCCGGACCAGCAGCCGATCCGCAAGCTCCGGGCTGCCGTAGGTCTGCACGGCCGCCGCGGCGGCGCAGTGCTCCAGCAGCGGCACCCGGGCCAGCACCCGGTCGGCCTCGCGCAGCACCTTCCAGGAGAAGGGAACGGTCCCGCGGGCCTCAGCGGTCGAAGTCCAGCTCCACCCTTTCCGTCAGCGGATGCGACTGGCAGGCCAGCACATACCCGGCCTCCGTCTCCTCTGTCTCCAGCGCGAAGTTGCGGTCCATGCGCACCTCGCCCGCGACCAGGAAGGCCCGGCAGGTCCCGCACACCCCGCCCTTGCAGGCGTAGGGCGCGTCGGGCCGGTTGCGCAGCACCGTCTCCAGCAGTGACTCGCCCTCCCGCACCGGCCAGGTGCCGCCACGGCCGTCGAGCCGTGCGGTGACGGTGCTGTGCGTAGGCGCCGGAGCCGTGGCCGCCGGGGCCGAGCCCGCGTCCACGTGGAAGATCTCCTGGTGGATCCGGTCCCGGGCCACGCCCAGTTCGCGCAGCGCCTGCTCCGCGCCCCGCACCAGGCCGTACGGCCCGCACAGGAACCAGCCCGCCACCTCGCCCACCGGCAGCAGCGCGGGCAGCAGCCCGGTGAGCCGCTCCCGGTCGAGGCGGCCGGAGGGCAGGCCCGCCTGCTGCTCCTCGCGGGAGAGCACGGTCACCAGCTGGAACCGCTCCGGATAGCGGTCCTTCAGGTCGGCGACCTCCTCCAGGAACATCGTCGACGCGGCCGTGCGGTCGCCGCGTATCAGACAGAACCGGGCCGCCGGCTCGCGCGCCAGCAGCGTGGCGACGATGGACAGCACCGGGGTGATGCCGCTGCCGCCGACGACCGCCGCGTACAGGCCCGGCGCCGGCTCCAGCGTGAAGCGGCCCGCCGGGGTCATCACCTCCAGCTCGTCCCCGACGTTGATCTCCTTCAGCGCGTACGCCGAGAAGGCCCCGCCCTCGACCAGCCGCACCCCCACCCGCAGGCTGTCCGGGCCCTCGCCGTCCGGGTCGGGGGCGGGGGAGCAGATCGAGTAGGTGCGCCGGATCTCCGTGCCGTCGACCCGGCGGCGCAGCGCGAGATGCTGACCGGGCGCGTGCCGGTACTCCTCGCGCAGGCCGGGCGGGACGGAGAAGGTGAGGGCGACGGAGTCGTCGGTGATCCGGTCGACCGCGGCCACCGGGAGCGGGTGGAAACGGGCCATCACAACTCCTTGAAGTGGTCGAACGGTTCACGGCAGGCCAGGCAGCGGCGCAGTGCCTTGCACGCGGTGGAGGAGAACCGGCTCAGCAGTTCGGTGTCGGCCGATCCGCAGTGCGGGCAGCGGACCGGTTCGGTCGCGGTGTCCGTGGCGTGTATGTCCGGGGCGGCCGGTGTGGTGTGCGGGGCCGGCGTGGTGTGCGGGGCTTGTGTGCGGGTCGGGCCGAGGGTCAGCGGCACCGGGCCGTCCCCGTGGCGCACCCGCGGCGGGGCGATGCCGAACTCCCGGAGCTTCTCGCGCCCTTCGGGGGTGATGTCGTCGGTGGACCAGGCGGGGCTGAGCACCGTGCGGACGGTGACCTCGCGCATGCCGTGGGCGCGCAGCACCCGCTCGATGTCGAGGCTCATCGCCTCGATGGCCGGGCAGCCGGTGTAGGTGGGGGTCAGGTCGACCTCCACCGCGTCGCCGGTGTGGACACGCACCGCGCGGAGAACGCCCAGTTCGCGCAGTGTGAGCACGGGCAGTTCGGGGTCGGGCACCGCGCCGGCCAGCTCCAGCAGCCGCTCCTCCAAGGCGGTGGCGGTCACCATGACGCCCCCGGGTGGCTGCGGTGCAGGTGCTGCATCTCGGCGAGCATCCGGCCGAACGGCTCGGTGTGCAGGCCCTGCCGGCCGGCGCCCGCCGACCAGGCTCCGGTACGCGGGCCCTGCGGGACCGGGAGGCCGGCCCGGCCGAGCACGTCGGTGACGGACTCCAGCCAGCGCTCCTCCAGGCGGGCCCAGTCGGCGGTCAGGCCCTCCACCGGCTGGAACATCTCGCCGGTGAACCGCCACAGCGCGTCGCAGGCCCGCCGCATCCGCTCGTGGCTGGTCTCGGTGCCGTCACCGAGCCGCAGCGTCCACTGCTCGGCGTGGTCGCGGTGGTAGGCGACCTCCTTCACCGCCTTCGCGGCCAGCGGCGCGAACGGGCCGTCGTCCGCGGCGAGTTCGGTGTAGAGCAGCTGCTGGTAGGTGGAGAAGTACAGCTGGCGGGCGATGGTGTGCGCGAAGTCGCCGTTCGGCTGCTCGACCAACTGGAGGTTGCGGAAGGCGCGTTCCTCGCGCAGATAGGCCAGCTCGTCCTCGTCGCCGGCCAGGGACAGCAGCACCCGGGCCTGGCCGAGCAGGTCCAGGGCGATGTTGGCGAGGGCGACCTCCTCCTCCAGGACGGGGGCGTGCCCCGCCCACTCCCCCAGGCGGTGGGAGAGCACCAGGGCGTCGTCGCCGAGAGCGAGCGCGGCGGTCACCGGGACGGGGGCGGAGCCGGTGGCGGGGCGGGCCGCGGGGCCGGTGGCGGTCACAGGTGCTTCACCCCTTCCGGGATCTCGTAGAAGGTCGGGTGCCGGTAGGGCTTGTCGGCGGCCGGCTCGAAGAACGGGTCCTTCTCGTCCGGCGAGGACGCGGTGATCGCGGCGGCGGGGACGACCCAGATGGAGACGCCCTCGCCGCGCCGGGTGTACAGGTCGCGGGCGTTGCGCAGGGCCAGCTCGGCGTCGGGCGCGTGCAGGCTGCCGGCGTGGGTGTGGGAGAGGCCGCGCCGGGAGCGCACGAAGACCTCCCACAGGGGCCAGTCGGTGGTGCTCATGCTCGCGTCGCTCCTGTCTCACCGGTGCCGCCGGTGTGCTTGGCCGCGTAGGCCGCGGCCGCTTCCCGTACCCACGCGCCCTCGTCGTGGGCGCGCCTGCGCTGGGTGATCCGCTGGTCGTTGCAGGGGCCGTTGCCCTTGAGGACCTCCCAGAACTCCGTCCAGTCGATCGGACCGAAGTCGTAGTGCCCCCGCTCCTCGTTCCACCGCAGCTCCGGGTCGGGGAGGGTGAGGCCCAGGGACTCGGCCTGCGGGACGCAGATGTCCACGAAGCGCTGGCGCAGCTCGTCGTTGGAGTGGCGCTTGATCTTCCACTCCATCGACTGCGCGGAGTGCTGGGACTCGTCGTCGGGCGGGCCGAACATCATCAGTGACGGCCACCACCAGCGGTCCACGGCGTCCTGGGCCATGGCGTGCTGCTCGGGGGTGCCCTTGCTGAGGGCCAGCAGCAGTTCGTAGCCCTGGCGCTGGTGGAAGGACTCCTCCTTGCAGATCCGCACCATCGCGCGGGCGTAGGGGCCGTAGGAGCAGCGGCACAGGGGGACCTGGTTGGTGATCGCGGCGCCGTCCACCAGCCAGCCGATCGCGCCGACGTCGGCCCAGGTCAGGGTGGGGTAATTGAAGATCGAGGAGTACTTCTGGCGGCCACTGTGCAGTTTGTCGAGCAGTTCCTCGCGGCTGGTGCCGAGGGTCTCGGCCGCGCTGTACAGGTACAGGCCGTGGCCGGCCTCGTCCTGGACCTTGGCCATCAGGATCGCCTTGCGGCGCAGGGAGGGCGCGCGGGTGATCCAGTTGGCCTCCGGCTGCATGCCGATGATCTCGGAGTGCGCGTGCTGGGCGATCTGCCGGACCAGGGTCGCGCGGTAGGCGTCGGGCATCCAGTCGCGTGGTTCGATGCGTTCGTCGGCGGCCACGGCCGCGTCGAAGGCGCGCTGGTAGGCCGTCGTGCCGGCGGTGTCCGATGCGGTGTCCGATGTGCCGTCCGCCTCGGTGCGGGCCGTGCGCTGCGCGGCTGCTGTGGCCATGCGATCCCCCTGACCTCGGGCTCTGCGGTGAACCCCGTCCCGGTCCGTACGTCCCCGGACAAGGTCCCGACCGATCGTTCGGTCCGTGCGTAGTCCATGGTGTGCCGGGCCGCGATGGGTGTCAACCGCTGTGGAAAACTGCGCCCACAGCCTGTGGACAAGGGTGGACAAGCCGCGGCAGGCCGGACGCGCGGCCGGTGTCGGGAGCGGTAGCGCGTGGCGAGGGCCACCACGGTGGCCCGTACCCGGGGCTGCGCCCGGGGCCCGGGGCTGAGTACCGTTCCGTGCGAGCGCCGAGAAGTGGCCCTCGTGAACCACGCGACGCCTGTGACGGGCGCCGCGCTCCCGTGCCGCCCCGCTCAGCCGACCGCTGGGCCGGACGGCCGGACTGTACGAACCGCACGACTGACCAGCCACATGAGCCGAAACGGGGGACGGGACGCAATGGACGCGTACGACGAGGACTCGCGGGGCCCGCAGGGCCCGGACGGGCCGGCCGGGACGCGTCTCCCGGAAGAACCCGCGCAGCCGCCGCCCCCGCCGCCCGCCGAGGAGCCCAGGCCCCGCACCGGCGTCGCCGCGCTCTCTCCTGGCTACCAGGTCGGTGCCGCGCTGGCGCTCGCCGTCGTCGCCGTGGCCGCCTGTGTGCACCTGCTGATGGTCTTCCTCAGCCTCGCGCCCGCGAACACCGTGACGAAGCAGCACGGCAAGGCGATAGAGGAGTGGGTGTACCCGGAGTTCGAGCAGAACTGGAAGCTGTTCGCCCCGAACCCGTTGCAGCAGAACATCGCCGTCCAGGTCCGCGCCGAGGTGCGGATGCGGGACGGCGGTCTGCGCACCACCGGGTGGACCGACCTGTCCGCCCAGGACGGCGCCGCCATCGACGGCAATCTGGCGCCCAGCCACACCCAGCAGAACGAGCTGCGTCGGGCCTGGGACTTCTTCACCGCCACGCACGCCGCCGACAACCGTCCCGTCGGCCTGCGCGGCTCCCTGTCCGAGCAGTACCTGCGCCGGATCGTGGTGATGCGCCTGTACCGGGACGATCCGACGAGCCGGGAAGGCGTGATACAGCGCGTGCAGGTCCGTTCCCGCACCACCAATGTGCAGCCGCCGCCGTGGAGCCGTGAGCGGATCTCCGACAAGCCCGCCTACCGCCTGTTGCCCTGGTGGTCCGTGACCGCCGACGAGGCCGCCGGAGGTGTGCGGTGAACCGTCTCTCCCTGACGCTGTCGCGCGGTATCGCCCGGGTCACCGAGGCGGCCCTCGGGCCCTACCAGAGCGCTGTGATCCGGATCGGCTTCGCCGGGACCTGGCTGCTGTTCCTGCTGCGCGAGTTCCCGCACCGCCAGGAGCTGTACGGCCCCGCCGGACCCTGGGGCTGGAACCTCGCCAAAGAGCTGACCGCCGACAACCACGCCTTCACGGCGCTGCTGTGGTCCGACGGACAGCTCTGGTTCGAGTGCTGCTACACGCTGGCCATCCTCGCCGCCGCGGCCCTGGTGCTCGGCTGGCGCACCCGGACCGCGTCCGTGCTGTTCATGGTGGGCGTGCTGTCCTTGCAGAACCGCAGTGTGTTCATCGGCGACGGCGGCGACAACGTCCTGCACCTGATGGCCATCTACCTGGTGTTCACGCGCTGCGGACAGGTGTGGTCCCTCGACGCGCGGCGGGCGGCCCGAGGCGCGGCGGCACGCGCGCGGGGCGAGCGGGCGCCCGCCGACCGGGTGGGACCGGTGCTGTGGGCGGTGCTCGGTCTGGCGCTGGGCGCGGCGACGGTGACCGGCCGGTTCGACAACGGCTGGCTGATCCAGGCGCTGCTGTGGACGGTCTGGGCGGTGCTCGGCCTGTGGTGGGCCGTCGGACGCCGGGAGGCCTGGCGGCAGCCGCGGATGCTGCTGGACGTCATCGCCAACATGCTGCACAACGGCGCCCTGGTCGTGATCATGGCCGAGGCCTGTCTGATCTACGCCACGGCCGGCTGGTACAAGGTGCAGGGCTCGCGCTGGCAGGACGGCACCGCCGTCTACTACCCGCTCCACCTGGACTACTTCTCGCCCTGGCCCGGCCTCGCCGACCTGATGTCGTCCAGCGGCACGATCCTGATGATCGTGGCCTACGGGACCGTCATGGTGCAGGTCGCCTTCCCGTTCACCCTGTTCAACCGGCGGGCCAAGAACGTCCTGCTGGTGCTGATGATGACCGAGCACGCGGTGATCGCCGTCGTCCTCGGACTGCCGTTCTTCTCGCTGGCGATGATCACCGCCGACGCGGTCTTCCTGCCGACGTCCTTCCTGCGCCGGCTGGGCGACCTGGCGGCACGCGCGCGGGGGCGGTTCGACCGGCGCGGCGGCCGTACGGTCCCCGCGCCGCGCTCCCCGGAGGAGAACACGGCGGACCACGTAGGGTTCACCGCATGAGCGATCCGCTGAGCCGCTGGCGCGAGCACGCGGACACCGCCGTGCTGCTCGACGGCTTCCACGCCCTGAAGCACGCGCTGCGCTTCGGGGCCGAGGTACCGGTCGCGGTCACCACCGACCGGCGGGCCGCCCTGGCCCTCGCCGAGGAGCTGGCCGGGGACGTGCGCGACACCCTGGACGCCCTGCTCGTGGAGGTGCCCGGCCAGGCGTACACCTCCCTCGTCCCGCGCCCCCATCCGACCGGTGTGGCCGCCCTCGCGCTGCGGCCGTCCCGCGAGGCCGGCCTGCGCGCACTCGCCCGCACGCCCCGCACCGCGCCCGTCGTGGTCCTGGACAACCCCCGCAACCTCGGCAACGCCGGGGCCGTGATCCGGCTGGCCGCCGGTTTCGGGGCGACCGGTGTGGTCACCACGGGCACGCTCGACCCCTGGCACCCCACGGTGGTGCGCGGCGGCGCGGGCCTGCACTTCGCGACCGTCGTCGAGCGCTTGGGCGTCGACGAGCTGCCCGCCGGGCCGCTGTTCGCCCTCGACCCGGAGGGCGAGGACATCCGCGGCACCAAGCTGCCCGACGACGCCGTGCTGGCCTTCGGCTCGGAACGCTCCGGTCTGTCGCCGGAACTCCGCGCCCGGGCCGACCACCTGCTGCGCCTCCCGATGCGCCCCCAGGTCTCCAGCTACAACCTGGCCACCAGCGTGGCGATGACGCTGTACCACTGGAGCGCGACCGGCGCCGCGCCCACGGCTTAGGCCTCCCGGCGCACCTCCACCACCCGGAAGCGGTTGGCGACGAACGCGCCGTCGGTGAGGGCCGCGTTGGCCGCCGGGTTGCCGCCCGAGCCGTGGAAGTCGGAGAACGCGGCCGTCTGGTTGACGTAGACCCCGCCGGTCAGGTTGAGGGAGAGCTGGGCCGCCTCCTCCAGGCAGACCTCCTCGACGGCGCGCTCGGTCTCCGTGTCCGTGGTGTACGCGCCGACCGTCATCGCGCCCTTCTCGCGGACCGTGCGGCGCAGCAGCTCCACCGCGTCCGTCACCGAGTCGACGGCGACGGCGAAGGAGACCGGGCCGAAGCACTCGCTCATGTACGCGGCCTCGTCGTCCGGCTTGGCGCCGTCCAGCTTGACGATGACCGGGGTGCGGACCACCGCGCCCGGGAACTCCGGGTTGGTGACCTCGCGGGAGGCGAGGGCGACCTCGCCGAGGCCGGCCGCGGCCTCCAGGCGGGCCTTGACGTCCGGGTTGACGATCGCGCCCAGCAGCGCGTTCGCCCGCGTGTCGTCGCCGAGCAGCCCGTCGACCGCGCGGGCGAGGTCGGCGGTGACCTCGTCGAACGTCTTGGGACCCTGGTCGGTGGTGATGCCGTCGCGGGGGATGAGCAGGTTCTGCGGGGTGGTGCACATCTGGCCGCTGTACAGGGACAGCGAGAACGCCAGGTTGGACAGCATGCCCTTGTAGTCGTCCGTGGAGTGGACGAGCACCGTGTTGACGCCGGCCTTCTCCGTGTAGACCTGCGCCTGGCGGGCGTTGGCCTCCAGCCAGTCGCCGAAGGACGTCGACCCGGTGTAGTCGATGATCTTGATCTCGGGGCGGGTGGCGAGGGTCTTCGCGATGCCCTCGCCGGGGCGCTCTGCGGCCAGCGCCACCAGGTTCGGGTCGAAGCCCGCCCCGGCCAGGACCTCCCGGGCGACCTGGACGGTCAGCGCGAGCGGCAGCACCGCGCGCGGGTGCGGCTTGACCAGGACCGCGTTGCCGGTGGCCAGGGAGGCGAACAGGCCCGGGTAGCCGTTCCAGGTCGGGAAGGTGTTGCAGCCGATGACCAGGCCGATGCCGCGCGGGACCGCGGTGAACCGCTTGGTGAGGACCAGCGGGTCGCGCTTGCCCTGCGGCTTGGTCCACTCCGCCGACTCCGGGGTGCGGACCTGCTCCGCGTACGCGTACGCCACCGCTTCCAGGCCGCGGTCCTGGGCGTGCGGGCCGCCCGCCTGGAACGCCATCATGAAGGCCTGTCCGCTGGTGTGCATGACGGCGTGCGCGAACTCGTGCGTCCGGTCGCTGATCCGCTTGAGGATCTCCAGACAGACCACGGCACGGACCTCCGGGCCCGCGTCCCGCCAGGCCCGCTGTCCGGCGCGCATGGCCGGGAGCAGCACGTCGACGTCCGCGTGCGGGTACGTGACGCCCAGCTCGATGCCGTACGGCGAGACCTCGCCGCCCACCCAGTCGTCCGTGCCGGGCTGGCCGAGGTCGAGGCGGGTGCCCAGCACGGCGTCGAAGGCGGCCTTGCCCGCCGCGGCGTCCAGGCTTCCGCTCTCGCCGTAGGCCTTGGGGTGCTCGGGGTGCGGGGACCAGTACGCGCGGGTGCGGATGGCCTCCAGGGCCTGGTCGAGCGTGGGCCGGTGATTCTCGATCAGCTCGGACGCGGTCAGTTCGGCGGCCATGCGGGACCAACTCCTCGTCTGGAGAACTCGTCGTCGAGTTCGGATCTGGCAGAAAGAGCAGCGGGATGGGGCGGTCAGAGCTAGAGTAACCGAACGATCGGTCGGTACAAGGGGGTCCGCCGCATCTGTGGAAAACCCCGTGCGGGAGGATCGCGCACATGACAGGACTCGACCTCAGCAGCCCCGTGGCCGTCGTCGGCACCGGCACCATGGGCCAGGGAATCGCCCAGGTCGCGCTGGTCGCCGGGCACCCCGTGCGGCTCTACGACGCCGCACCCGGGCGGGCCCGGGACGCGGCCGGAGCGATCGGCGCCCGGCTCGACCGGCTCGTGGCCAAGGGCCGGCTCGCGGAAGCCGACCGCGACGCCGCCCGCGCCCGCCTGGAGCCCGTGGACAACCTCGCGGACCTGGCCGACTGCGGGCTGGTCGTGGAAGCCGTCCTGGAGCGGCTGGACGTCAAGCAGCGGCTCTTCGGCGAGCTGGAGGAGATCGTCGCCGAGGACTGCCTGCTCGCCACCAACACCTCCTCGCTGTCGGTGACGGCCGTCGGCGGCACCCTGCGCCACCCCGGCCGCTTCGTCGGCCTGCACTTCTTCAACCCGGCGCCGCTGCTGCCGCTGGTCGAGGTGGTCTCCGGGTTCGCCACCGACGTCACGTCGGCCACGCGCGCGTACGAGACCGCCCGCGCCTGGGGCAAGACGCCGGTGGCCTGCGCGGACACCCCCGGCTTCATCGTCAACCGCATCGCCCGGCCGTTCTACGCCGAGGCGTTCGCGGTCCACGAGGCCCAGGCCGCCGACCCCGCCACCATCGACGCGGTGCTGCGGGAGTGCGGCGGCTTCAAGATGGGCGCGTTCGAGCTGACCGACCTGATCGGCCAGGACGTCAACGAGTCCGTCACCCACTCGGTGTGGCAGTCCTTCTTCCAGGACGCCCGCTTCACGCCCTCGCTCGCCCAGCGCCGGCTGGTGGAGTCCGGACGGCTCGGCCGCAAGAGCGGACGCGGCTGGTACGACTACGCCGACGGCGCCGAGCGGCCCGAGCCGCACACCGCCGACAAGGAGCAGCCGCCCGCCTACGTCATCGCCGAGGGCGGTCTCGGGCCGGCCGCCGAACTGCTGGCCCTGATCCGCGAGGCGGGCATCCGGGTCCGCGAGGAGGACGAGGACCACGGCACCCGCCTGGTGCTCCCCAGCGGCGGCCAGCTCGTCCTCGCCGACGGCCAGACCTCGGCGGAGTTCCGGGACGTCGTCTACTTCGACCTCGCCCTGGACTACCGCACGGCCACCCGCGTCGCCCTGTCCGCCGCCCAGGACACCTCGCCGCGGACCCTCGCCGAGGCCACCGGCCTGTTCCAGGCGCTCGGCAAGGACGTCAGCGTCATCGGCGACGTCCCCGGCATGATCGTCGCCCGCACGGTCGCCCGGATCATCGACCTCGCCCACGACGCCGTCGCCAAGGGCGTGGCCACCGAGGAGGACATCGACACCGCGATGCGCCTCGGCGTGAACTACCCGCTCGGGCCCTTCGAGTGGGACCGCAGGCTCGGCCGCGACTTCGCCTTCGACGTCCTGGACGAGATGCACGAGCGCGACCCCTCCGGACGCTACGCGCCCTCCCTCGCGCTGTACCGCCACGCGTACGCCACCGACAAGCGGGAGGGCACCTCATGACCACGGCCAAACGCGACACCTACACCCCCGAGACGCTGCTCTCCGTCGCCGTCCGCGTCTTCAACGAGCGCGGCTACGACGGCACCTCCATGGAGCACCTGTCCAAGGCGGCCGGCATCTCCAAGTCGTCGATATACCACCACGTCAGCGGCAAGGAGGAGCTGCTGCGCCGGGCCGTCAGCCGCGCCCTGGACGGCCTGTTCGCCATCCTGGAGGAGGAGCACGCGCGCGCGGGGCGCCCGGCCGGACGGCTGGAGCACGTCGTGCGCCGCATGGTCGAGGTGCTCATAGCCGAGCTGCCCTATGTGACGCTGCTGCTGCGCGTGCGCGGCAACACCGAGACCGAGCGCTGGGCGCTGGAACGGCGCCGCGACTTCGACCACCGGGTCGCCGAGCTGCTGAAGGCCGCGGCGGCCGACGGGGACGTACGCGGTGACGTGGAGGTCCGCCTGGCCACCCGGCTGGTCTTCGGGATGATCAACTCGATCGTGGAGTGGTACCGGCCGGACGCGCGCGGCGCGAGCGGCCAGGAGGTGGCCGACGCCGTCGTCCGGCTGGTCTTCTCGGGGCTGCGCCAGGACTGACCTCAGCCCTCCGGCTCCAGGTCCTCCTCCTCGAACACCAGCAGCGTGCGGGTGCTGAGCACCTCGGGGATCGCCTGGAGCCGGGTCAGCACCAGCTCGCGCAGCGCCCGGTTGTCGGGTGTGTGCACCAGCAGCAGCACATCGAAGTCGCCGCCCACCAGAGCGATGTGGGAGGCGCCGGGCAGCTGCCTGAGCTGCTCGCGGACCGTGCGCCAGCTGTTCTGGACGATCTTCAGCGTGATGTACGCCGAGGTGCCGTGACCCGCCCGTTCGTGGTCCACGCGCGCGCTGAAGCCCCGGATCACCCCGTCCTCGACGAGCCGGTTGATGCGCGCGTAGGCGTTGGCGCGCGAGACGTGGACGCGCTCGGCGACGGACCGTATCGAGGCCCGGCCGTCCGCCTGGAGGATCTTCAGGATGTCCTGGTCGATGGCGTCCAGCGGGCGCGGGGGCGGCGCCGCGCCGTCCTGCGGCCCGGCGGCCATTTGTTCAGCTCCCATGTCCCCCCGCTTCCTCGCCATGGACGTCCTGCTGTCATTCCAGGCTGTGGAGAACCGTTTGTCCACAGCCTGGAGGCACCTGTAGCCAAAATGTGCCGACGACCGAACAATCGGTTGGTGAGGCGGGTCACAGCCGACGCGCCTCCCGTAGCCACCCCCACGAGGAGGTGCCGTCATGACGGTTCTGGAGCAGCGGGGCGCGTACCGGCCATCGCCGCCGCCCGCCTGGCAGCCCCGTACGGACGCCGCGCCGCTGCTGCCCGACGCCGAGCCCTACCGCGTCCTCGGCACCGAGGCGGCCGGCAAGGCCGACCCCGGCCTGCTGCGCCGGCTGTACGCCGAGCTGGTGCGTGGCCGCCGGTACAACACGCAGGCCACCGCCCTCACCAAGCAGGGCCGGCTCGCCGTCTACCCGTCCAGCACCGGCCAGGAGGCCTGCGAGATCGCCGCCGCCCTGGCCCTGGAGGAGCGCGACTGGCTCTTCCCCAGCTACCGCGACACGCTCGCCGTCGTCGCCCGGGGCGTGGACCCCGCCGAGGCGCTCACCCTGCTGCGCGGCGACTGGCACCACGGCTACGACCCCTACGCCCACCGGGTGGCCCCGCTGAGCACCCCGCTCGCCACCCAGCTCCCGCACGCCGTCGGCCTCGCCCACGCCGCCCGCCTCAAGGGCGACGACGTGGTCGCGCTGGCCATGGTCGGCGACGGCGGCACCAGCGAGGGCGACTTCCACGAGGCGCTGAACTTCGCCGCCGTCTGGCAGGCACCGGTCGTCTTCCTGGTGCAGAACAACGGCTTCGCCATCTCCGTACCGCTCGCCAAGCAGACCGCCGCGCCCTCCCTGGCCCACAAGGCCGTCGGGTACGGCATGCCGGGCCGGCTGGTCGACGGCAACGACGCCGCGGCCGTGCACGAGGTCCTCGGCGACGCCGTACGGCACGCACGCGCGGGCGGCGGCCCGACCCTGGTGGAAGCGGTGACGTACCGCGTCGACGCCCACACCAACGCCGACGACGCCACCCGCTACCGGGGCGAGGCCGAGGTCGCGGCCTGGCGCGCCCACGACCCCATCGAGCTGCTGGAGCGCGAACTGACCACGCGCGGACTGCTGGACGACGCCGGCATCGAGGCGGCCCGCCAGGACGCCGAGACGATGGCCGCCTCCCTGCGGGAACGCATGAACCGGGACCCCGAACTCGACCCCATGGACCTCTTCGACCACGTCTACGCGGAGACCACCTCCCAACTGCGCGAACAGCGCGCCCTGTTGCATGCCGAGCTGGAGGCCGAGCAGGAACAGCACGGCGAGCCCGGCGCCCCGGAAGGCGGGGCCCGATGACCACCGTCGCCGTCAAGCCCGCCACCATGGCGCAGGCCCTCACGCGCGCGATGCGCGACGCGATGGCCGCCGACCCGACCGTGCACGTCATGGGCGAGGACGTCGGCACCCTCGGCGGGGTCTTCCGCGTCACCGACGGGCTCGCCAAGGAGTTCGGCGAGGACCGCTGCACCGACACCCCCCTCGCCGAGGCCGGCATCCTCGGCGCCGCCGTCGGCATGGCCATGTACGGCCTCAGGCCCGTGGTGGAGATGCAGTTCGACGCCTTCGCCTACCCGGCGTTCGAGCAGCTCGTCAGCCACGTCTCCCGGATGCGCAACCGCACGCGCGGCCGGATGCCCCTGCCGATCACCGTCCGCATCCCCTACGGCGGCGGCATCGGCGGCGTCGAGCACCACAGCGACTCCTCCGAGGCGTACTACATGGCGACGCCCGGGCTCCACGTCGTCACCCCCGCCACCGTCGCCGACGCCTACGGGCTGCTGCGCCAGGCCATCGCCTCCGACGACCCGGTCGTCTTCCTGGAGCCCAAGCGGCTGTACTGGTCGAAGGACAGCTGGAACCCCGAGCAGCCGACGGACGTCGAGCCCATCGGCCGGGCCGTGGTCCGCCGGACCGGCCGCAGCGCCACGCTCATCACCTACGGACCCTCGCTGCCGGTCTGCATGGAGGCCGCCGAGGCCGCCCAGGCCGAAGGATGGGACCTGGAGGTCGTCGACCTGCGCTCCCTGGTGCCGTTCGACGACGAGACGGTCTGCGCGTCCGTCCGGCGCACCGGCCGCGCCGTCGTCGTCCACGAGTCCACCGGCTTCGGCGGGCCGGGCGGCGAGATCGCGGCCCGCGTCACCGAACGCTGCTTCCACCACCTGGAGGCCCCGGTGCTGCGCGTGGCCGGGTTCGACATCCCGTACCCGCCGCCCATGCTGGAGCGGCACCACCTGCCCGGCGTCGACCGCATCCTGGACGCCGTGGCCCGGCTGCAATGGGAGGCCGAGGGCTGATGGCTCAGGTGCTGGAGTTCAAGCTGCCCGACCTCGGTGAAGGACTCACCGAGGCGGAGATCGTCCGCTGGCTGGTCCAGGTCGGTGACGTGGTCGCCGTGGACCAGCCGGTGGTCGAGGTCGAGACGGCCAAGGCGATGGTCGAGGTGCCCTGTCCGTACGGCGGTGTGGTCACCGCCCGCTTCGGCGAGGAGGGCACCGAACTGCCCGTCGGCGCCCCGCTCCTGACGGTGGCCGTGGGTGAACGGGCACCGGAGCCGGAGGGCTCCGGCAACGTCCTGGTGGGGTACGGCACCCAGGCCCCGGCGGCACGCCGGCGCCGGGTGCGGGCGGGCACGGCCGCGGTCGACGGACAGGGCTTCCGGCGCGCGGCCGACGGCACCGGACAGGCGGCGCCGACCGGAGCCCCGGGCAACGGGCGGGCCGCCCGGCGCGGGACCGCCCGGGCCGACGCCCACGCGTCCACCCCCACCACCGCGCCGGCCAGGCCCGCCGCCGCCCCCACCGAGGGCCCGGTCCCCGTGATCTCCCCCCTCGTGCGCAAGCTCGCCCGGGACAACGGCGTCGATCTGCGGCGGCTGGCCGGGTCGGGGCCGGACGGACTCATCCTGCGTGCGGACGTCGAGAACGCGCTGCGAGCCGGGGCAGCACCGCTCCGCACGGCCGAGGAGCCGGTCGTTCGGACCCCCGCGGCGCCCGTCGCGCAGGGCGGCGGGACCCGGATCCCGCTCAAGGGCGTGCGCGGCGCCGTCGCCGACAAGCTCTCCCGCAGCCGCCGGGAGATCCCGGACGCGACCTGCTGGGTCGACGCCGACGCGACGGAACTCATGCGCGCCCGCGCCGCGATGAACGCGGCCGGAGGCCCGAAGATCTCCCTCCTCGCGCTGCTCGCCCGCATCTGCACGGCCGGCCTCGCCCGGTTCCCCGAGCTGAACTCCTTCGTCGACACCGAGGCCCGCGAGGTCGTCCGGCTCGACCAGGTCCACCTCGGGTTCGCCGCGCAGACCGAACGCGGCCTGGTCGTGCCGGTCGTCCGGGACGCCCACGCGCGCGACGCCGAATCCCTGACCGCCGAATTCGCCCGGCTCACCGAGGCGGCCCGCACCGGGACGCTGACCCCCGGGGAACTCACCGGCGGCACCTTCACGCTGAACAACTACGGCGTCTTCGGCGTCGACGGCTCCACCCCGATCATCAACCACCCCGAGGCGGCCATGCTCGGCGTCGGCCGCATCGTCCCCAAGCCGTGGGTGCACGAGGGCGAGCTGGCCGTCCGCCAGGTCGTCCAGCTCTCGCTCACCTTCGACCACCGGGTGTGCGACGGCGGTACGGCGGGCGGCTTCCTGCGGTACGTGGCGGACTGTGTGGAACAGCCGGCGGTGCTGCTGCGCACCCTGTGAGACCCGGCCACCCCTGAGACACCGGTTCGGAAGGAGGAACCGGCAGGACATACTCGGAGGGTGACCGACACCGCCCCCGCCGCGCCCGGGACCCCCGCTCCCGGCGCCCCCGCGCCGTACGACGCCGTCGTGCTGGCCGGCGGTGCCGCCCGGCGGCTCGGCGGGGCCGACAAGCCAGGGCTCCGGGTCGGTGGCCGGGCGCTGCTCGACCGGGTGCTCGCGGCCTGCGCGGACGCCGGTACGACCGTCGTCGTGGCCGCGCCCCGGCCCACCGCACGCCCGGTGCGCTGGACGCGCGAGGAGCCGCCCGGCGGCGGACCGGTCGCCGCGCTGGAGGCCGGCCTGCGGCTCACCACCGCCGGGCACACCGTCGTCCTCTCCGCGGACCTCCCCTTCCTGGGACGGACCACGCTGCGCCGGCTGTTGACCGCCCTTGAGGACACCGGGGCCGACGGCGCGCTGCTCACCGACGCCGACGGCCGTGACCAGCCGCTCGTGGCCGCCTACCGCACCCCCGCCCTGCGCCGTGAGCTGACCGCCCTGGCCGCCGCGCACGGCGGCCTCGGCGGACTGCCGCTGCGCCGGCTGACCGGTGCCCTGCGCCTCACCCGCGTCCCGGACCCGCTCGCCTCCTTCGACTGCGACACCTGGGACGACATCGCGACGGCCAGGGCACGCATCAGGGAGCATGGGTCCGTGTTGGATGAATGGATCTCCGCAGTCAAGGACGAGTTGGGCATCGAACTGGACGTCGACACCGGCGTCCTCCTCGATCTGGCCCGGGACGCCGCGCACGGCGTGGCCCGGCCCGCCGCCCCGTTGACCACCTTCCTCGTCGGCTATGCCGCAGCCCAGGGCAAGGGCGGCCCCGAGGCCGTCGCCGAGGCCGCGCGCAAGGCCGCCGCGCTGGCGCTGCGCTGGGAGGAAGAGAACGGTGGGAGCAGCACGGACGCGGGGAGCGGGGGCCCGAGCGCCCCGGACGCCGGATGACCGCCCCCGGCACCCGGTCCGAGGCGTCCGCCGAAGACACCGACGACCTCGACGTCGAGGAGGCTCTGGCGCTCGTGAGGGATGCCCACAGGGAGCCGCGGGACGACAGCACGGACGACGGCGCGGGCCAGGCGTCCGCCCCGGCCGCCCAGTCGCCCGGTGCGCGGCCCGCGGAACGGCACCGGGCCACCCCCTGGCCCCAGGCCCGCGAGGCCGCCGCGCGTGCCGCGCGGTCCCGTGCCCGCCGCGCCCCCGTCTCCGTGCCGCTCGGCGAGGCCCTCGGGCTGGCCCTGGCCGCGCCCCTGGACGCGCTCACCGACCTGCCCTCCTTCGACACCTCGGCGATGGACGGCTGGGCGGTCGCCGGGCCCGGCCCCTGGCAGGTGCGCGAGGAGGGCGTGCTCGCCGGGCAGACCCAGCCCGGGCCCCTCACCGACGGCGAGGCGGTCCGCATCGCCACCGGTGCCCGTGTCCCCGCCGACACCACCGCCGTCCTGCGCACCGAGCACGGCCGGATCGACGCCCAGGGCCGCCTGCACACCACCCGCGAGATGCTGCACGGCCAGGACATCCGCCCACGCGGCCAGGAGTGCCGCAGCGGCGACCAGTTGCTGCCCGTCGGCACCCTGGTCACCCCCGCCGTCCTGGGCCTCGCCGCGGCGGCCGGCTACGACACGGTCACCGTCGTCCCCCGCCCCCGCGCCGAAGTCCTCGTCCTGGGGGACGAGTTGCTCACCGAGGGACTGCCCCACGACGGGCTGATCAGGGACGCCCTCGGCCCCATGCTGCCGCCCTGGCTGCGCGCGCTCGGCGCCGACGTCATCGCCGTACGCCGGATCGGCGACGACGCCAAGGCTCTCCAGAAGGCGGTCACCCGCTCCGCCGCCGACCTGATCGTCACCACGGGCGGCACCGCGGCCGGACCCGTCGACCACGTCCACCCGGTCCTGGAACGCGTCGGCGCCGAACTCCTCGTCGACGGCGTCAAGGTGCGCCCCGGCCACCCCATGCTGCTGGCCCGCACCAAGGAGCACCAGCACCTCGTCGGCCTGCCCGGCAACCCCCTGGCGGCCGTCTCCGGCCTGCTCACCCTCGCCGAACCGCTGCTGCGGACCCTTGCCGCACACCCGGCCCCCGAGCCGTACACGCTGCCGCTCCGGGAGGCGGTGCACGGGCACCCGCACGACACCCGGCTCATCCCCGTGGTGCTGCGCGGTGACCACGCCACGCCGCTGCACTACAACGGTCCGGCCATGCTCCGGGGCATCGCCGCCGCCGACGCGCTGGCCGTCGTACCGCCGGGCGGGGTCCGACAGGGCGAGGAGGCCGAGCTGCTGGACCTGCCATGGGCGACCGCCGGAATCGGGGTGTGTTTCACGTGAAACTTCCGGGCCATGACGCCATCGCCCGCCAGGCGGGCGAACATCTGGTGACCCATCGGGTGAAGCTGCCGAGGAAAGTGGTGGAGCGTCCGATCCGCCAGGTCGTCAAGCGGCTCGTCATGGCCCTGGTGGTGCTGGTCGCCACCGCGTTCGTCGTCTACGCCGACCGCGAGGGCTACCGCGACAGCTCCGACGGCCCCGTCGATCTGCTCGACGCGTTCTACTACGCGACCGTCACCCTCTCCACCACCGGATACGGCGACATCACCCCGGTCAGCGACAGCGCCCGGCTCACCAACATCCTCGTCATCACGCCCCTGCGCGTGCTGTTCCTGATCATCCTGGTCGGCACCACGCTGGAGGTCCTCACCGAACGCACCCGTGAGGAATGGCGCCTGAACCGCTGGAGGTCCACCTTGCGCGACCACACCGTCGTCATCGGCTTCGGCACGAAGGGCAGGTCGGCCATCCAGACCGTCTGCGCTACCGGGCTGAAGAAGGAGCAGGTGGTCGTGGTCGACCCCAGCTCCAAGGTGATCGACGCGGCCACCGCCCATGGCTACGCGGGCGTCATAGGCGACGCCACCCGCAGTGACGTGCTCAAACGGGCCGAGGTGCACAAGGCCCGGCAGATCATCGTCGCCCCGCAGCGCGACGACACCTCCGTCCTCGTCACGCTGACCGCCCGCCAGCTCAACCGCACCGCCAAGATCGTGGCCGCGGTGCGCGAGGAGGAGAACGCCCCGCTGCTCAAGCAGTCCGGCGCCGACGCCGTCATCACCAGCTCCGGCGCGGCCGGCCGCCTGCTCGGCCTGTCCGTGCTCAGCCCCGCGGCCGGCATGGTCATGGAGGACCTGATCCAGCAGGGCAGCGGGCTGGACCTCGTCGAACGGCCGGTGGTCCGCGGCGAGGTCGGCAAGACGCCGCGCGAGACGGACGACCTGGTGGTGAGCGTCCTGCGCGGACACCGGGTGCTCGGCTACGACGATCCGTCCGTCGGCACGCTCCAGCTGACGGACCGGCTCATCACCATCGTCCGCGCCACCCCCGGAACCCAGGTCACCCCGGACATCCGCCCCCTGCCACCAGGATGACCGGTCGCCGGGGGAGTAGCGTCACCGGCATGCATGCGATCACGATTCCCGAACCTGGTGGTCCCGAGGCGCTGGTGTGGGACGAGGTCCCCGATCCGGTGCCCGGCGAGGGCGAGGTGCTGGTCGAGGTAGTGGCCAGCGCCGTCAACCGTGCCGACATCCTGCAACGCCAGGGCTTCTACAACCCCCCGCCCGGCGCCTCCCCCTACCCCGGCCTGGAGTGCTCCGGCACGATCGCCGCGCTCGGCCCCGGTGTCTCCGGCTGGGCCGTCGGTGACCAGGTGTGCGCGCTGCTCGCGGGCGGCGGCTACGCCGAGAAGGTCGCCGTACCGGCCGGACAGCTGCTTCCCGCGCCCGAGGGCGTGGACCTCACGCGCGCCGCGGCACTGCCCGAGGTCGTCTGCACGGTCTGGTCCAACGTGTTCATGGTCGCCCATCTGCGTCCCGGCGAGACGCTGCTGGTGCACGGCGGTTCCAGCGGCATCGGCACCATGGCGATCCAGCTCGCCAAGGCCGTCGGAGCCAAGGTCGCGGTGACCGCCGGGACGAAGGAGAAGCTCGACCGGTGCGCCGAACTGGGCGCGGACGTACTGATCAACTACCGCGAGCAGGACTTCGTCGCCGAGATCAAGCGGGCCACGGACGGCGCGGGCGCCGACGTCATCCTCGACAACATGGGCGCGAAGTACCTGGAGCGCAATGTCCAGGCGCTCGCCGTCAACGGGCGCCTCGCCATCATCGGCATGCAGGGCGGTGTGAAGGGCGAGCTGAACATCGGCACGCTGCTCAGCAAGCGGGCCGCGATCAGCGCGACCTCGCTGCGCGCCCGCCCGCTGGAGGAGAAGGCCGCCATCGTCGCCGCCGTACGCGAGCACGTGTGGCCGTTGTTCGCCGCCGGGCACGTCGGCCCGGTCGTGGACCGCGAGCTGCCGATGCCGGAGGCGGCCGAGGCGCACCGGCTGGTGGAGGCGAGCGGCCACATCGGCAAGGTGCTGCTGGTCGCGCCGTAGCGGCAGGCGGTGCGGGGCGGTGCCGCGAGGCCCGGCCGTTCCGGGCCGTGCGGGCAGGCCCCCGAGCCGTTCCGGGCCGTCCCGGACGGTCAGCTCTTGCGGAGTCTCAGGCCGAGGAGGGCCAGCCCCAGGCCCAGGCCGATGAGGACCAGACCGCTGCCGAGCGGGAGGATGCGGAGCACCGGCTCCGTGGGGGCCTCTCCGGGTGGGGCCGCCTGCTCGGCGGCGGGCCCCTGCGGGGAACCGGTGGGGTCGGGGCCGGTCTCCAGGGGCGAGGGGGAGACGCCCGGCACCTCCGCGGTCTCCGGCTCCTCAGGCTCCTCCGGCTGGGCGGCAGGGGTGGCGGGAGGGGGGTCGTCGTCGCCCTCGTCCTCGATCTCGGGCCCGTCCGGCCGCCCCGGCCGCATCCGCCCCTCACCGGCCCGGCTGCCCGCCCGGGACGGCTCCACGGAGGCGAGGGGGCGATAGGGGCGAGCCGACGCCGAGGCGGAGTCGGACGGCATCGGAACGGCGGCGGACGTCTCCTCCGAGGACGCCTCGTCGGACGCGTCCTCCGAGGACGTCTCACCCGGGGACGCCTCGTCGGACGGCTCATCCGAGGAGGCTTCCTCCGGGGACGCCTCCTTGGGGGGACCCTGGTCCGGGCGTCCGCGGTGCGGGGCGGCAGGCTCCGGAGCCGTGTGCTCGACGGGCGAGTGCTCCGGGACGGCCGGCAGCGGACGCGCGTGCCCCGGGGCCGCGCCCTGTCTGGTTCCCTGCCGTGCGCCGGCCTGCTCCCGGTGCCCGGTGGCGGACGGGCGGGCGGTGTCCGGCTCCGCGGCGAGGAGGGGCGTGCCGCCGTACGCGACGGCGGTTCCGTGCGCCGGCAGTGCCGTCGCCGTGAGGACGACCAGCAGCCGGAGACAGCGCAGCGTGAGTCGTGGGCGTGCAGTCACGTCGGTGACCTCCCGGGGCCCAGGTGCCGTGACCGATGGAAAACCGACGGGAACAAGCCTCACATTCCATGGCCAGGAAGGCATTCCGGATTGGGCCGTCGGGTCTAAACGGTGGATCAGCCCCATGAGGGGGCACCACGCTGATGAGGTGGTGGCGTGCGAGAGAATGGCGGCATGGAGATGCCGAGGAACGAACGGTCGCCGGGGAACCCCCAGATCCTTGTCGTGGGTCAGGACGGGATGGCGCTCGGCGGTGGCGACGGGCACGAGGACTCCCGTGAGACCCCGGTGACGGAGCAGGTGGAACAGCCGGCCAAGGTCATGCGGATCGGCAGCATGATCAAGCAGCTCTTGGAGGAGGTGCGGGCGGCTCCCCTCGACGAGGCCAGCCGGGTGCGACTCAAGGAGATCCACGCCAGCTCGGTGAAGGAGCTGGAGGACGGCCTGGCCCCCGAGCTGGTCGAGGAACTGGAACGGCTCTCCCTGCCGTTCACCGACGACGCCACCCCGAGCGACGCGGAACTGCGGATCGCGCAGGCACAGTTGGTGGGCTGGCTGGAGGGTCTCTTCCACGGGATCCAGACGACGCTGTTCGCCCAGCAGATGGCCGCCCGCGCCCAGTTGGAGCAGATGCGCCGCGCGCTCCCGCCGGGCGTGACCGGCCCGGAGGGCGGCGACGACCAGCACGCCGGCGGTCGCTCGGGCGGCCCGTACCTGTAAGCACCCCCTGACTCGGCCAGACACACCAAGGGCCCGGCGGACGACCGCCGGGCCCGACTCGTGCCCCGGACCGCCGGGGGGCGGTTCACTGCGGCGGATTGCCCGTCGACACCCTCAGCTCGATGGTGCCCACGTCGTCCTGGTCGACGTCGGTGCCCTGTTCGGGGAACTGGTTGAGGACGGTCCCCTCACCCCAGGTGTTGTCGTCCTCCTTCTTGATGTCCCACTTCCAGCCCGCGGCCTGGAGGCACTCCTTCACAGAGCCGATGTCCTTGTACCGGAAGTCGGGCAGCTCGATCTTGTCCGGGTCGCTGTAGGACTCCTGCGGATCGGTGCACTTGGTCTTGTCGATCCGCCGGGTGGTGTCCGGACCGCGGTAGCCCGCCTGGTGCGACGCGGACGCGGAGGCGCTCGATCCGCCGCTGCCGCCCCTGGCGTCCTCGCCGGTGTTCCTCAGCGTGAGCGCGACGATCAGGCCGACGGCCACGACGGCCGCCACCGCGACCGATCCGACGACCACCGGCCGCCTGTTCCGGCCGCCGCCGGGCCGGCCCGCCTGCTGCGGCGCCATCGTGTACGGCGGCGGGGTCGGGGCGGCGCCCTGCGGGCCGTAGCCCACGGGCGCCGTCTGGTAGCCGCCCTGCTGCGGGTAGCCGTAACCCGGGGCGGGAGTCGGGTGGCCGTACGGGTTCGGAACCGGTGCCGGAGCCGGCGGGTACGGCGTCTGCACCTGCCCGTGCGGCGCCGCCGGGGCCGTCCGGTCCACCGGCGGGAACACCGCGGAGCCGACGCCCGAGCCGCTCTGCGCCGGTCCGGCGCCCGGCACGATGCTCGGCGGGGCCGCCTGGAAGGAGGCCGCGATCCGCAGGCACTCGTCGCGCATGGACTCGGCGGTCGGAAAGCGCTCGTTCGGGTTCTTCCTCAGCGCGCGGGCGACCAGCGCGTCCACGGCGGGCGGCAGCGCGCGGTTGACCGAGGAGGGCGCCACCGGCTCCTCCTGCACATGGGCGTACGCGATGGCCAGCGGTGAGTCCGCGTCGAACGGCAGCCGCCCGGTGACCAGCTGGAACAGCATGATGCCGACCGAGTACAGGTCGGAGCGGGCGTCCACGCCGCGGCCGAGGGCCTGCTCGGGCGAGAGGTACTGCGGGGTGCCGACGACCATGCCGGTCTGGGTCATCGAGGTGACGCCGGACTGCATGGCACGGGCGATGCCGAAGTCCATGACCTTGACCACGCCCCGCCTGGTCACCATCACGTTGCCCGGTTTGATGTCGCGGTGGACCAGCCCCTTCTCGTGGCTGATCTCCAGGGCCGCGAGCACATCGGCGGTGACCTTCAGGGCCTTGTCCGCGGGCATCGCGCCGTACTGCCGGATGTCCTCCTCCAGGACGGAGCCCAGCGGCCGGCCCTCGACGTACTCCATGACGATGTACGGCGTCGCCATGCCGTTCAACTCGTCCTCGCCCGTGTCGAAGACGGAGACGATGTTGGTGTGCGTGAGCTTGGCCACGGCCTGCGCCTCGCGGCGGAAGCGCTCGCGGAAGGCCGGTTCCCGGCCGAGTTCGGTGTGGAGCGTCTTGATGGCGACCTGGCGGTCCAGCACGGCGTCGTACGCGAGGTGCACGGAGGCCATGCCGCCCTCGCCCAGCAAGTCGCGCAGCTGGTAGCGGCCCCCGGCCAGCGCCTGCCCCGCGTACCGGCCGTGTGCGCCGTCCTGGCTCATCTCTCCGCGTCCCCCACCGGCCGTGCGGCGCCGTCAGCCGGCGGACAGGCCTTGATCGAATGTGTCATTCCCGGCCAAGTCTGCCCGAGGGCCCCGGCACGTCAAGCGCGGTGCCCGTTCCGTGACCGTACGCGCAAGAAGCGTCGCGCAAGCGTTACAGGGGACGTACGGCCGGCGCACAGAATTTGCACGACAGCGCGTGCTAGAGGTTTCATGGCCGGTCCGTCTCGGGTCGGTCCCGGTTGCCGTTCCGAACCGGTGGCCCCCGCGGAGGCTGTAGCGTGGCGGACGGAGACCGTAACAACACCGCGCGCACCGCGGGCAGAAACGACGGCGAGGACTGATGGCACAGACGCAGCGCTCTCAGGGCCCGTCCGACCCCGAGGCGACTGGCGGCGGCATGTCAGACGCGCCGGAGATGTGGGGCAACGGCGGGCTCGTCGGCGACGGCCGCTACCGGCTCACGCACCGGCTGGGCCGGGGCGGCATGGCCGAGGTGTTCGCGGCCGAGGACGTCCGTCTGGGCCGGACGGTCGCGGTCAAGCTGCTCCGCGCGGACCTGGCCGAGGACCCGGTCTCCAAGGCCCGCTTCACCCGCGAGGCACAGTCGGTCGCCGGCCTCAACCACCACGCGATCGTCGCCGTGTACGACTCCGGCGAGGACACGGTGGGCGGCCAGTCCGTGCCGTACATCGTCATGGAGCTGGTCGAGGGCCGCACCATCCGCGACCTGCTGCTGAACGCCGAGGCGCCGGGCCCCGAGCAGGCCCTGATCATCGTCTCCGGTGTGCTGGAGGCGCTCGCCTACTCGCATCAGCACGGCATCGTCCACCGTGACATCAAGCCGGCGAACGTCATCATCACCCACAGCGGTGCCGTCAAGGTGATGGACTTCGGCATCGCCCGCGCCCTGCACGGCGCGTCGACGACGATGACGCAGACCGGCATGGTCATGGGCACCCCCCAGTACCTCTCCCCGGAGCAGGCGCTCGGCAAGGCCGTCGACCACCGCTCCGACCTGTACGCCACCGGCTGCCTGCTGTACGAACTCCTCGCGCTGCGGCCCCCGTTCACCGGCGAGACCCCGCTGTCGGTGGTCTACCAGCACGTCCAGGACATGCCGGTGCCGCCGTCGCAGGTCTCCGAGGGGACCTGCCCGCCGGAGCTCGACGGCCTGGTCATGCGCTCGCTCGCCAAGGACCCCGACGACCGGTTCCAGACGGCCGAGGAGATGCGCGGGCTCGTCCAGTACGGCCTCCAGATGCTCTACGACCAGGGCGGGCACACCGGCACCTGGAACACCGGCCCGGTGCAGACGCACGACGGCCGGCAGACCCCGGCGGGCGGTTTCGCCGGGACGACCGTCATGCCGCACCCGGCGGACGCCTCGGGCACCACGCAGATCCCGCAGCCGATCCTGCCCGCGGGCTACGGCAGCGGCGACGACGGCGGCTTCGAGGGGCACGGCAACAAGGGCAGCGGACGCGGCAAGCTGTGGCTCCTCGCCGTGTTCGCGGTCATCGCCATCGCGGCGGGCGTGGCGCTGGCGCTGAAGGGCGCGGGCGGCAGCGGCGGCAACGACACCGACATCCAGCCGACGAAGACCCAGTCCAAGAGCACGAAGCACGAGTCGCCCACCCCGACCCCGACCGACGACAAGACCGACCAGCAGCCCTCGGACCCCGAGACGAGCAACGGCTCCGACACGGGCACCGGCTCCGGCTGGCCGCCGGCGACGACCCCGTCGTACACCCCGTCGAGGACGGCGAGTTCCACCCCGAGCACCGAGCCGTCGCAGCCGCAGACCTCGCAGTCGCAGCCCACGGACCCGACGAACGGCGGCACGGACACCGGCGGCACGGACACCGGCGGCACGGACACCGGTGGCACGGACACCGGTGGCACGGACACCGGCGGCACGGACACCGGTGGCACCGAGGGCACCACGACGGACGGCAGCACCGGCCTCACCACCGGTTGAAGGACACCCACGGCGGCCGGGACGGCGTCCCCCTGAGGTGACGCCACCGGTCCGCCGCACGAACGCGCCCTGCCCGGACGCGTCTCATCGCCCGCACGGGGCTTCTCGCCCGCACGAGGCTTCTCGCCCGTCCGGGACCTGATGTCCGGCGCCTGTCGGTGGCGCCTATTGCACGAACGCGTCGCACACCGCGTCGTACCCGCGGGTCCACCACACCGCGAGGGCCGACGCGGCCGGGAACTGGGTGTCCGCGCGCGTGTCGCCGCGCTCGTAGTGCCAGCGCAGCATCCAGAAGTCGTTCAGCCGCTCCCACCACACCCGGTGCACGGCCGCGGACAGTTCCGAGGGCGTGGCGCCGGCCGCGCGCCGGTACGCGCGCGCGTAGGCACGCACTTTCGGCAGGTCCAGGGTCCCGCCGGGCGCCACGAAGAAGATCACGGCGGCGCGTACGGCCTCCTCCGCGCGCGGCTGCACCCCGAGCCGGTCCCAGTCCACGATGGCGGCCGGGGCGTCGTCCTTGTACAGCAGGTTGAACGGGTG
The DNA here is from genome assembly GCF_001514055.1 of Streptomyces corchorusii. Lineage (NCBI taxonomy): Bacteria > Bacillati > Actinomycetota > Actinomycetes > Kitasatosporales > Streptomycetaceae > Streptomyces > Streptomyces corchorusii. The sequence goes on along the minus strand of NZ_KQ948356.1, from coordinate 342,519 downwards.
GAAGTCGCCGTGCACCCAGCCCACCGAACCGCCGCGCGGCGGGCGCCGGTCCGCGTGCTGTTCCAGGAGCGCGCGGCGTTCCAGCAGCCGGTGCCGGGCGAGTTCGTCGAAGGCGTCGGCGGGGCGGTGCCGGCGCACATGGGCGAGCAGGTCGTCGATCAGGGCGAAGGTGTCGGCCGGGTCCGCGCTCTCCACCGGGTGGGGGCTCGTCGCCGGGCGCGTGCGCCCCTTGGGGGGCATCACACGCTCCAGGCAGGCGTGCACGGCGCCCAGGAGCGCCCCCAGGCGCGCGCTCTCCCCGCGGGTGAGCTGGCCGCCGTGCCGGTGCCTGCCGTCGATCCAGGGGTGCAGGGCGTAGGCGTGGCCGCCGACGACGGCGACCGTGCGGCCCTCGCGGTGCGCGAGCGGGACGGCGACCGGGACGCCGAGGTCGGCGAGGCGCTGGGTGGCCAGGTGCCGGCGTTCGATGGCGGCCGGGTCGGCGGTGTCCGGGTCGAAGTGGTGCTTGAGGAAGTAACGGCCGCTCGTGGTGCACAGCCGGTAGCCGCGGTTGAGCAGGCCCTGGTCGACCGGGTCACAGGCGAGGGCGGTACCCGCGGCGTACAGGCGGAGCAGGGCGCCCAAGGGGAGCGCGTGGGGCACGGGGGGTGGTACACACGAGCGCGGCACGCGCCAGATGCTAGGGCACGCGCGGCCCCTGTGAGCTGGGGCTTGTCACACGCAGTCATCAGTGGTCGCTTTCGGTCACGAGTCGGGCGTTTCCGTCTCCGTACGGGCCGCGGCGAGGTGTTCGTCCGTACGCGCCCCGGGGCCTCATCCGAATGCAGGAGAAATACCGCGACTTTTCCCTCTTCGTGTGCGAGTCCGGTCTCACATGAAACTCTTCCCGTGACCTGGGTGCGCGGGATAACGTGCGGTTGCTCCGGACTGCCGCAAGGCTGTGACCAGCGCGCTTCCGCATCGCCTCGATTTACTTGGAAATCCAAGCAAAATCGCAGGTCAAACGGGGTTTCACAGAAATGTGGGGCACTGGGTAACGTGATGGTTGCAGGGCGCTCGCCGGGGCACCTGTCACGCCTGTTCCCGGCCGAGTGGCACCCACCCCGTGCCCGGTGGTCGAAACAGGTGAGCCGCACTGGCCTACCGGCAACCCCGGGGGCCGGAACGACGGAGGAGCACACGTGACCGTGGAGAGCAGTGCCGCGCGCAAGCCGCGACGCACCGCCGCAGGCAAGGCCGGCACCACCGGCGGCAAGACCGGCACCACCGGCGCCGCGACCGGAGCCACCGGCACCAAGCGCACCACCCGCAGCACCGCCAGGAAGAGCACGGATCCGGAGCTCGTACAGCTCCTGACGCCGGAGGGCAAGCGGGTCAAGAACGCCGAGTACGACGCCTACGTCGCCGGCATCACCCCCGAAGAGCTGCGCGGCCTGTACCGCGACATGGTGCTCACCCGCCGCTTCGACGCCGAGGCCACCGCCCTCCAGCGCCAGGGCGAACTGGGCCTGTGGGCGTCCCTGCTGGGCCAGGAGGCCGCCCAGATCGGCTCCGGCCGGGCCACCCGCGAGGACGACTACGTCTTCCCGACCTACCGGGAGCACGGCGTCGCCTGGTGCCGCGGCGTCGACCCGACCAACCTGCTCGGCATGTTCCGCGGCGTGAACAACGGCGGCTGGGACCCGAACAGCAACAACTTCCACCTGTACACGATCGTCATCGGCTCCCAGACGCTGCACGCCACCGGCTACGCGATGGGCGTCGCCAAGGACGGCGCGGACTCGGCGGTCATCGCCTACTTCGGCGACGGTGCCTCCAGCCAGGGCGACGTCGCCGAATCGTTCACCTTCTCCGCGGTCTACAACGCCCCCGTGGTGTTCTTCTGCCAGAACAACCAGTGGGCGATCTCCGAGCCGACCGAGCGCCAGACCCGCGTCCCGCTCTACCAGCGCGCGCAGGGCTACGGCTTCCCCGGCGTCCGCGTCGACGGCAACGACGTCCTGGCCTGTCTCGCGGTCACCAAGTGGGCGCTGGAGCGCGCCCGCAACGGCGAGGGCCCCACGCTGGTGGAGGCGTACACCTACCGCATGGGCGCCCACACCACCTCCGACGATCCCACCCGCTACCGGGGCGACGAGGAGCGGCTGGCCTGGGAGGCGAAGGACCCGATCCTGCGGCTCCGCCGGTACCTGGAGGCCTCAAACCACGCGGACGAGGGATTCTTCGCGGAACTTGAGACCGAGTCCGAGGCGTTGGGCAAACGAGTGCGCGAAGCGGTCCGCGCCATGCCCGACCCGGACCACTTCGCCATCTTCGAGAACGCATACGCGGACGGGCACGCGCTCGTCGACGAGGAGCGCGCCCAGTTCGCCGCCTACCAGGCGTCGTTCGCCGATGAAGGGGGTCACTGAGATGGCCGAGAAGATGGCGATGGCCAAGGCCATCAACGAGTCGCTGCGCCGTGCCCTGGACACCGACCCCAAGGTGCTGATCATGGGTGAGGACGTCGGCAAGCTCGGCGGCGTCTTCCGGGTGACGGACGGGTTGCAGAAGGACTTCGGCGAGAGCCGGGTCATCGACACCCCGCTCGCCGAGTCCGGCATCGTCGGCACCGCGATCGGCCTGGCCCTGCGCGGCTACCGCCCGGTGGTGGAGATCCAGTTCGACGGCTTCGTCTTCCCGGCCTACGACCAGATCGTCACCCAGCTGGCCAAGATGCACGCCCGCTCGCTGGGCAAGGTCAAGCTGCCGGTCGTCGTCCGCATCCCCTACGGCGGCGGCATCGGCGCGGTCGAGCACCACTCGGAGTCGCCGGAAGCGCTGTTCGCGCACGTGGCCGGCCTGAAGGTGGTCTCCCCGTCCAACGCGTCGGACGCGTACTGGATGATGCAGCAGGCCATCCAGAGCGACGACCCGGTGATCTACTTCGAGCCCAAGCGGCGCTACTGGGACAAGGCCGAGGTCGACTTCGAGGCGATCCCCGCCCCGCTGCACAAGGCGCGCGTGGTCCGCGAGGGCACCGACCTGACCCTGGCGGCCTACGGCCCCATGGTGAAGCTGTGCCAGGAGGCGGCGGACGCGGCGGCCGAGGAGGGCAAGTCCCTGGAGGTCCTGGACCTGCGCTCGGTCAGCCCCCTCGACTTCGACTCCGTCCAGGCCTCGGTGGAGAAGACCCGCCGCCTGGTCGTGGTGCACGAGGCACCGGTGTTCTTCGGCTCCGGCGCGGAGATCGCCGCCCGGATCACCGAGCGCTGCTTCTACCACCTGGAGGCACCGGTCCTGCGGGTCGGCGGCTACCACGCCCCGTACCCGCCGGCGCGCCTGGAAGAGGAGTACCTGCCGGACCTGGACCGTGTGCTCGACGCCGTCGACCGCTCGCTGGCGTACTGAGGAGAGGGCCGTGACGACGATGACGGAAGCGTCCGTACGCGAGTTCAAGATGCCCGACGTGGGAGAGGGACTCACCGAGGCCGAGATCCTCAAGTGGTACGTCCAGCCGGGCGACACGGTGACGGACGGCCAGGTGGTCTGCGAGGTGGAGACGGCGAAGGCGGCCGTCGAACTGCCCATCCCCTACGACGGCGTGGTCCGCGAACTGCACTTCCCCGAGGGCACCACGGTGGACGTGGGCACGCCCATCATCGCGGTGGCGGTGGCCGGGGCCGGCGGCGCGGCGCCGAAGGCCCCCGCCGAGCAGCCCGCGGCGGCACCCGCCCCGGCGAAGGACGAGCCGAAGCCGGAGGGCCGCCAGCCGGTCCTCGTCGGATACGGCGTGGCGGCCTCCTCCACCAGGCGCCGCCCGCGCAAGGGCCCCGAGGTCACCGTCCCGGCGCCGGCGCAGGCGGTCCAGGCGGAGCTGAACGGCCACGGCGGCGCGGTCGCCGGGAAGCCCCGTCCGCTGGCCAAGCCCCCGGTGCGCAAGCTGGCCAAGGACCTGGGCGTCGACCTGGCCGCGATCACCCCGTCCGGCCCGGACGGCATCATCACGCGTGAGGACGTCCACGCGGCGGCCACGCCCCGGACGGCCGAGCCGGCCGCCCCGGTCACGGCGGCGCCCGCCGCTCCCGCGGCCCCGGCGCCCGTGGCGTCGTACGACACCGCGCGGGAGATCCGCATCCCGGTCAAGGGGGTCCGCAAGGCCACCGCGCAGGCGATGGTCGGCTCGGCGTTCACCGCGCCGCACGTCACCGAGTTCGTGACGGTGGACGTGACCCGCACGATGAAGCTGGTCGAGGAGCTGAAGCAGGACAAGGAGATGCAGGGCCTGCGGGTGAACCCGCTGCTGCTGATCGCCAAGGCCCTGCTGGTCGCCATCAAGCGCAACCCGGACATCAACGCGTCCTGGGACGAGGCGAACCAGGAGATCGTGCGCAAGCGCTACGTCAACCTGGGCATCGCGGCGGCCACCCCGCGCGGTCTGATCGTCCCGAACATCAAGGACGCGCAGGACAAGACGCTCCCCGAGCTGGCTCAGGCACTGGGCGAGCTGGTGTCCACGGCCCGCGAGGGCAAGACCTCCCCCGCGGCGATGCAGGGCGGCACGGTGACCATCACCAACGTCGGCGTCTTCGGCGTCGACACGGGCACCCCGATCCTCAACCCGGGCGAGTCGGCGATCCTCGCGGTCGGTGCGATCAAGCTCCAGCCGTGGGTCCACAAGGGCAAGGTGAAGCCGCGTCAGGTCACCACGCTGGCCCTGAGCTTCGACCACCGCCTGGTGGACGGCGAGCTGGGCTCGAAGGTGCTCGCGGACGTCGCGGCGGTCCTGGAGCAGCCGAAGCGGCTGATCACCTGGGCCTGAGCCCTTCCGGACGGTGACACCGCAGGCATGGAGGGAGCGGTCGCGACATCCGCTTGCGACCGCCCCCGCCGCCAGTCCCGGCTGAGCGGGAGTCAGGTTCGGCTGCGAACCCTCCGGCTCCGCAGCGGACCCCTCACGGGCCACCTGGCCCGGAAGCGGTCCGCAGGGCGTTGAGCAAGGCCGCGCCCCGTTCGGCGTCGTCCACGCTCACCGCGAAGTCCGTACGGCGGCCCCGGGGACGTACGACCAGGCAGTCGCCGGCGCGGAGCATGACCGTCGTACCGAGGCCGCTGAGGCGGTAGCCCCAGCCACCGACCTGGGACGGCAGCCGTCGCTCGGCGCGGGCGGACTCGATGGCCGCCGGGGCCCACCGGCGGGCGGGCCAGCCGAGCGGGCCGAACGACACCTCCAGGCCCGCTTCGGACACCTTCGCCTGGACCGAGGAGAACGCCGCGCCGGCGAGGGAGGCCACGGCGCAGCCCGCGCACGCCGGCCACAGTGCGGCGGGGTCCGCCAGGCCGACGGCCAGCGCCACCAGCGAGCCGACGGCGAGCAGGCCCGCCACCGCCGCCAGCAGTTGCAGCCAGGGGTTGGCCACGCGGGAGAACCACACCAGCCGCTCGCTCTCGGACAGCTCCAGTGCGGGGGGCGCGGTGGCCGGCGGTGCGGTGGATCGGCTGGTGTACCGCCAGGTCAGCGCGCCGACGATCGCTGCCATGGCCAGGGACACCACCACGAAGAGGGCCGGCAGGCGGGCATCGTGCCAGTCCGCGCGGTCCAGGTTGGCGCGGACCACGCAGACCTGCGCACCGACGAGCAGCGTCGCCGCGGGCGCCAGTGTCAGCGCCCGCCAGGGCCGCAGGGCCGGCCAGGAGCGGCGCCATCGCACGCTCACCGCGAGCGTGAGCACGAGCCAGACGCCCGCCGGGAAGAGGGACGCCGCCCACAGGGGCATCGAGCCGTCGGGGGCGCCGCCGCCCCAGTGGGTCGCCAGCCGGCCGGGGAGCCGGTCGTGCGCGGCCCAGGGCAGACCGGCGAGCACGGCCGTGACGGCCGCGCCCGAGCCGATGGGCCACCAGCGCGCCGTACGGCCCCGGGACACGCGCCCGTCGCCCTTCCCCGTCATGCCGGTCACGCCCGTCACGTCAACCCCCGGATCATGTCGATGAGATCGCTTTGGCTGTAGCCCAGTCGGGACGCCTCCGCCCACAGGTCCAGCACCCGGATCTGCAACCCGGAGCGCCGGTCCGCGCCCTCGGCGACCGTGATGCCCCGGCCCCGGCGGAATTCCAGCAGGCCCTCGTCCCGCAGCTCGCGCAGGCCGCGCAGGACGGTGTTGACGTTGATGTCGAGGGCCGTGGAGAGATCGCGGGCCGAGGGCAGCCGGTCGCCGGCGCGGCACTCGCCCTCGGCGATGGCCCGCCGGATCGCCGAGGCGACCTGCTCGTGCAGAGGACGGGTGTCGGTCTTGTCCAGACGCAGCAACATGGTGCTAATGAAGCTAGCACCATGCATGCCATCGTGGCGACGCGCACAGCAGAAAGGGCCCGACGCGTTCCGCGTCGGGCCCTGCTGCCGGATGGTGCGTCAGCCGAGCTTGGCGAAGCCGTAGTTGAGCAGCTTCTTCGCGTCCGCCTCGCGCTGGGCGATGGAGGAGGAGGCGAGGACGGTGCCGATGACGGTCTTGCCGTTCCGGGTCGCGGCGAAGACCAGGCAGTACTTGGCCTCGGGGCCGGAACCGGTCTTCACGCCGATGGTGCCGCTGTAGCTGCTGAGGAGCCCGTTGGTGTTCTTCCACGGGTTCATCGTGCGGGTGCTGCCCGTCTTGGTGACCGTCTTCGCGGTGTACGACTTCGTCTTGACGATCGTGCGGAACGTGGCACTCTTCATCGCGCTGCTGGCGATCTTCGTCAGGTCGCGCGGCGTCGAGTAGTTGGAGCCGTTGCCGATGCCGTCGAACGAGTCGAAGTGGGTGTTCTTCAGACCCAGGTTCTTGGCGGCGGTGTTCATCTTGCCGATGAAGGACTTCACCCGCGCGGCCCGCGTGGAGCCGGAGCCGAACTTGTCGGCGAGCGCGTAGGCGGCGTCGCAGCCGGACGGCAGCATCAGGCCGTACAGCAGCTGGCGGACCGTCACCTTGTCGCCGACGATCAGGTGGGCCTGGGAGGCGTTGTTCTTGACGACGTAGTCGCTGTACGCCTTCTGGATCGTGACCTTGGCGTCGAGGTTCAGGTTCGACTGCGCGAGCACGACCTTGGCGGTCATGATCTTCGTGGTGGAGCCGGTGGAGCGCCTGGTGTCCGCCGCCTTCCCGTACAGCGTCGCGGCGTTGGCGTTGTTCATCACGAACCCGCCCTTGGCCACGATCGACGGCGCGGTGACGGCCTGTGCGGGCGCTGCGGTGAGGGCACCGGTCGCGAGCAGCGCGCCGGACGTGACGGCGACGGCAGTTGCTCTGCGGAGGCGGATGCCCTTGATGCCGGTAATCAAAGTGATGACCTCGAATGTCTTGAATGCCCCTGGAATGCGGCCGAGTTGAGGTGGCAAGCGGGAGGGGGCCGCATAGGTGTGACACGTAAGTAGCACAGAAGGTTGCGGTCGCTGCGAGAGACGTGCGTCACGTCCGCATGATGGACGGTCCCGCCCTTGCGTACGTGTTGTATCTATGCTGTGGGCATGAACACGGCCGTCGAGCAGTCCGCCCCGCAGTCCCTCAAGCCACCACCCGCCGCCGACCGCGTGTACACCCACGTCAAGCAGGGTGTGCTCGACCGCCGCTACGAGGGCGGCACCCTGCTCACCGAGGGGGAGCTGGCCGAGGCCGTCGGGGTCTCGCGCACGCCCGTCCGGGAGGCGCTGCTGCGGCTGGAGGTCGAGGGCCTCATCCGGCTCTACCCGAAGAAGGGCGCCCTGGTCCTGCCGGTCTCCGCGCAGGAGATCGCCGACGTGGTGGAGACCCGGCTGCTGGTCGAGGAGCACGCGGCCCGCAAGGCCGTACCCGCGCCGCCGGGCCTGCTCAAGCGGCTGGCCGAGCTGCTGGAGCAGCAGAAGGCGCAGGCCGCCGCCGGCGACCTGGCCGCCGCCGCGGTCACCGACCGCTGCTTCCACGCCGAGATCGTGCGCAGCGGGGGCAACGAGATCCTCTCCCGGCTCTACGACCAGTTGCGCGACCGGCAGCTGCGGATGGGCGTCGCCGTCATGCACTCCCACCCCGACCGGATCGCCAAGACGCTCGCCGAGCACGAGGAGATCCTGGACGCGCTGCGCGCCGGCGACGCCGAGGCGGCCGTCGGGATCGTGCACCGGCATGTGGGCTGGTTCTCGCACCTGGCACGGGGTGAGGTCCGATGAGCCTTCCGGGGCGCGGCGCCACCCTTCCGGGTGATCCGCCGGGCGGGCGCCGGGCCGTCGCCGTGTGGTCCACGGGCGTGGCCGTCTACTTCGTCGCCGTCATCTTCCGTACGTCGCTGGGGGTGGCCGGCCTCGACGCGGCCGACCGCTTCCACGTGGGGGCCTCCGCGCTCTCCACGTTCTCCATTCTCCAGCTGCTGGTCTACGCGGGCATGCAGATACCCGTCGGCCTGCTCGTGGACCACCTCGGCACCAAGAAGGTGCTGAGCATCGGTGCGGTGCTCTTCACCGCCGGACAGCTGGGCTTCGCCTTCTCCCCCTCGTACGGCACCGCGCTCGCCTCCCGGGCGCTGCTGGGCTGCGGCGACGCGATGACCTTCATCAGCGTGCTGCGGCTGGGCACCCGCTGGTTCCCGGCCCGGCGCGGCCCGCTGGTCGCGCAGCTCGCGGGCCTGGTCGGGATGGCGGGCAACCTGGTCTCCACCCTGGTCCTGTCCCGGCTGCTGCACGGCATCGGCTGGACCCCGGCGTTCGCGGGCAGCGCGCTGGCGGGCGCGGTCGTCCTCGTGCTCACCCTGCTGTTCCTCAAGGACCACCCCGAGGGGCAGGAGCCGGAGCCGTCCCCGCACCGGGGCGCGGCCTACGTCCGCCGGCAGATCGCCGCGTCCTGGCGGGAGCCCGGCACCCGCCTGGGCCTGTGGGTGCACTTCACCACCCAGTTCCCGGCGATGGTGTTCCTGCTGCTGTGGGGCCTGCCGTTCCTGGTCGAGGCGCAGGGCCTCAGCCGTGCCACGGCCGGCGAGCTGCTCACTCTCGTCGTGCTGTCCAACATGGTGATCGGCCTGGTCTACGGCCAGATCGTCGCCCGGCACCACGCGGCGCGGCTGCCGCTGGCGCTGGGCACGGTGGCCGCCACCGCGCTGCTGTGGGCGGCGACCCTGGCCTACCCCGGGGAGCACGCGCCGATGTGGCTGCTGCTGGTGCTGTGCACGGTGCTCGGCGCGTGCGGCCCGGCGTCGATGCTCGGCTTCGACTTCGCCCGGCCGGCCAACCCGCCCGAGCGACAGGGCACGGCGTCCGGCATCACCAACATGGGTGGCTTCATCGCCTCCATGACGACGCTCTTCGCGATCGGCGTGCTGCTGGACGCGACCGGGGACGACTACACCGTGGCGTTCAGCGCCGTGTTCGTGCTCCAGGCGCTCGGGATCGGTCAGATCCTGCGGCTGCGGGGGCGGGCGGCCCGGCGGGAGCGCGAGCGGCTGGTCGCCAGCCGGGTGGAGACGGTGCACGTGCCCGCGGCGTGAGCCGCGGGGCCTCCCGGCCGCCCGTGCTCCTGCGGTCGGCCGAGAGGCCGGCCGGGTGCCGTCACGGCGTCACCGCGAAGTGGCGCAGGATGGCCGCCGCCAGTTCCTGGTCGCCCTCCGTCTTCACCCGGTCCGCCACCGCCTCGGGGCTCACCCGGCCGCAGGCCAGACGGACGTAGGTCTCCCAGTCGAGGGTGAGGGTGGCCGCCGGGCCGAGGGCGGGGACGGTCTCCAGGGTGCCGCGGCCCTGGATGTCCACGCGGACCGTGCGCAGGAACTCGACGGGGCCGTGCACGTCGAACACGATCGCCGAGCTGCGCGGGGCGTTCGCGTCGTGCGCCACGACCTTGGGCAGCGCCTCCAGCAGGACGTCCCGGGTGACGTAGGCGCCCGGCGAGTCCAGGTTGCCGGGGCGGCCGAGGGCCGCGCGCAGGTCCTGCTCGTGCACCCACACGTCGAACGCGCGGGCGCGGTAGGCCTGTTCCAGGGTGATCTCCGTGCCCAGCGGCCCGCGCACCTTGGTGCCGGGGTCCCGGGCCTCGTTGCGCAGCTGGCGGTTGCGGCGGATGACCGTGTACTCCAGCTCGGCCGTCATCTCCGGCGCCGTGTGGTGGCGGCGGACGTCGACCTGCATCTCCATGTAGCGCTGGTGCTCGGTGGTGACGTGGAAGAGGTCGCGCGGCAGGGAGTGGATGGGGCGCGGGTCGCCGAGCATCTCGCAGTCCAGGCCGATGACATGGGACACGACGTCCCGCACCGACCAGCCGGGGCAGGGTGTCCGCCGGTTCCACTCGCCTTCGACGAGCGACTGCACCATCTCGGATATCGCTTCGATGGAGTGGGTCCAGGCGTCGGCGTAGGGCTGGAGGGTGGGATGCAGACTCACGGAACGGGACCCCTCGGCGGTCGGTACACGGGCAGGTTGTGGCGGCATGGCCAGCGGGCGGCTGCACTTCGGCGGGTGTCTTGGAGTCCCCCAGGTTCTCGGCTGTGCTCGAACTGGGGGCACCCCCAAGTTACGCTGCTGAAAGGCACCCCGGCAGTGCTTTCGTGTGACGATCGTAGGCCCGTGTGGACGACTCGAATGCCAGGACGGTGGTAGTGTGCGCGCCTCGCTGATCCAGATCGCCGTGGACGAGGACGAACCGGTCGACTCCCGGCGCCGGCGCGTGGCCGCGCTGGTGCGGGAGCAGAGCGGTGCCGACCTCGTCGTACTGCCCGAACTGTGGACCACCGGCGCCTTCGCCTTCGAGGAGTTCGGCCGGGCGGCCGAGCCGCTCGAAGGGCCGACGTACGAGGCGATGGCCAAGGCGGCGAGCGACGCGGGCGTGTGGCTGCACGCCGGCTCCCTTCCCGAGCGGGACCCTGACGGCACCCTCTACAACACGTCCCTCCTCTTCTCCCCCTCCGGTGAGCCGGCCGCGGCCTACCGCAAGATCCACCGCTTCGGCTTCGACAAGGGCGAGGCGGTGCTGATGGGCGCCGGCCGGGACCTGGTGACGGCCCGGCTGCCCGGGACCACGCTCGGCCTGGCCACCTGCTACGACCTCCGTTTCCCCGAGCTCTTCCGCGGTCTGGTCGACGCCGGCGCCGAGACGCTGGTGATCCCGGCGGGCTGGCCCGAGCGGCGACGCGCGCACTGGACGCTGCTGGCCCGGGCGCGGGCGGTGGAGAACCAGGCGTTCGTGCTCGCCTGTGGAACGGCCGGGACCCACGCCGGGGTTCCGCAGGCGGGTCACTCGATCGTGGTGGATCCGTGGGGCGAGGTGCTCGCCGAGGCCGGCCCCGGAGAAGAGGTCCTCACGGTCGACCTGGACCCGGCGAAGGTCGGCGCGACCCGCGAACAGTTCCCGGCGCTCAAGGACCGGGTGCTGGGCCTGGAGGCGCCCCGGAGCCTGCGCTAGGGGCCTGTCAGTCCTCCTGCCCCTCCTTCTCGGCGAGGTGGATCACGCACACCGCCACCGCGATCAGCAGCGCCGGGTCGGCGTCCTCCCGTACGACGTCCACGCCGTACGTGTCGCGGACGCTCAGCCAGCGGCGGGAGATCACCGCGAGGAGTTCGCCGTCGTACTCGACGGCGAACTCGCGGTCCAGGATCTTGCCGCTGACGTCGAGTTCGGTGCCGTCCACCAGCGAGACCCGGTAGTGGTTGCGCAGCAGGGACAGCCGCTTGCGCCGGATCCTGGCCAGGGGCTCGCCCTCGCGTTCGATCAGCATGGTGTCGCGCAGGGCGAACATCTTCTGGTGGATGTCGATCAGGACCCGCCCCTCGGTGTCCTTCAGCTCGAAGGTGTCCCGCAGGCGCATCGCCTTGCCGTCGACGAGGAACACCTTCCGGCCGTGTTCGTCCTCGATCCACCAGTCGTCACCGATGCCGAGGATCCGGTCGCGCACGAGGAATCTCATACGGGTCATGCTTCCCCGGCGCCGGTCGATCGTCACAGGTCGTGCCGGTTCGTCAGGCCGGCGGGAGGCGTCGCGCGGCCACACCTTCCACGGGCGCCGTCCCGAACCGCCTGCGGTACTGGGAGGGGCTCAGCCCGGTCTCCCGCCGCAGCCGCGCCCGCAGATCGGCCGCCGTACCCAGGCCGCCGTGCGCCGCCACGACGTCCAGCCGCTCCTCACCCCGCTCGATCAGCCGGCACGCCGGCGCCACCCGCTCCGCGGTGAGCCAGGCCGGCGGGGTCGTGCCCAGTCGGCTGCGGAAGCGCCGGTGCAGCGTGGCGGGGCTGACCGCCGCGCGGGACGCCAGGCCGGCCACCGTCAACGGCTCGTCCAGCCGTTCCTGCGCCCACGCCGGCAGCGGACCGAGGGACTCGTCGGGCACCTCGGGCACCGGCCGCTCCACGAACTGCCGCTGCCCGCCGTCCCGGTGCGCGGCGAAGACGAGCCGCCGGGAGACGTGGCTGGCGATCTCCGCGCCGTGGTCCCGGCGGACCAGGTGCAGACCGAGGTCGAGCGCGGAGGCGCTGCCGGAGGCGGTGAGGATGTCGCCGTCGTCCACGAAGAGCACGTCCGGCTCCAGGCGCACCGCGGGGAAGCGGGACCGGAAGGCCTCCGCCCACATCCAGTGACAGGCCGCGCGGCGCCCGTCCAGCAGCCCGGCCTCCGCGATCGTGAACGCGCCCGAGCAGAAGCCGACGAGGCGGGCGCCACGCGCGTGTGCCCACCGAGACCTGCTCTTCGAGCCCACCGGGACGCCGACCGTCGGCGACCGGCACGAGGACGTCCCCGGCCACGTGGACGCGACCACGGGTCACCCGCTGTCGTGACCCGCTCCTGACGGGACGCCGGAATCCACCGGGACACCAGGTGTCGCGCGGATGAACTTCCCGTTCCCCCAGAGGGGTTGGCCAACCAAGGGGACGAGCCCCGAGTCGGACGGTGCGGAAGCCGGCGCAAGCCGGCCGAACAGTCCGCCCGTTCCTCCCGGAGGTCCGCCATGTCCGCTCGCGCCCACCACCGCCGGCCCGCCCGCGCGTTCGCCCTGGCCGTCGGCACGGCCGCCGCGCTGGCCGTGCCGTTCGCCCTGTCCGGCACCGCGTCGGCGACCACCTCGCCCGCCACCGCCGAGGTCAACCCGTACGACTGGCAGCTCACCTACAAGGCCGCCCCCGGCCAGACCAACAAGGCCACCGTCACCGCGTCGCTCACCGCCGACCGCACCGGCATCACCTACGTGATCGACGACACCGTCACGATCAAGGCGGGCCACGGCTGCGCCCACCCGGACGGCGCGGACCGCACGAAGGTCTCCTGCACGGTCACCATGCTCGACAGCCAGGACCCGTACGCCGCCCTGATCGTGGACCTCGGCGACCGCGACGACACCCTCGCGTACAAGAACGCCACCGACCAGATCTACTACTACGCCCAGGTCTCCCTGGGCTCCGGCAACGACAAGGCGACCGACTCCGGCCGCCTCGACGGCGCCTACGTCTCGGGTGACGCGGGCGACGACCGGCTCTCGGTCGGCAAGGAGGGCCTGGCCTGGGGCGGCGACGGGAACGACACGATCAACGCGAGCGGCGGCGACAACATCGTGCAGGGCGGCAAGGGCGACGACGTGCTGCACGGCGGCGCCGGAGCCCAGGACCTGGCCGGTGACGACGGCAAGGACACGATCACCGGCGGCACCGGCGACGACACCCTGTACGGCGGCAAGGGCGACGACGTCCTGTACGGCAACAGCGGCGACGACAAGCTGTACGGCAACAGCGGGAACGACAGGCTCTACGGCGGCCCGGGCCGGGACACGCTCTCCGGCGGCCCCGGCCGGAACGTGGTCCACCAGGGCTGACGGCCGCGCCGGTCACGGGCGGGCCGCCCCGCGCCCGGCTTTTCCACAGGCCCCGAAACGGCTGTCGGCGTCAGGTGGCACTCTTGGAGCCATGACCGACTCCGCACCCCGACGCGCCCGGGTCCGGGCCCCCGAGCTGACCGGCAAGGGCGGCTGGCTGAACACGGGAGACCAGCAGTACACCCTCGCCGACCTGCGCGGACGCATAGTCGTCCTGGACTTCTGGACCTTCTGCTGCATCAACTGCCTGCACGTCCTGGACGAGCTGCGCGAGCTGGAGGAGAAGCACCGGGACACGCTCGTGGTGATCGGGGTGCACTCGCCGAAGTTCGCGCACGAGGCGGAGCACCAGGCGGTCGTGGACGCCGTGGAGCGCTACGACGTGGCGCACCCGGTCCTGGACGACCCCGAGCTGGCCACCTGGAAGCAGTACGCGGTCCGTGCCTGGCCGACGCTCGTGGTGATCGACCCCGAGGGGTACGTCGTCGCGCAGCACGCGGGCGAGGGGCATGTGCACGCCATCGAGCGGCTGGTGACGGAGCTGGAGGCCGAGCACGAGGCCAAGGGCACCCTGCGCCGTGGCGACGGGCCGTACGTCGCACCGGAGCCGGAGCCGACGGCGCTGCGCTTCCCGGGCAAGGCCCTGCTGCTGCCGTCCGGCACCTTCCTGGTCAGCGACACCACCCGGCACCAGCTGGTGGAGCTGGCCGAGGACGCCGAGACCGTCGTACGGCGCATCGGCTCCGGCACGCGCGGATTCGCCGACGGCGGCCCGCGGGAGGCGTCCTTCAGCGAGCCGCAGGGCCTCGCCCTCCTCGACGACGGCTCGGTGGTGGTCGCCGACACCGTCAACCACGCCCTGCGCCGCCTGGACCCGGCCACGGGCGAGGTGACCACCCTGGCGGGCACCGGGAAGCAGTGGTGGCAGGGCTCGGCGACCTCCGGCCCGGCCCGCGAGGTGGACCTCTCCTCGCCGTGGGACGTGGCGGTCTTCGGCGGCAAGGTGTGGATCGCGATGGCGGGCGTCCACCAGCTGTGGACGTACGACCCGGCCGGGCGCACGGTCGCCGTGGCGGCCGGCACCACCAACGAGGGCCTGGTGGACGGGCCCGCGGCCGAGGCCTGGTTCGCCCAGCCCTCCGGCCTCGCGGCCACCGCCGACCGGCTGTGGCTCGCCGACTCCGAGACGAGCGCCCTGCGCTGGGTCGGCCTCGACGGGCAGGTGCACACCGCCGTCGGCACCGGCCTGTTCGACTTCGGCCACCGGGACGGCGCCGCCGACCAGGCCCTGCTCCAGCACCCGCTGGGCGTCACCGCCCTGCCGGACGGCTCGGTCGCCGTCGCCGACACCTACAACCACGCCCTGCGCCGCTACGACCCGGCGACCGGCGAGGTCACGACGCTCGCCACCGACCTGCGCGAGCCCAGCGACGCCGTCCTGGTCGGTGAGGACATCGTGGTCGTGGAGTCGGCCCGGCACCGGCTGACCCGGCTGCGGCTGCCGGAGGAGGCGGTGCGCGTGGAGTCGGTCGCCCACCGCACCCGGCGCGCCGCGACCGAGGTCGTCCCCGGCGCGCTGCGCCTGGACGTGATCTTCCAGGTCCCGGCCGGCCAGAAGCTCGACGACAGCTACGGCCCCCCGACCCGGCTGCTGGTCTCCGCCACCCCGCCCGAGTTGCTGCTCAAGGGCGAGGGAGCGGACACCGACCTGTCCCGCGACCTGGAACTGAACCCGGACGTCACGGAGGGCGTCCTGCACGTCTCCGCGATGGCGGCGTCCTGCGACGACGATCCGGCCAACGCGTACCCGGCCTGCCACGTCCACCAGCAGGACTGGGGCGTCCCGGTCCGCCTCACCGAGGGCGGTGCGGACCGGTTGCCCCTGGTGCTGGCCGGGATGGACGACGCCGCCCCCGGACAGGGCTGAGCGGCGCGGTCGGCGGGCACGGTGCCGGGCACGGCTGAACCCACCTCACGGGCCGGTGGGTTCAGCCGTCAGACGCCGTAGCCGTCGGAGTAGCCGTCGACGCGGTGGTGGCGGGGTTCCTCCTCCACCACCGGTGTCGTCGGCGGGACCACCACGCGGCGGCGGCGGGCTATTCCGCTGAACGTCGCCACGCCGATCAGGCCCACGGCCATCAGGATCAGGCCGACGACGGTGAGGTTGACGCCCTGCATGTGCCAGTCGGTCGCGAACGTCAGAATGGCCCCCACGGCGATGAGGATGATGCATCCGCCGAGACCCATGAGACCTCGCCTCCCCTTCTGGTTCCGGAATCTCCGGTGCCCTCCGGGTACCCGGCGAGGCCCCGACTAGCCCTCCAGGAAGGCGGTCAGGGCGTTCGCCAGGAGGAACGGGTCGTCTGCGCCGCACAGTTCACGGACGCTGTGCATGGAGAGGATCGCCACGCCGATGTCGACCGTGCGGATGCCGTGCCGGGCCGCGGTGATCGGGCCGATGGTGGTGCCGCACGGCATGGAGTTGTTGGAGACGAAGCTCTGGAAGGGGACGTTCGCCTTCTCGCAGGCCGCGGCGAACACCGCGCGGCCCGAACCGTCCGTGGCGTAGCGGTTGTTGACGTTGACCTTGAGGATCGGGCCGCCGTTGACCCGCGGGTGGTGCGTCGGGTCGTGCCGCTCGGCGTAGTTGGGGTGCACGGCGTGGCCCGTGTCGGAGGACAGGGCGACCGTTCCGGCGAAGGCGCGGGCCCGGTCCTCGAACGACCCGCCGCGGGCGAGGACCGAGCGCTCCAGGACGGTGCCGAGCAGCGGGCCGTCCGCGCCGGTGTCCGACTGGGAGCCGTTCTCCTCGTGGTCGAAGGCGGCCAGCACCGGGATGCGGGTGAGCGCGGCACCGGAGGCCGCGGCGACGAGGGCGGCGACACCGGCGTGCACGGACAGCAGGTTGTCCATCCGCGGACCGGCGACCAGCTCGCGGTCCCGGCCGAGGTAGGCGGGCGGCTCCACCGGGTACGTCATCAGGTCCCAGCCGGCCACCGAGCCCGACGTCAGCCCGGCCTCCTGCTCCAGGAAGGCGATGAGTTCGCCGTCCCGCACCTCGTTGCCGAGGCCCCAGACCGGCTGGAGGTGGCGCTGCTTGTCCAGCTTGAGCCCCTCCGAGCTGACCGAACGGTCCAGGTGGATGGCGAGCTGCGGCACCCGCAGCAGCGGCCGGTCCACGTCGACCAGGACCGAGGAGCCGTCGCGCAGGGTCAGCCGGCCGGCCAGGCCGAGATCCCGGTCCAGCCAGGAGTTCAGCAGCGGGCCGCCGTAGATCTCGACGGCGACCTGCCGCCAGCCGTGCGCGCCGCTGTCCGGGCGCGGCTTGACCCTGAGGTTCGGGGAGTCGGTGTGCGCGCCGACGATGTGGAAGGGGGTGTGCGGCTCGGCGCCCTCGGGCACGTACCAGGCCACGATCGCGCCGCCGCGCAGCACGTACTTGCCGCCGTACGTCCCGTCCCAGGCGTCCGTCTCCGCCACCTGCCGGAAGCCCGCCTTCTCCAGCCGTGCGGCGGCGTTCGCCACGGCGTGGTACGGCGTCGGGCTCGCCGCCAGGAAGGACATCAGGTCGTCGGTGTGGCCGCGGTCGAAGGTGAGAGGCGCGCGCGAAGCGCTCCCGGGAGGGGCGGCGGCGGATGACGGGCGGGCTGGTGCGCTCATGGGATTCACCTTAACGACGTGCACGGGCCCGCTCCCGGTAAGGAGCGGGCCCGTGCGAGGAATCGACGGGGTCGTCCGGAACGTCCGGACGTGCGGGTTAGAACGCCGCCTCGTCCAGTTCCATCAGGTCCAGCTCGACGCCCGCGGCGACCTTGCGGGCGAGGGTGACGCCCGGCAGGACGTTCGCCGCGAAGAACTTCGCCGCGGCGATCTTGCCGGTGTAGAACGCCTTGTCCTTCGCCGAGGCCGTGGCCAGCTTCTCGGCGGCGACCGCGGCGCCCCGCAGGAGCAGGTAGCCGACGACGACGTCACCGGAGGCCATCAGCAGGCGGGTGGTGTTCAGGCCGACCTTGTAGATGTTCCTGGTGTCCTGCTCGGTGGCGGCGAGGTCGGTCAGCATCAGGCCGACGATCGCCTCCAGCTCCACGGCCGCCTTGGCCAGGTGCTCGCGGGCGCCGGCCAGCTCCTCGCCGCCGGTGCCGAGGGCCAGGAACTTCTTGATGTCCTCGGCGAGGGAGTTCAGCGCGGCGCCCTGGTTGCGGACGATCTTCCGGAAGAAGAAGTCCTGGCCCTGGATCGCCGTGGTGCCCTCGTACAGGGTGTCGATCTTGGAGTCCCGGATGTACTGCTCGATCGGGTACTCCTGGAGGAAGCCGGAGCCGCCGAAGGTCTGGAGCGACTGGGCGAGCTGCTCGTAGCCCTTCTCGGAGCCGTAGCCCTTGACGATGGGCAGCAGCAGGTCGTTCAGCGCGTGCTCGGCGGAGGCGTCCTCGCCGTTCGCCTCCTTGATCTGGATCGTGTCCTGGACCGAGGCGGTGTGGAGGACGAGGGCGCGCATGCCCTCCGCGTACGCCTTCTGCGTCATCAGCGAGCGGCGCACGTCGGGGTGGTGGGTGATGGTGACCTTGGGCGCGGTCTTGTCCATGAAATTGGCCAGGTCCGGGCCCTGGACGCGCTCCTTGGCGTACTCCAGCGCGTTGAGGTAGCCGGTGGAGAGCGTGGAGATCGCCTTCGTGCCGACCATCATGCGGGCGAACTCGATGATGCGGAACATCTGGCGGATGCCGTCGTGCTTGTCGCCGATCAGCCAGCCCTTGGCGGGGTGCTTGTCGCCGAAGGTCATCTCGCACGTGTTGGAGGCCTTCAGGCCCATCTTGTGCTCGACGTTGGTCGCGTAGACGCCGTTGCGCTCGCCCAGCTCGCCGGTCTCGAAGTCGAAGGTGTACTTCGGGACGAGGAAGAGGGACAGGCCCTTGGTGCCGGGGCCGGCGCCCTCGGGACGCGCGAGCACGTAGTGGAGGATGTTCTCCGACATGTCGTGCTCACCGGAGGTGATGAAGCGCTTCACGCCCTCGATGTGCCAGGAGCCGTCCTCCTGCTGCACGGCCTTGGTGCGGCCGGCGCCCACGTCCGAGCCCGCGTCGGGCTCGGTGAGGACCATCGTCGAGCCCCACTGCTTCTCGACGGCGATCTTGGCGATGTGCTTCTGGACCTCGTTGCCCTCCTCGAAGAGGATGCCGGCGAACGCGGGGCCGGAGGAGTACATCCACACGGCCGGGTTGGCGCCCAGGATCAGCTCGGCGTAGGCCCAGATCAGGGAGCGCGGCGAGGTGGTGCCGCCGATCTCCTCGGGCAGGCCGAGCCGCCAGTACTCGGAGTCCATGAAGGCCTGGTAGCTCTTCTTGAAGGACGCCGGAACGGGCGCGGTGTTGGTCTCCGGGTCGAAGACCGGCGGGTTGCGGTCGGCGTCGGCGAAGGACTCGGCCAGCT
This sequence comes from Streptomyces corchorusii, assembly GCF_001514055.1. Taxonomy (NCBI): domain Bacteria; kingdom Bacillati; phylum Actinomycetota; class Actinomycetes; order Kitasatosporales; family Streptomycetaceae; genus Streptomyces; species Streptomyces corchorusii. The sequence goes on along the minus strand of NZ_KQ948356.1, from coordinate 323,330 downwards.
CGTTCTCTGAGAGGCGGGTCAGCTCCTCCAGGACGCTCTTGGCGGTCTCGACGTCCATCTCCTCGAACGGGCCGGTGCCGTACACCTTGTCGCGCCCCAGTACTTCGAAGAGGTTGAACTCGATGTCGCGGAGATTCGACTTGTAGTGCCCCATGGCGACGGCTCCGTAGAGGGATCGGCGAGGCACTTGCTCCTCGCACCTAGTTCACGTACCAACAAGTAGCTCCGATGATGCTACCCGCCGGTAATAAGAAGCAACCCCGAACCGGTCATCTGTGACGCGTCTCAAGTGCGCCTCGGGTGCCCCTGTGCGCTTCGGTCGTCCGGGTGAATCCATGCCTCCGTTTAGAGCGCGATATGTAACGCATTCGCTACGTTCAGTGACGGACGGATCCCTTCTCGTGCACGGAGGCACTCATGCGACGACTCCTGACCAGGCTCGGCGGGCTGGCTGCGGCGACGATGCTCACCGTCGGACTCGCCCACCCCTCCCAGGCGGCGGACCCGGCCTACTTCGAGTTCACCGACATCACCCACGAGCGGGCGATCGTCCGGATCGACGACCCGGCCAAGATCCAGCACGCCCGGGACCTGCTCAGCGGCGTGACGAACGAACGCCCCCACCTCATCGGGCGGATCGTCAAGCGTCAGGCGCCGTACAACCCGCGGTGGTCCTTCCACTACAACCCGGACACCGTCGACTTCTTCGACGCCGCCATCGAGGTCTGCGACGCCACCCTCCCCTATGTCGAGGACCATCTGGACGAGGCGGGCGGCGCCTTCCTGCCCGGGCTCTACTGGTGTCCCTGGACGTCCCGGCTGACCCGTGAGGTTTTGGCCCCGTAGGCCGTCCGGGCGGCGGGGCGGCTCGGTACGCTTCTCCCCATGTACGGATACGGCCAGCCCATGGACGGGGGCGGTGCCCAGCAGCAGTACGCCCCGCCGCAGCAGCCGATGGCCGGCGGGTACGGGCAGCAGCCGCCGCTGTACCCCGAGCCGTCGCCGCCCTCGCTCGCGGACGCGGTGCGCGCCTTCACGACCGGGCAGATGTCCGCCGAGGACTTCCAGCAGATCTTCGCCACGTCGAAGGTGTACTGCCCGCGCGGCGACACCCCCGGCTTCCTGGCGCTGCACAACACCCAGCAGCCGGTGATCCCGATGTTCACCTCGCTGAAGGAGCTGCGCCGGTACGCCGGCAAGGAGTCCAAGTACTTCGTCATCACCGGCGCCGAGGTGATCGATCTGCTCCCGACCGGCTACGGCTTCGTGCTGGACATGGAGGGCGAGCACCGGATGGTCTTCGACGCGAAGGCCGTCGAGCAGATGGTCGACTTCGCGATGCGCCGCATGTACGGCTAGACGCCACCGCCAGACGCCACCGCCGCGCGGACGGCGGTCGATCCGCGCGCCCGCGCACCGGGAGCCCGGAGGGAATTCCCTCCGGGCTTTCTCTGTTCTGGGTGGCAAGAAGTTCAACGCTCAACTAAAGTGGGCGTACCAAGGAGGTACCCACCATGCCTGCAGTGACCGTCGAGAACCCGTTGACGCTGCCCCGTGTGACCGCTCCCGCCGACGCCGTGGCCCGCCGCGTGCTCACCGTCACGACCGCTCCGAGCGGTTACGAGGGCGAGGGCTTCCCGGTGCGCCGGGCGTTCGCGGGGATCAACTACCGCCACCTCGACCCGTTCATCATGATGGACCAGATGGGTGAGGTGGAGTACGCGCCGGGCGAGCCCAAGGGCACGCCCTGGCACCCGCACCGCGGCTTCGAGACCGTCACCTACATCATCGACGGCGTCTTCGACCACCAGGACAGCAACGGCGGCGGCGGCACCATCACCAACGGCGACACCCAGTGGATGACCGCGGGTGCGGGCCTGCTGCACATCGAGGCCCCGCCGGAGTCCCTCGTCGTGTCCGGCGGCCTCTTCCACGGGCTCCAGCTGTGGGTGAACCTCCCCGCCAAGGATAAGATGATGGCCCCGCGCTACCAGGACATCCGCGGCGGCAACGTCCAGCTGCTCACCACCCCCGACGGCGGCGCGCTGCTGCGGGTCATCGCCGGCGAGCTGGACGGCCACCAGGGCCCCGGCATCACCCACACCCCGATCACGATGATCCACGCGACCGTCGCCCCGGGCGCGGAGATCACCCTGCCGTGGCGGGAGGACTTCAACGGTCTGGCGTACGTCCTCGCGGGCCGCGGCAGCGTCGGCGCGGAGCGCCGCCCGATCCACCTGGGCCAGACGGCCGTCTTCGGCGCCGGCTCCTCGCTCACCGTCCGCGCGGACGAGAAGCAGGACTCGCACACCCCGGACCTGGAGGTCGTCCTCCTCGGCGGACAGCCCATCCGGGAGCCGATGGCCCACTACGGCCCGTTCGTCATGAACACCAAGGACGAACTGATGCAGGCCTTCGAGGACTTCCAGAAGGGCCGGCTCGGCACCATCCCGGCGGTCCACGGGATGACCGAGGGCGGCATCTGACCGCTCCCCGGCGAAGGCGGCGCCCCGCGGACGACCCGCCGGGCGCCGCCGGCTCCCCCTCACGACCCCGGCCGCACACCGGCCGGGGTCGGCGTCTTCTCACCCGCCCGGACCCGTGTCACAGGACAGTTCCCGGTGCCCCGTGATCCGCTGGACGCGTGCAGTTCCTCCCTGACGCCGTCCGCCGGTTCGCCGCCTGGTGCGTCGTGCTGCTGCTCGCCGCCGGGGTCGGATGGGTCGGGGTGCGGCTGTGCGCGGAGTTCCGCACGGCCGTCACACCGGTGCTGCTCGCCCTGCTCGGGACCGCGCTGCTCGGGCCGCTGTACCGGCAGCTCGTGCGGGCGGGGGTGCAGGCGTCGGTGGCGGCCGGGCTCACCTGCGTCGCCGTCGTGGCCGTCGTCGGCGGCGCCGTGTACATCGTCGTCGCCGCGCTCGTGGACACCGGCGCGGAGATCCTCGCCTCGCTGCGGCGCGCGGCCAAGGGGGTCGCACGGCACTTCGGCGCCGCCGGGACGAGTCTGGACGACCTCGCCGCCAACGCCCGGCAGCTGCTGGGCAAGTTCGGCGGCACCGCCGCGTCCAACGTCATCAGCGGCGTCAGCGTCGTCGCCGAGTCCATCGCCATGGCCGTGCTCGCCCTGCTGCTCGTCTTCTTCTTCCTGCGCGACTCCCACCGCGCCGTGGCCGGCCTGCGCTCGCTCGCGCCCGGCGGCAGCGCCGAGCTCCTGGAGGCCATCGCCCGGCGGTCCTTCGCCGCGGTGGAGGGCTTCATGCGCGGCACGACCTTCATCGCGCTCATCGACGCCCTGTGCATCACGGTCGGCCTGCTGATCCTGCGGGTGCCCGGTGCGATCGGGCTCGGCGCGCTCGTCTTCGTCGGCGCCTACATCCCCTACCTCGGCGCCTTCCTCTCCGGCGCGGTGGCCGTGCTGGTCGCCCTCGCCGACCGGGGCTTCGTCATCGCCCTGTGGGTGCTCGGGGTGGTGCTCGCGGTGCAGGTGCTGGAGGGGCATGTGCTGCAACCGGTGATCCAGAGCCGGACCGTGCAGATGCACCCGGCCGTGGTGATGGTGACGATCACCGCGGGCGCCTCCGTGGCGGGCGTCCTCGGCATGCTCCTCGCCGTCCCGCTGACCGCGGCGGCCTTCGGGGCCGTCCAGGAGCTGCGGGGGCGTCAGGCCACCTCCTCCGACGCCCCGGCCCCGGAGCCCCCCGGTTCGTAGAGCTCGAACCAGATGCTCTTGCCCTCGCCCCGCGGGTCCACCCCCCAGCCGTCCGCGAGGAGTTCGATCAGCATCAGGCCGCGCCCGGAGGAGGCCAGTTCACCGGGGCGGCGCTTGTGCGGGAGGTCGTCGCCGGTGTCGAAGACCTCCACCCGCAGCCGCCGCCCGGTGCCCTCGCCCATGACCTCCGCGAGCAGCAGCGCGTCGGCGTCCGTGTGCACCAGCACGTTGGTGACCATCTCCGAGACCAGCAGCACCGCCGAGTCCACCTGCTCGGCCGACGCCCAGTCGTGCAGCAGCCCGCGCAGGTGCTGGCGGGCCTCGGCGATACGCTCCGGCTCGTCCTGCGCCACCGACAGCAGCGTGCGCCGCACCGCCGGCCGTACCGCGACGGTGCCGCCGCGCTCGCGGCCCTCCCCCGGCCGGCACAGCAGCAACAGCGCGATGTCGTCCTCGCGGCGGTCGGCCAGCGGGCCGGTGGTGTGGTGCGAGGACGGCCCGTGCACCCCCTGCACCAGCGCGTCGGCCAGCGACTCCAGGTCGCCCTCGTGGTCCTCCAGGATCGCCCGCAGCCGGCGCCAGCCGCTCTCCATGTCGTGCCCGCCGGTCTCGATCAGGCCGTCGGTGCACAGCATCAGCGTCTCACCGGGTTCGAGCGTGAACCGGGTCGTCGGGTAGTCGGCGTCCGGGTCGAGGCCCAGCGGCAGCCCGCCCGCCGTCGGCCGCGTCATCACCGTGCCGTCCGTCATCCGGATCACCGGGTCGGGATGCCCGGCGCGGGCGATCTCCAGCCGGCCGGTCGGCGGATCTGCCTCCACGTACAGGCAGGTCGCGAAGCGGAGGTCGGTCAGCGCGTCCTCCCCGGCGTCCTGGGTGAGGCCGTGCAGGAAGCGGGAGGCGCGGGTGAGGACCGCGTCCGGGCGGTGCCCCTCGGAGGCGTAGGCGCGCAGCGCGATCCGCAGCTGGCCCATCAGGCCGGCCGCGCGCACGTCATGGCCCTGGACGTCCCCGATGACCAGGGCGAAGCGGCCGGAGGGCAGCGGGATCATGTCGTACCAGTCGCCGCCGACCTGGAGTCCGCCGCCGGTCGGGATGTACCGGGCGGCCACCCGCATCCCGGGGACCTCGGGGCCGAGCGACGGCAGCATGGAGCGCTGGAGGCCCTCCGTCAGCTCCCGCGCGGACTCGGCGGCACCGGCCCGGGACAGCGCCTGGGCGAGCATCCGGGCGACCGTCGTCAGCACCGCGCGCTCGTCCGGGGTGAACGCCACCGGATAGGTGAAGGCGGCCATCCAGGCGCCCATCGTGCGCCCGCCCGCCGTCAGGGGCAGGAACGCCCAGGAGCGGCGCCCGAAGTGCCGGGCGAGCGGCCAGGTCGCCGGGTAGCGGTCCCGGTACTCCTCGGGCGAGGACAGGTACACCGCACGGCCGGTGCGGACGACCTCGGCCGCCGGATAGTCGGTGGCCAGCGGCATGTTCGAGAAGGGGCCCATGTCGGCGGGGGTGTGCCCGTGCTGCCCGGTGACCGTCAGCCAGTCGCCCTCGACGCCGAACACCACGAGCCCGTCCGGCGAGAACCCCGGCATCGACAGGGCGCCCGCGACCCGCAGCACCTCCGCCGTGGACCGGGCCTCCGCCAGCGCCCGGCCCGCGTCCAGCAGGAACGCCTCCCGGGAGCGCCGCCAGTCCCCGGTGACCGCGCTGCGGCCGGCCGCCGTGCCCGGGGTCGGCTCGGTCACCTCCTGGAGGGTGCCGATCAGCTCGTACGTGTGCCGCTCGGGGTCGAAGGTCGGCTTCGACCGGCTGCGCACGACCCGCAGGATGTTGCCGTCCCCGTCCATGATCCGGATGCGCACCTCGGCGAGGGTGCCCTCGGCGACGGCCAGCCGCACCACGCCGGTGATCTCGTTCCAGTCGACCGGGTGGAAGCGGGCCCGGGTCTGCGCCTCCGTGAGGGTGGCCGGCTCCGCTGGCAGGCCGAGCAGCCGCGCCGCCTCCGCGTCCACGGTGACCAGCCCGGTGTCCGTGTCCCAGTGCCAGAGCCCGGTCGCGAGGGCGGCGAGGACGTCCTCCACGGACGGCAGCGGCTCACCTGTGCGCATTGCCCCACTTTATGGAGAGGTGTACGAAGCCTGCCACCGTAGGAGGGCGAGCGGTACGGGCGGTAATGGTGGGAGCCGATCTTGGGGTGCCCGGTACCCTTGGGATGGCCTAGGCCGTACCCGCCTGGCGACACCCGATCCGCAAAGACTGGATGAACGACGATGCATCGGTACAGGTCCCACACCTGCGGCCAGCTCCGCGCCTCTGACGTCGGCACCGACGTCCGGCTGAGTGGCTGGCTGCACAATCGGCGCGACCTGGGCGGCATCCTCTTCATCGATCTCCGTGACCACTACGGCATCACGCAGCTGGTCGCGCGCCCGGGCACCCCGGCGTACGAGGCCCTGGACAAGATCTCCAAGGAGTCCTCGGTCCGTGTCGACGGCCGCGTTGTTTCACGTGGAACCGAGAACGTGAACCCCGACCTGCCCACCGGCGAGATCGAGGTCGAGGTCGCCGAGGTCGAGCTGCTCGGCGCGGCGCAGCCCCTGCCCTTCACCATCAACACCGAGGACGGGGTCAACGAGGAGCGGCGCCTGGAGTACCGCTTCCTGGACCTGCGCCGCGAGCGCATGCACCGCAACATCATGCTGCGCACGTCCGTGATCTCCGCGATCCGCCAGAAGATGGCGGCGATGGGCTTCAACGAGATGGCGACGCCGATCCTGTCCGCCACCTCCCCCGAGGGCGCCCGCGACTACGTGGTCCCCTCCCGGGTGCACCCGGGCAAGTTCTACGCGCTGCCGCAGGCCCCGCAGCAGTTCAAGCAGCTGCTGATGATCTCCGGCTTCGACCGCTACTTCCAGATCGCGCCCTGCTTCCGCGACGAGGACGCCCGCGCCGACCGCTCGCCCGGCGAGTTCTACCAGCTCGATGTCGAGATGAGCTTCGTCGAGCAGGAGGACGTCTTCCAGCCGATCGAGAAGCTCATGACGGAGCTGTTCGAGGAGTTCGGAGGCGGCCGTCACGTCACCTCTCCGTTCCCCCGCATCCCGTTCCGCGAGGCGATGCTGAAGTACGGCTCGGACAAGCCGGACCTGCGCGCCAAGCTGGAGCTGGTCGACATCACCGACGTCTTCGAGGGCTCGGAGTTCAAGGCCTTCGCGGGCAAGCACGTGCGCGCGCTGCCGGTGCCGGACGTCTCCGCGCAGCCCCGCAAGTTCTTCGACCAGCTCGGTGAGTACGCCGTCGAGCAGGGCGCCAAGGGCCTGGCCTGGGTGCGCGTGGCCGAGGACGGCTCGCTCTCCGGCCCGATCGCGAAGTTCCTCACCGAGGCGAACGTCGCCGAGCTGACCAAGCGTCTCTCCCTGGCCCCCGGCCACGCCGTCTTCTTCGGCGCCGGCGAGTACGACGAGGTCTCGAAGATCATGGGCGCGGTCCGTGTGGAGGCGGCCAAGCGCGCCGGCCACTTCGAGGACGGCGTGTTCCGTTTCTGCTGGATCGTCGACTTCCCGATGTACGAGAAGGACGAGGAGACCGGCGGGATCGACTTCTCCCACAACCCCTTCTCGATGCCGCAGGGCGGCCTGGAAGCCCTCCAGACCCAGGACCCGCTGGACGTCCTGGGCTGGCAGTACGACATCGTCTGCAACGGCGTCGAGCTGTCCTCCGGCGCGATCCGGAACCACGACCCGGAGATCATGCTCAAGGCCTTCGAGATCGCGGGCTACGACCGGGAGACCGTCGAGGAGAAGTTCGCGGGCATGCTGCGCGCGTTCCGCTTCGGCGCCCCGCCGCACGGTGGCATCGCCCCGGGTGTGGACCGGATCGTCATGCTCCTCGCGGACGAGCCCAACATCCGCGAGACGATCGCCTTCCCGCTCAACGGCAACGCCCAGGACCTGATGATGGGCGCCCCGACCGAGCTGGACGAGTCCCGCCTGCGCGAGCTGCACCTGACCATCCGGAAGCCGCAGCCGAAGTAAGCGACCGAGAGACCCCCGGCCGTGCGCGCCGATCCGTCCTGACTCGCTCTCGACGATCGGCGCGCACAGCCGTCTCCGGGCCCGGTGACAGCTTCCGTCCCCTCAAGGTGGTCGACGCGGAGCCCACGTCGACGGCCCGGGACGGACACCGGGTACGAGGGCGGCTGATCCGGCTCACCCGCCCTGCTCGTCGGTCTCGGTGTCCGGGGACGCGCCCTCCTCCAGCAGCCGCTCGGCGATGTCGTCGGACCAGTGCTGGGCCCAGGCGCGCAGGGCGGCGACGGCGGCCTCGTCCAGGCCGTGGCGGAGGAAGTCCCTGTCGGAGTAGAAGTCCGTGCCCGTCAGCCGGGACTGGAGGGTCGGCAGGTCGAACGGGTCATGGGCGTGCCGGCGGCCCAGTTCCTCCAGGGCGGGCAGGGGGAACCGGGCCGCCGCGGCCTGCGCGTCGATGAGGTCGACGGCGGCGCCCCGGTCGTACAGGGCGCGGATCTTCGTGCCGACGGCGTCCGCCAGGGAGAGCGCCGGGCCGTACCCGGTCAGTTCCGGCGGCTGCCAGAACGCCTCCTTGTGCAGCGCGAGCGCGCACGGCTCGCCGGTCGGCGGGTCCGTGACCGTCAGCTGTGCGGTGCGCGCGGTGACCGCGCCGGTCCGCACCCGCCGCCCCCGCGCCTCCAGGGCCGCGCCGACGGCACCGGCGATGTGCTCGATGGCCTCGGCGCTCTCGGTGGCGAAGTCCAGGTCGGCGTGCGGGCGGCGGAGCAGTCCGTGCGCCTGGAGGGCGTAGCCGCCGGCCAGGACCAGACCGTACGGGCCGCCCACGGCGACGACGTCCGCGAGGAGCCGGCGATGGGGTTCGGGGATGTCCACACCAAGATCTTTCCGGCTTCCGGCCGCTCATGCGCGACGAGCGGCAACTTTCCCCGCCGCGGCGGCCACTGAGGAGGCGTAAGGCGCGTACGGCAGATCCCTGAGGAATCCTCCGTGGCAGCTCCCTCCCACCGCCGGAAGGGCCCGGGAAGCGCGCGCTTCCCGGGCCCTTCCGCTCGTGCCACGGCTCAGGCGGCCGGCTTCTCCTCAAGGCGCGGGAAGAGGACCGCGCCCTTGGTGACCGTGGAACCCGCGGGCAGCTTGCCCCACTCGCCCGCGTCCTGGATCCGCTGCCCGGCCAGGGCGCCGAGGCCGGCCTCCGCGCCCAGGGACTCCCAGAGCTTCTGGGAGGTCTGCGGCATGACCGGGTTCAGCAGCACGGCCACCGCGCGGAGGGCTTCCGCGGCCGTGTAGAGGATCGTCGCGAGGCGGGCCCTGCCCTCCTCGGACTCGTCCTTGGCCACCTTCCACGGCTCCTGCTCCGTGATGTAGCCGTTGACCTGCTTGACGAAGTCGAAGACGGCCAGGATGCCGCCCTGGAAGTCCAGCTCCTCGCCGATGCGGCGGTCCGCCTCGGCCACGGCCTTGGCCAGGCCGTCGTGGATCGCCTTCTCCGCCTCGCCGTCGGCGGCCGACGCCGGCAGCGTGCCGCCGAAGTACTTGCCGACCATGGCGGCCACGCGGGAGGCGAGGTTGCCGAAGTCGTTGGCCAGCTCGGAGGTGTACCGGGCGGAGAAGTCCTCCCAGGAGAAGGAGCCGTCCTGGCCGAAGGCGATGGCCCGCAGGAAGTACCAGCGGTAGGCGTCCACGCCGAAGTGCGAGGTGAGGTCCTGCGGCTTGATGCCGGTCAGGTTCGACTTCGACATCTTCTCGCCGCCGACCATCAGCCAGCCGTTGGCCGCGATCCTGCCGGGGAGCGGCAGGCCCTGCGCCATCAGCATGGCGGGCCAGATCACCGCGTGGAAGCGGAGGATGTCCTTGCCGACCAGGTGGACGTCGGCGGGGAACGTGGCCTCGAACTTCTCCTGGTTCTCGTTGTAGCCGACCGCCGTGGCGTAGTTGAGCAGCGCGTCGACCCACACGTAGATCACGTGCTTGTCGTCCCAGGGGATCGGGATGCCCCAGTCGAAGGTCGAGCGGGAGATGGAGAGGTCCTGGAGGCCCTGGCGGACGAAGTTCACGACCTCGTTGCGCGCGGACTCGGGCTGGATGAAGCCCGGGTTGGCCTCGTAGTGGGCGAGGAGCTTGTCGGTGTACTCGCTCAGCTTGAAGAAGTAGTTCTCCTCGCTGAGGATCTCCACCGGCTTCTTGTGGATCGGGCACAGCTTCTGGCCCGCGTACTCGCCCTCGCCGTCGAGCAGTTCGCCGGGGAGCTTGTACTCCTCGCAGCCGACGCAGTACGGGCCCTCGTAGCCGCCCTTGTAGATCTCGCCCTTGTCGTACAGGTCCTGGACGAATTCCTGGACGCGGTCGGTGTGCCGCTTCTGCGTGGTGCGGATGAAGTCGTCGTTCGCGATCTCCAGGTGCTCCCAGAGAGGCTTCCAGGCCTCGGTGACGAGCTTGTCCGCCCACTGCTGGGGCGTGACCCCGTTCGCCTCGGCCGTGCGCATGATCTTCTGACCGTGCTCGTCCGTGCCGGTGAGGTACCACACCTTCTCGCCGCGCTGACGGTGCCAGCGGGTGAGCACGTCGCCTGCGACGGTCGTGTAGGCGTGGCCCAGGTGAGGAGCGTCGTTGACGTAGTAGATGGGGGTGGAGACGTAGTACGCCTTGCCACCCTGCTTCTCGGATCCAGTGGCCGCCATAAGTCGAAATCCTACTGGCCCGCCGAAGATCGACTCACATGTGTTTCGGGGGGTGGACGGGTGTCCACCCCCCGGTCGGGCTCACGGGCTCACGGGCGCCAGGTGGCCAGTACGCCCTCGTAGAGCTCCGTGTCGGTGAGCTCGCGCGGGGTCGGGCCCGCGTGGAAGAAGGACGTGTTGCCGGTCTTCAGCTTGCGGAGGTAGTCGAAGGCCTTGTTGTCGTGGTCACCGAAGGCGACGAAGGAGAAGAAGAGGGCGGGGCGCCGGGTGGCGGCCTCGGTGAGCGACTGGGTGGCGGGGGTCTTGGCGTCCGGGGCGCCGTCGGTCTGGAACACGACCAGGGCGGGGGTGCCGGGCGCGGCGTGCTCCTCGTAGTGCGCTACGACGGCCTGTACGGCGGCGTGGTAGCTGGTACGGCCCATGCGGCCGAGGCCGGCGTGGACGTCGTCGATCTTCGTCTCGTGGTCCGGGGCGAGGGTGAGGTCGGTGGTGCCGTCGACCTCCGTGGAGAAGAAGACGACGTGGACCGCGGCCTCGGGGTCGAGGTGGGCGGCGAGGGCGAGGGTCTGGTCGGCGAGGGCCTGGGCGGAGCCGTCCTTGTAGTACGGCCGCATGCTCGCGGAGCGGTCGAGGACGAGGTAGACCTTGGCGCGGGTGCCGGTGAGGTCGGTCTTCTTGAGGGTGGTCGTGGCGGCCTTGTAGGCGGTGGTGAGGGACGGGGCGCGGTTCCGTACCCGGGTGAGCGGGGTGGCCGGCTGGGGCTTGGGCTCCGTCTCGGCGGGTTCCTCCGGTGCGGGTGCGGGTGCGGGTGCCGGTGCAGGTTGTGGGTCGGTCTCGGGTTCGCGGGTTGCCTGCGGTGCCGGTGCCGGCTGCGGGTCCGCCTCGGCTTCGCCTTCGGCGTCCGGGTTCCCACCCGCACCACCCGTGCGGCTTTCGTCGTCGGCTGCGGGTGGCCCCTGGGGGGCTTCCTCGCCGTCGGCGGCCTGCGGGGCGGTGGTCGCCTCGGCGGTTACGGTCGCTTCGTCGGCCTCCGCTTCCGCGTCCGCCTCCGGCTCCGCCTCAGCCTTCACCGGAGCGGCAACCTCCGCCTCCGGCTCGATCACCGGTTCCGCGTCCGCCTCCGGCACGGTCGCCGGTTCTGCCTCCGCCTCCGGCTCGGTCTTCTCCGTGCCGACCGCCGACTCGGGCTCGGTCTCCTCGGTCGGCTGCTCGGGCTCGGGTTCCTCGGTCGTCCCCTCGACCTTCGGCTCGGGCTCCTCGACCGCCGACTCGGGCTCGGGCTCCGGCTCCTCGGCCGTCGACTCGGCCTTCAGCTCCGACTCCTCGGTCGCCGACTCGGGCTCGGGCTCCTCGGTCGTTCCCTCGGCCTTCGGCTCGGGTTCCTCGGTCGTCTCCTCGGGCTTCGGCTCGGGTTCCTCGGTCGTCTCCTCGGGCTTCGGCTCGGGTTTCGTCGGAGTTGTCGGTGGGGTCTTCTCTTCCGCCTCGGCCGGGGGCTGCTGGTCGGGCTTGGTCTCGGTTTGGGCGGGGGTGGGCGCTTCGGGGATCTCCTCCTCGGCCGTCACCGGGTTCGCCGGCTCGGCAGGGGCGGTCTTCACCTTGTCGAAAGCCGCTGCCACCAGCTCGTGTTCCTCGGCCGCCGCCACCGGTTCGGGTTCCTCGGTGGGGGTGTGGCGGGGTTCCGGGACCGACGGGGAGTGCGCGGGGGTCTCGGTCGCACCCTCCGGCTCGGTGGCTCGTGCTTTGCGTGAGCGGCCGAACGCGTTCCGCAGGAGAGTGAGAATGCCCATGTGCGCAACCCTTCGTGAGGTGTAGCCGTCAATCCCTGGCCAGGACGGACACGTAAGGTTAGCGGCCCCGGATTACGGGGGCGGTCAGCGCGGGGACGTGATCGAGCGGGCCGCCGCGACCTCCTGACGCAGGGGCTCCAGGACACTGCCCGCCGGGCCGGTCAGGTCGGTGCGGACGGCGATGAGGGTCTCCGCGTTCCGTACGCCCTCCGCCAGTTCCCGCAGTTGCAGGGTGACCTGGGTGATCTCCGCCGTGGAGGGCGCCGCCGCCCCGTGGCGGACACGGACGCGGGCGGCCGTCGTGGCGTCCACGATCCGTTCCACGGCGACGACCAGCGGCCACCACGCGGCGGCGCGCCGGCCGGTCGGCGGGGGTTCGGTCAGGGCCCGCTGGAACTCCGTCCGGATGACGGACAGGTCGCGGTAGAGGCGGCGGCGCATGCGGGCCCGGGCGGACGGGTCGGCGTGCGGGCCGAAGGCGGCCTCGACGTACGCCGCCGTGTCGGCCACCGCGTCGGCGAGGCGGTCGCCGACCCGGGTGTGCCAGCTCTCGGGCCACAGGAGGTAGCCGGCGGTCAGGGCGATGGCGCAGCCCAGGAGGGAGTCGGCCAGCCGGGGCACCAGCAGGGCCGTGCCCTGGTGGTTGAGGACGTCGGACAGGATGAGGATCACCGGGGTGATGGCGGCCGTCTGGTAGCCGTAGCCCCGGGGGGTGAGGGCCGGGATGAGGGGGGCCAGGAGGAAGAGGACGGGGACGTCCCACCAGCCGAGCGGGACCTCGGCCAGCACCACCGCCGCGATCAGCAGACCGGCCACCGTGCCGAGCGCGCGCAGCAGCGCGCGGGAGAAGACCGAGCCGAAGTCGGGCTTGAGGACGAAGGTGATGGTCAGGGCGACCCAGTAGGAGCGCGGGACGGGGATCAGGGAGACCAGGGCCTGCGCGATGCCGATGCAGACGGCGAGCCGTACGCCGTAGCGCCAGGAGTTGGCGGACAGCACGACGTTGCGGGCCGCGCGGGCGGTGCGGATGCCGAGGGCGGCCGGCCGGCCCAGGCGGTCGTCGATGCCCCGGGGGTCCACGTCGGGGGCGGTGACGACCTCGGCGGTGTGGCGCAGGGCGTGGTCCACCGCCCGTGCCGTCTCCGTGGTGGGCACGGGAAGGTGCAGGGGCGGGAGGGTGCTCGCCCCGGTGGCGACGGCGTCGGCCAGGTGGCGGAAGGCTTCCGGAATCTCCGGGGGGAGCGGGCGGGCCGCCAGGTGGGCCGCCGGGGCCGCCTCGATCACCGGGGTGATCGCGTTCAGCTGGGCGAGGAGGCGGGTGAGGTCCGGGCTGCGGCCGTGGTGGCGGGCGCGCCGGGCCAGGATCAGGTCGTACGACTGGTTCAGGGAGTGGGTGACGGTGCGGCGGGCCGCCTCGTACTCCTCGGTGCGGTCGGTGCCGGCGGTGGCGAGGAGGATGGCGACCGTGCGGTAGGTGGCCGCGACCGCGGCCCGTTCGGGCACGCCCGCGCGCAGCGGCCAGGCCAGCAGCCCGAAGGCGAGGACGAGGAGGCCGCCGCCGGTCAGCAGGGCCGGGGCGAGCCACCAGGGGGAGGGGAGCGGGAGTCCCGCGCCCACCACGCAGTTCAGCAGCAGGACCAGGCCGGAGACCGAGGCGACCGCGCCGATCGTGGAGATCATGCCGGAGACCAGGGCGACGCCGGTGACCGCGGCCACCGCGTACCAGCCGTGCCCGTACACCAGGGTGCCCAGGGTCACGCCGACCGCGCCGAAGAACTGCGGTACGGCGATGTTGAGGACGCGCATGCGGTAGGCGTCGGCGGTGTCGCCGATGACGCCGGACAGGGCGCCCATGGAGGCGAGGGCGCCGTAGGCCGGGCGGCCGGCGGCGAGGCCGAGCGCCAGCGGGAGGGCCATGGCGAGGGCGGCGCGGGCCACGGCGGCCCCGTTGACGGGGGCCTGCTGGGGTTTGAGGTTCCGGACCAGCCAGTCGGGAGGGGTGAGGCTGAGGGGGAACTCTCGCGACATGCGCCCATTATCGCCGGGTTGATCCATTCGGGTCAGGCCCGAGCGTGCAGAGTCCGGTTCCGTCAGCGCACGGTCCGGTCCCGTGGGTGCAGGGCGAGGTCCACGACGAGGGCGCGGTGGTCGGTGCCGGACACGCGCGGGAAGCGGGCGCCGGTGGCGGTGAAGTCCCGGGACACCAGCACGTGGTCGATCTGGGCGCCGATGACGGAGGCGGTGCGGGACGGCCAGGTCGGGGTGCGGTCGTGGCCGGCGAGGCGGGCCGCGTCGGTGAGACCGGTGTCGAGGACGCGCCGGAAGGCCGCGTGGTCCTGGGAGGCGTTGAAGTCCCCGGCGAGGACCAGGGGGCCGTCGTCGTGGGCGGCGGCGAAGGCGCGGAGCCGGGCGAGTTCGCGGCGCCACGGGCCCACCTGGTCCGGCAGCGGGGGCACGGTGTGGACGAGCTGGAGGCGTACGGCGTGTCCGCGCACGTCGGCCACGGCGCCGGGCATGCCCAGCGTGCCGCGGACGCCCGCGGCGGGACCGAGCGGGAAGCGGCTCAGGATGAGGGAGCCCTTGGAGCCGTCCTCCTCGACGGCCCGGCGGTGCGGGTAGACGCTTCCGAAGTCCCCTTCCAGGGCGGCCCGGCAGCCGGAGGTGCACTCCTGGACGAGGACCACGTCCGGCCGCCGGTCGCGCAGGAGAGGGACCAGGGCGGGCGTGCCGCGGCCGGACTCGACGTTGGCGGTGAGCACGCGGAGCCGGGCTAGGGGCGGCCCGCCGGGCTCGGCGGTCTTGCCGTACGGCTCCAGGTACCAGGCGAGCAGGCCGAGGATGGCGACCCCCCAGACCAGGCCCGGCCACCAGCGGGCGAGCAGCGCGCACAGCAGCGCGAAGCCGGCCGGTGCGAGCAGCCAGGGCAGGAAGGCGAGCAGCTGGGGCACGGGGGTGATGCCGTCGGTGTCGGCGACCCGGCAGCCGACGACCACGCTCACCCCGGCGAGCAGCAGCCCGGCGCACCAGGCGCCGGGCCCGCGTCCGGAGTGCTGGGTCACGCGAGCGAGCCTACGTTTCAGCCGTCCAGCCGCGCCAGGAATTGCGCCAGTGCGCGGTTGAACTCCTCGGGGCGTTCCAGGTTGGGCAGATGGGCGGCGCCCTCGACGACGTGCAGGACGGAGTCGGGGAGGGACGCGTGCATCGCCTCCGCACCGGCGACCGGGGTGTAGGTGTCGTCGGCGCCGACCAGGACGAGGGCGGGCACGGGCAGCGTCGCCAGCAGGGCCCGGTAGTCGGGGCGCTCGGCCCGGCCGCGCAGCGCTGCGGCGGCGCCCTGCGGGGAGGTGGCCGTCATCATGCGGTGCACATGGGCCTTGACCTCGGGGTCGGCGTAGGGGGCGACCATCTTCTCCAGCACCTCGTCGGCGTAGCCGCGCATGCCCTCGGCGAGCAGCCGGTCGGCCATGGCCTCGCGGCCCCGCCGGCCCTCGGGGGTCTCGGCCTCGGGGAAGGTGTCGGCGAGGACGAGGCCCCGGATCCGGTCGCCGGAGCGGGCGGCGCACTCCATGGCGATCTGGCCGCCCATGGACAGGCCGGCGAGGACGAAGGCGTCCACGCCCAGGTGGTCCAGGAGGTCGGTGATGTCCTGGGCGTGGCGGGCGAGCGGGACCTTGCCCGGGGTCACGGGGGAGGCGCCGTAGCCGCGCAGGTCGGGGGCGATCACCCGGCGGGTCGCGGCGAACTCGGTGAGCTGCGGCTGCCACATCGTGCGGTCGAAGGGGTGGCCGTGGACGAGGACGAGGGGGACCCGGGAGGAGATTCCGGGGTCTTTGTCCTCGAATGCGAGGAAGGGGGGCATGGCAACGACCCTAGGGCGCCGCCCTCGCTCGGTGCAATAAGATCTTTGCCCTCGGTGCAATCCAACCGGTCCGGGGACAGGGGGAGTTGTGGACGACTACCGGGGCATCGCCGACCGGATCGCCGCCGACATCACCGGCGGGCGGCTGCGGCCCGGCCAACGGCTGCCGCCCCAGCGGGTGTTCGCGCGCCGCCGTGGCATCGCGCCGTCGACGGCCGGGCGGGTGTACGCCGAACTCGTGCGCCGGGGGCTGGTGGTGGGCGAGGTCGGGCGGGGCACGTTCGTGCGGGCGACCGCGCCGGACGGGCAGCCGGGGATCGCCCTGACCGAGGCGGCCGGCGCCCCGCTCGTCAACCTGGAGCTGAACTACCCCTCCGTGCCGGGCCAGGCCGAGCTGCTGGCCCCGGCCCTGACGTCGCTGCTGCGGCCGGACGCGCTCGGCCAGGCGCTGCGGCCGGCCCCGGCGGCGGGCACCCCCGCGGCCCGGGAGGCGGTCGCCGCCCTGCTCGCCGGGAGCGGGCTGCGGGCCGGGCCGGAGCGGATCCTGTT
This sequence comes from Streptomyces corchorusii, assembly GCF_001514055.1. Lineage (NCBI taxonomy): Bacteria > Bacillati > Actinomycetota > Actinomycetes > Kitasatosporales > Streptomycetaceae > Streptomyces > Streptomyces corchorusii. Next base: position 306,726 of record NZ_KQ948356.1, on the reverse strand, counting down.
CACCGGCAACGCCCGCCAGGCCATCGCCGCCACCCTCGCCGCGCTGGTCCGGCCCGGCGGCCGGGTCGGGGTGGAGCCGTTGACGTATCCGCTGGTCAAGGAGATCGCGGCGCGCCTCGGGCTGGTCCTCGTGCCGCTCGCCGCGGACGCGGAGGGACCGCTGCCGGAGGCGGTGGCCGCCGCCCACCGCGGCGCTCCGCTGTCCGCGCTCTACCTCCAGCCGGCCCTGCACAACCCGACCTCGCGCACGATCGGCGCCGGGCGGCTGCGGGAGCTGGCCGACTGTGTCCACAGGCTGGGGACACCGGTGGTGGAGGACCGGATCTGGGCCTTCCTGGACACCGGCGGCACGCCCCCGCTCGCCGCGCTCGCGCCCGGCCTGGTCCACCTCGTCGACAGCCTGTCCAAGCGGGTCGCCCCCGGACTCACCGTCGGCTTCGCCGTCGTGCCGGAGGACCGCGTGGAGGCGGTGGCGCGGGCCGTCCGCTCCGGCGGGTGGAGCGCCGGGTCCTTCGCGCTGGAGGCGGCCGTGCGCTGGCTCGGCGACGGCACCGTGGACCGGCTGGTGGCCGCCAAACGGCAGGACGCGCGACGCCGGCAGCGGCTGGTCGCCGAGAAGCTGGCCGGGTTCGCCGTACGGTCCGACCCGGCCGCCTACTTCGCCTGGTGGGAACTGCCCGCGCCCTGGCGGGCGGACACCTTCACGGCCGCGGCACGGAAACACGGCATCGCCGTCACCCCGGGTACGGCCTTCTGCGTCGACCCGAGCCGGACACCGGACGCGGTCAGGCTCGGACTCGGGTCGGTGTCGGAGAGCCGCCTGGCACGGGCCCTGGAGACGCTCGCCGCCGTGGCGCGGGGCGAGGCAGCCGGACGGTGAGGGTGTGCCGGGTGCCGGTCAGCGCCGGGGGTGGTGTGTGGGGTGCAGTGGCGGTCAGCGGCCTGGGAGTGGTGCGCGGGGCGCCGGGCAGGCGGAGGCCGGGGCGCGGGCGCCGGTTGGGGTCGGGCTTGGGCGCCGGTCGGGTTCGGGCTCGGGTCGGTGGGGTGGTCGGGGCGGACGTCGGTGAGGGTCGCCGCCGTGGCGCGGGGCGAGGCAGTCGGCCAGTGAGGGTGTGCCGGGTGCCGGTCAGCGGCCTGGGAGTGGTGCGCGGGGTGCGGTGCCGGTCAGTGGCCTGAGGGTGGTGCGTGAGGTGCCGGGCAAGCAAGGGGCCGGGGCGGGCGCCGGCATCGGATGGGGGGTGGACAGTCGGACGTGGCGGATGGGCCCGGTTCCGGCTGCCGTCAGACTTCGGCTTGGGTCGGTGTCGGAGGGGCGGTCGGGGACGCCTGTCCGCGTCGCGCGCGGCGGCGCAGGCGGAGGTGGCGGGTGAGCCGGACGGCGAGGGCGACCGCCAGGCCGAGGCCCATGAGCAGCCAGGCGGTCGTGCGCAGGGTGCCGGTCAGGGCGTCGTAGACGGCGCCCGCCGCCGGGTGGGGCACACCGGCGGGCAGATCGGCCAGGGTCAGGCCGCGGCCGACGGCCAGGGCCACGGCGAGCAGTGCGCCGCCCAGGGCCGTGCCCAGGGCGGTCGCGATGACGGCCCGGCGCCGGTGGACGGCGAGCGCGATCCCGCCGACGGCGAAGACCACGGCCGCCACCGGCAGCCAGAAGCCGGCGACTTCGAGCACGTGGTACCCCTTGCGCAGCGCGGGCAGCCGGTCCGCCGGGAGCACGGGGACCTCGGTGTGCTCCACCGGGATGTGCGCGGCGAGCGGCACGTGATCACGGGTGAGCTGGCCTTTGACCTGGGCGGTGACGGGGGCCAGGTCGACGGTGACGGCGCGCTCGTCCTCCCCGCGCAGGGCGCGCAGGACCGCGTCGTGGGTGATCCGGTTGCCGGTGTCCCAGGCCAGCCGGAAGGCGCGGGTCTGGGTGAAGGAGCGCACCGCGTCGTGCACGAACGGCCGGACCGAGCCGCGTACCGGACGCACGTCCAGGTGCTCGTCCACCGCGCGCAGGATGCCGTCGCCGACCGTGTCCACGACGGCCTCCCGCACGGCCGGGTCGGCGGCGAGCGGTGCCATCGTGGTGACGTACCGGCCCGTGTCGGCGAGCCCGTACGCCGCCCAGGCCGCCAGCGCGCCGAACGGCACGAGGAGGCAGGACAGGGCGGTCAGTACGGCTGACAGGGCGCTCCTGAGGCGTGAGGGCACGCTTCCAGGCAAGGGCCGCCGGGGCCGGGGCGCGAGCGGGAGGACTGCGTTCGGGCGCTCTCCGGTGGAGGGTTCACCCGAACGGGTGTTTCCTGGTGCTGGGGGGAAGGAAGTGGCTGATGCGGGCCACTGGGGACACAGGGGAGCGCGTGGGCCCCGGCCGACCGGCCGGGGCCCACGCGCACCCGTTCACGCTCGGGGACACGGCGTACTCCGCGGCCCCGGCGTCCTCAGCCGGATCGGTGTCCTCGGATCGGTGTCCTCAGCGGATCCGGCGTCCGAACGCGTCCTCCCGCGTGTAGTAGTGGTAGAAGAACGCGGCGAAGGTGGCCGCCGCCACCAGCAGGGACATCAGCACGGTCCGCAGCACGTCGCCGCCCTGGCTGGAGCTCTGGGTGGGGATGAAGCTGCCGCGCTGGTCGTAGAGGAAGCCGAACGCGCAGCCGACGAACGCCGTCCACAGCAGCGCGTGCACCTCCCGCGGCATCCGGGGGGTCAGGATCAGCAGGGTCGCGCACAGCACCGCGAACACCAGCGCGCTGAGGAAGCCGAGCAGCAGGTTCCCGCCGGTGATCGGGCCGCCCAGGCGGTTGTTGGCCGCCACCCAGTAGCCGTAGACCAGTCCCAGTACGACCGGGACGACCAGCCGGCCGATCGCGTGGGTGCGCGCGTCGAAGACGTCGGGTGAACGCCGGACCACGTCGGACGACCGCCGCTCCGCCGCCGGCGTGCGGCCGGGCCGGGAGATTCCGCCGGGCGCGGGTGCCGCTTGAGCCATGGGAGCACTCCTCTCTCCTCGCCCCCGTGTCCAGGGCACACCGGGGCGCGCGGCCTGGCAACTCGGCCAGGAGGGTGACGAGTGCCCGGATGCGTGCCGTTCTCCCCCGTGGTTCGCTGAGGGGCATGGAGGGCCGGTCGCCGTGACGGAGATGGAGTTCGGGCGGCGCCGCCGCCCGCTGCTACGGATCCGCGGGGCGGGCGTCGCGTGGCTGCTGCCCCTGCTGCTGCTCGTCGGCATCGTCCTGCTGGACTTCGCCACCGGCGAGGAGTTCCGGATCGTCACCTGGATCGTGCTGGTCCCGGGCATCGCCGCCGCGGTCTGCGGGGTGTGGACGACGGCCGCCTACGGCGTGCTGTCCGTGGTGACGTACGTCCTCGTCGACAGCGCCTGGCCCAACCAGTACCAGGCCGGATTCGGCGACTTCCTCCTCGTCGCCCTCGGCGGCGCCCTGGCCACCCTGGCAGCGGTCGTGCGCGTGCGTCAGGAACGGCAGGTCGGGCACATGCGGGACATCGCCGAGACCACCCGGCGCACCGTGCTGCGTCCGCTGCCGCCGCGCTGGGCCGGGCTGGACCACGCGGGCGTGTATCTGGCCGCCGACGTCGACGCGCGGGTGGGCGGCGACTTCTACGACATCCAGCCCGGTCCGCACGGCGCCCGGGTGCTCGTCGGCGACGTGCAGGGCAAGGGGCTGGGCGCGGTGGAGGTCGCGGCCGCGCTGCTCGGTACGTTCCGTGAGGCCGGGTACCACGAGCGGGATCTCGGGACCGTCGCCGAACGCCTGGAGACCCGGATGCGGCGGCACCGCGCCCACATGGCCGCGCTCGGCCGGGACGAGGGCGACCGCTTCGCCACCGCCGTCCTCATCGCCTTCCCGGACGGCACCGCGGACGCGATCGACGTCACGAACTTCGGCCACGAGCCCCCGCTCGCCGTCGGTCCGCGCGGAGTCCGCGAGCTGCCCAGCGGCGATGGGCTGCCGCTCGGCCTCGGCGACCTCGCGGGCGGGCCGCCGCCCGTGCACCGGGTGCGGCTGGCCGCCGACGAGACGCTGCTGCTGGTCACCGACGGGGTGACCGAGGCCCGCGACGAGCCCGGCGAGTTCTACGAGCTGGCCCGCGAGGTGTCCCGGGCGGTCCGCGCGGACCCCCGCCACACCGAGCCCCGCCGCCTGGTCCGCCGGGTCCGCGACGGCGTACTGCGCCACAGCGGCGGTCGCCTGGACGACGACACGACGATCTTCGCGGTCCGGCGGTTGCCGGACGACGGGGAGGAGCCGGGCGCGGGGGACGCGGTGCGCGCGGACGGCGTGACGGGACCGAGAGTCCCGGCGACCGACGACTTGGGGACCGGACGCGCACGGCGCGAGTGACGGCGGGCATACCGCCGACGGGCCTCGGGCGATCCGGCGGCCTGGGGTGGGGCGGCTCGCGGTTCGGCCGAACGCCGAAGCCCAGCCGGACACCGGGGGCTCGCGGCGCGCCGGGGCCGCCGGGGACGGCGCGGGGTGTCCGGGCTGCGCGGGTGGCGGGAGCCACGGGCAGGGGGGCGGAGAAACGTTTTCGGGGTGGGCGGGGAGGACGCGAAGGAGGGTGTTTGCCGGGGGGACGCGTCGGTTTGCAGGCGCAGCGGTTACGGTGCTGGCTGGAGAACGGATCCACGGGGCCCCGGGTACGCAGGGGTCGCGGGGTCCGCAGGGTGACTTGGGGGAGGCACGATGCCCGGAACCGTGCTGCTGCTCGCAGCCGCGCCGCTCGGCCGGGGGCGCCTGGTGGACGCGGCCGGTGTCCTGCCGGTGCTGGCCGCGGTCGCCCCCGCCGTCCTGTCCGGCACCGGCACCGCGAACGTCATCGAACTCGTGGATCCGCTGGAACCGCAGGCCGTCCTCACCCGGCTGCGGGCCGCCGCGGCCTCCCCCGGCCCGCTCACGGTGTACGTCACCGGCCAGGTGCAGCTGGACCGCCGACAGCACCAGCCCCACCTCGCCCTGGCCCGCACCACGCCGGCCACGGTCCGCTACACCGCGCTGCCCTGGCACTGGATCCGCGAGGAACTGCGCCTGCGTTCCGCCAGGGACACCGCGCTCGTCGTGGACCTGCACGCGGACGCCGAGGCCTGGCGGTACGTCGCCGAGCACGGCCTCGACTCCGGCCGGAACACCGCCGTGTACGGCCGTATCGCCCCGGCGGCGGGACGGCGGGGCCCGGCGGAGCCGGCGTACATGAAAACGGTGGCCACGCTGCTGCGCAGCGGCCACCGGCCCCCGCTGGACGCGTTGCACCAGCAGGCGGTGGACCGGATCCCGCAGGAGACGAAGGGCAATCTGCTGCTGGCCGACGCGGGGGGCTACGCCGTACCCGCCTCCCCGGTCTCCCCGGCCTCCTCCACCACGTTCACCACGGTCACCGCTCCGCTCCCCTCCCCCCGACCCGAGGACCCGCACGCCGCCATCAGTGACGCCGTGCGCGCCGGCCGGCACGCCGAGGCGGACGGAATGGCCGCCCGGTACGAGGCGGAGGCGGTGCGGGGGTACGGCGCCGCTTCCGAGCAGGCACTGCACTGGAGCGAGGTGCGGGCCGATCTGGCGATGTTCGCGGGGGACCCGGTGCGCAGTTGCCGGGCCTGGCTGACGGTGGCCGAGACGCGGCTGGCCGCCGGGCAGGCGGTGGACGCGCCCGCCGTGGAGGCGGCCGTGGACCGCGCCCACCACCAGTGGACCCGGATCAAGGACACGGCGCGGGCCCGTGAACTCGGGCCCGCGCTCGCGGAGTTGCGGCTCAGGGTGCCGGGCCGCCGGCATGGCGCGCTGGAGAGCGTCCAGCGGGAGCTGGGCCGGCTCCAGGCCGCCCAGTGACCCTTACTTGGTGAACGTGAAGTACTTCCAGGCGCCGTGCGTCGTGGAGTTCACGATGTCACCGGACGAGCTGTTGATGTACGACGAGCGCACCCGGAACCGCCAGCCGACGTCCTGGCCGTGGTCGCCGGTGATGCGGACCTTGGAGACGCCGTCGGAGCCCAGCTTGAAGTACTCGGGGTCGCCCGGGTACCAGCGGCCCTGGTAGTACACCTCGAACTCGAACTTCTGCGCCCGGCCCGGGTAGTACGACATCTTCGTCGTGATCAGCGGGTCCTTGGTCTTGTGGAAGAAGTAGTACGTGTGGCCCCACGCCGACTTGGCCTTGTAGTGGCTGCTGACCGAGGTGGACACGCTGACCCGGGCGCCGACGGTGCTGGCGGCGGACGCCGGCTTGTAGCGGGAGTCGCCCGCGAACTTCGCGGTGACCTTGGTGTCCCGCTTGAGGTCCAGCGTGACCGACAGGTTGCCGTCGGAGTTGACCTTGCCGGACTTCACCAGCTTGTTCGGCTTGTCGCCGCCGAACGGGTCGGCCCAGATCTCCACCGTGCGGTTCTTGTACGTCTTGCCCAGGTGGGCGGTGAACTTGACGTCCTTGCCGTACGCGTACACCTTGCCGTTGTTGTTGACGGTCAGGGTCGGCTTGGCGCGGGAGACGTCGACGGAGTCGGAGCCGGAGGCCGCCGTGTGGGCGGCGTCGCCGGCGTAGGCCACCGTGTACTTCACCTTGCCGCCGGACGGCGGGGTGTCGGTGAAGGAGAACGTGCCGTCGGCCTTGGTGACCGCCGCCGCGAGCGCCTTGCCCTTCGGCGACTCCAGGTCGGTGCGGGTCACGGTCAGCTTGGTGCCGGCGGGGACGGCCGTCTTGGAGGCGACCTTGCCCTTGACGGTGAGCTGCTTGGCGCGGGTGGCGGTGGCCGGCGCGTCCACGGTGACGGTGGCGACCGCCTTGGTGGGCGCGTTCAGGACGCGCAGGGAGAACACGCCCTCGCTGTTGCTGGTCACCGCGAACAGCCGGGAGCCGTCCGGGGCCCAGGCCAGGCCGCCCCGGGCGAGCAGGTCGGAGCCGCTGCTGGTGCCGGTGTTGGGGAAGTCGTAGGTGCGGACGGCCTCGCCGGTGCCGGGCTTGAAGACGTAGACGTCCGGCTCGTAGGAGCCGTCGATGCCGGCCGCGACCGTGCCGTCCGGCGCGATGGCGACGGAGTTGGGGTACGCGTCCGTGACGTACTTGCCGTCCTCGTTGAGGTCGGAGGTCCGGAACACCTGCTGGTAGTACGGCGCACCGCTGGCCACCACGACGTCCTTGCCGTCGGGGGTGACCTGGAGGTCGCCGAGGTTGCTGCCGGCCTCACGGGTGCTCGCCACCTTGGTGGCGGTGCCCGTCGAGACGTCGTACGAGGCCAGTTCGACCGGGCTCTGCCCGATGGCACCGGCGATCAGGGTGCCGGAACCGGGCGCGGCGTCCAGCAGCGGGGCCGCGTACCAGCCGTTGTCCTGGCCGAGCGTGACCGTGTGGTCCTCGGCGGTCAGGTCGACGGAGCCGATGTTGCCCGCGGCGGCGCCGCCGTAGCCGAACCACAGCTTGCCGCCCGCGAGGGCGACGCTGAGCGGCTTGTCGCCGACCGTGTAGCGGGCGGACTCGGTGTCGGTGGCGGTGTCGAAGACGGCGATGGCGTCGAGGTCCTGCACGGCCGCGTAGAGCGTGCCGGAGTCGGCGGACAGCTCCAGGCCGGTGACGCCGGAGAGGTTGGTGGTGAGCTGCTTGACGACCCTGCCGGCGTAGTCGGTGACAACGATCTTGCCGTTCAGCGGGTCGCTGACGAAGACTTGGTGGTGAACGGCGTCGACGACGATGTCACCGGTCGTCCTGACCGGCAGGATCTGGCTGGAGTCGGCGAAGGCCGGGGTGACGGCGAGGGCCGCCGAGCTGAAGAGGACCGCCAGGGTGGTGGCAGCTGTGAGAGAGCGCTTGCGCACGCTGATTCGAACCCCCCGGAACGAATGAAAGAAAGACATGGGCGCCGCGCGGGCAGGGCGATGCGTCCGCCCCCTGTGCATGAACCGTGTGTGCCTCGTGCGGCGAGTGTGGAAAGACTAGGTCATGCCACTGACAAAAGCGCGCGGGCCCGGAGGTGAGGGCGCGGACGCCTGGGGCGACCGGGCCCGGACCGGGCGGGCGGAGCGGGACGCCCGCGGTGGACGAGGGCACCGCCGCCGTGCTCGCCGCCGTCACCGCGGGGGCCGCCCGCGCGTGCGCGGTTCTCAGGGATTCGCCTGCTGGGCCGTGGTGGGTGCCGGGGCGGTGCCGGCCGCGCGGGCCGGGCCGGCGTTCGCCGCGAGGAGGAGGGTCGCGGCGGCGATGACGGCCGCGACGATCCCCCGTGCGGTGGAGGTTCGGCCGATCGGGCGGATGCGGGAGTGGGGCGGTGCGTAGGGTGCGGATGTACGTCCGGGCACGGCGACCTCACAAGCACAACAGCGGCGTGTTAAGCATGTTTAATTCGCCGTTTAACCTAGGGGCTGCCGAAGCGCAACGGCAAGGGGTGTCAGGCCAGTTGGGGGGAGCAGGCGGCATGCGGGAGCGGGACGACCCGGAAGTCATCGGGCGGCGGGTACAACGGCTGCGCAATCAACGGGGGCTCACTCAGCGACAGTTGGCGGAGCCCGCGTACACACCCGCCTACATCTCCACCCTGGAGGCCGGGCGGGTCCGCGCCTCCGACGAGGCGTTGCGGCACATCGCGGACCGGCTCGGGGTCGCCTTCGAGGAACTGGCCGTCGGCCGGCCCGCCCACCTCGCCACCGACCTGCGGCTGCGGCTCACCGAGGCCCAGCGGGTCCTCGCCGACGGGCGGGCCGAGGAGGCCGCCGCCCAGTACGCCGTGCTGCGTGCGGAGGCCGAGGCGCACGCGCTGGGGTGCGAGCACGCCGCCGCCCTGCTCGGGCTCGGCGAATGCGCGCTGGAGACGGGGCAGCTGACCGCGGCGCGCGAGTACTTCGAGCAGGCCGAGGAACGGCTCGCCGACAAGACCCTGCCCGTCCGGGTGCCCGCCCTGCGCGGCCGGGCCGTCGCCCACTACCTCGCCGGCGAGCTCCGGTACGCCGTCTACCTGCTGGAGACCGCCCTCGACGAGCTGAACCGGGGCGGACTGCACGACCCCGACGCGCTCCTGCTGCTCTACGCCAGCATCATCGGCCCGTACATGGACATGGGCGCCCACGCCCGCGCCGCCCAGGCCGCCGAGCTGGCCCTCGCGCTCGCCCCGCAGGCCGGCGACCCCGCGCTGGTCGCCCGGATGCACCGCTCGGTGGCCCGCACCCTGCTCGCCGAGGGCCGGGCCGCCGAGGCCGACGCCTCCCTGGCCAAGGCCGCCGAGCTGTACCGCCGGCTGAGCCTGCGCACCGAACTGGCCAACTGCCACTGGATGCGCGGCTACGTCTGCGCCCAGAACGGCGAACTGGAGCGCGCCGAGGACGAGTTGCGCCAGGCGTACGCCATGCTGTCCCAGACCCGGGCCGCCCTGTACCGCAGCCAGGCCGCCGTCGAACTCGCCGACGTCCTGCACCGCCGGGGCAAGTCCGGGGAGGCCGCCGAACTGCTGGAGGGCGTCCTCGGGGACTTCTCCTCCGAGCGCGGCGCCGTGCACGCCGCCGGCGCGCACCGCCTCCTCGGCATCATCGCCGAGGACGCCCGGGACACCGAGGCCGCCGAGGAGCACTACGTCCGCGCCCTGAGCCTGCTGGAACGCGCGGGCGCCGCCGGCGACCTCGCCGACCTGTGCCGCCTCCTCGGCGACCTGTTCCGCCGCACGGGCCGCGTGGAGGCCGCCCTGGACGCCTACCGCACCGGCCTCGGCCACCGCACCGCCCCCGGCACCACCACCCTCGGCCCGGCCCCCGCCCAGCCGCCGCTGTGAGGCCTCACACCTGCGCCCGGCCCTGCTTGCGGATGTCGGCCAGGCGCAGGGCGCCGACCTGCACGGCCGCCTGGGTCGCGCCGTTCGGTACGCCACCCAGGCCGCCGTTGGTCAGCGCGAACGCGTCCTCGCCGACCCGCACGGCGGCCACGTCCAGGGTGAGCAGGAACTCCTGGCCGTCGGACGTCGTACCGGCCAGGGTGACGCGCAGCCCCTGGCGGGCGTCGCCGACCTCGGGCAGCGGGGCGTCCACGACCTGTACGTCCTCCACGAGCCCCAGCTCGGTGGTGGCCGTGAACCGCGCGCACCGCGCCGGCAGCGTCCGCAGCCACGCCAGCGCGGCGTCGACGTCCGCCGGGCGGCGGGCGCCGATCTGGTAGCGGAGCTGGGCGTCGGTGCCGGCGTCGTCCAGGCCGACGGCGACGCGCGCCGGTCCGCCGAGCAGTTCGTCGCTGTACAGGGCGTCCAGCAGCCGCTGGCACTCCCCGGCCGTGGTGCGCGCCTTCAGCAGCCCGTCGTGCCAGGTGGCCGCGCCGCGCGTGGCGATCCAGGGGTCGCCGAGGTCGGTCTGGGTGAGCAGCGCGGCCTGCGCCTGCTCGTCGCTGAGCGAGGAACCGCCGGCCGGCGCGGACGTCCTGGGCGTCGGGGTCGGCCGGTCGAGTGTGGGCAGCGGGTAGGGCGCGCTCGCCGGGTGCTCCAGGCCGAGGGCCGCGCAGCCGCCGGCGATCAGCAGCCCGGAGCCGATCAGGCAGCGGACGACGGCACGGGGGAGGTGGGGTATCTCGGGGGACATCGGTGCCTCCTGGGCAGCGTGCGGCCGGGGTGCCTGGTCTCACGGCACCACCGCCCTGACCTGCGCACCAGCGCTCCGGGCCGTACGGGTGAGGGGGCGCGGAAAATCCTTGGCCCGGTCCCCGCGGAGGGCGGTACGGTGCCGTCCATGCAGTGCGCCCGCCCGTACCCGTCGAGCACGACGACGCCGGAGACCGTCCCGGCGCGCTGACACCTGACCAGCACCGAAGCCCCGGGGCGCACGCCCCGGGGCTTCGTCGTGCACCGGGGACCCGCGCCTCCCGCACCGAGGAGACCCGGATGAACGACAAGCTGCCCGACCACCGCCGTCTCGGCCGTGAGCTCGGCCTCTTCGGCACCGACCCCCTGATGGGCGCCGGCCTGCCCTACTGGCTGCCCGACGGGGCCGTCGTCCGGCACACCCTGGAGGAGTACATCCGGGACGCCGAACGCCGGGCCGGCTACAGGCACGTGTACTCGCCCGCGCTCGGCAAACGGGAGCTGTACGAGATCTCCGGGCACTGGGACCACTACCGCGACGACATGTACCCGCCGATGCGGCTCGGCGCCGAGGAGGTCGTCCTGCGGCCCAGCCTCTGCCCCCACCACGCCCTGATCTACCGCTCCCGCTCCCGCAGCCACCGCGAACTCCCCCTGCGCATCGCGGAACTGGGCGCCATGCACCGCGCCGAGCTGTCCGGCGTGCTCGGCGGCCTGACCCGGGTCCGCGCCATCCACCTCAACGACGCGCACGTCTTCTGCACCCTGGACCAGGCGGTGGCCGAGGCCCGCGCCGCCCTGGAGCTGATCGCCCGCGCCTACGCCGACCTCGGCATCGAGGCCGTACGCCACCGGCTCTCACTGCCCGGCGCGGGCGGCAAGTACGTCGCCGATCCGGAGCTGTGGCGCCGGGCGACCGGACTGCTGCGGGAGGTCCTCGCCGAGGCCGGGGTGGCGTACGAGGAGGCGGAGGGCGAGGCCGCGTTCTACGGCCCGAAGATCGACGTGCAGATCGCGGACCCGGCGGGCCGCGAGTCCACCCTGTCCACCGTGCAGATCGACTTCCACCAGCCCGCCCGCTTCGACCTGCGCTACATCGGCGCCGACGGCGCGAGGCACCGGCCGGTGATGGTGCACCGCAGCATCATCGGCAGCGTGGAGCGGGCCGTGGCCCACCTCGTCGAGACCCACGGCGGCGCGTTCCCGGCCTGGCTGGCCCCCGTCCAGCTGACCGTGCTGCCGGTGGCGGAGGAGCAGACCGGAGCGGCGGCGGCGCTGGTCCGCGAGGCGACCGCGCTGGGCCTGCGCGCCGAACTGGCCGGTCCCGGGGAGGGCACCCTGGGCGCCCGGATCCGCGCGGCCCGCCTGGTGCCGTACCAGGCGGTGATCGGGGCCCGGGAGGCGGACGCCGGGCTGGCCGCCGTACGCCTGCGGGACGGCCGCCGGCCCGGTCCCCTGCCCGCCGCCGGACTCCTGCGGCGCGTCGCCGCACGGGTGGCGGGGCGGGGGAGCGGGCTCTGGGACTGATCCCGGGCCGGGACTCATCTAAGGTCGGCACGACGGAAGGAGTCCGCCGTGGACGGTCAGCCCATACCCGTGATCATCGACTGCGACACCGGCGTCGACGACGCCCTGGCCCTGCTGTTCGCCGTGCGCCACCCGGGACTCGACCTCCGGGCGGTGACCTGCGTGGCCGGGAACACCGACGTGGACGGGGTGGTCCGCAACACCCTCACCGTGCTGGAGCAGGCGGGCGCCCCCGACATCCCGGTGGCCCGGGGCGCCGAGCGCCCGCTGCTGGAGCCGGCCCGCCCGGCCCCGGTGCACGGCGTCGACGGCATGGGCGACCTGGGCCTGCCCGCGCCCACCCGGACCCCGGTGGCCGTCGACGCCGTCACCCTCCTGCGCCGGGAGATCCTGGCCTCCCCGCGCCCGGTGACGCTGATCCCGACCGCGCCGCTCACCAACATCGCCCTGCTGCTGCGCACCCACCCCGAGGTGACCCGGAACATCGAGCGGATCGTGTTCATGGGCGGGGCGGTGGCGACCGGGAACGCCACGCCGGTCGCGGAGTTCAACGTCTGGCACGACCCGGAGGCGGCGGCGATCCTGCTGACCGCCGGGGTGCCGATCACCATGTACGGCCTCGACGTCTTCCGGCAGGTCGTGGTGGACAGCGGTGAGGTGCACCGGCTGCGCGCGAGCGGTGAGCCCGGCACCCGCCTGGCCGGTGAGCTGCTCGCCCACCGGCCGGCCCACCAGGGCGAGCCGCCCCAGGCGGAGGAGGCGGGCGGCCTCGGCGACGCGGGCGCGGTGTGCGCGGTCGCCGACCCGCAGGGCATCACCACCCGCCTGCTCCCGGTCGAGGTCTCCCTCGCCCCGGGCCCCACCCGGGGCCAGACCGTCGTCGACCGCCGCCCCGGCCCCGGCGAGTCCGAGATCCACGAGGGCGGTCGCGAACGCGCCCTGGTGGACGTGGCGCTGGAGGTGGACGCCGGCCGTTACGCGAAGCTGTACCTGGAGACGGTCGCGCGCTAGAGGGGACCTGGCCGGCTACTCGGCGGCGGACGGGGAGACCGCCCAGCGCTCCTCCACCCGGGCGACCTTCCAGTACGCCAGCGCCGCCGCCCACACCAGCACGAACAGGCCGACGATGAGGTAGCCGACGTTGTCCAGGTCGAGGCCGGCGATCCAGCCGGTGACGTCGTCGTGCAGGCCGAACTTCTCGTGCAGGACGCCGACCAGCTCGATGGTGCCGATGAAGAAGGCGACGGCGATGGACAGACCGGTGATGGCGAGGTTGTAGAAGACCTTGCGGACCGGGTTGGAGAACGCCCACTGGTAGGCGAAGTTCATGAAGGTGCCGTCGAGGGTGTCGAACAGGCTCATCCCGGCGGCGAAGAGGAGGGGCAGGCAGAGGATCGCGTACCAGGGCAGTCCCGCCGCCGCGCCCGAGCCCGCCATCACCATCAGCGTCACCTCGGTGGCCGTGTCGAAGCCGAGGCCGAAGAGGAAGCCGAGCGGGTACATCTGCCCGGGGCGGGAGACGGACTTCGTCAGCCGGCCGAGGACGCGGTTCATGAACCCCCGCGAGTCCAGGTGCGCTTCCAGCTCCCTCTCGTCGAACGCGCCGGCGCGCATCGCCCGGAACACTTTCAGGATGCCCACCAGGGCGACCAGGTTCAGGGCGGCGATGAGGTAGAGGAACGTGCCGGAGACCGTCGTGCCGAGGAAGCCGAGCACCTGGTGGGTGGTGGAGCCCTCGTTCATGACCTTCCCGGCCAGTGAGGTGCCGCCCGCGATCAGCAGCGCCAGCAGCACCACCACGCTGGAGTGGCCCAGCGCGAACCAGAACCCCACCGACACCGGCCGCTTGCCGTCGGCCATCAGCTTGCGGGTGGTGTTGTCGATCGCCGCGATGTGGTCGGCGTCGAAGGCGTGCCGCATGCCGAGGGTGTAGGCCGTGACCCCGAGCCCGACCCCGAAGACATCGGTGCCCACCTTGTAGTGCTCGGGTGCGACGAGGACGTAGAGGATCCCGAACGCGACGACGTGCAGGGCGACGATCACCGCCAGCAGCCCCACCGTCTTGACGGTGTCCTCACGTCGCCAGCGGAAAGACGCGGCATCAGCCATCAGTTCACGCTCCAGCACCTCGTGGATCACTTCGTGAGCTGCCGTGGCCGGTCTCCTGGCTTACGGGTCGTACGTCCGCCGTCCCTGCCTTCCCGGTCTGCGACCAGTGGCCCGGCGGTGCCGGACGGAACGGGAACTCCCCGATCACAGTGGCGAGGGCCGCGTCGACCTTCCATCGACTTCCCGAACACCACGGCCCGCCCACCGTAGAGGGGCACGCGGTTTCCTGCATAGCTGCGTACCTGGGCAGGTATCGAAGATCACAAACAGGGGCCTGCCAGACTGGCCCCATGCATCTCGTGCCTGCCGACCGAGCCGCCCGTCGTTCCATCGACGGGCACCGGGTGTGCGAGGCGATCGCCGCCATCGGTGAGACGGGGCGCCTGCGCACCTGGGCCGACCGCTTCTCGCTGCTCGCCGACGCCAACCGGCTGGCGCTGCTGGTCGCGCTGCACCGCACCGGGCCGCTCGCCGTGTCGGACCTCGCCATCGCCACGGGGATGAACGACCCCGCCGTCTCCCAGGCCCTGCGGCTGCTGCGGGCGGCCGGGGTCGTCGCGGGGGAGAAGGAGGGGCGCGTGGTGCGGTACAGGGTGGTGGACGAGGACGTCCGGGGGCTCTTGGAGCACTGCGTCGGCTGAACGGCCGTGCAAGGTTCCCTTTCCGGGCAATGTGGACAGATACAAGTTCCGTAGCGTCGTCCGTCCCCTGGGAGCCCGTATGGCAGACCTCTCGCCGGACCTCTCGTCCAGGAACCCCGACTGGTGGCGGCAGGCCGTCGTCTACCAGGTGTACCCGCGCAGCTTCGCCGACGCCGACGGTGACGGCCTCGGCGACCTGCGGGGCGTCACCGAGCGGCTGGACCATCTCGCCGGCCTCGGCGTGGACGCCCTGTGGCTGAGCCCCTTCTACCCCTCCGAACTCGCCGACGGCGGCTACGACGTCATCGACCCGCGCGGCGTCGACGAACGCCTCGGCACCCTGGACGACTTCGACGCCCTGGTGGGCGAGGCCCACCGGCTCGGGCTCAAGGTCGTCGTGGACATCGTCCCCAATCACACCTCCCATCTGCACCGCTGGTTCCAGGAGGCGCTGCGTGCCGGGCCTGGTTCCGCCGCCCGGGAGCGGTACGTCTTCCGGCCGGGGCGCGGTGCGCACGGCGAACTGCCGCCCAGCGACTGGCAGTCGGTGTTCGGCGGCAGCGCCTGGCGGCGGGTGCCCGACGGGGAGTGGTACCTGCACCTGTTCGCCCCCGAACAGCCCGACCTCAACTGGGACCACGAGGAGGTCCGCGCCGACTTCCGCAGCACCCTGCGGTTCTGGTCCGACCGGGGCGTGGACGGCTTCCGCGTGGACGTCGCCCACGGCCTGGCCAAGGACCTCACCGATCCGCTGCGGGACATCGGCGGCATCGGCGCGACCGGCGAGCAGGCCCTGCCGCTGGTGCCGCCGGGCAGCCACCCCTACTGGGACCGGGACGAGGTCCACGAGATCTACCGCGACTGGCGCAAGATCTTCGACGCCTACAGCCCGCCGCGCACCGCCGTCGCCGAGGCCTGGGTCCCCGGCGCCCGGCGCGCCCTGTACGCCCGCCCGGACGAGCTCGGCCAGGCCTTCAACTTCGAGTACCTGGAGGCAGGCTGGGACGCGGAGGAACTGCGGGAGGTCATCGCCGCCTCGCTGGTCACGGCCCGGGCCGCCGGGGCCTCCGCGACCTGGGTGCTGTCCAACCACGACGTCGTACGCCACGCCTCCCGGCTCGTGCTGCCGGACGGCACCGATCCGGCCGCCTGGCTGCTGTCCGGCGGCACCGCGCCCGCGATCGACACGGCGGCCGGACTGCGCCGGGCGCGGGCGGCGACCCTGCTGATGCTGGCGCTGCCCGGTTCGGCGTACCTCTACCAGGGGGAGGAGCTCGGCCTGCCCGAGGTCGCGGACCTGCCCACCGAGGTGCTCCAGGACCCGATCTGGGAGCAGACCGGCCATGTCCGCAAGGGCCGCGACGGCTGCCGGGTGCCGCTGCCGTGGACGACGACCGGACCGTCGTACGGCTTCGGGTCCGGGCCCGGCTGGCTGCCGCAGCCGGTGGCCTTCGCGGCGTACGCCGTGGAGGCGCAGACCGGCACCGAGGGCTCCACGCTGGAGCTGTACCGCTCGGCCCTGCGGCTGCGCCGCAAGCTCCTCCAGGGCGAGACGCTGACCTGGACGCCGGACGCGCCCGCGGGCGTCCTGGACTTCGGCCGCACCGAGACCTGGCGGAACGTCACGAACCTCGGCACCGAGCCGGTACCGCTGCCGCCGGGCGAGGTCCTGCTGAGCAGCGGCCCACTGCCGCAGGACAGGACCCTGCCGCCGGACACCACGGTGTGGCTCGCCTAGCCGGCCGACGGAACCGGGCTGGGGGTGAGGCCGGCGCCCGTGCCGCCGCCCGTGCCGCCGCCGAGGGCGCCGAGGTCCAGCGGGGTGGACGTGGCGGTCGGCGGCGGGGTGAGCACCACCTCCGGCTGGCCCGCCGGCGGGGCCGGCGGCGTCAGGTCGGACGAGGGCAGCTTCGGCGGGGTGGTCTGGTTGAAGATGGTCTGGTCGAAGTCGACCAGACCGGTCTTCTCCATCACCGTGATGTGGTCCAGGACCGTGTCGTTGGCCTGGTCGGCGAGGGCCCGCACCAGCGAGTTCTTGGTGGTGGAGCGGATCTTCGCGATCGTGTTGAAGATGGAGCCGTGCGTCATCCGCAGGATGTTGGCGAAGTCGGTGTCGAACTGCTTGCCGCTCTCGCCCTTCAACTGATTGACGAAGCCGACCTGTTGCGGACTCGCCACGTTGGGCAGCGTGATGTTCAGCATGGGGGCGATCTTGCGACAGGAGGCGTCCAGCGCGGCGTGCCCGTCGACCAGGTGCTCGCTGGCCGTCTTGACCCCCTTGGTGGAGCCCTTCTGGAGCCCGATCTGGCCGAGCGGGTACTCCCACAGGCCGGCCGCCCGCACCTTGACCACGAAGTCCCGGTCGGCCTCGGTGAGCGGTCCCCACTGTGTCTGCGCGATGATCCGCGACTGTGAGCTGGAGACGGTGCTCAGCCCGAGCATGCTCGGGTAGGCGAGGGCCGCGAGGGTCAGGGCCATCGCACCGCCCACGAAGAGAGTTCCCGTCGCGTTCCGCGAAAAGCGCACCGTTCCTCCTGCCTGCGGGCCCCGCCCGTCGTTCGGACGCACAGCAGTACGGATGCCGGGGCCGCTCGTCTCAGTGCCCGCGGGTAAAGAATCCCCCGGGTGCGTTGGCGGAAGGTTGACCGCCGCCCGGCACAAGGTTGACCACTCTTCGGGAGAAGCCAGACCGGGGCCGCCCCTAGATTCGCCGCATGCCCCCACCGTCACCGCCCCGGCCCCCCGCCGCGCTGCCCGTCCTGCCCTACCGCAAGCCCACCAAGGGCCGCGACTACTGGGTGCTGGACGACGTCCTGCCGGACGTCGACGCCGTACGGCAGCGGTGCCTGGCCAAGGACGACTGGGTCGAGGGGTATCCGTACACCTCCGAGACCTGGCCCGGCCTGCGCGCCATGCCCGGCCTGGAGCCGGGCGAACTGGCCCGGATCGAGCGGCTGGTGAAGAAGGCGACCGGGGCGCGGGAGCTGTGGGTGCAACGGGCGCCGGGCGGCGGCACCCTCAACCACAACTGCGTCCAGGTGGTCGGCGAGGGCGAGAGCGAGCCCCGCCCGCACACCGACTCCCGCGCGCTGTGCCGGTACGCGGCCGTGCTCTACCTCAACCCCGGGGCGCCCAAGGACTGCGGGACCGCCTTCTACCGCCAGTCGCTGCCCGGCGGCCGGCTCGGCGGCAACATCGTCCAGGCCCCGCACACCAACCTGGTCGAGGCGCTGGGCACGCGGTACGTCCCGGCGGACCACTTCGAGGAGGACGTCCGCGTCCCGCACCGGTACAACCGTCTGCTGCTCTACCACGCCAACCTGGTGCACAGCGCGACCGGTTACACCGGCCGGACGCTGGAGGAGAAGCGGATGACGGTGGTGTTCTTCTGGATGGCCTGACCGGCACGGCCGGCACCGTCCGCCCCCGCGTGGGGCCGCGGGCGGTGTGAGGAGGCCGGGTGTGCGGTACGCATGAGCGGTATGAGCAGTGTCGCCATCGTGGGAGCCGGGCCGGGGCTCGGGACCGCCGTCGCGCGCCGGTTCGGGCGGGAGGGGTTCGCCGTCGGGCTCGTCGCCCGGGACCGGGGGCGGCTGGACGCGATCTCCGGCGCACTCGCGGCCGAGGGCGTCACCGCCCGCGGGTTCGCCGCCGATGTGCGCCGGCCCGAGCGGCTGGCCGCGGCGCTGGGTGAGCTGGCCGACGCCCTCGGGACCGTCGAGGTGCTCCAGTACAGCCCGGTGCCGCACCGCGACTTCATGCGCCCCGTGCTGGAGACCCGGCACCGGGATCTGGTGGGGCCGATCGAGTTCTCCGTGTACGGCCCGGTGGCCGCCGTGCAGCAGGTGCTGCCGGGCATGCGGCGGCTCGGGCGCGGGACGATCCTGTTCGTCAACGGCGGGAGCGCCGCCGTACCGCATCCCGAGCGGGCCGGCACCTCGATCGCCTTCGCGGCGGAGAGCGCGTACGGGCATCTGCTGCACGACCGGCTGGCGAGCGAGGGGATCCATGTCGCCCAGCTGATCATTCCCGGGACCATCACGGCGGGTCACGAGCGCAAGGACCCGGACGTGCTCGCGGAGAGGCTGTGGACCCTGCACCGGGAGCGGCACGGGTTCCGGCACTACGCCGACGACCTCGGCGGCTGACCGGCCGCCGCCCGGCCGGAAGCGGTCACCCTGCGGAGAATGACGTTGTGAGCCAATATGGGGCTATTGGCCGCTTTGGTCTCTTCAAAGGGGGCCCCAATGGCTGTCGACATCCCTCCGCTCGTCAAGCCGTCACGGCTGAGAAGCCGGGGCGGACTCCTGGGCGAGTGCCTGGCGGAGTTCCTCGGAACCTTCGTCCTCATCTCCTTCGGCTGCGGTGTGGTCGCGACGGCGGTCGCGGCGCTGCCCGGTTCGGGCCGGGCCGCCACCCCCACCACGATCTTCCTCGCGGCGGGGGACTGGCTGCTGATCACCTGGGGCTGGGCGCTGGCCGTCGTCTTCGGTGTCTACGTGGCCGGCGGCGTCAGCGGCGCCCACATCAACCCGGCCGTGACCCTGGCCATGGCCGTGCGCCGCGGCTTCCCCTGGGTCAAGGTGCTGCCGTACTGGTTCGCGCAGGTCGTCGGCGCCCTCACCGGGGCCGCGCTGGTCTACCTCGTCTACCACAACGCGATCGACGCCTACGACAGCGCCGTGACGGGGCCGAAGGTGAACGGGCACACCAACGCCACGTTCTCGATCTTCGCGACGTTCCCGGCCGCGTACTTCCACGGCGGCATCTGGGGGCCGCTGATCGACCAGATCGTCGGCACGGCCTTCCTGCTCATGCTGATCGCGGCCGTGCTCGACCTGCGCAACCAGGCCGTGAAGGCCAATCTCGCCCCGCTGATCGTGGGCTTCGTCGTCGCCGCGATCGGCATGTCCTACGGCGCCAACGCCGGCTACGCCATCAACCCGGCCCGTGACTTCGGGCCGCGCCTGCTCACCTACGCGGCGGGCTGGGGCAGCCTGGCGTTCCCGGGCAGCGTGCCCGGCTCGTTCAGCGCCTACTGGTGGATCCCCATCGTCGGCCCGCTGATCGGCGGCCTGATCGGGATCGTGGTCTACGACCTGTTCATCGGCGACGTGCTGCTCGTGCGGTCCGAGCTGGCCCAGCTGCCGGCGCCGGGCAGGTCGACCCCGGTACGGACCACCGACGAGGAGTAGGCGCGGGACCCGGCCCGGGGCCGGGCCGGGCTCCCCGCCCCGGCCCCGGGCGCGTCTCCGGCCACGTCTCCGCGTCACCGGCTCCAAGGACACCGGCGAGGGCGCGGCCCGGAAGATCCGGGGATCGCCACGGTCGTGACCACCCGTACGGCGCTGGGCGTGCGGGGCGTCGAACCGAACCCGAACCGCACGGGCGGCAGGACCGGCGCCGGCGGGCCTTGGTCCCGGCCGTCGTACACCGTGCCGGCCGACACGACCGGGAGCAGGTCGAGGGCGCCGTACCATTCGCGCCGCCCGCCGCCCGCGCTGCCCCGGGTGCGCACGCCGAGCAGCAGCCTCGCGGGCGGGTCCGTCAGCACCGTCCAGGCCGGCCGGGCGGCGAGCGGCGCGGGCACGGCGCGCAGGAGACGGCCCATGAGGCCCCGCCGGCCGGTGGTGAGGCGCAGCTCCAGCGGGCCGGCCGTG
The DNA here is from genome assembly GCF_001514055.1 of Streptomyces corchorusii. NCBI lineage: Bacteria > Bacillati > Actinomycetota > Actinomycetes > Kitasatosporales > Streptomycetaceae > Streptomyces > Streptomyces corchorusii. The sequence goes on along the minus strand of NZ_KQ948356.1, from coordinate 286,252 downwards.
ATCTCCCAGCGCCGGCCCTCGACCCGTACGACGACGGGGGTGACCTCCACCTCGTCGAAGGCGTAGGTCGCGGCGATGAAGTCGGCGGTCCGCCGGGAGGGCGCCAGCAGCAGCCGGTGCCCGTCCGCCCGCTCGATCATGACGTCGCTGAACCGCCCGAACGGCGAGCGGGTCCAGTGGCCCAGCACCACCCGGGTGCCGGACGCCGTGCCGGTCCCGACGATCCATCCCTCGAAGCGCAGCCGCGTCGGCCGGCCGGGCACCGCGTCACCGCGGACGCGGCGCGGACCGGGCGCTGCCCCGCGGCTTCCCGCACCCCGGCCTCCCGTACCTCCACCAGGCCACCGGCCGGCCCGCCTGCATCGCCGCGTCGAGCAGGTACGTGGGGCGGATCCGGCCGAGGGGTACGTAGACGAGGTCGACGGCCGGCAGGGTCACGGCGGACCCGACGCCCGCCCGGCGCGCCTGGCCGAGGGATTCCGGGGCCGGACCGGTGCGCAGCAGGCTCCAGCCGGTCGTGGCGAGCAGCCCCGCCGTCGCCCGCTGGAGCCGGACGTCGGTCTTCGGACCGAAGACCCACTCGAAGCTGCGCGGGTGCAGCGGGGGCCAGCCGCCGCCGACGAGATGGAACAGGCCCTGGGTGCGGGCGACGGTCACCGCGCTCATCGGCTTCCTCCCGGTCACCTCATGATCCCCCTGGACACCACCGGTCCCGAGTGACCCGCGCGTGTCCCGGCAAACCGGCCGGCGCGGGTCAGAGGACCAGGAGCAGGGCGGCCAGGGCGGCGAGACCGGCGCACACCGCCAGTGCCACGCCCACGCAGCGCCGCCGCAGCTCGGCGTACCGCTGCTCGTACTCGCCCCGCAGCGACACGCACCGGGCCGCGATGCGTTCGAGGTCGGCCCGGGCCCGCAGCAGACTGTCGGCGACGTACCGCCGCTCGACCTCCTCGCGCTGGGCCGTCGTCAGCCAGTCCAGGGAGCCGGCGAACTCCCGCGCGCGCTGCTCCGCCTCCGCGACCCTGGCCTGCCACAGCAGGTAGCCCTCGACCTGGTTGCCGAGGTCGCCGCTCACTCCGGCCCCCTGCTGGGGCAGACCGCTCACCCCCGGCCCCGGTCGCTCGTGATCGCGGCGGTGTGGCCCTCCTGCTCCAGCATCGCGATGTCCGGGTGGTGCAGGTCGAACGCCGGGGATTCGCTGCGGATCCGCGGCAGGGTGAGGAAGTTGTGCCGCGGCGGCGGACAGGTGGTGGCCCACTCCAGCGAGCGGCCGTAGCCCCAGGGGTCGTCCACGCCGACCGGCTTGCCGAACTTGGCCGTCTTCCAGACGTTGTAGAGGAACGGCAGCATCGACAGGCCGAGCAGGAAGGAGCCGATGGTGGAGAGCGTGTTCAGCGCGGTGAAGCCGTCGGCGGCCAGGTAGTCGGCGTACCGGCGCGGCATGCCCTCGGCGCCCAGCCAGTGCTGGACCAGGAAGGTGGTGTGGAAGCCGACGAACAGCGTCCAGAAGCAGATCTTGCCGAGACGCTCGTCGAGCATCTTGCCGGTCCACTTCGGCCACCAGAAGTGGAACCCGGCGAACATCGCGAAGACGACGGTGCCGAAGACGACGTAGTGGAAGTGGGCCACCACGAAGTACGAGTCGGAGACGTGGAAGTCCATGGGCGGGGAGGCCAGGATGACGCCGGTCAGCCCGCCGAAGAGGAAGGTCACGAGGAAGCCGGCCGCCCAGAGCATGGGCGTCTCGAAGGACAGGCTCCCCTTCCACATCGTGCCGATCCAGTTGAAGAACTTCACACCGGTCGGCACGGCGATCAGGAAGGTCATGAAGGAGAAGAACGGCAGCAGCACACCACCGGTGACGTACATGTGGTGGGCCCACACCGTCACGGAGAGACCGGCGATGGCGATGGTGGCGGCGACGAGGCCCATGTAGCCGAAGATCGGCTTGCGGGCGAAGACCGGGATGACCTCCGTGACGATCCCGAAGAACGGCAGCGCGATGATGTACACCTCGGGATGGCCGAAGAACCAGAAGAGGTGCTGCCACAGCAGGGGGCCGCCGTTGGCCGCGTCGTACACGTGGGCGCCGAAGATGCGGTCCGCGGCCAGCGCGAACAGCGCGGCGGCCAGCACCGGGAAGGCCAGCAGGACCAGGACACCGGTCAGCAGCACGTTCCACACGAAGATCGGCATGCGGAACATGGTCATGCCCGGGGCGCGCATGCAGATGACCGTGGTGATGAAGTTGACCGCGCCGAGGATGGTGCCGAAGCCGGAGAAGGCCAGGCCCAGGATCCACATGTTCCCGCCGACCCCGGGGGTGCGGATCGCGTCGGACAGGGGGGCGTAGGCGAACCAGCCGAAGTCGGCCGCGCCCTGCGGGGTGAGGAAGCCGCCGACCGCGATGAGCGAGCCGAACAGGTACAGCCAGTAGGCGAACATGTTCAGCCGGGGGAACGCCACGTCGGGCGCGCCGATCTGGAGCGGCATGATCCAGTTGGTGAAGCCGGCGAACAGCGGGGTGGCGAACATCAGCAGCATCACGGTGCCGTGCATCGTGAACAGCTGGTTGTACTGCTCGTTCGAGATCAACTGGAGCCCGGGACGGGCCAGTTCGGCCCGGATGATCAGCGCCATCAGCCCGCCGACCAGGAAGAACCCGAACGACGTCGCCAGATAGAGGGTGCCGATCGTCTTGTGGTCGGTGGTGGTCAGCCACTTCACCACGACATTGCCGGGCTGCTTGCGCCGGACCGGCAACTCGTTCTCGTACGAGTCCTCGGCTGGGGCGCCACCGCCCTGGGGTTCGTTGAGGATGCTCACCAGTCGTCCGTCTCCCGATGCTCGCCGTCCGCCCACGACAGGACGTCGGTCACCCGCCATCCTCACCACGCGAGGCCGCGCCCGGGGCCCTGAGCGTGCGACGTGCGGCCATTCGGATGACGGATACACCCGACCGGCCCAACGAGCCGCGGCCCCACCCCACCCGGCACGGCCCCGGACCGGCGGGGGCCGCGGCGGCTAGGATCCCGGGCATGGCCCTGACCCTGAGCGACGTGGAGCGGTTCGAGGCGGCCCGGCCCCGGCTGGAGGCCATCGCCTATCGCCTGCTCGGCTCCGCGAGCGAGGCCGAGGACGCCGTGCAGGAGACGTTCCTGCGCTGGCAGGCCGCCGGCGCCGACCACATCCAGGTCCCCGAGGCCTGGCTGACGAAGGTGCTCACCAACCTCTGCCTCAACCAGCTCACCTCGGCCCGCGCGCGGCGCGAGACCTACGTGGGCCAGTGGCTGCCCGAGCCGCTGCTCGCCGGGGACCCGATGCTGGGCCCGGCCGACACCGCGGAACAGCGCGAGTCGGTGTCGTACGCCGTTCTCACGCTGCTGGAGCGCCTGTCCCCGGGCGAGCGGGCGGTGTACGTGCTGCGGGAGGCCTTCGACTACCCGCACCGGGAGATCGCCGGGATCCTCGACATCAGCGAGGCCGCGAGCCAGCAGATCTTCCACCGGGCCAAGAAGCACGTCGCGGACGGCAAGGCCCGTACCGAGATCGACGAGGCCGCCGCCCGGCGGATCGTCGAGGAGTTCCTCTCCGCCGCCACCAGCGGCCGGACCGAGCCGCTGGTACGGCTGCTCACCCAGGACGCCGTCTCGGTCGGCGACGGCGGCGGCAAGGTCCCGGCCCGCACGAAGGCGTTCGAGGGCGCGCTCGCGGTCGCGAAGTTCATGCGGGGCCTGTTCAAGCCCGGCCCGGCCAAGCGCAACCTGGTCGGCGGCTCGCCCGGGATCTACGCCGCCACCGCCAACGGCGGGCCGGCCGTCGTCGCGGTCCTCGACGGGCGGGTCATCGGCGTCATCTGCCTGGAGGTCACCGCCGACGGCATCCGCGCGCTGCGCAGCCAGGCCAACCCCGACAAGCTCGAACGCGCGACCCGGCACTGGGCGGCCACCGACCACGGCGAACCCCTGCTCCACGCCTTCTGACCCCGGGCTCCACGCTCACCGACCCCGATGTGATGTGCTTCACACCGTGTTCCTGTCAGGAAACGGCGGGCCGCCCGGTTCAAGGGGCGAATCCGCTCAAGACAGGAGTCAGGAAATGCAGCACCGCATCGTCGTCCTCGGAGCCGGATACACCGGAGCCATCACCGCCGGACGCCTCGCCAGGCGGCTGCGCCCCGAAGACGTCGCCATCACCCTCGTCAACGCCGAGCCCGACTTCGTGGAGCGCGTCCGGCTGCACCAGCTCGCCACCGGCCAGGACCTCACGCCCCGTCCGTTCAGCGAGATGTTCGCGGGCACCGGTGTGCGGCTGAGGCTCGCCCGGGTCACCGGCGTCGACGTCGACCGCAGGACCGTCGCCGTCACCGACGCGGACGGCGCCGGGGAACTGGAGTACGACACCCTCGTGTACGCCCTGGGCAGCGGCTGGAACGACGCGGGCGTCCCCGGCGCGGCGGAGCACGCCCACGAGATCGCGGGCCGTGCCGGAGCGCTGCGGCTGCGCGAGCGCCTGGCCGGGCTGGCGGCCGGGCAGCCGGTGGTCGTGGTCGGCGGCGGTCTCACCGGTCTGGAGGCGGCGGCCGAGATCGCCGAGGCCCGCCCGGACCTCGATGTCGCCCTCGCCGCCCGCGGCGGCCTCGGCGACTGGCTCTCCGCCAAGGGCCGCGCCCACGTGCGCAAGGTCCTCGCCGGGCTCGGCGTCACCGTGCACGAGAACACCTCCGTCACCGCCGTGGCGGCCGACCACGTCACCACCGCCGACGGCGCCTCGGTCCCGGCTGCGGTCACCGTGTGGACCACCGGCTTCGCCGTCCACCCGATCGCGCGGGCCACCGGCCTGGAGGTCACCGGCACCGGGCAGATCGTGGTCGACCGGTCCATGCGCTCGGTCTCGCACCCGGACGTGTACGCCGTCGGTGACGCGGCCCTGGTGAGGGGCCCCGGCGACAAGCCGCTGCGGATGTCGTGCGCCTCGGGCGTCCCCACCGCCTGGCAGGCCGCCGACGCCATCGCGGCGCGCCTGACCGGCGGCAAGCTCCCGAAGGTGCCGCTGCGCTACTTCAACCAGTGCATCTCGCTGGGCCGCAAGGAGGGCCTGATCCAGTACGTCACCGCCGACGACCGCGCGGTGCGGGCGGCCCTGACCGGCCGGATCGCCGCCGTCTACAAGGAACTGGTCTGCAAGGGCGCGGCCTGGGGCGTCGCCAACCCGCTCCTCGTACCCGCCCCGCGGCGGCGCGTGGTGCGGGAGCGCGCGGAAGCGGTGGCACCGGCGAACGCGCCGGCCTGAGCCCGCGGTTCGGTCCGGGGCTCCGCCTCCGGCGGGCGAACGGCGTCCGGCGCCCCCCGCGGCCCACACCGGTTGTCGTCGGCGGTTCGCGGCGACAACCGGGCGGCGCGGGCCGTGGCGCCCTCGCACGGCACGCGGCTCGTGGCCGAACCGTGTGCCGCGCCGGACGCGGTGCGCGGGTCCGGCCCGCTCGGGGTCCGGGTGCCACATCCCACGCCGCTCACACCCGTGAACCGGGATGCCGCGGTCACCGGGAGGTCACCAGCGCCAGGCGTCCTCGTCGGCGCGGGCGGCCGGGGCGGGCGTGGCGGGCGTGGCCGAAGCGGCCGGGGGCGCGTCGTGGCAGGTGAAGCCGAGCCGGGTCAGCGCCCGGCGCATCTCGCCCGACGTGAAGTCGCGGCGGTCCTGCTTGGTGATCACTTCCCCGACCTGCATGACGGGGTAGACGCGGCGGCCGATGCTCACCGAGACACCGGTGACCGGTTCGGGCGAGATCCCGCTCATCGACTGCTCGACCTCGCTCTTGATCAGGTCGAAGGGGAAACGGGCGATGACACAGCGCATGGCGGACTCCACGGGGTTGGGGGAGGGACAGCGGAGGGATCGACCGTAGGCTCGCCCCGGACGAGGGGGGCGAATCCCGGTACCTGGACTACGAGTTGTTCCTGGGGGCGGAGCGACGGGTGCGAGCGGCTGCCCCACGGCCGGCGGCGCGCCCCCGGCGACCGCGCGAGGCGGATCCGGTGCGCTCGCTCCGTTCGGCGGCCGGCGCGGTGATCGTGACGGGTACGCCGGAGGGGGTGCGGGCGCCGGTGATGCGGTGCAGTTCGGCCTCGCCCGGACGGACCCGGACGGTACGCGCGCTGATGCCCGCGTCGGCCATCAGGCGGTCCATCGCACGGCGCTGGTGCGGCAGGACCAGGGTGACGACCGTGCCGGACTCGCCGGCCCGGGCGGTACGGCCGCCCCGGTGCAGGTAGTCCTTGTGGTCCCCGGGCGGGTCGACGTTGACGACGAGGTCGAGGCCGTCGACGTGGATGCCGCGGGCGGCGACGTTGGTCGCCACCAGGACCGTGACGTGGCCGTCCTTGAACTGGGCGAGCGTGCGGTTGCGCTGCGGCTGGGACTTGCCGCCGTGCAGGGCCGAGGCCCGCACCCCGACGGACAGCAGGTGCTTGGCCATCCGGTCGACCGCGTGCTTGGTGTCCAGGAACATGATCACCCGCCCGTCCCGGGCGGCGATCTCGGTCGCGGCGGTGTGCTTGTCGTCGTCGTGCACGTGCAGCAGATGGTGCTCCATGGTGCTGACGGCTCCCGCGGACGGGTCGACCGAGTGCACGACGGGGTCGTGGAGGTAGCGCCGTACCAGCAGGTCGATGTTGCGGTCCAGGGTGGCCGAGAACAGCAGCCGCTGGCCGCCGTCGGCGACCTGGTCGAGCAGGGCGGTCACCTGCGGCATGAAGCCCATGTCGGCCATCTGGTCGGCCTCGTCCAGAACGGTGACGGCGACCTGGTCCAGCCGGCAGTCGCCCCGCTCGATGAGGTCCTTCAGGCGGCCGGGCGTGGCGATGACGACCTCGGCGCCGCCGCGCAGCGCGCTCGCCTGACGGCCGATGGACATGCCGCCCACCACCGTGGCGAGCCGCAGCCGCAGGGCGCGGGCGTACGGGGTGAGCGCGTCGGTGACCTGCTGGGCCAGTTCCCGGGTGGGGACGAGGACGAGCGCGAGCGGCTGCCGGGGCTGGGCCCGCTGCCCGTCCAGGCGGGCCAGCAGCGGCAGACCGAAGGCGAGGGTCTTGCCCGAGCCGGTGCGCCCGCGGCCCAGGACGTCCCGGCCGGCCAGCGCGTTCGGCAGCGTGGCCGCCTGGATCGGGAAGGGCACGGTGACGCCTTCGGTGCCGAGCGCGGCCAGCAGACGTGCGGGCATGTCCAGCTCGGCGAACGTCTCGACCGCCGGCAGCGGTTCGGTGAGGGTGACCGGCAGGGCGAACTCCTGCCGGCGGGTGCCGGAGCGCGGGCCCGCGCCGCTCCTGCGTCCGGTGACCGGGCGGGAGCCCTGCCGGCCCTGCTCCTGCGTACGGGAACGGCCGCCGCGCGTGCCGCCGGCCGTCCGGCTGGACGTCCGGTCCGCGCGGAAGCGGCCTGTGTCGCCGCCGGTGCGACGGGTGCGGTTCATGAGGGAACCTTCCTCGATGCGGCGTATCGAGGAATTCCGCCCAGCGGTGAACGAGCCGCGCGTGGATTCACAAGAATGAGCCGACGGAAATGCGAAAATCCGGCCCGGGCCGGTAAAACAATGGGCTGGGGCCCGCACCTTGAGGGCGCGGGCCCCAGCACCATGCAGCGCGTCAGCGTCAGGCGGGAACGATGTTCTCGGCCTGCGGGCCCTTCTGGCCCTGCGTGACGTCGAAGGTAACCTTCTGGCCTTCCTGAAGCTCGCGGAAGCCGGAGGTGGCGATGTTCGAGTAGTGGGCGAACACGTCGGCGCCGCCGCCGTCCTGCTCGATGAAGCCGAAGCCCTTTTCCGCGTTGAACCACTTCACGGTGCCAGATGCCATATTGAATCTCCCTAGGGGGGCAATGCCGGACTCCGCACTTTACGGAGCCGAGTCGCTGCGATGATCACCCCTCCGGAAGAATCCGGAAAGCTCTGCAAAGAAAAAATCTCTGGCAACCAAAACTGCAACTGCTATCACGCTAACACAGGCAGGCCGGAAGCCCCATGTGTTTTCGCGCTCGTCCAGGAATTCTCATGTCGTCGCGGTCGGAAATTCTGTAGCGGCGGGGCTAGGTATCCGTATCGCCTTCGCCGAGCCGCCGATGCATGTCCCGGTTCACGCGCAGCGCGTCGTCGAGCTGGTCCTCCAGGGAGATGATGCGGCACGCCGCCTCGATCGGCGTGCCCTGGTCCACCAGCTCACGGGCGCGGGCGGCGATGCGCAGCTGGCGGCGCGAGTACCGGTGGTGGCCGCCCTCCGAACGCAGCGGGGTGATCAGCTCGGCGTCGCCGATGGCCCTGAGGAAGGCGGGAGTCGTGCCGAGGACGTCGGCGGCCCGCCCCATCGTGTAGGCGGGGTAGTCGTCGTCGTCCAGGTTGTCGGCGGCGGGGGCGTTCTCAGCGGGCATAGCACCTTCGTCTCGGGGACGCGGCGAGGAACCCGGGCCCGTGCGGCACCCGTGCTCCGAGGTGTTCGGTACCCTCCGCGTCGTCCGACAACCCTAACTCCGGGGGCCAGGAGATCTGTCCTCGCCGTGACAGACTTCCTCCCTACGGCCGCCGCAGCAGGCCCCGCTCCAGGGCCACCACCACCGCCCTCGTCCGGTCGTTCACGTCGAGCTTGGCGAACAGGCGCAGCAGATGCGTCTTCACCGTGGCCTCCGCGATCATCAGGCGTCTGCCGATCTCGGCGTTGGTGAGGCCGTCCGCGACGGCGTCGAGGACGTCGGTCTCGCGGTCGGTCAGCGGGTCGTGCACGGGCCGCCGCATCCGCGCCACCAGCTTCTCGGCGACCCGGGGCGCCAGGACCGTCTCGCCGCGCGCCGCCGCGTGGACGGCGTCGACCAGCTGCTCCCGGGTGGTGTCCTTGAGCAGGTAGCCGATGGCACCGGCCTCCACCCCGCGCTCGATGTCGGCGTCGGTGTCGTACGTCGTCAGGATCAGCACCCGGGTCCGCGGGTGGCGGGCGACGATCTCGGTGGTCGTCGCCACCCCGTCGAGCACGGGCATCCGCAGGTCGACCAGGGCCACGTCGGGGTCGTACCGCTCCACGAGGGCGAGCGCCGCGCGCCCGTCGCCCGCCTCCCCGACGATCTCGATGCTGTCCTCGCCGGCGAGCAGGGCGAGGACCCCGGCCCGCATGACGGTGTGGTCGTCCACCACCACGACGCGCAGTGGTCCCGTGCTCATGCCTCCACCTCACCCGTCAGGGGGACCACCGCCAGGATCCGCGTCCCGTCGCCCACCGAACTCGTCACCGTGAGCCTCCCGCCCAGTTCCGCCAGACGCTTGCGCATGCCGTCGAGCCCGAAGCCCCGCGACTCCTCCACCACGAACCCGGTGCCGTCGTCGGTGACCTCCAGCTCCACACCGTACGGACGCCGGGCCAGCACCACCCCGACCGTGGACGCGCGCGCGTGCTTGCGCACGTTGGCCAGGGACTCCTGGGTGCAGCGCAGCAGCGCGATCCGGGTCTGCTGGTCGCACTCCGGGTCCGCGAGGTCGGCCACCACGGTGAGCCCCGTGTCCTCCGCGAAGCGGTCCAGCGTGCGGCGCAGGGTCCGCGCCACCGAGCCGGTCGCCACCCGGCCCGGACCGGGCTGTCGGGCCGAGCCGACCAGCTCCCGGGCCTCGGCAAGGTTCTCCCGGGCGGTGGACTCGATCGACCGCAACTGCTGGGCGCTGCGCGCCGGATCGCCGGCCATGCCGGCCCGTGCCGCCTCCGCGAGCACGATGATCGACGCGAAGCCCTGCGCGAGCGTGTCGTGGATGTCCCGTGCGATGCGTTCCCGTTCGTCCGCCGCGCCCTGCCGCTGGTGCGCCTCGGACAGCTGCGCCTGGGTCCGCTCCAACTCCTCGATGAGCCGCGCCCGTTCGCTGCTCTGCTCGACGACCGAGTGCGCCCACAGACCGATCAGCACGCCCACCGCGACCACGATCAGGGTGGAGACCACCGTCTCGCCGAAGAACTCCGCCGACCAGCCCTGCCGGACCAGGGCCCCGGTCAGCGTGGAGCCGGTGGCCAGCGCCAGGAAGACCATCGAGCCCCGGGGCGTGCGCCCGAACATCCAGTAGTGCGGCAGCGTCACCATGAACAGCGCCGCGTAGCTGCTGCCCAGGTACGCCAGCCCGCCGAGTGCGAGCACGAGCACCGAGAGGTAGACGTGCGGACGGACGACGGGATTCCCCGGGAAGCGGTCGAGCGCCGCGTAGCACAGCACCACGCAGGCGAGCAGTCCGAGCGCCTGGTAGGCGCTCCCGCCGGGCGGGGCCGTGGCCACCAGCCCGACGGCCATCGCCCCGAACAGCGCCCAGCACACCGTGTTCCACCGGCGCAGCGACGTGGCCCACAGGGCACCGGACGAGGGGTCGGCGAGTGCGGTCATACCGATCAACGTACGTCGGCCACCGCTCGCCCGTCCGCCGGATGCGCCAGGGCCCCGGCCCGGGGTCCCGCCGGCCGCGCGGGCCACCAACTCGCCTCGCCGAGCAGCAGCATCGCCGCCGGCAGGACCATGACCCGGACGATGAACGCGTCGAGCAGCACGGCGACCGCGAGGACGAATCCGATCTGCTTCATCTCGATGATGTGCAGGAAGACGAAACTGACGAAGACGGTCGTCATCACCACGGCCGCGCTGGTCACCACGCTCGCCGACCTGCGGATGCCGTCGAGCACGGCCTGCCGCGTGGACGCGCCCGCGAGCACGGCCTCCCTGATCCGGCTCACCACGAACACCTGGTAGTCCATCGAGAGCCCGAAGAGGATCACGAAGAGGAACAGGGGTACGCGCGATCCGATCGAGCCGGTGGAGTGGAAGTCCAGCATCCCCTCGGCCCACGTCCCCTGGAAGACGAGGACGAGCAGGCCGAGCGAGGCCGCCGCGGAGAGCAGGTTCAGGACGACCCCGATGAGGGCCAGCACCAGCGAGCGGAACGCGTACGCGGTCATCGCGAACGTGACGAGCAGCAACGCCCCGAGGACCAGCGGGAGCTTGCCGTTCTGGTGGGCGGGGTAGTCGGTGTACCGGGCCACGTCGCCGCTCACCGCGGACTCGGCTCCGCCGACCCGGCCGACGGTCGCGGGCAGGTACCGCTCGCGGAGACGGTGCAGGGAGTCGTACGCCTGCTCGGAGTCGCCCAGGTACGGCACCCTCAGTTCCAGGACGCTGATCCGGTGGTCGGCCGAGGTCCGGACCGGCGAGGCGCCGCTGAACAGCGGGTCGGCGCCGGCGCGCCGGGCCAGCTCGCGCAGTGCCCCGACGACCTCCCCGGAGCGCGCGGCATCGGCGCGTACGACGACCTGGTGGGTGACCCGCTGCTCCGGGAACGCCTCGTTGAGGCGGTCGTAGACCCGCATGACCGGGATGTCCCGGGAGTGCGTGTCCCGGCTCATCTCGGTGATCTTCAGCCCGGCCAGCGGGGTGGCGAGCGCGAGCAGGGCGAGGACGGAGACGCACAGGGTGGCCGCCGGGTGCCTGCGCGCCGGCCGCAGCAGGGCGTTCCACACCCGGCCGCCGCTGTCGCCGCCACGCGTCCGGCGCGGCGGCTTCCCGCGCCCGGCCCGGCGCAGCGCCCCGCGCTCGGCCCGCCGCCCGAGCATGACCAGCAGGGCGGGCAGCGCCGTCAGCGAACTGGCCACCGCGACCAGGACGACCACGATCGTGCCGGTGGCCAGCGAGGAGAAGATGACGTCGGAGGCGAGGTACAGCGTCGCGGTGGACGCCACGACCGCGAACCCCGAGACCACGACCGCCCGGCCCGAGGTCGCCGCGGCCAGTTCCACCAGCGCCTCGGCGCTCAGCCGGCCGGCCGCGCGGGCGCGCTCCTCGCGCTCCCGCTTGAGGTGGAAGAGGGTGTAGTCCACGCCGACCGCGAGGCCGATCATGAGGATGACGTTCGTGCCGACCCCGGCGTCGGGGGAGACGTGCGAGGCCACCATCGACAGGCCGACGGCCGCCGCGATCGACGACAGCGCGAGCAGCAGCGGCACCCCGGCCATGGTCACGGACCCGAAGACGACCAGCAGGGTGATCAGGGTGACGGGAAGGGTGATCTTCTCGGAGAGCGCCAGGTCATGGCCGCGCTGCTCGTCCACGCCCTTGCTGATGGAGGGACTCCCGGTCTCTTCGAGGAGCAGCGCGGGACGGGCCCTGCCCACCGCCTCCGTCTGCGCGAGCAGCGCGTCGACCTTGTCCTTCGCGTCCCGTTCCTCGCCCTTCAGGGCCACCGCGACCATGAGGGTCCGGCGGTCCCCGGACGACACGGGAGCGTCCACGCCGGCGACGTCGGGCAGCCGCTCCATCCGCGAGGTCAGCTCCTCGGCGGCGTCCCGGGCCGCCGCCCGGTCGAGAGGACCCGACCGGGCCGAGATCAGCACCTGCTCGGTCGGGAGCCGTTCCAGGTGCCCCTCGGCGGCCATCGCCTCCGCCCGCCCGGCCTCCCCGACCCGGTAGTCGGCCGTCGTCGCGCTGTGCGTGCCGACGGCACCGCCGACCCCCAGGCACACCCCCACGAACACCAGCCAGCCGACCAGGGCCCGCCAGGGATGCCGGGCGCTCCAACGCGCCGTCCGTACGGTGAGTGAATTCATACGGAAAGGCTCGCTGCGGGGCCCGATCGGCGGACAGAGGTGCCCGGTTGAACTTGCCGTCCACCGATCGGTGGACGGGGGAGAGTGTGCTCACCGTCCCCGGCCCCGTCCCCGGCTCGGGGACGGCCGGCTCGGTCATGTGTGGGGCTCCGCCGCGCTGCTCTCCGGTCGACCGGGTCGTCCGGGGCGAGCGTGGTCAGGTCGGTGCCGCACGCGTGGCCTTCCTCCGTGACCAGGACCGCGCCGATGTGCTCGTCCGCCGATGCGATACGTGGGGCGGTGTACGCATCTGTCTCCGTGGGCACCCGTCAGCCACTCCCACCCCTCGGGCAACGCCCTGACCGCACCAGCGGGAGGAAGCATGATCAGCCATCGGCATCTGGTGGAAGAGGTGGCGTCACGGGCCCGCCTCGGCGACGAGGAGGCCGCCGACGCCGCCGTGCACCTCGTCCTCGCGGCGCTGAGCAGTCGCCTCGACCCGCCGCACCGGGACCATCTGCGGCAGGCCGTACCGCCCCATGAACGCGGCGCGCTGGAAATCGGCGCGCAGCGGCACGAGGCCGAGGCGCGGCGAGGCGGCGAGGCACCGCACGAGGCGGCCGACCCGCTCGACGCGTTGCTGGCCGACGTGGCCCGGCCCGTGGACGCCACCCCGGAGCAGGCGCTGTTCCTGGCGCAGACGGTCGTCTCCCGGATCACGGCCGGGGACACCGGTCTGGAGGCCGACCTGCGCGGCGCCCTTCCGGAGGCGTTCGGGCCGCTGTTCACCGAACCCGGCCCGCCGTCCGGAGGGTCGGACCGCTGACCCCCGGGGCGGGCGGCCACCTGATCCGCCCGCCCCGGCCCCGCTGTCGGCCCCTTCCATTATGGACTTGCCGGTCCATTTTTTGCGGCGCACAGTGGTCCGCACACCGCGAGACAAGGGAGATCGCGCCATGAGCGGACGGCTGCGGGACAAGACGGCACTGGTCACGGGATCGACCAGCAACATCGGACAGGCGATCGCGGAGGCGTTCGCCGCGGAGGGGGCTCACGTCATCGTCTCCGGGCGGAACCGGGAACGGGGGACACAGGTCGTCGAAGGGATCCGCGCGTCCGGCGGCCGGGCCGACTTCCTGGCGGCGGACCTCGACGGCAGCGCCGAGGCCTCCCAGGACCTCGCCGCCCGGGCCCGCGAGACCCTGGGCGGGCGGATCGACATCCTGGTCAACAACGCGGGCGTCTACCCGGCCCCCGGCACCATCGCCACCGACGAGAAGACCTTCGACCAGGTCTACGCGGTGAACGTCAAGGCGCCGTTCTTCCTCACGGCGGCCGTCGTCCCGGGCATGACGGAGTCCGGTGGCGGGGCGATCGTCAACCTCGGCTCGTGGATCGCCCGCCTCGGCGTTCCGCTCGGCGCGCTCTACAGCTCCACCAAGGGGGCTATGGAGACGCTCACCCGGGCGTGGGCCGCGGAGTTCGGTCCGCTGGGCGTCCGGGTGAACGCCGTCTCGCCGGGCGTGATCCTGCCCCCGGCGCCGCAGGGCGGCGAGCCCCATCCGGGCGAGATCATGATGAAGGGCACCCCGGCCGGCGGGGTCGGCACGCCGGACGCCATCGCCCACGCCGCGGTCTGGCTGGCCAGTGACGAGGCGGCCTTCGTGCACGGAACCGTGGTGGACGTCGACGGGGGCAGGACGGGCGTCGCCGTCATCGCCGCGTAGTGCCGGTCAGCCGCTGATCAAGAAGATCGTAAGAACCACGCGCTCCGCTTCCTCCGGCCACAACCTTCCGTTCCGGCGGGCCGTCCAACGGGCGCCCGGTGCCGGTCAGTGTGCCGGGGTCTGTTCCGTCCCATGTGGGGGATGTCATGAGTTCTGTCTCCGTCGGGCGCGTGCTGCGCCGCGGGGCGTGTGCCGGAGCGGTCGGAGCGCTGGTCGCCGCCGGGTTCGGGAGCGGGGCCGCCTTTGCCGACGAGGGCGCGCAGAGCGACCAGTTGTGGATCCAGGCGCCCTACGAGCAGGCGGTCACCGTCGCTCCGGACGGCGGCGAGGCGCCGTACCGGTCGCTGGCGCTCGGCCTGTACCACGACAACGCCGGTTTCACCGTCACCGGCGGGCGCCTGACCGTCGACGTCTCCGGACTCGCCGGGGTCGCGGACGTGTCCTGGCCCGCCAACTGCACGCCGGACGACGCCGGTACGGTCGCCGTGTGCGACACCGGGGACGTGCCGACCCGCTACAGCGCGCAGGTGCAGCTCAAGGTGCGGGCCGCCGCCGGCGCCGCCGTGGGAGCGCAGGGGGCGGTCGAGTACTCCGCCACGGCCACCGGCGGCCCCGACGGCACGCTCACCGCCCCGGAGGGCTCCGCGGAGACCTTCGTCACCGTCGGCTCCGGCCCGGACCTCGGCATCAGCGCCCCGCGGGACGTCACGGGCGTCGCGCCGGGCACCGGCCTTACCGTGCCGTTCTCCGTCACCAACACCGGCAACGAGACCGCCCACGGCTTCAGCGTGAGGATGTGGGCGACGTACGGCCTCGACGTCGTCACCCGCTACCCGCAGTGCACCTACACCGGGCCGGACGACGGCGGCGAGTACACGCCCATGACGTACGTGACCTGCTCCTTCGACACCGACGTCGCGCCCGGGGCCACCGTGGAGCTGCCGGAGCCGCTGCGGCTCGCCGTCACCGGCCACGCGCTGTACGAGCGGTTCGACTACGAGGTCCAGCCCGGCGGTGACGCCACCGACCTGGACGGCTCGGACAACGGCCGCTCCTGGCACATCGACGCCGACAACACCGCCGACTTCGCCGTCCACGGCACCGAGGTGAGCGGCGCGGCCGGCGACACCGTCACCGCCACCTTCCGCTTCGCCAACCGGGGCCCGGCCTGGGTCGGCAACGTCAGCTCCGGCGACCCGGTCGCCGTGATCGACTTCTACCTCCCGGAGGGCACCACCGCCATCTCCGTCCCCGACACCTGCCGTACCGCCTGGACGTCCGGCGACGACCCGGCCGTCGGCCACTACGCCTGCACCCTGCCGATGTGGGCCAAGCCGGACCTGAAGGTCACCTTCCCGTTCCGGCTGCGCGTCGACCGGGTCGTCCCGGACGCGACGGGCCGCGTCGTCGCCCGGCCCGACTCCGGGACGTCCTTCGCCTTCGACCCGAACGGCAAGAACAACTCGGCCACGGTGGTGGTCAACCCGTCCGCCTGAGTCCGGTGAGGGGTACGGCGAGGGTGTGAGGCTTGTTACCTTCGCCCTCGTGTCGGACACCGAACCGGAAGACCGCCGGCCCGCCGGGCAACCGCCCCGGCGGACCCGCGCCGACGGCTTCCCCCCGGCCGGCCCGGACCGGCCCCGGCGCCGCCCCGGCGACCCGCCCGCACGGCCCGCGCCCGGCGCGAACGCCAACCGACGCGCCCGGACCCGCGAGCAACCCTCGACAACGCGGTACCGGGCCCCGGCGGCCGGCGCCGCACTGCTACGGGCCGAGCGGCTCAACACGGCGCTGCGCCGGGCCCCGTCGGGTCGCTCCAGGCTCCTCCGGCCCCCGGCGGGCCACACCGCGCCCCACCCGCCCCCGCAGGGCCACGCCGAGCGGGTCATCGCGGCGCTGCGCCGCGGCCCGGCGGCCTGGGCCGCGCTGCACCGGACCCCGGTGGACTTCCCCGTGCCTCGTCCGGCCCCGGAGGGTCACACCGAGCGGGTCTTCTCACCGCTTCGACGGGTCCCGGAGCGTCGCTCCGGGCTCCACCAGGCACCGGTGGTTGGCGCCGCGCTGCACCGGACCCCGGAGGACTTCATCCACCCGGCCCCGGACGGTCGCTTCGGGCTCCACCGAGCCCCGCTGGCCGACGCCGCGCTGTCGCACCGGACTTCGGAGGACTTCCCCACACCTCACTCGGCCCCGGCAGGCCGCACCGCGCACCCGACCTTGGACAGTGGCTCCGGGCTCCACCGGGCCCACGTGGCCGACGCCGCCCCCCACCCGGCCCCGCATGACTGCGCCGCACCGCACCTGGCCCCGGCGGGCCGCACCGCCCCCCACCCAACCCCGCACGACCACACCGCCCCCCACCCAACCCCGCAGGGGAACCGGTGACAGGGCGGGGGGCTTCCGGGCGGGCGATGTGGCCGTTGTACGCGGCCGGGTTCACCACCGCCTTCGGTGCGCACGGTGTCGCCGCGAGTCTCGGTGGCGGCGCCGACGGCGCGGTCTCCTCGCTGCTCGTCCTCGGTGGACTCCTCGCCCTGTACGACGGCGCCGAGGTGCTCCTCAAACCGCTGTTCGGCACCCTCGCCGACCGCGTCGGCGCCCGGCCCGTGCTGCTGGGCGGGCTCGCCGCCTTCGCCGCCGCGTCCGCGCTGTACGCCGTCGCGGACAGCCCCGGCTGGCTCTGGGCCGCCCGGCTCGGACAGGGAGCCGCGGCCTCCGCCTTCTCGCCGTCCGCCTCCGCGCTGGTCGCCCGGCTCAACCCGGCGGCGCGACACGGCCGGGCGTTCGGCGGGTACGGCTTCCACAAGTCCCTCGGCTACACCCTCGGCCCGCTGCTCGGCGGCGTCCTGGTGTGGGCCGGGGGACTGCGGCTGCTGTTCGCGGTGCTGGCGGCGCTCGGCGCGGCGGTCGCCGTCTGGGCCGCGCTCGCCGTCCCCGCCGTACCCCCGCTGCCCAGGACCCGGCAGACGGTCCTCGACCTGGCCCGGAGGCTGGCCGACCCGTCCTTCCTCGCCCCCACCGCCGCACTCGCCGCGGCGACCGCGGCCCTGTCGGCCGGCGTCGGCTTCCTGCCGGTCTCCGGACGCGCCGCCGGGCTGGGCACGGTCGCGACCGGGGCGGCGGTGTCGGTGCTCGCCGGCTGCGCCGCGGTCGTCCAGCCGCGTGCCGGACGCGCTCTGGACGACGGGCGGCTCACCACGCGGTCCGGTCTGGCCGCGGGACTGCTGGTCACCGCCGCCGGGCTGGCCTGCGCGATGCTGCCGGGCCTGCCGGGCGTCCTCGGCGGCGCCGCCCTGATCGGCGTCGGCACGGGCCTGGTCACACCGCTCGGTTTCGCCGCGCTGGCCGCGCGCACGCCCGCCGAGCGGCTCGGCCAGACCATGGGCACCGCCGAACTCGGCCGCGAACTCGGCGACGCGGGCGGGCCCCTCCTCGTCGCCGCCGTCGCCTCGTCCGCCACGCTCACCTATGGCTTCGGCGCCCTCGCGGCGCTGGTCGGGGCGGGTGCGGTGGTGTCGTCGGCGCGCTGTCGCCGGGTGCGGGCGGTGCGCCGGCCCGGGACGGAGCGGTGAACCGGCCGTACACCCGCCGCGGCCGGCGTACGGCCGAGCGGTGCGGGCAGCCGTGGGGCGAGGCCGTCCACCTCGCCGGGGCGGGCCGGGGCGGGTACCCGGTCAGTCGGCGCATGCGGCTGTCCGGGCCGGTGCGCGCCGGGTCGGGAGGGTTCCCGGCCGCGACGGGGCATACGGAAGATCAGGCGCCGACGGCACCAGGCGACGTACACGCGACCAGGCGACGTACACGCGCGGCGACCCGCGAGCACAGGAGGCCACGACATGGCAGGGGCGGAGCGAACCGGGACCGACCGGCAGCGGCAGCGGGCGAAGCCCCCTGCCCGGCTCGCCGACGCGGTGGAAGCCATCGGCGCCGGGGCGTACGTCGTCGACGAGCAGGGCCTCGTCCTCGCCGCGAACACCCCCGCCGAACGCCTGCTGGGCCGGCCCGCCGCGGACCTGCTCGGCCAGGACGCCCACGACCTGCTGCACCGCGGGCCGCAGGGCCAGCCGCTGCCCACGACGCAGTGCGCCATGCGGCAGGCGTTCCACGCCGGGAGCCCGGCGCAGGGCCACGAGGAGCACTTCCTGCGCGGTGACGGTTCCCTGCTGCCCGTCTCCTGGATGATCACCCCGTACGACCTCGGCGACACCGGCGACCGGCGAACCGGCACGCTCGTCGTCTTCCACACCCCCGAGCACGCCGACTCCGCCGAGCCGCGCCCGGAGCGGGCCACCGAGTCGCTGACCGACTTCGAGCGGCTGGCCCTGCTCGCCGAGACCACCACCCGGCTGACCTCGACCCTCGACGTCGACGAGGCCCTGCGCCGGCTGGTGTCCCTGGTGCTGCCCCGGCTGGCGGACTGGGCCGTCATCGACCTGATCACCGAGCACGACGAGGTCTGGCGCACCGCCGTGGTGCACGCCGAGGGCGACCGCCTGGTGCACCAGGAGGACCTCGAAGGGCCGATGCCGCCGGTGCCCGAGGAGTCGCCGATGCCGCTGTCCCGGGCGCTGCGCGGCGTCGCCTCCGCCCTGGCCGGCCCGGCCACGTACCGGCGTGCCCCGGATTCCGGCATCGCCGTCGAGCAGCGCCGTCTGTTCGAGGCCACGGGCATCCACTCGGCGGCCATCGCCCCCATCCGCGGTACCCGGGAGGTCCTCGGGGCCCTCACCCTGGGCCGGGCCGAGAAGCCGGGGGACTTCACCACCGCCGACCTGCCCCTGCTGGAGGACATCGCCCGGCGCGCCGGGGTGGCGCTGGACAACGCCCGCCTCTACCAGCGCCAGCGCGCGGTCGCCGAGACCATGCAGAACCACCTGCTGCCGCAGATGCCGCGGGTCCCCGGACTCCAGATGGCCGTCCGCTACCTGCCCGCCCCGGACGCCTCCCAGGTCGGCGGCGACTGGTACGACGCCTTCACCCTGCCCGACGGTTCCACCGCCCTGGCCATCGGCGACGTCGTGGGCCACGACCTGGAGGCCGCGGCCGGCATGGCCCAGCTGCGCAACATGCTGCGCGCCTACGCCTGGTCCCAGCAGGAGCCGCCCAGCCGCATCGTCCAGCGGCTCGACGAGGCGATCATGCCCATCACCGACGTCACCATGGCCACCCTCGTCCTCGCCCGGCTCACCCGGACGGACGACGACAACTGGCAGCTGACCTGGACCAACGCCGGCCACCCCCCGCCCCTGCTCATCACCCGCGACGGCCTGGCCGACTACCTCACCGAAGGCCACAGCCTCCTGCTGGGGACGGGGGTCCGCGCGCCCCGCCCCGACGCCAGCGTGCTGCTGCCCCCGGGCTGCACCCTCCTGCTGTACACCGACGGCCTCATCGAGGCACCCGGCCACACCCTGGACGAGGGCCTCAGCCGGCTGCGCCAGCACGCCGCCGCCCTCGCCCACCGCCCGCTGCCGTCCCTCACCGACCAGCTCCTGCGCCGGGTCCACCCGCCCGGCCTCGACGACGTGGCCCTCCTCGCCCTGCGCACACCGCCCCAGCCGGATCCGGGCCGTACGGCGTCCCGGAGACGGTGAGTCAGCCGGTCCCGCGCGGCTCGGCCCCGCGGCCCTCGGCCGTCTCCAGCAGTCCCACGAACATGGTCCGGTGGAGCACTTCCACGTGCCGGCGCGCGATGTCGGCCGCCGCCGCGGTGTCGCCGGCGCGCAGGGCGTCGACGAGGGCGCGGTGTTCGCGGTTGGACTCGCGCAGGGCGTCCATCGGGTAGGGCAGGTAGTACCGGTAGAGCTGCTGGAGCACGCCGCGGTAGGCCTCGGCCGCCGCGGGCACGCCGGTGGCGGCGGCGACGGCGAGGTGGAACCGCTCGTCACAGCCGTGGAACTCCGCCCAGGTCGGAACCCGGTCCATCTCGTCGGCCAGCCGCTCCAGGTGCGCCAGGGCGGCTTCGTCGGCGTTGCGGGCGGCCAGGTGGGCGAGTCCGCACTCCAGCACCAGCCGCTGGTCGACGAGCGCATGGACCTCGCTGTTCTGCGCGCGGTAGGAGTCCATCGCGCCCACCACGCCCCGGGCCGGCCGCTCGGCGACCCGGGTGCCTCCGTTGCGGCCCCGGCGGCGCTCCAGGACGCCGTCCTGGCAGAGCGTGGACAGGGCGCGGCGGACGGTGATCTCGCCGACGTCGAGCGCCGCGGCGATCCGGTCGGTCGGCGGGAGCTTCTCGCCCGGGGCGAGCAGTCCCAGGTCGACGGCGAGCCCGATGCGCGCGCGCACGGTCTCCAGGGCCGTGAGCCGGCGGATGCCGTCGAGCGCGGGCGCGTTGAACGGCAGGGCCGCCGCGGCGGCCGGCTGCGGGCCGGCCGGCTGCGTGCCGTGGGCGTCAGGGGCGGGGCCGTCGGGGGCGGGGCCGCCCTGGGGGTGAGGCATGCCGTCAATGTAGCGAGACCGGAAAACGGATCAAAATGAGTCTATTGATTAACAGCTCACCTTGAGCTAATTTCCTGGCCATGTCCCGTCCCCTCCCCCTCGCCCTCGTCCAGGCACCTCCCCGCCCGGCGACGGCGCCCCTGTCCGGATTCGCCGAGGACGTCGGGAACCTGCTGGACCGTTTCCCGCAGACCCGCCTCGCCGTGTACCCGGAACTGCACCTGTGCGGCGTCGACGGTTCGCCGTCGGCGACCGAACAGCTCCAGGAGGCCGCCGAGCCGCTGGACGGCCCGCGCTCCCGGCAGCTCGCCGAGCTCGCCGGTGACCTGGGCGTCTGGCTCGTGCCGGGCACCGTGTGCGAGCGCGGCGAGCGGGGCGAGCTGTTCAACACGGCGCCGGTCTACTCCCCCGAGGGCCGCCTCGTCGCCTCGTACCGCAAGATCTTCCCGTGGCGGCCGCACGAGCCGTACGACCCCGGCGACCGCTTCGTCGTGGCGGACCTGCCCGGCGTCGGCCGCATCGGCATCTCGATCTGCTACGACGCCTGGTTCCCGGAGGCGGCCCGCCAACTGGCCTGGCTGGGCGCGGAGGTGATCGTCAACCCGGTGATGACCACCACCGCGGACCGCGCCCAGGAACTGGTCCTGGCCCGGGCCAACGCCATCGTCAACCAGGTCTTCGTGGTCAGCGTCAACACCGCCGGCCCCGTCGGCACCGGCCGCAGCCTGGTGGTGGACCCCGAGGGGCGGGTGCGCGCCGAGGCCCCCGACTCGGCCGCCACCGTGCTCACCGACGTGCTCGACCTGGACGACGTCACGCGCGTGCGCACCTTCGGCACGGCGGGGCTCAACCGCATGTGGGACCAGTTCACCGACGCCGACACCCCGATCGACCTGCCGCTGTACGGCGGCCGTATCGACCCCGGCCGCTGGCGCCCCGCCACCGGCTGAGCCCGCCCGCCCGCTCGTCCGTCCCCCGGAGCTCCTCCTGGAGCCCGTCCTGGAGCCCGCTATGGAGCCCCTTATGGAGAACGCCCCCGCTCAGGGCCTCACCCGTGCGCTGACGCTCAGATCCGTCGTCCTGTTCGGCCTCGCCTACATGACCCCGCTGATCGTGCTCGGCACGTTCGGCGTCGTGGCCGAGAGCACCGGCGGCACCGTGCCCACCGCCTATCTGCTGGCCCTGCTCGCCATGCTGTTCACCGCGCACAGCTACGGCAAGATGGCCGCCGCGCACCCCGTGGCCGGGTCGGCGTACACCTACGTCCGCAGGGCCATCGACTCCCGGGTGGGCTTCCTGATCGGCTGGGCCACCCTGCTCGACTACTTCTTCCTGCCCATGGTCATCTGGCTGATCGGCGGCGCCTACCTCCAGGCCCAGTTCCCCGGCGTCCCGTTCTGGGTGTGGATCATCGGCTTCATCGTGCTGACCACCGCCCTGAACGTACGGGGCATCAAGACCGCCGAGCGGGCCAACGACCTGCTCATGACCTTCCAGGTGCTGGTGATCGGCATCTTCGTCGCGCTGTCCCTGCGGCACGTGCTGCACGTCGGGGGCGCCGGGGCGCTGGCCGGCACGGCACCGTTCGCCAACCACGCCACCACCCTGGCGGGCATCTCCGCCGGTGCGGCGATCGCGGCCTACTCCTTCCTCGGCTTCGACGCGGTCACCACGCTCACCGAGGAGACCATCGAGCCGCAGCGCACCATGCCCCGGGCCATCCTGCTGATCGCCCTGATCGGCGGCGGCATCTTCGTGGCCGTCGCCTGGGCCACCCAGCTGGCCCACCCCGGCAGCTCCTTCGACGACCCCAGCTCGGCCGCCTTCGAGATCGCCCGGACCATCGGCGGCGACCTCTTCTCCTCGGTCTTCCTGGCCGGTCTGGTGGTGGCCCAGTTCGCGTCCGGCATCGCCGCGCAGGCGAGCACGTCCCGGCTGCTGTACGCCATGGGCCGCGACTCGGTCCTGCCGCGCCGGATCTTCGGCCGCATCCACCCCCGCTACCGCACCCCGGTCCTCAACATCCTCCTCACCGGCGTGGTCGGCCTGATCGCCCTGCGCCTGAGCGTCGCGACCTCCACCTCCTTCATCAACTTCGGCGCGTTCATCGCCTTCACCTTCGTCAACTTCTCGGTCATCGCCACGTACGTGCGCGAACGGCGCGCGGGCCGCCGCCCCGGACCGCTGGGGCATGTGATCGCCCCCGCGATCGGCGCCGCGGTGGACATCTGGCTCCTGACCCACCTCGACGCCAAGGCCCTCGTCCTCGGCGTCTGCTGGCTCGCCCTCGGCATCTGCTACCTCGCCTACCTGACCCGGGGCTTCCGCACACCCCCGCCGGAGCTGACCTTCGAGGAGGAGCCGCCGGTCGTCGCCGAGCGGGTGTGATCCCGGACGCCGTGCCGTCGAGCGGGGCGGCTCGCGGTGCCGGTGACGTGCGGGGCGGTGCCACGGCAGGGGCGGGGGCCCGGCGGAGGGGGCGGGCGTCGCCGGGCGCGGGCCCGGACCGTCCGGCGGAGGCGGGCGCGCGGCGGGCCGGTACGCGGGAACCCGTCCGAAGAGAGCCCCGGCGCGGCCGGCGCCGACGGGAGACGCGGGCGGGGGTGGAGGAGGCCGATGTGGACCTGAGCGCTCCGGTCCCGCCCGGACGGCCGTACCCGGCGGCCCTGCCGCCCGAACCGAGCCGGAACCCACGTCTTCGGTGCCCCCGGTGCACCGCCGGGCGTGGGTCTGCCCCGTCCGGTGGAGGGGGTGTCCGCCATGCCTGAGCTGCCGGACGTCGAGGGATTCCGCAGGGTGCTCGAAACCTGCGCGACAGGCCGGGTCATCCACCGCGTGGTCGTACGCGACGCGGGCGTCCTGCACGGGGTCGGCCCGCGCGGCCTGCGCGACGCGTTGGAAGGCCGGCGCTTCACCGAACCGGAGCGGCACGGGAAGTGGCTGCTGGCCCACACCGGCGACGGCCCCACCGTCCTGCTGCACTTCGGCATGACGGGCAGACTGGTCTGCGGCGATCCGGACGATGCGGTGGAGCCCCACGACCGGGTCCTGTTCACCCTGAGCGGCGGCCGTCAGCTGCGCTACCGCGACCAGCGCAAACTCCAGGGCCTCTGGCTGGCCCACGACGACTGCGAGATCGCCCGGCGGCTGGAGCGCCAGGGCCCGGACGCGCTGGCGGTGAGCCGGGAGGAGTTCGAGACCGCGCTGGCCTCACGCCGCGGTCACGTCAAGAGCGCCCTCACCGACCAGTCCGTCCTGGCCGGCCTCGGCAACCTGCTCGCCGACGAGATCCTGTGGCGCGCGAGGCTGCGCCCCGACCGCCGGGCGAGCGGCCTCGCCCAGGCCGACCGCCGCCGCCTGTACGCGCACATGCGCCGCACCCTCCGTGACGCGGTCGCGGCCGGCTGCGTCCCGCCGCGCGGCTCCTGGCTCACCGGCCACCGCGACGACCCGGACCCGGTCTGCCCCCGCTGCGGCTCCCACCTGCGCCGTTCCCGGATGGCCGGCCGCGGCACGGTGTGGTGCCCGCGGTGCCAGCCGAACGGGTGAACCGGCGTCACGGGGCCGGAAACCGGCGCGGCGCCATCCACCCGCGCCCCGGCCGGGTCAGCGGGTGCTGAGCATTCCCTCGCGCAGACGGGTCAGGCAGCGGGAGAGCAGCCGGGAGACGTGCATCTGGGAGACACCGAGGCGTTCGCCGATCTGGGCCTGGGTGAGCTCCTCGACGAAGCGCATGTGGATGATCTGCCGGTCCCTCTCGTCGAGCTCGGCGATCAGGGGAGCCAGGGCGTGGAAGTCCTCCACCAGCTCCAGGGCCGCGTCCTCGGTGCCGATGAAGTCCTGGAGGGCCGCTTCGCCCTCCTCGCTGCCGTTGATCGCGGCGTCCAGGGAGGCGGAGTTGTAGCCGTTGGCGGCCAGCCGGGCCTCGCGGACCTCGTCCTCGGACAGGCTCATCAGCTCCGACAGTTCCTTGTCGGTCGGCGTGCGGCCCAGCCGGCTGCGCAGTTCCTCGGTGGCGCGGGCGAGCTGGACGCGGGCCTCCTGGAGGCGGCGCGGCACGTGCACGGCCCAGGTGGTGTCGCGGAAGAACCGCTTGATCTCGCCGACGATGTAGGGAATGGCGAAGGAGGTGAACTCCGCCTCCCGCGACAGCTCGAACCGGTCGATCGCCTTGATCAGGCCGATCATGCCGACCTGGACGATGTCCTCCATCTCCTCCGGTCCACGGCTGCGGAAGCGGCCGGCCGCGTAGCGGACCAGGGACATGTTCATCTCTATGAGCGTGTTGCGGGCGTAGCTGTACTCGTGGGTGCCCTCTTCCAGGACCGCCAGCTGTTCGAAGAACAACCGCGAGAGCTCCCGGGCGTCCTTGGGGGCCACCTGGGAGGGATCGGCGACTTCGGGCAGTTCGGCCGTCTGCGTGTCGGTTGCCGTCGTGCTCGTGAGCACCATGCTGTTCCCCTCCCACGTTCGCGAACTGTCCGCCAAGCGCCGACCGGGTCGGCGTCATCGCAGCGGCTACCCGCTCATCCTGCACCTACACCCGGGCCCGGACGAATCGGGGGGGACGACCCCGGCGCGGCCCGGCGGCTCGCGATGCGTACCGGTGCGCGTGCTCCTCTCCACGGATCCGGGGCAGACGTCGTGGGGGACACCAGCGGGACGAACGAAGGAGGAGAACATGGCCGAGGACTCCTCGGTGAGGGCGGTGGGATGGGCGCGCTCACTGCCGGTCAGCAGCGGGGTGAAGGTGGCCCGGGACTGGACGCGCGCGCACCTGGCTGCGCTGGGCTGGGCGGAGAAGGCGCCGGACCTGGTGGACTCGGTGCTGCTGACGGTGTCCGAGCTGGTCACCAACGCCCACGTGCACGCCCGCAGCACGGCACAGCTGATCCTCACCTGGGACCAGGCGTGTCTGCACGTCACCGTCCACGACGCCTCACCCCGGCTGCCCGAGCAGCGTGACCCCGGAACCGGAGCGCTGGGCGGCCGCGGTCTGCTCCTGGTCGATGCCCTGGCCGACACCGTGGAGGTCCACCGCTGCCCTTACGGCAAGGACGTCACCGCGTGCTTCCAGCCGCCCTCGCCCTCGACGGTCACGTAGGGCGGCCGGACACACACGCGGGGACCGGCTGAAGCCCAGCCGGTCCCCGCGTGTGGAAGTGATGGGTCAGGGTCACCATCGATACCAGCGTCCGCGGCCACCACCGGCGGTGGTGGAGCGCATGACGAAACCGAGCAGCCAGAGCACCAGGACGGCGACGGCGACCCACCAGAGAACCTTGATGGCGAATCCGGCGCCGAAGAGAATCAGCGCGAGGAGCAGAACAAGCAGCAAGGGAACCATAGTTATCTACCTCCTGCACCACCGTTTGCCCTCGGTCGGTTCCCACATTCCTCGAAGACGCCTTGTTTGTGAAGGAAAAGCGGGGGAACCAGCGGCAGGGCTTTCACACCGTATTCCTGTCGTGATTCCTGTCGGGATTCCTCTCGCGCGGATCCTGTCGCGCGGATCCTGTGGCGCGGACGGGAGATCAGTCGCTGGAGAGGACTTCCACGAGATCGCCGACGGCCCGGTCGGGCAGGGCACGGGCGACGTCCGCCAAGGCCACGATCCCGACGAGGCGGTGGCCGTCGATGACGGGCAGCCGCCGTACCTTGTGGGAGGCCATGGTGCGCAGCAGCTCGTCCACGTCGTCGTCCGCGCCGATCGTGACGGCCTCTCCCTGCGCCAGGTCACCGGCCTTGACCGCGGCGGGGTCCTTTCCGGCCCCGAGGACCTCGACGACGATGTCCCGGTCGGTGAGGACCCCCTTGAGCCGGTCGTCGGCGCCGCAGATGGGAAGCGCGCCGACGCCGAGTTCGGTCATCTTGCGGGCGGCGTCGAGAACGGTCTCCTCAGCGGCCACGCATTCCGCGCCCTTGGTCATGATGTCCCGTGCCGTGGTGGTCACTCGTCCTCCTGAAAGGTCGTAATGTCCGGGACATCTCGATTAACCCGTAACCGGTGGGCGAAACGACCCGCCGGAAGATCGGTGTGGGCCTTTCGCCGGGTACCCGGTTGAACTCTGTTCCGGACGAAGGGGTGATGGTGTGCGGCGGCAGCTGATGTGGATGCTCGTGGCGCGGGGTGCGGCGGCCCTGCTGTTCGGGGTGGTCGCCCTGGTGTGGCCGGGGGTGACCGTCCTGGCCCTCGCCCTCCTCTTCGGCGTGTACGCGCTCGCCGACGGCCTCGCCCTCCTGGCGAGTGCCTTCCGCCGGCAAGGGGACGGCGCCCATCGCGCGGCGCACGCGACCGGGGGTGTCCTGGGCATCGCCGTCGGCGTGGTCAGCATCGGCTGGCCCGGCGTCACCGCCCTGGCGCTGGCCGCGCTGACCGGCGCCTGGGCCGTGGTCACCGGCGTCGCGGAGATCTGGGCGGCGGTGCGCTTCCGGCGCGAACTGCACCACGAGTGGGTGCTGTTCCTGGCCGGGGCGGTGTCGGTCGCCGCCGGTGCGCTGCTCTGGGCCCGGCCGGACGTGGGCGCGATCGGCATCGCCCAGGTCATCGGCGTCTACGCCCTGGTCAGCGGTGCGCTGGTACTGGCCGCGGCCCGGCGGCTGCGCGGCGCGGCCACCACGGGACACCCGGTCCGCCACGCGCGGCACGCGTGAGCGGGATCGAGAGCGGGAGCGGGAGCGTCGGCGAGAGGACACAGCATGTTCACGCGGGCGCCCGGTGGCCGGGCGTCCCGTGGGCACCCGTCCACGGTTGCCTGCCCGGAGGGAGCCCGACCGTGGTCATCGTTGCCTGCCTTCTCCTGCCCTTCGTGGGGCTGCTGCTGTACGGCATGGACCGTGTGGAGGACTGGCTGACGCGCTCACCGGAGCCGCCCCGCCATGCCGGTGCCCGTCGTCTGCGTCTGATCGCGGGCGGCCGACAGGAACCCGCCACCCGCTCCGGGCCGGCCCGGCACTCGTCCCGCGCCGCCTGAGTGACACCCGGTATCGCCGGGGCGTAACGCGGGAGCACCCCCACCGCGTGTAAGAGGTGACGTCCGACCACGAAAGGACACACGGTGGGGGAAGCACCCGCGGACTACCTGGAGTTCGCAGCCGCCCGCAGCGGGCCGCTGTTCCGGACCGCCTGCCTGCTCACGGGCGACTGGCACCTCGCCGAGGACCTGGTCCAGGAGACCCTCGCCAAGATGTACCGCTCCTGGCGGCGGATCAGCCGGGCGGAAGCACCGGTCGCCTATGCCGACACCGTGCTCGTACGCAGCTTCCTCTCCCAGCGCCGCCGTCGCAGCTCCACCGAGCGCCCCAGCGACCGGCTGCCCGAGACGGCCGCCCCGGCGCGGGACGCGGAGCTGCGGATGGCCCTGCTGGACGGCCTGGCCCGGATGACGGCCAAGGACCGCGCCGTCCTGGTGCTCCGCTACTGGGAGGACCGCTCGGTGGAGGAGACCGCACAGGTCCTCCAGCTCTCACCGGGGGCCGTCCGAGCCCGGAGCATGCGCGCCCTGGAGCGGCTGCGCGCTCTGCTCGGCGACCAGCTGGCCGACCTGACCGCATGACGAGCACGGCCGGGCGGCGCTCCTCGCCCGGGCTGGCCGACGCCCCAGACGAACGGAGATCCACCATGTCACGCGACGAGGACCTTGAGCGACGGCTGGCCCGCGCCATGACCGGCGCCGCCGAGAAGTTCCCGCCCCACTCCGCCGACCTGGTGCGGCGCTCCATCGCCCGGGGCCGGCGGATGCGGCTGGTCCGCGCCTCCCAGGTCGCCGCTGCCACGGCCGCCTTCGTCGTGGTCGCCGCGGGCGGCACCCTGATGGGCACGGACGCCTTCGGCGGCGGGCGTGGTACGCCCGAGCGGTCGACGGCCGGCGGACCCGCCCACTCCACCGTGCGGTCGCCCTCCCGGGCGCCGGCGTCCATCAGCGGGGAGGAGATGGTCCGTACGCTGAAGAGCCTGCTGCCACCCGGCGGCACCGTCTCCGCGGCCTCGGGCCGGGGGTCGGAGGGGGACGGCCCGGTCGTCTGGCCGACCGCCACGCTCACCTACTCCACCGCGAAGGGCTCCTCCGGCATCGACATCTCCGTCGCGCGGCTGGATCCCGGCACCCCCGCCGACCAGGGGGGCCAGGGCGGCTGCCTCCCGGTGGAGGTCCGCCCCTACGACAAGTGCGCCACCCGGAAGCTCCCGGGCGGCGCGGTGCTCACCACCACCGAGTCGTTCACCTATCCCAGCAGCGACACCGGGCAGAAGCGCTGGTACGTGGTGCTCACCACCCCGGGCGGAGCGCAGTTGACGGTGCAGGAGTTCGGCGGCGGCAGTGAGAAGGGCTCGGCCGACGGGTCCGACCCGCTGCTGTCGATCGCCCAGCTGACCTCCATCGTGCGCAGCCCGGCCTGGAACAAGGCGATCGCCGCACTGCCGGCCCCGCAGGCGGCCCCCGCCACCGGCGCCTCCGCCGCGGGACAGCGGGTGCCCGGCGCCCGGATGACCCGGGTGCTGAGGTCACACCTGCCCCGGGGTGGGACCACCTCCGACCTGAACGCGGGCGACGATCTGGTCCAGCTCGTCTACGACGACGGCCGCG
This sequence comes from Streptomyces corchorusii, assembly GCF_001514055.1. NCBI lineage: Bacteria > Bacillati > Actinomycetota > Actinomycetes > Kitasatosporales > Streptomycetaceae > Streptomyces > Streptomyces corchorusii. The sequence goes on along the minus strand of NZ_KQ948356.1, from coordinate 256,921 downwards.
GGAAGAACATGGTGCAGGTCGACGCGCAGTACGGCATGACGGAGTTCCTGGCCCGGCACATGGGCTGCGCCGATGTGTCCGGCGACTGCGAGGCCACGACCCTGGCCGACGGCACCAAGGTCAAGAAGGTCAAGGGGCGCTCGGAGAAGGGCGGTTCGGCCTCGGTGTGGCTGGTCGACACCCTGCGTCCGGACGGCCGCCGGGTGGCCGTGCGGGAGGTCAACTCCTACGCCGAGAGCACCCCGGTGACGCGTCCGCGGCCGGCCCTGAGCATGGACGAGCTCCTGACGATCGCCCTCGACAAGCGCTTCTTCACCGGCTGAGCGCCGCCCCCGATGCTGCCCGCGTCCCTCCCTCGGTGACAGAACCGTCACACGACAGAACACAACGGGCGGCCCGCCCCCCGGGTCCAACCACGCGTGACGGCGGCACGCTGCCCGCCGCCACCGAGCGCGGCGCCACCGCGCGACGCACGCACCCGGGGGGATACGTTGAACACACGTGCACACAAGGTCCGTTCGTCGGTCGCGGTCTCGGGGACGGCCCTGCTGCTGGCCGCCGCGGGCCTCGGCCTCGCACCGGCCGCCTCCGCGGCGGAACCGCAGCCGCCGGTGCTGGCGGTCGACACCGCCGCGCCCGCGGAGGTCGGACTGGCCGGCCTGCCGGTCGACTTCACCACCAAGGTCTCCAACACCGGTACGACGGACACCTCGTCGGCGCGGCTGACCTACCGGATCGACGGGGGAGCCGGACTGCCGCCGAACGCCGTCGGCCTGGAGTACCGGCTCGACGGCACGGAGTGGAAGAAGGTGCCGCTGACGTACGCCGGCGGGACGTTCTCCGGTGAGATGCCCGAGACCTTCCCGCTCGCCGCGGGCCGGGACCGCACCGTGCGGCTGCGTATCGGGGTGCCCATGGGCACCCCGCACAACGGCGACGGCAACGGCGGTACCGAGCGGCTGAAGCTGACCACGCTCGTCTCCTACGGCGCCTCCGGCGCGGCCACCGACACCGACGACGACACCATCGAGGTGGACGGGCTCGGCACCGCCTTGTCCGGCGTCCCGGCCACCGCGACCGCCGGCGGCCCCGCCGTCGGCTTCCAGGCCACGGTGGCCAACCCCACAGCGTCGGGGTACGAGAACGTCACGGACACACTGATCACCAGCAAGTACGCCTCCGTGCAGGTGCTGCGCTCCGGGACCTGGGAGACCCTCACGCCGGTCACCTCGGACGCCGAGGCCGATGTGTACGGGTTCGACGTGATCGGCAAGGACGCCTCCCTCACCGCGCACAGCAGCACGGTCGTCAAGGTCCGGGTGGGCTACCGCGAGGACACGCCCGCCGGGAAGACCACGCTGCGGTCCTGTGTGTTCGTCAACCAGGGGTCCGTACCGTTCCGCGGCACCACCTTCTGCGGGAACGAGGCGACGTTGACGGTGCTCGCGGCGGGCTCCGCCGGAGGCACGCCCACCCCGGCCCCGACCGCCCCCGCGACCCGGACCCCGTCCGCGACCCCCGCGCCCTCCGCGTCGCCGTCCGCCTCGACCGAGGCCCCGTCCGCGACCTCGGGCACGACCTCCGGCACGTCCGGGGCGAGCTCGCGGCTGGCCGAGACCGGAAGCAACGGGACGTCCACGATCGCCGCGGTCGCCGGGGCCTTCGTCCTGGCCGGAGCGGGGGCACTGGGCTTCGTGGCCCTGCGCCGCCGCCGCACGCGGGCCTGACCCCGGGAGCAGCGCCGGCGCGCCTCCCGCCCGGGCAGGACGGGAGGTGCCGGCTTGCGATCAGTATCCAGGGGTGCTGGTCTGGAAGAGATCCCGTCATCTGGCCGTACGGGACTTCCGTGTGACCGCGGGACGCCCCGTGCTCGCATCCGTCACCGGAGGTTCACGATGACACAGGTCTCCCCTGCCCGCAGTCCGCTGCGCCGGACGACGGCGCTGTTCACGGCGACCGCCCTGACGCTCCTCTTCACGGTCGTGCTGACGCTCACCTCGGCGAGACACGCGTCCGCCTTGTGCGTCGCGAGTGGGTTCTCCGGCACATGGCGTTCGTCCGACGACAGACTGAGCCGTATCGACGTGTGGTCCGGAGAGGACTGCCGCCTGTACGCCAGAGCCTGGTCCACCTGCCCGAACGACACCACGCGGGACTGTAGTTGGAGTTCGCGTCCGAAGGTGCTGCAAGCCACCCCGGACAGGAACTTCCGGTTCTTCTCCTACAACTGGAGCAACGCGAGCGAGGTCCTGCAACTGACGCTGAAGGACAGCGCGCACATGTCGGTGTGGGACCACGTCGACTACACGTCCGGCCGGAAGGACAGCTTCACCGTGGCGATGGTCAAGGATCGCTGAAGGTGCGGCCCGAGCGGCGAAGTGACGTTGGAGCATGCCGGTGCGCTGGGTGTCGCGGGCAGCCTGGAACGTGTCGGCCTCCGGCTGGACCCCGGACGATTCCCCCACGGTGTCCGTCGACCGGGCGACGCCCTGCCGGCCTGGAACGCCTGCGACCTCTCGACGCCGGGCTGCTCCTACCGGATCCAGACCAGGGTGAAGGTCAGGTCGTGGGCCGGCGGGTCTCGGCCTCCGGCAGCCTCGTCGGCCCGCTGCGGAAGCTGTCCACGTCGGCGCCCGCGACCACCCCGGTGGTCGCCGTGACCCCGGGCGGCACGGCGATGGCGGCCTGGACGGAGAGCCGCGACGGAAGCTGGTACGCGGTCGCCCCGCCGCCTCAAGCTCGACGGCACGGTCGGCGCGGCCATCACCCTCGGCTCGGGCTCGGCGGAGAAACCGGCGATCGGAGTGGACCGCGGCGGCCGGTTCGTCGTCGCGGGGGCACGCGGCTCGGACGTCGTGGCCAGGCGGTTCACGTCGACGTCCGTCTCCTCGACGAAGGTGCTCACCTCCCCGATCGCGGCGTACGGCGGTTTCGGCACGGTGCGCCTCGGCGTGGACCGGGACGGCGACGCGGTCATCACCTGCCACTCCGGCGGCGGTGCCCGCGCACAGGTCTGGGCCTCGCGCTGGACCCGCTACAACAGCGGCGGCGCACTCGAACTGCTCGGCCGCCGCCTGTCCGCGACCGGTGCCCGGGGCGCCGTCACCAGCCTGGGCCTCGGCGACCGCCCCGCCCTGGCCCTCGACGACGACGGCGACGGCATGCTGGTCTTCCACACGGTCGTCCCCAAGTCGACGCCCCCGTACAGCCACACCAGGTCCAGTGCCCGCCTGATCAGCCGTTCCGGCACCTTCGGCACCACGAAGACCCTCACGTCGGACGGCCGGGTGCCCCGGGTCGACACCCGCCCCACCGCCCGGTTCACGGTGGTCTGGCAGCAGGAGAGCTTCCCGTACACGATCAAGTCCGTGACCGGTCCCTGACCCGGGTGCCGCCCGCCGCGGTCCGGCGCGCGAGTGGAGGGACGGGCGGCGATCACCCGCGGAGCGAGCGGACTGCCGGGCTGTCGCCCTTGAAGCGCTGACCCGCGGCGATCTCCTCGCCGACCACCCACCAGACGGTCTCGTCGTCCTGGAAGGGGAGCGGGTCACTGCTGTGCGTCTCCCGACGGATGCGTTCGACCTCGCGCTCCAGGCGCTCGAAGCCGGCTTCCTCGTCGCCGTCGTCGCCGCTGAAGGCGAACTCGTCGAGCAGGCGCTGGAACCGGAGGGTGACCCGGACCAGGGAGGAGACGTCCGTGTGGAGTTCCCGCACGGTCTCCTCGTCGGCGTCGAAGGCGTGCACCTTGCCCGAAGCGGGGTCGAGGGCGAGGTGGGCGTTGAGCAGCCACCCGATGACGGGCCATCCGCCCGCCCCCTCCCCGGCGTCCTCGAAGTCCTCCACGTCGACGACGTCCTGGACGAGGGGCAGCAGACCGTCGTCCTCGTCGGGCACCCGCAGCCAGAGCGTGCCGGTGGGGACGCCGACGGTCTGCAGAAGACGGGCGCCCTCGCAGTCCGCGGCGGCGGGCGGGAAGGCGGTGGCGGGCAGCACCACGAGCCGGTCCTCGCCGAAGAGGCCGGCCAGTTCACTGCGGGTGACGTCGAAAAGCACTGCGGGATCTCCGGACTCGGCGGCGACACGGGCGCCGTGGGACGTTCGGCGGACGGAACCGCCGCGCCCACAGCATCGCGCATCGACACGCCTCCGGCGACTGCGGACGCCCCATGCCCGTGCTCGTTCGCGAACGCGTCCGGGGCGCACGCCGGGACGGAGGAGAGGGGCCACGCGGCCGGTCACCGGCCGCGCGCGGTGCCCGCGCGCTGTCCGTCGCGTCGGGACCGGTGGCTCACCGAACCGCCACCGGTCCGCCGGGCCGGTTGGTTCCCGGCCCGGTCGATGTGCCTGGCGGGCACAGGAACGACTTGTCGGCCAGGTTCGTGTCGAGCCGGCAGGTGGGGCCGAGGACGCGGCCGTTGGTGTTGCGGAAGGTGAGGACCCAGGTGTTTCCGGTGGAGCTGTAGCCGAGGTCCGCGTACCCGAAGACGCCCGTGCCTCCCGTGGGGCCCACCGTCTGGGTGATCGACTGGTGGACGGGCTGCGGCGGGGTGCCGACCGGCTGGCCGAGGACCAGGAGGTCGTCCGGGCCGTCGTCCAGTGGCCCACCCGAGGAGCCCACGGTCAGCTGCGGTGGGCGGACCGTGTCGAAATCGACCATCTGGTAGAGGTGCACGTGCCCCGAGAGCACCAGTCGTACGTTGCGCGCCAGCCGGTGCGGTGCGGTGTCGGCGACCGCGTCGCCGAGGACCCTGGTCAGCCATGTCACGTCGCCGGTCGTGTGCCCCGCCGACTTCACCATCCACAGCGGCTTGTGCGTGAACAGGAAGAAGTCCTCACCGGGACGCCGCTGAGCGTACTGGTTCACCTGGTCGAGCTGCCGGGTGAAGACGGCCTTGGCCGCCGTGCTCCCGTTGTCCATGGGGTCGGCGAACGAGGAGTCCAGGGAGACGAGGTTCAGCAGGCCGGCGCGGATCGCCACGGGATCGGTGTACCGGTCGCACGTCCCGTCGCCGCGCAGGTCGTCGGCGAGGTAGCGGAACCACGCACCGCCCGCACCGCCTTTGAAGTTCTGGTTGCAGTCCTCGTGATTGCCCCGTGTCAACGCGACCGGCGCACCGGCGAGCAGCGTCTGCGCGGGTCTGAAGAAGTCGGCGACGACACAGTCCCAGCTCGCCGCGTCGGCGGTCGTCGTGCAGCCCGGATTCCGCTGCTTGTCGTTCTCCCTGTCCGGGTCCTCCCGGTAGAGGTAGTCACCGACGTGGATGACGAGATCGGGTCGCGTCACGGTGGCGGCGCTGTTCGCGATCGTCGGGAAGGGCCAGCCGGTCTGGTGGTCCGCGCAGTTCTGGACCGCACCGGCCTTCGGGACCGAGCAGCCGGTGTCACCGATGACAGCGATCCGCTGAGGACGTGTCGTCGACGTCCAGCCGGGCAGGGGGAGCCGCCGGTCGCCGGGATGCAGCACGGCCGCGGCGACCTGTTCCAGCCGCGCGCCGGACGCCGTGAGGGGCACACCCACCTCGCAGACGGTGGTGGGGAACTGCGCCCCCATGGGGGTGCTCACCTGGTGCATCTGGTGCGCGTCCCTGGTCGTCCCCAGCGTGTAGCGCACCGAGGGGCACTGCCGGCTCGTGTCGGTGGACACGTAGCGGATCTGGGTCCCGCGGCTGGTGAGCTGCGTCCACGCCCAGGCCTCGCCGCCCGCCGCGCCCGGCGGAGGCGTCGGTCCGGGGGGACGCGTGGACTCGGGGGGCCGTGGCCCCGCGCTGGGGGACGCGGCCTGTGCCGGGGCCGGGCTGGAGGAGGCCGCCGTGACCGAGGCGGCCGTGGCCAGCGCGCTCACCATGGCGAGCACGACCATGCGATGTCTCATGCCGGGTCCTTCGTTCCTGTGCCGGAGAAGCGCCCGCGGATCACCGCCGAGCACCACCATGCCGGAGCGTTCCGGACCCGCCCGCTCCGTACACCACCCCGGAGCCGAATGGCCTATCCGCCTGTAGTCACGCGTGGTTCTCCCGCCGACCCTCGTGGGCGGGCGGTACCTCGTCAGCTCCGGCTTCCGCGTCGGCCGCGATCTCCGCGACACCGTGTACGCCACACCACGGAACCCTGGTGCGAAGACGGCACGGCACCCCGGCAGCACCGGCCAGCCGCGGCCTCGGCAGCGTGACGCTCCGTCGGCCCTGGTGCGTCTGCCCGCGCCGACGGAGGTGTGCCGGCATGTCAGCCGAGGCAGAGGCCCAGCAGGCAGAGCTGGGCGGGGGGTGGCGTCGTCGCCGGGGCGGGCGCGGTCCCGGGGGTGTCCGGTTGCGTGCCCCCGGTCGTCGGGGCGGGGGCCGGCGGGGTCGCCGTGTCGGTGTGCTCGGCCGGTCCGTTGGTGTTCGCCGTGTCGTTCGCCGTGCCGCCGGAGGACGCGGACCCGGCGGTCTGCTGCCGCGGGGGCGACGTGACGGCCGGGCGGTGAGAGGGCACGGGATCCGGCCGGGTCACCGGGGCCGCAGTGCTGGGCGTGGCAGGCAGGCTCTGGTGCCGAGGGGCGGTGCTGATCGGCGCGTGAGTCGCGGGCGTGGTGCGGGGCGCGTGGTGCTCGGGAGCCCGCGGGGCCGGCTGAGCGGGCTCCGTCTCCACCCGCTCCCTGGCGGCGCCCATGCTCCGGTCCTCCGGCGCGGTGGCCGCCTGCGCCTGGCTGGTGGTGTGCCGGTCCAGCGTGGCGAGCGACAGGCCGCCGCCGACGAGCGCGAAGGCGGTGGCGACCACGGCCCGGCGCTGGTGCTTCTTCAGACGGGCGAGCTGGCGGCGGCGTGCCGCCCTGCCCGGCCGCGCGGGTGATATGCCCGCGGTGTCGGTGGACGACCCGGTGGCGGACCCCGTGTCCTGCTCCGGCTGGGGCTCACTGTCCCAGGGGAATCCGTCGCCGTGGGTCCCGGGCGGCGTGACGGCGGACGCACCCGTGGCGGTCGACCCGGCAGACCGGTCGGGGCCGGCGCGGTCGGTGAGGAACGGCGGCGCGATGTCCGGGGCGTACGCACCGCACCCGGGGCAGACCAGGGCGCCATTGAGATGCCGACGACACGTGGAGCAGTAGTCCATCTGCGGTCTTCCTGGGGTTGACTGCGCCGTCGGCCCGCCCGGGCCACGGCCTGGTCACGCTCGCACAGGGGGTCGAGCGGTCAGCAACGCTAACGACCCCTTTGAAAGGCCGTGTGCAGCCTGTGTGGTGCTCCTGCGCAGATTCCGGAACCCGGCGGCAGACCGGCGAACGGTCCGCGCCCGGTACGAGCTCCCCCCCGAACCTGGAATGATCATGCGTAACACCTTGCGGCATCCTCGCGCTCCTTGTAGTGGACCCACGCCCAGGCGGACCCATGACCAAGGGTCCCGTGATGCATGCGGAACGTGGGTGTGCGGAGACATACGGTGTCGTGGTGATCGGGGTGGGTGTGCAGGGGTTGCTGGCCGACCGTTACCAGTTGCAGGACCGGCTGGGGAGCGGCGCGATGGGCGAGGTGTGGCGGGCCGACGACCGCCTCCTCGGCCGGCCCGTGGCGGTCAAGCTGCTGCGGACCGATGAGGCCGCCGACGCGGAGCGCTTCCGGCTGGAGGCGCAGACCGCGGGCCGGCTCAACCACCCCAACGTCGTCGGCATGTACGACTTCGGCTCGCACCACGGCCGGCTCTACCTGGTCATGGAACTCGTCGACGGCTGGACCCTGGCCCAGGAGCGCTCCCTGCGCGGCGCCCTCGATCCACAGGAGGCGGCGGCCCTCGGGGCCCAGGTGGCCTCCGGCCTGGCCGCCGCGCACCGGCAGGGGGTGATCCACCGGGACGTCAAGCCCGCCAACGTGATGCTGAGCGCCGACCGTACGGCGAAGATCGCGGACTTCGGCATCGCGCGCTTCGCCGACGAAGCGGCAGCCGGTCTGACGGCCACCGGCAAGATCGTCGGCACCGCCGACTACCTCGCCCCCGAGCGAGCCCTCGGCCGCCCCGCCCAGCCCGCGTCCGACGTCTACTCCCTCGGCTGCGTGCTCTACGAACTCCTCACCGGCCGGCCCCCGTTCCGCGGGGCGACCCCGTTGGCCGTGGTGCAGCAGCATGTCGACGCCCCGCCCGCGCCGCCGGCCAGGCTGCGCCCCGGCATCCCCCAGGAGCTCTCCGACTACATACTGTTCCTGCTCGCCAAGGAACCGGCACACCGCCCCACCGCGGACCAGGCGGCCGACTGGCTCGCGGCGTACGGCCGGGTCCCCCACGCCCCCGAACCGGACGGCACCGCTCTTCCGCCGGCGGCAGTCACCGCTCCGGCCCCTGCCATGCCCGCCACCTCGGTACCCGCCCCGCCGACCCGCGTGTCCCGCACCGTGACGCACTCCCGTCCGCGGGGCCGCCGGAAACTGACAGCCAGGGCGGCGGTCGGCGGTGCCGGCCTCGCCCTCTTCGCCGCGGCGGCGGCCCTCGGAGCGTCGCTCAACTCCAGCGAGGACACCCCTTCGGCCCCGCCCGCCTCCGCTCCCGGCACGGTCGCCACCTCCGCACCGGCGACGGGGACCGCCTCACCGGCCTCGGTGCCCGCCGCGTCACCCGCACCGCGGCAGACACAGGAACAGGACGGCGACCGGGAAGAAGGACCCAAGGACAAGCACGGCAAGGGCAAGGGCAAACACCACGGCTCCGACGACTGACCTGGATCATTGTCAGCATGTCGATCATCGCAACCGCTGTGGTGTGGGCCATCGCATGCCTGCACCTCTACATCCTGGTCCTGGAGATGTTCCTGTGGACCGGCCCGAGGGCCCGGGCCGCCTTCGGGACCAGCGCCGAGTTCGCCGCCCAGACGAAGGCGCTCGCGGCCAACCAGGGACTGTACAACGGCTTCCTCGCCGCCGGTCTGGTGTGGGGTGCGGTGGCGCCCGACCCGGTGGGATTCCAGGCGAGGACGTTCTTCCTGGTGTGCGTCGCGGTGGCGGGCCTGTACGGAGCCGCGACCGCCAGCCGGAAGATCCTCTTCGTCCAGACCGTCCCGGCACTCATAGGTCTGGCGCTCGTGCTCCTGGCCCGCTGAAACCAGCACACCGCATGCGCCTTAGTGCCGGCGTCGGCGATGACAGGTGAGGCGGCTTCCCCCTCACCTGTCATCGCAGGGCCGACGGATCCGGCTCACGGCGTGCCGGTCTTGCTGAACCCCTTGTCCAGGTAGGGGGACTGGTCGACGACGAAGCCGTCGTCCGCGACCAGGCGGGCGATGCCGCCCTGGTCACGCCAGACCTCGCTGGCGGAGCCGAAGGAGAAGCCGCCGTGCTCCGGGTGGTTCTCGTTGGTGTAGACGCGGTAGCGCTGACCGGGCTGGATGACCGTTCCCGCGGGGAAGGCGAACGCGTGGCCGGTGGGCTTGGCCTCCACCTTCCAGCCGGTCAGGTCCTGGGGTCCGCCGCCCTTGTTGAGGATCTCGACGTACTCGTCCGCCTGGCCGGTGCTCGTGCCCTGGTAGCGCAGGCCCGAGATGATCACGTCGGGTTCGTCGAGCGTGAACATGCACACGACGTCGGCGAAGTTGATGCCGCCTTCCGGGCTGCGGAACTGCTGGACGATCTGGCCGTTGCGCTTGAACCCGCTCAGCACCGCCCGGTACTGCTTGCCGTCGATCGTGACGGGCTGGGGGTGGATGAAGGTCTGCAGGTCGACCAGGTCGTCGTCCGCGGGACTGGTACCGGTGCTGTTGGGTGTCTCGTTGTGGTGGAAGCTGAAGTTGAGGTCGGTCGTGCTGCCGTCCTCGAACATGACGTTGATGGTCAACTGGACGTCGAACTGGCTCGGGCTGACGTTCGTGGGCTTGTTGCGGTGCACGAAGGTGCCGACGACGAACTCGGTGCCGTCGAGCTGGACGTCCGCGGCCTCACCGCGGAACTGGTACCCGCTCTGGCTGCCGGCGCTGCCCCACTGGATGTAGTCGGTGCCCACGCCGTTGACCGGTGAGATGGCGGGGGTGGTGGACGAGAAGACGCCGGAGGTGACGACGGTGGTCATGATGTCTGGATCCCGCTCTCTCAGTCCTCGTCCTCGATGACCTCGGCCTTGAGCTTGGCCGGCGGTGCGGTACCGATCTGGGCGACGCCGTCGGTGTGGCGCCCGGTCCTGGCTCCGTCGACGGCTTCGAGGCCGCAGGTGTAGACGATGCAGTCCTTGTCCTCGCTGCCGGTGTTCAGGTGCACGTGGTAGCTGAAGGTCAGGGTGCGCCCGTCGTCGCTGACGGTGGCCTGGACGGGGGGCAGACTGCCGCCCGTGGTCTGGTTGATGCGCTTGTACTGCGCGCCCACCGTGCCGTTCCAGCGGAACCCGGTGGGGGCGGTGAAGACGTGCTCGCGCTCGCCGGCGTCGACCGTCTCGCTCCAGTTCGGCGTGCGCACGCAGATGTTGATGGTGGTGCCGAGCCCGCCCGGAGCGTCCTCGACCCCGCCCTCCTGCCACACCACGAGGTCGAGTTTCTGGGCACGGCCCTGTTCGTAGCCCCAGTCGTAGCCGTTCGCGTACTGGTCCTGCTCGCCGCGCGTGCCGTCGCGCGGCGGGTCGGCGTACGGCTTTCCGGCGAGCGCATCGGCGCGTCCCCGTTCCTCCCCCCGCTTGTAGGCTTCCTTCTTGGTCTGCACGTCGGTGCTCATCTCCGAGTCCTCCTGGGCTGTGATCGAAGCGTGCGACGGGAAAAAGTGGCGTCCTGGTGCGGGTCGCCCGGGGCCGCGGGAGGCGGCCAGGGCTCAGCACCGCACGCCGCGCGGTTCACCGAACGCGGTCGTCATGGAGGCTGCGCCCGGAAGACGGAACGCAGGACGCCGCCCGTGGCTTCGAGCGGGGCGGTCGCGTGGGCATCGCGGCGCGCAGCGGACTTTCATCCGGGCCCATCGTTAGCCCGGATCAGCCGGTGGTATGCCGCCGTTCCCCCGTTTGGAATGCCGAATCGATTCCGCGTCACTTGTTCGAGTGCAGTTGAGGCTCGGTACGGCGCGCAGGGGCGGAGTGGAGCGCGTCAACGCGCGTCCTGCCGAAGTCGTCCGCGACCGCCGCCCCCCTCCCGTACGGCCCCCGTCGCCGTCCGTTTATCCCGGCCTCTCCCCCGTGCGGGTGGCTGACGCGGTGGCTGCTCCTGCGGCGCCCGTCCGACCGGTATGCAGAGGAAATGCCAACGGTGGTGCGGAAGGAGAGGGAGATGCGGGAGACGAGGCCGTGGACGTGTGAGGTGGCGGGCGGCAGCAGGACCCGACCGCGCTCGTGCCGGGGGGTGGCGGCGTGACGGCCAGGGCCGCGGCGCGGCGGCGGTCGCCGGATTCGCCGGACGGAGACGGCCTGCCGGGCACCGTGGCGGGCAACGGAGCGGCCGGCTTCTTCGGGGACGGCGGCCCCGCGCCGGACGGACAGCTGGCCTTTCCCGCAGACGTGGCCGTGGGAGGCGGCGCGGTCTTCGTCGCCGACCACGCGAACCACCGGATCCGCCGGATCGACGGCACCGGAACCCTGGCGACGATCGCCGGGGACGGGCTGCGGGGCTTCGCCGGGGACGGCGCCGACGCGGTGCGCGCCCGCCTCGGCTTCCCGTCCGCGCTGGTGGTCGCCCCGGACGGCGCCCTGTTCGTCGCCGACGAGATGAACCACCGGATCCGCCGGATCGATCCCTCGGGTGCCATCGGCACCGTCGCGGGCGACGGCTCGCGCGGTGCGGGCGAGGGCGACGGCGACGGCGGCCCGGCCGACCGCGCCCGGCTGGACGCCCCGTGCGCGGTGGCCGTCGACGCGGCCGGCCGGCTGTACGTCGGGGAAGCGGGCATCCCCCGAGTGCGCAGGATCGACGGCGACGGTGTCATCCGTACGGTCGTCACGGCATCCGGGCGGTCCGGTGGCTCGGGCGCGGCCGACGCGGGCGAGGCGTTCCTCCCCGCCGGCCTGGCGGTCGACGCGGCCGGCCGGCTGTACATCGCCGACCCGGAGGGCCGTCGGGTACTGCTGCTCGGCTCGGACGGGGTGCTTCGGGTGCTGGCGGGCCCGCCGGACGGGGGCGCCGACGGCACGGCGGTCGACTGGGGCGCGCCGTGCGCGGTGGCGGTCGACGGTGAGGGCGTGCTCTACGTGGCCGACCAGACCGGACACCGCGTGTGGCGGTTGGCCGACGGAGCGGCCCGTGTCGTCGCGGGGCAGCCGGATCCGGCGGCCCGCGAGACCACCGCGTCCGGCGACCCGGCCGACGCCGCCGTCCACACCGAGCTGGCCTACCCGTGCGGTCTCGCCGTGGATCCGGCGGGGCGCCTGCTCGTGGCGGACAACTTCCACCACCGGATCGCGGCCGTCCCCCTCACCACCGCACACTCCGAAGGCACGGAGCCGGAACGGGACGAGAAACCGACGCCGGACGTGGAACCGGAGCGCGAGCGGCAGCCGGAGCCGGAACCCGCCCGGCTGCTGGTCCGGCAGGAGGTCGGTCTGGAGATCCGGCGCGGGCAGAGCGAATTGCTCCACGTACGGGTCTCCTCCACCGACCCGTGGGCCCCGGGACGGGTGGAGCACCACTTCACGGCTCCGACGGGGTTCGTCTTCGACGGCCGGGTCACCTGCGCGTATTACCGCGCGGATCGCACGGTCATCCCTGGCGGGAACCCGACGGGGACGGTCGGGGACGGCGGCCGATCGCTGGTCGTCACGGACGAGCCCCGCCTGAACACTGCCGGCCATCCGGCGGCGGCCCTGGTCTACACGCTCGGCATCCGTGCCCTGGACGACGCCGAGCCGGGCCGGTACACCGACGGGCGGGCGGTGATCGCGGGCCGGCCGGAAGTGCGTCTGAGGGCGAGCGTTCTCGGAGACGACGAGGACTGACGGCGACCGACGAGGGCACGCACGCCATTCGAAGCCGTCCGTGGCGGACCACCCGCCATGGGCGGCTCTTTGCGTTCTCAAACCCTGAATGCGGAGGTAATCGTTTCTGTGCTCCCAGGTCACCCTCGTGATGGTCACGAGTTGCAAGTGATCGACTACCCTGGGTTAACGTTCGAAACGTGTCCACGCCCGCTCTCCCGAGGTTCGGTCCGCAGGGCCCCTTCCCACATGCCCCGCTCGCCCACCCGCTCGACCGCAAATGGCTGCACTACGCGTTCCTGTCCCGGTGCGGGCAGCAGGCACTCATCGCGAACCTCTCCGTCCTGGGCTCCTCCACCGGCTCGGTCCTCGCGCACCCGGGCGCCCCCGCCACCGGGCGTCGCAGCGGCACCGGCACGGCGGCCGAGGGACAGCACATGGCGATCCTGCTGCTCTACGGGGAGGGGCACGGCTGGAGTGCGACGCAGTTCAACGCCGAGCAGCCGGAACTGCCGTGGTCGGCCTTCCGGTTGCCGCACCCGCACGGTGAACCCGGCGCGTTCCGGGTGGCGGCCCGCTCGGCGGCGCCGGCGGCGGACGTACGGCTGACCCGGACCAGCAGGCCGTGCACCTCGCAGTGCGCGCCGTTCGGCGACGACGAGCACCTGCGGTGGCAGTCGGAGCCCGGCGTCCTGGGCACCGGAACCCTGCGGCACGGCGACGGTACGGAGACGGAGACGGGCCTGCTCGGCTACCACGAGCGGGTACGCGGCCGGTGGTCCTGGCCCACACTCGGCGGCTGGGTCTTCGGATTCGTCAACGACCCCTCGGGCCCGGTCGACCAGGCCCCGCCCGCGGCGGTCGTCTTCACCCTGATCCAGCCCGCGTATCCCGCGGACGCGGCCAACGGATCGGTGATGCTGTGGCGCGACGGGCGCATGATCCGTCACTTCCCGCGGCGCAACCTGCGGGTCGCGGTGAGCGGCAGCCTGGACCGTGACCGGGTGGCGATGGTGCCGCCGCTGGCGGGCCTGCTGGGCACCCCGCCGATGGCCGCGGTGCCCGGCCGGCTGCTGATCACCGCACGGCTCGGCGACGACCGTCTCGTCCTCGACTTCCGCTCGCACACGGCGGGCCGGATCATCAACCCGTCCGAGACCAGCCTGCACCCGTTCAGCGTGCACGAGACCCTCGGCCCGTGCACCGTGGAGGGCCGCATCGGCGGACGCCGTATCGGCTTCCGTACCGGGGGCATCGTGGAGTTCGCCGGGGGTGCCCATGACTGAGACCGTCCCCGCGTTCTCCGGTGCACGGCTGCTGGACGAGACCGTCGCCGCCCTGTCCGACCGGGCGCCGGCGATCCTCGCGGCCGCGGCCGACCAACTGCGCGGCATCCGGCTGGGCCTGCACTTCAACGACGGCAGCCACGCCACACTCACCGCACGGCACAGCCGTATCGTGGTGGACCGGGACCGCTGCCCGGACCCCGACGTCGAGGTCGCCTTCGACAACCGGGCCATGAACCTGCTGTTCGACCTCCAGCGCCCGCCCGTCGACCAGGTCCTGCCCGACAGCCTCGACGTCCGCGGCTCCCGCGACGACGCCCTCGCCGTCTGGCGGGCCTTCACCCTGCTGTCCCAGCGCGCTGCGGGCCTGCGCAGCATGCAGGAACTGTGGGGGGCCTACCGCGAACAGGCCCCCCAGCTGTGGGGCAGCGCGACACCCGCCGCCCGGGAACCGGCCGCCGACCCCGTCGACTGGACGGCGCTGGACTTCCTCGCCCGACGCTCCCCCGAGGACGCGCCCGCACCCCCCGCGCTGGTCGGCGGCACCACCGTCACCGCGCCGCGGCTGCTGTGGGACGGCCGCACCAGCACCGACTGGTCGCTGGAGGACACCGTCCAGGACGCGGACCTGATGGAGACCATGCTCCGGTGCCGGGCCCGTACCAACGAGGAGATCGAACGGCTGCTGCCGGACCGCGAACCGCGTGCCGAGCTGTACGACCTCATGCGCTCCTACCCCGCCCGCCAGGGCAAGGGCCTGCGTCCCACCCTGACCATCGCCGCCTGCGCCGCTTTCGGCGGGCGCCCCGACGACGCCGTACGCGCCGCCGCCGCGCTGGAACTGTTCCACAACGGCTTCCTCGTCCACGACGACATCGCCGACGAGTCCACCCACCGGCGCGGTCTGCCCACCCTGCACGAGGAACACGGCCTGGGCCTGGCCGTCAACGTCGGCGACGGGATGAACCTGCTCGCCGTCGACGCCTTCCTGTCCAACCTCGAAACCCTTGGCCTCGTCCGCACCCTCGGCCTCATCCACGAGGCGGTGCACATGTGCCGGGAGTCCATCGAGGGGCAGGCCATGGAGCTGGGCTGGATCCGCCACGAGGTCGTCCCCGAAGCCGACGACGCCTACTTCACGATGAGCACCAAGAAGACCGGCTGGTACACCTGCATCAGCCCGTGCCGCATCGGCGCCGTCTGCGCCGGCGTCACCGACCCCGCCGTGCTGAGCCGGTTCGACGAGGCGTTCCGCCTGATCGGCATCGCCTTCCAGATCCAGGACGACATCCTGAACCTGGTCGGCGAGGAGGCCCTCTACGGCAAGGAGCCCCTGGGCGACCTGCTCGAAGGCAAGCGCACGGTGATGCTGATCCACCTCTTCCGCACCGCGTACGCCCACGAGCGCCCCCGCCTCCTGGACGTCCTGCGGCAGCGCCGTACCGACAAGACCCAGCAGCACGCCGAGGAACTCCTCGCCGCCATGCGCCGGCACGGCTCCATCGAGTACGCCACCGACCTCGCCGACCGGCTCGCCGCCGAAGGCATCGCCCGCTTCGAGGAAGACCTCCGGTTCATCCCCGAGAACGAAGGCAAAGCCGTCCTGCGGCAGATCGCCCACTACGTCACCTCAAGGCCACTGTGACCAGCACCCCGCCCCCGCCCCCGCCGGCCGGTCCCACCGGCACCGGCCCGCTGACCCCCACCGACCACCGGGCCTTCGCCTTCCTCGGCCAGGTCAACAGCAGCCTGCGCCAGTGCCTGTGCACCCTGGCCAGGCACGGCGTGGCCCTGCGCCGCGACGCCCCCGAACGCGCCCGCCTCCTGCTCGACACCGTCCGGCCCTGGCCCCTGTACAAGGGCGGTCAGTTCCTCTTCGACCTGATGGAGTGGGAAGACCTCATGGTCGACGGCGACCCCCCGCCCGTGATGTCCACCGAGCGGATCGTCGCCGCCTGCACGCTCCCCGTGCGGCTGGCCGCCGCGGCCACCGAGGAGGCACCGGCGGTGACGAAGCTGGTTCCCGGCCAGCGCACGACCGCCGCGCTCGGCCTCCCACTGAGCCTGCTGACCACCACCGCCCGCAGCACCCTCCTGAGCGCCGCGCAGGACCTCACCGACCTGCTCGGGCCCGCCGCCCCCGACGCCGACGCCGACCCCGACGACGACGCCGGCTACGCCACCGACCCGGAACCCGTCACCGACGACACCGGCGCCGAACTGCCGCCGCTGGAGGCCGGCTTCTACCTCTACGAGGACATCGCCCTCGGCGCCCTGTCCGTCCTCGGCCCGCTCCTGGCCGACCACGCACCGACCGACCCCGCGCCACCCGCCTAGCTCATGACACCCGTACCCGGCCCCGGCGGCCCATCCCGACGGTCCATGAGCGGGCCCGGCCCCCAAGCCCGCCACCGGCGGATCCGCTCACGCGGACGCACCCATCCACAGAAGGGACACGCATGGCCACGCAGACCCAGGCCCCCGTCCAGTCCGGTTCCGAGAACAAGCTCTACATCCTCCAGCAGGGCATCGTCGAGGACGCCCCGGGCGGAGTCCCCGCCCACCTCAGCTTCGGCATCCTCAGCACCGTCCCCGACCCGGTGAACCCCGGAGACATCACCTTCACCCTGAAGGCGCCCACCGGCTTCGTGTTCACCGGCTGGCTCTCCTGGGCCTACCACGACGTCAACACCCTCCAGGCGAAGGGCAACCTGGAAACCACCCAGGGCACCCTCCGCGACGGGGGCCGCACCCTGACCTTCACGCACAACCCGTACCTGTCCACCAACCAGGAGTGCATCGGCTACGGCGCCCAGGTGACCGCAGTCGACGGCGCGACGCCGGGCCGCTACACCGACGGCCAGCTCAAGGTCGGCTCCGCCAGCCCGATCAAGCTCAAGGGCCGCGTCCTCGACCCCGACGAGGACTGACCCCCCCCGACGAACCGGCCCGTCGGTGGCTCCGCCGGCTCGACCCGGAGCCACCGACGGGTTACGCGGAAGAGAAAGGCTGGAGGATGTACGGAGCAGGAAACCGTCTGCCGGGCCGCATCGGGCGCGCTGCCTCGTCGGTGCTGCGGCTGCGGCGGGGAGAGCGGGGCACATGGGCCGTGGGGGCGCTGGCCGCAGCGATGCTGCTGGCGTCGTCACTGCCCGCGAACGCCGCCACGGCACAGGCGCGGCCGGCGCGGCCCGCCGCGGCGGCGCAGACCACGGCAGCGCGGGACCCGGAGTGCATTCAGCCGGGGAACGCGCGGCTCAACCCCCGCTTCTACTGGCGCAACGTCTTCGGCGCCCGGCTGGGCGAGGGTGTGATCAACGAGTCGTCGTCGCCCAACCCGTTCGGCGGCCGGATCGCGCCGGGATCGACGTTCACGTTCAGGTGGCGCCCGGACACCACACGCAATCCCGTGGGAGCGCAGTACCACATCCACCGGGTCAATCTGGCCTCGGTCATGGCGGTGGCCGACGTGGTGTCGGTGACGGGGCCGGGCAGCTTCTCCGGGACGACGCTGAGCGCCCAGGAGACACCGCCCCAGAAGCTGTGGGACACCGTGGTGACGTTCCGGATCAGGCCCGGGACGGAGGGCCGGACCGCCACCCTCTCGTCGGCCGACCACAGCCTGACCACGAGGTGGCTGTTCGCCAACATCAACAACATCTGGGAGAACACCGGAAGCATCTCCTTCACCGTCGCCAGCCGCGCCAGTCTCGGCTGCGATTCGTCCTCGGTCCTCGGTTGACCGGACGCTGAGGCGACGGACCGGCCGACGCCGTCCCTCGCCACCGACTCCGAGCCGCCCACGAACACGATCGACGTGGGCGGCCGGGCTCGTGGACGACCACCGGCAACTCGGTGCCGCCGGCCTTGTTCTGCCCTGCGCACACGGTCTGGACGTCCCCCGTCCAGCCGGACTCACGGTTCTCCAACGCCCCACGCAGCGCGGTGTTCACCGTCTCCCCAGGTACTTGCACTCAAGAGGCCGTTCTCCATGGGGAGTGGCCCTGCGCCGAGCGCGTGACGCCATCTTCACAAGATCACGAAAAAGTCACGCAACTTCGCAGGTTCTTCACATCCGCTCTGGCTGGATTATCTTCTTACTACATTCAACATTGGGGGACGAAGTACCGCCAGGTGGGGTGATCTACCTGATTCCGGTACGAAGCCGCTGACTTCGGTCGGTTCCGCGGTGCGTGCGTGGGGGGAGCACAGCGCCCCTCCCGGGCGTCCGACAGCGAATTTTCGTCGAAGCGACCGGCGACCGGACCCGCCCTGCGCGGCGGGAGACGCATGCCGCTCGTTCCCCGTGGTAACAGGCGAAGCAACTGGAGTTTGAGCATGGCAGTCATCGCTGCACCGGATCCCGCCGTGACCGCGGGAGCGGCTGACAGTGACGAGCCGGCCCCCCGCCTCACCGTCATAGGCACCGGCTACCTGGGGGCCACTCATGCCATCTGCATGGCCGCCCTGGGCTTCCACGTCCTCGGCGTGGACGCGAACGCGGGGAAGGTCGCCAGGCTCAACTCGGGCGAGGTGCCGTTCTTCGAGCCGGGACTTCCCGAGCTGCTGGCGAAGGCACTCGACTCCGGCCGCCTGCGGTTCACCACGAGCTTCGCCGACGCCGCGGAGTTCGGCGACGTCCATTTCATCTGTGTCGGCACACCTCAGCAGCCGGGTTCGGACGCTGCCGACCTGCGCTACGTGGACAGCGCGGTCACCGAGCTGGCGGCCCACCTTCGCAGGCGTGCCCTCGTGGTCGGCAAGTCGACCGTGCCAGTGGGGACGGCTGCCCGGCTCACCGAGCTGGTCCGGCGTGTCGCTCCTGCCGGGCGTGATGTCGAAGTCGCCTGGAACCCCGAGTTCCTGCGCGAGGGGTACGCCGTGGACGACACGCTACGCCCCGATCGGCTCGTCTTCGGAGTGTCCTCCGACTGGGCCGAGAAGCAGCTGCGCGCCGCCTTCGGACCTGTCGTCGACCAGGGCACACCGGTGGTGGTCACCGACCTGACGACGGCCGAGCTGGTGAAGATGGCCGCCAACTCCTTCCTTGCCACGAAGATCTCCTACATCAACGCCATGGCAGAGATCTGCGAGGCCACCGGTGGTGATGTCACCCGGCTCGCCGAGGCCCTGTCCTACGACGACCGGATCGGTGGCCGGTTCCTCAAGCCGGGCCTGGGCTTCGGCGGCGGATGCCTGCCCAAGGACATCAGGGCCTTCGCCCACCGCGCCGAGGAGCTGGGCGTCGGCCAGGCGGTCAGCTTCCTGCGTGAAGTGGACGCGATCAACAAGCGACGGCGGGAACGCACCGTGGAACTCGTCGCGGAACTCGCCGGCGGAGACCTGACGGGGGTACGAGTGGCGGCGCTGGGCGCGGCCTTCAAACCCGATTCCGACGACATCCGCGACGCCCCGGCCCTCGATGTCGCCGCCGCGCTGCACCGGCTCGGAGCGCAGGTGACGGTCACCGACCCGGCGGCCACGGACAACGCCCGACGGAGCCATCCCGAACTCGCCTACGCCACTGACGCAATGTCCGCGGCGGAGGCTGCCGACGTCGTCGTACTGCTCACCGAGTGGAACGAGTTCCGCCTCGTCGACCCCGAGGCCATGGGAGCCGTCGTTGCCCGTAAGCGCATCGTCGACGGCCGGCACGCACTGGACCCGGGGCAGTGGCGCGCGGCCGGTTGGGAGTACCGCGCTCTCGGCCGCCCCTGAGTCCATGACGCCCGCTCAACCTGACCAAGACGCGAAGTCGTTGAGTCGAGTTGCCCGCTGCGTCGCACGTCACAGGCCACCTGTCATGAGATCCTTCAACTTTCATATACAATCTTCACAATTTCCACAAAATATCCGCACTCCTGGGGGGAGTTCTCTATGTCCGACGGTCAGCAGCTCGCTGCCACCGGCGCCGGTGGTCTCACGGTTGCCGGAGTGACCATCTACACCGGCTGGTGGATGGTCGCCGTAGCCGCCAGCGTGGTCCTGGCGGGGATCCTCGTGACCCGTGTGGGCTTCCGCAGGCGTCAGTCCGTGGGCGAGGAGTGAGCCGCGGACGACGTGAGCAGGAGCCGGTGCTGTCCGCGTGGCAGCACCGGTCCGGCACGGTCCTCATCGCGATCTGCGGGCTGGCTCTGCTCACTGTCTGGACGGCCCACCACGTACTCGTCGTCTCCAGCTGGGACTCCCGGACCACCGGACGTCTGTCGTTCGTATGGCTCGGCACGTTCGTCCTGTTCGCCATCCAGGTCGCGCTTTACCACCTGGACCGGCCGACCCGTGTCCCGGCCAGGGCGCGTGAGCGTCTGGACCGACTCCACGTGTCGATCCTGATGCCGGTGTACAACGAGGACCCCGGCTACCTGAAGCTGGGGCTGGAGTCCTTCCTCCAGCAGACCCGCCGCCCCGACAGCGTCCATGTCGTCGACGACGGTTCGACCACCACGGACTATGCGGACGTGCGTGACTGGTGGCTGGCAGCCGCACAGCAGGCAGGTGTGCACACGACGTGGCAGCGGGTGCCGAACGGCGGTAAGCGCCATGCGCAGGCCCACGGCGTCGAGGCCAGTCCGGAGGCGGACATCTACATCACGGTGGACTCCGACTCCTACCTCGACCCGCACGCGGTGGAGGAGATCCTCAAGCCGTTCTCGAAGCGTCGTGTGCAGTCGGTGGCAGGCATCGTCATCGCCACGAACAACCAGGGCCCCGGCCGCCCGGTGTACAGCCCGCCGCAGGGCCGTGCCTCGCGCAGGGCGATCCGGCAGGCGAAGAGGGAATACCGCAGGGCGCTTCTGCACTGGCGCAGCAGCCAGTTGTTGGCCCGCACGACCGACCTGTGGTTCGTGACCTCGCAAATGGTGGACCGTTCGGGACAGTCCGCCGTAGGCGCCGTCATGGTCAACTCAGGTCCGCTGGCGGCCTACCGCGCCGCCGTCGTCCGGGACAACCTGGGCTCCTACCTCAACGAGACTTTCATGGGCCGCGGCGTCGCGTTCAGCGACGACAGCATGCTCACCCTGTACGCCCAGGAACGCGGCCTGACGGTCCAGCAGGCGACGGCCATCGTCTTCACGGCCATGCCGGAACGCTGGAACCACTTCGGGCGGATGTACCTGCGCTGGATGCGCGGCTCCACGATCCGCTCCATCTGGCGCATGCGGTACCTGTCGATGGCCCGGCCCGCCTTCTGGCTGCACGCGATGCGCTGGATCCAGATGGTCCTCACCCAGATGGTCACCGTATGGCTGCTGGTGGTGGAACCGGTCGCCTACGACAACAGGCCGCCGCTCAGCATGCTCTGGATCCCCTTCCTGCTCGGCTGGGCGCAGGGCCTGCGCTACCTCGGCATCATCCGCACCGACGAGCGGATCCGTTCCCGGTTCCTCACGTGGCTGATGATGCCGCTGGCGATCATCATGGCCTGGACCTGGTTCCGCTGGCTTCGCTGGTACGGCATCTTCACCTGTGCCAGGACGGGTTGGGGTACCCGCCAGAACGGTGCCGAAGTCTCCCTCGCGGGTGGCACCCCGTCAGCTCAGGCTCCCGCGCCGGCCGCGGTACCCGTGGCCCCCGTGTACGCCACCACGGACCCCTGGTACGAAGACGGCACATCAGCTCAGGCGCACTGGCCACCCATGACGCCGGCACCTTGAGGCGGGTCTCTGACCTGCGGACGCTTAGCCGATCAACGCTGCGACCTGTGGCTTAGTTGCCGACGGTTGTCAGCGTTGGTCGAAACCAGGCGGCCAGGTGCCGCGCAAGGGGGTCAGTCCCCGGAGGAACCGAAGAAGCCGACATGAGTGATCCGGTTCTCGGTGTAGAGGAGTACGTAGACGCCGGTCCAGCGCATCCGGTGTTCACCGCGAAGAGTCGTGTCCTCGTCTCCGAAACGTCTGGTGCGCGCGGCCTCATACGACCGAGCCATTGCGTCTTGGTATTGCTGTACGGTCGGGCGATCCGTTCCGAAGTGGTGCACCAGCCGGTCGGAGGAGAGTGGGCGAAGCGTGAAGTAGTCCGCTTCCCTGTGTCCCTGCGGCGGCTCGGTCGTCGCGACTATGCGATGCACGTCGAGGATCGAGTGGGTGCCCTCCTCGCCCATGAACTCTTCGTCGGCGTACAGCTCTTCCCGGCTTCCGTACTCTTCATCGTGGCCGTATAGCTTCTGAAAGACCTCGTCGTGCAGGGCCCCTAGTGTCGCTTCGAGATCGCCCCGGTAGGGAGTGACGTAGTCCCACGTGCTGGCGCCCATGGCGTGCCTCTCTGCAGTTCCCGGCCAGTTGGGCCTCACGGTAATGACGGGCTCTGACAGTCGGCCCTCCGCTCCGGCAGGCATACGAGCGGAGTCGGCCACCGAAAGACGCATCGCCTCCGGCGCCGGGACGTCGACGCCGACAACCTCGTCATCTGCGTCCGCCGCGCCGAGCCCGAGCGAATCAACGGCAAGCGTGCGCCCTTCCGCCGTAGCTCCTTCGGTCGGAAGTGGCGCCGCGCCCGAGCCGCCGCCGGTCTCGCCGACGATTTCCGCTTCTACGACCTTCGCCACACCGGACACACACTGTCCACCCGTTCCGGCGCCACCCTCAAGGACACGATGGTCCGCGCCGGCCAGTCCTCCGAGCCGCCGGCCTGGACGACATGGTCCGCGCCGAGCGTGCGAAGCACCACATGGACAAGAGCCACAACGAGAGGTCCACCGGCAGCTAGCCGCGCCCTTATGGTGCGGATGCGGTGCGAGATGGCACCGCTGTTGACCGTAGTTATCCGTCCTGAAGGGCACGACAAGGGCACGACCATGTAAGAGCGTGTGGGGCCCTGCGCGCACGTGCTCTACCGACCCCGGCACTACGTCGGTGCGAGGACCGGTTTCGGAAGATTCTTTGCGCGTGCGCAGGCGGGCGGGCGAACGGCTTCGAGTCCGTCATGGTGCACGCTCTGCCGGCTGCCGCACCGGTGCCGTCCCGGTCCTTGCAGGCGAGGGCCGCCGTCCGCCCTTCAGCGACTCCTGGAAACCCAGGAAGAAGGCTGAGCCCCGAACGAGGCAAGCACGTCGGGCCGTACGGGCGAGCCTGCTCACGCCTCTCGGGCCGCTGACCAGTGGCAAAGCTCACGACTCCCCAGCAGACCTTTGCTCGGCCTTTGCGTAGCTCGCGGACGTGAAGGGGCGACGGCTAACTAGGGTCGAATGCCCGGGTAATCGGCGGAGGGGGGAGACCTCAACTCATGGGCGACAGCGGCGAGGTACTCGACATCAAGATCGCCGACCTCAAGGCGACAGCGCCTCACTTTCACGATCAGAGCGTTGCCCTCGCGCAAGCGCTCACGAAGTTGAAGCGCGGGCTGGCTGCGGCCGGCTCTCCTTGGGGCGACGGCGAGCAGGGCGAGAAGTTCCATAAGGCGTATGGCCCGCATGTCAAGCGGATCGAGCAGTCCACCCAGATCCTGGCTGATGGCCTGGCCAGCATTCGGGAAGCCATGGTCGACATGGCCGACGGGCACATCGACAACGAAGAGCTGATCCGAGGCATGTTCAGCCGGATCCGCGTCGATCGCGACGCCAAGGGCGATGGCAAGTGAGTGTCGCGGACAAGGCCCGCAAGGTCGTCCAGGACCTGACGGGCATGTGGTGGCCGGACGCCGATGAAGACGGGTTGCGGGACGCCGCGAAGGTGTGGAGGAACTTCGCCGACGACGTCGACGATGTCACCTCCGGCGCCAACAAAGCAGCTCGCTCCATCATCGAGCACAACAAGGGCGAAGCCATCTCCGTCTTTGATGACCCGTACTGGCGCCGCTACTACCACGATGGGCAAGGCTGGCTGAAGGATCTGGCTGACGCCGCCCGCGACATGGCCAAGGCCCTGGACGCGTACGCGGATGCCGTGCACAGCGCGAAGAAGAAGCTGGAACACGAGCTGGAGATCGTCGGAGCCACCCTCGTCGCCGGTACCGCCCTGGCCATCTTCACCGCGGGCATCTCGGAGGGCGCGGCAGCGGCGGCAGCGGTCACTGTCGCGGACATGGCCGCCGGCCTGGGCATCGCAGTGACCGAGGAGATCGCCACCATCGCGGGCACCACCCTGGCCACGGCGGCCTTCGCCGGCGTCGAATCCATCACGGTGGATCTCGCCGTCACGCAGCCTGTCTCTCTCGCTTTGGGCGAGCAGAAGGGCGGACTCAGCCTCGATGAGGCACGGCAGGCCGGCGCGTACGGAGCCCTCGCCGGTGGTCTCCTCGGAGGGGCCGGCGCCACTTACCGAGCCGTTCGCGCCGGAGGCTTGACCAGCTTTTTTGACAGCATCGACATCGATCTCGCCGGACCTCGTATGGCCATGGCCGGAGTTCCGGGTGATCTCGCAGGAGCCTCTGGAGACCTCGCCGTCGGCAACGGCTACGCGATGAGGGTCAGTGGCTCCGGAACCGGCGGGGCTGGGCCGGGACGGGGGCCATGGCCGGTGGTCGATGGCGTCAAGGGGCCAGCGGCCGGCAAAAACCTCATGTACCCGCACGCTCGGCATACTGTCGCGGGGGCAGGAAGCGGCGAGATCAAGACAGTGAACAGTGTGATCCTTCGTGGCTACGAGCAGCATGTGAATCAGGACCTCGCTGACATCGCTGCGGGCCAGGGTAGGTGGGACAAAGACCTCAGCCGCTACGAGGTCAACGGGCGCCTGTATGAGGTGGAACCCTCGGGCAAGGTGTATCCCGACAGCGGCAAGGGCATCGTCAAGCTCGACCGGAACGAGTACGCGGCGCTCAAAGAGATCGTCAAAGCCAAGGGTGACATCAGCGCAGCCCCGCAGCTGACCCGCGCACCGCGCTTCACCAACAATCCAGGGATCGTGCAGAAGGCCTTGGACATCTACAACGGGACCTATCAGCCATGACGTACAACCTCCTCACCGTGGAGTCTCTGAGCCTCGACACCGTCACAGCGGCACTCGCGCGGTGTCTGAATGTGCGCGAGCAGGAGGTGGACGTCGCCGACGAGGACACCGACCAAGAGCTGCGCAACTGGGACGCCCTGGTGTTCTGCGAAAAGGCAACAGTGCTGGGGGACGTGTCTACGTCCCTGGACATCTACGTCCAGGAGTCCGTGCAGCCACGGCCTAGCGAGCGCCAGCTGGCATCAGCCTTCGCCCGGGTGGCAGGTACCATCGTCCTCTTTCCCGCCGAGGAAGTGCCGCCGAGCGCGTACTGGCTGGCCACGGAAGACGGGCTGATCACAAGAGCACGCCTGTATGACTCGGACGACGAAGAAGCCCACTATGTGATTGACAGGGTTGAGGCCCCCGTCAGCCGACTTCCGCGTGTCACCGTCGCCCGCATCCCCGAAGTGGTCCGCGAACTGAAGATTGCCACCCCGGTCAAGGACGTTTTCGTCGGGCATCTGCACCGCATGTTTCCGGAGGAGACCAACACGCCGGGAACAGCGTTCTGGGAAGCGAGGAGTTCCCTGGGGGCCTGGGAGAAACTCGTCCGGCACATGGAATCCGCATGGGCCCCGTCCGGCTGGTGTCCACCGGATCTGTACCTTGAACGACTTGAGGCGAGGGACGAACTTGAGCGGGTGAGCGAACAACTCCCCGGGACGGTCTCCGCACTGATGCAGAACGCCCTTGGGTCCTTGGACGCCCTCTTCGTCGAGCTGACAGTCGACGACACCGGCGGCTTGCTCCGCAAGGAACTGCTTCCTGCAGAGGGCGCCGCCTCGGCACACGGGTGGTGGTGGAACCGCCGCCCTGAGCCCCTGCCCTGGTGATGCGGCGGACCGGCGCCCTGCTGTAGTCCTGTTTGGCCGGCCCCTGTCTGAGACGCGCTGCGTGCCACGCCACCCTCAAATTGGACTAGACAACAAAGAACCCCCGGGTCTCTGACCTGGGGGTTTCTCACAGAGCGGGTGACGAGAATCGAACTCGCGCTCTCAGCTTGGGAAGCTGATGTTCTACCATTAAACTACACCCGCGTAATACGGACGGATCGGCCCCGGAGGGTCCGGTGTCCGGATGCTTGCTCACTCTACATCATCGTCGGCCCCCGGTGTCCGGACCCCGGGGGTTGGGTCGGTTCCAGTGGGGTATCCGGCTGCGGGCGGCCGGAGTTGGGGCGTACCGTGGAGCCCCCGGGCGGGGTCGGAGTGCCGTCTGGA
Organism: Streptomyces corchorusii; assembly: GCF_001514055.1. NCBI lineage: Bacteria > Bacillati > Actinomycetota > Actinomycetes > Kitasatosporales > Streptomycetaceae > Streptomyces > Streptomyces corchorusii. The sequence goes on along the minus strand of NZ_KQ948356.1, from coordinate 230,653 downwards.
GAGTCCTCTCTTTGATCCCGTAATGTGGCTTTTGTCGTCCGGGCAGCAACGCCGGACGAGGCTCCTGGGGAAGGGACTTGAGGGACTTGATGGAACGCACCGTCGTCCGATGCGCGGACGGGCACGTCTTCAGCACCGCTTCGTTCCCTATGCAGAAGGCCGAGCGGCTCGGCCCCGGCCGGCTCGTGCGGTGTCCGCGGTGTGCCCGGCTCCGCAGCGCGGTCCCCGTCGTCCTCCAGAAGAGGTGAGGGCCGCGGGCGGGGACCGGCTGTAGTCGGCGTGTGACAGCGGGCGCGCGGACCCGTCGCGATTGCGACGGGTCCGCGCGCCTTGCGTATCCTCGCTACGTGCTTCTCTCAGACAAGGACATCCGGGCCGAGATCGACGCCGGGCGGGTGCGGATCGATCCCTACGACGAAACCATGGTGCAGCCGTCGAGCATCGACGTCCGGCTGGACCGGTACTTCCGGGTGTTCGAGAATCACCGGTACCCCCACATCGACCCCTCCGTCGAGCAGGCCGATCTGACCCGGCTGGTGGAGCCGGAGGGCGATGAGCCGTTCATCCTGCACCCCGGGGAGTTCGTGCTCGCCTCCACGTACGAGGTGATCACGCTTCCCGACGATCTCGCCTCCCGGCTGGAGGGGAAGAGCTCCCTCGGGCGGCTGGGCCTGGTCACGCACTCCACCGCGGGGTTCATCGACCCCGGGTTCAGCGGGCACGTCACCCTGGAGCTGTCCAACCTCGCCACGCTCCCCATCAAGCTGTGGCCGGGGATGAAGATCGGGCAGCTCTGCATGTTCCGGCTGACCTCGCCCGCCGAGTCGCCGTACGGCAGTGAGCGCTACGGCTCCCGGTACCAGGGGCAGCGCGGGCCGACCGCCTCGCGCTCCTACCTCAATTTCCATCGGACCCAGGTGTGAGGGCGACGACAGCATGAGCAGCGCAGACGTGCGGGAGAACCTGACCTACGAGCGGTTCGGGGCCGCCATCCGCGAGCTGGCGCAGACCATCGCCGACGACGGGTACGAGCCCGACATCGTGCTCAGCATCGCGCGCGGCGGTGTCTTCGTGGCGGGCGGGCTCGCCTACGCCCTCGACTGCAAGAACATCCACCTCGTGAACGTGGAGTTCTACACCGGTGTGGGGACGACCCTCGAAATGCCGGTCATGCTCGCGCCCGTTCCCAACGTGATCGACTTCTCCGACAAGAAGGTGCTGATCACCGATGACGTGGCCGACACCGGCAAGACCCTGAAGCTCGTCCGCGACTTCTGCCTCGACACCGTCGCCGAGGTGCGCTCGGCCGTGATCTACGAGAAGTCCCACTCCCTCGTGAAGTGCGAGTACGTGTGGAAGCGGACCGACGACTGGATCAACTTCCCGTGGAGTGTGGAGCCGCCCGTGGTGAAGCGGGCGGGGCAGGTTCTGGACGCCTGATCCGCAGTACGGAGATCAAGAAGGGCCCCCGGCATGTGCGCCGGGGGCCCTTCCCGCGCGTCAGGGGTCAGAACGTGCCCAGCTTGACGATCGACAGCAGCGCGATCAGCTGGATCGCCGACGCCCCCAGCGCCCTCGGCCACGGCAGGTCGTGGGAGCGGGACACCATCAGGGTCAGCAGGGCGCCCGCGCCGATCCAGGTGGCCCAGCCGAGGAGCTGGACGAAGCCGGCGTCGCCGCCGAAGAACATGGCGACGATCAGGCGGGGCGCGTCCGTGAGGGCCGTGATCAGCATGGACAGGCCCACCGTGGGCTGCCAGGCGCCGTCGCCGCCGAGCTGGCGGGCCAGGGTGTGGGTGACCACGCCCAGGACGAACAGGCCGAGCACCATCACGACCGCCGTGATCAGCACGATCGGCACCGCGTTGGAGAGGGTCGCGTTGATCGCGTCCTGGCGGGCGCCGTCGAAGCCGAAGACCGCGAGCAGGCCGTAGAGGAAGGTCACGACGAGGGCGGGCACCCACATCGTGTAGTCCCGCATGCGCAGGAAGGTGTCGTTCGGGGACAGGACGATCCCCTTCAGCAGTTCCTTCCAGTGCAGGGGCGGGCCGAGCGGCGCGGCCGGCGCGGCGGCGGAGCCCGCCTGGTAGGTCGCGCCCTGGGTGTAGCCGGCGGCCTCGTCGACCGAGAAGGCCTGGGTGTGGCCCGGGTTGTTGGCGGCGTAGGGGTCGTGCGCGCCGGGGCCGGGGCCCGGGTGGTGGCCGCCGTCGCCGAAGTACTCCGGCCCGTCGTCGGCCGGCCCCGGGTACCCGTACGACTGCCCCTGCCGCTGGTACGGCGGCTGCGGCGCCGACGGGTAGCCGTACGAGGGGCCCGTGGGAGCGGAGGGGCCCGGCCGTCCGTACGACGGCCCCCCGGGCCGGGCGGGACCCTGCCCGTGCCCGTACGACGGTCCCTGCGGCGCCTGCTGTCCTTGGGGGGTGCGGTTGTCCCGGCCCCCGCGTCCGATCCTGAATCCAGCCACGTCAACGAACGTACCTGGTCCTGGGGGCCGATGTGCCGGGCCCGGTGGTCCGGGCCCGGCTTTGCGGCCGACCTGTGACATCCCCTAAGGGAGCGTCAGGGGGCGGTTCAGGGTCCGGCCCGGGTTCCCCCCGGGCATCCCCCGGGGTGGTGCCGGGAAGTGTCAGTCGTTGAGGACCGAGCCGTACCGCGGGGTGCCCGCCGTGGAGACCCCGGTGGCCGACGGGCCGAAGGAGAGCGCCCCGGCCGTCGTCGGTCCGGCGGAGGCGCCGCGCAGCGACCAGACCGCGCCGTCGCCCGCGTTCTCGCCCGGCCCCGCCACGGTCAGCTCGGCGCGCCGGTCGCCGGAGTGGTCGGCGAGCAGGACCCGGGCGCCGAAGCGGTCGCCCTTCTCGGCCGTGCCGGGGACGCCCGCGGTGTTCTGGGTGTACGACACCGCGCCCCTGGTCGTCAGCCCGGAGGCGGCGCCCCGCAGGAGGGTGACCGACCCGGCGCCCAAGTCCTCGCCGGGCGCACCGATCGCCAGGTCCGCGAACCCGTCCCCGTCCACGTCGCCCAGGAAGACGCTGCTGCCGAACGCGTCGCCGGTCTCGGCCGCGCCCGGCACGCCCGGCGTGTCCTGGCCGAGGACCAGCGGGGCGCGGGAGGTGTCCTCGCCGCCCGGTCCGCCGTAGACGACGGTGACCTTGCCGCCCTTGGCCCCCGCCGGGTCGGCGGCGGGCTCGGCAGGATCGCCGACGGCGATGTCGGCGTACCCGTCCTTGTCGATGTCGCCGATCGCCGAGACCGTGCCGGCGGGCAGCCGCTGCCACCAGTCGGTGTAGTTGCCGAGGGACGGGTCGGTGACCAGGTGGGTGACGGCGGCACCGGTGCGGGACTGCCGGCCGTGCACCACCAGGCTGGTGGACCAGGCGGGGGAGATCCGCCCTGCGGACACGGAGGTGACGCCGTACGACGGCGAGTAGGGAGCGGGGAAGCCCGCGCCCGAGCCGCCCTGGAAGGGGCCGGACCGGGTGACGGGGCCGTTGACGAAGTTCAGGGCGCTGGAGCCGGTGGATCCGATGACGACATCGAGGTCACCGTCGCCGTCGAGGTCGCCGACGGCCAGGGCCTGCCCGTACCGGTCCGTCTCCTCCTTCCAGTAGTCGACGACCGTGCGGGAGCCGGAGAGACCGGACCGGGAGCCCCAGACGACGACCACCGTGCCGCCGTTGGTGTCGCCGTCGACGTCCTCGCCGGGCGCGCCGACCAGGAGGTCGGCGTAGCCGTCCTTGTCCAGGTCGGCGGAGGCGACGGCGCTGCCGAACGCGTCGCCCGCCTCGGCGGTGCCGGGCAGACCGGCCGTGTTCTGGGTGATCAGGGCGCGGGTGGCCGTCTTCGGCCCGGTGGAGCTGCCGTAGACGACCGAGACGGCTCCCGCCTTGGACCGGCCGCCGACCGTCGCGTCGGGGGCGCCGATCGCGAGGTCGGCGCGGCCGTCGCCGTTGAAGTCGTACGGGGCGGCGGCCGTGGCCGCGTGGGCGGCGGGCACGGTCAGGGTGAGCGGGGCCAGCACGCCGGCGAGCGCGACGGCGAGGACGCGTGCCCGCGGGGAGTTCCCCCGGGGAGGCCTGGGGCGGGGGTGCGTCACTGGGCGATGGCCCACGCGAAGTTCCCGAGGCCCTGCACGGAGACGTCGCGGGCGCCGATGAACTTGGCGTAGTCGGTGGTCAGACCGGAGGCGGTGCCGCGCAGGACCGTGACGGCGCCGTAGCCGTTCTCGCCGCCCGCGCCGACTACCAGGTCGGCCTTGCCGTTCTTGTTGATGTCGGTCAGCCGCACCGACTGCCCGAACTGGTCCCCGGTCTCGGAGCCGCCGGGCACGCCCTCCGTGTCCTGCGTCCAGGTCTTCGCACCCTTGGTGGTCAGGCCGGAGGCGGAGCCGAACAGGACCGTCACCGCGCCGGCCTCGTTGAACTTGCCCAGGTCCTCGCCGGGGGCGCCGACCGCGACGTCGGCGTAGCCGTCGCCGTTGATGTCACCGGTGCTGACCGACGAGCCGAACAGGTCGTCCGTCTCGCCGGTTCCGGGCGCCCCCGCGGTGTCCTGGTTGATGACGGTCGGGGTCTGGGCGGGGTCGGGGCCGTTCGGGCCGCCGTACCAGACGGAGATCTGGCCGCCCTTGTGGCCGGACTTCTTGGACGTGCCGGGGTCCGTGGGGTCGCCGAGGACGACATCGCCGTAGCCGTCGCCGTTGACGTCGCCGATGGCGCCGGGCAGACCGTCGGCCTTCGGCAGGTCCTTCATGACGTGCTTGGAGCCGTTCCAGGTGAAGTACCTGACGTCGCCGCCCTCGTCGCCGTCGACGAGGAACGGGTAGAAGCGCTCGGCGGTGCGGTCGCCGTTCACGTCGCCCGCGAACACATCGGCCGTGGTGCCCAGTTCGCCGACGCGGAGGTTGCTCACCGGGGTGCCCGTGCGGGTGAAGGGTCCCTTGTAGACACGGGTCTCGGTCCGCCCGGTCAGGGTGAGGTCGTTCTTCCCGTCCCCGTCGAAGTCGGCGACCGCGATGCCGGTGGCGAAGTTGTTCCACTCCTCCTGGGTGGACGGCTGGGGCACCAGGGCGCCGCCGGACAGGCCGGACGCGCCGCCCCACAGGATGGTCGCGCTGCCCACGGAGTCCCGGTCGCCGATGGTCTCGTTCGGTGCGCCCACGACGAGGTCGGAGTAGCCGTCGCCGTCGAGGTCGCCGGCAGCCAGGCTCAGGCCGAAGAGGTCCCCCGCCTCGGCGGTGCCCGGGACACCGGTGGAGTTCTGCGTGATCAGGGTGCGCTTGGCGGCCGAGACGCCCGAGGACGAGCCGTAGAGCACGACGACCGCGCCGGCCTGCTGCGCGGAGCCGACCTGGTGTCCGGCGGCGCTCAGGGCGATGTCCAGGTAGCCGTCGCCGTTGAAGTCGCCGGTCAGACGGGAGGGCGCGGCGGCGGCGGGGCTGATGGGCAGGGCGGTGAGCAGGCCGGTGGTCAGGGTGGCGGCCAGCAGGAGGACGCGCTTGCGCAAGGCGGGGCTCCGGAAGGGGAGGGAGCCGGGCCCGCGACGCGCGGGCCCGGCCAGGGGGTGAACGTGGGCGAGGGCTGGTCAGTCGGCGAAGAGGGAGCCGAACTGCGGGGTGCCCGAGGTGGAGATGCCGGCGGTGCCGGCACCGATGAAGCGGCTGCCGGAGGTGGTGATCTTCGTGCCGTTGGACGGCAGGTAGGTGAGGGCGCCGTCGCCGCCGTCCTCGTTGGCGCCGATCACCAGGTCGGCCTTGCCGTCGCCGGTGACGTCGTCGAGCTTGACGTCGACGCCGAAGAGGTCGTTCTTCTCGTTGCCGCCGGGGACGCCGGTGGTGTTCTGGTTGAAGGACTGGGTGCCGGAGGCGGTGTTCACGCCGGACGCCGAGCCGTACAGGACGGTGACCGCGCCGGTGTCGGTGACGCCCTCGATGTCCTCCAGCGGGGCGCTGACCACGAGGTCCTGGTAGCCGTCGCCGTTGACGTCGCCGAGGTCGAGGTCCCAGCCGAAGGAGTCGCCCTTCTCCGAGGTGCCGGGGACGCTGCCGGTGTCCTGGTTGATGCCGGTGGTGCCGGCCGGGCCGGAGGCGGAGCCGTAGGTGACGTTCACCCGGCCGCCGTTGGAGGCGTCCGGGACGGGGGTGCCGTCCTCGGTGGTGGCGTCCCAGCCGGCGCCGCTGACGATGTCGCCGAAGCCGTCGCCGTTGATGTCGCCGATGGCCGTGATGATGCCGGGCTTGAGGGCCTTGGCGGAGGAGCCGCTCAGACCGCTGGCGGTGCCGGGCAGCCAGTAGTTGGTGTTCCAGCCGTACTGCGTGGAGGTCTCGTAGCCGTCGACCACGAGGTCGGTGCGGCCGTCGCCGTTGACGTCACCGGCGGTCAGGCTCATTGGGCCGAACGGGTAGTCGTTGCTGCCGGACAGGATGGGCGGCTTGACGGTGGTGACGCTGCCCGCGGTGCCCGAGCTGCTGATGCCGCCCTTGTAGAGGTACAGGGTGGCGGCGGAGCTGCCGACGACCAGGTCGGTCTTGCCGTCGCCGTCGAAGTCGCCGGCGGCGAGGTCCTTGCCCCAGTAGTCGTGGGCGGAGGCGGCCGGGTCGACCAGGTGGGCGGACTTGCCGGTCAGGCCGCTCTTGGAGCCGTAGAGGATGACGAGGTCGCCGCCGTTGGTGTCGGTGCCGACCTTCTCGTAGGGGGAGCTGACGGCGAGGTCGTCGTAGCCGTCGTTGTTGAAATCGCCGTAGGCCGTCTCCCGGCCGAAGCCGTCGCCGGCCTCGGCGGTGCCGGGGACGCCGGTGGTGTTCTGGCTGATGACGGTGCGCTTGGCGGCCGAGACGCCGGTGGCCGTGCCGTACAGCACGACGATCTGGCCGGCGTCCTTGTGGCCGCTGACGTAGGCGCCGGCCGCCGAGGTGGCGACGTCGCCGATGCCGTCGCCGTTGAAGTCGGCCTTCGCGACCTTGACGGAGTCCGCGGCGGTCGCGGGCGAGGCGGCGAAGGTGAGCAGACCGCCCGTCAGCGCGGCCGCGGTGGCCGTCGCGAGGGCGAGTCGGCGGTGCTTGTGCATGCGGTTTCTCCTACGGCATGCGGGGGATGCCTGGCGGGCATCCGCAGTCGATGGGGTGCGGCCTCCCCGTGTTCGACGCGAGTTGTCCCGCGGTTCACAGGAGGCCGGCGATCAGGAGACCCGCGCCGGGGCGTAAAGGTTGTACATGAGTTCGGTGATTTTTTCCGAGGCTCCTGTGACGGCCGGTGCGTGACGGCGGCTCCGGGAAGGCCGAGCGGAGGAGGCCGCCGCCGGTGCGACGCCGTCCGGTTTCTCCGCCGCCGTGCGGGAACGGGCCGCGCGGGTACGGCAGTCCGCCGCCGGACGCGTATGGCGGCGGGCCGCTGCGCCACCGCCGTCGAGGTCGCGGCACCCGAGGCCGCACCGGGCCCGTCGGCGACCGCGGCGATGACGACGCGTTCGCCTGGCGGCGGCAGCCGTGCCCCGGGCGGATTGTGGGTCAGGATGGTGCCATGAGCGTAGTGAAGATCAACGTGCTGACCGTTCCCGCCGAGCAGCGGGAGGTGCTGGAGAAGCGGTTCGCCTCGCGGGCCCACGCCGTGGAGAACTCCGACGGCTTCGAGTGGTTCGAGCTGCTGCGGCCCGTCGAGGGCACCGACCAGTACCTCGTGTACACGCGCTGGCGTGACGAGGAGTCCTTCCAGGCGTGGATGGAGGGGCCGATGAAGTCCGCGCACCAGGGCGGCGGCGAGGGCGGCGAGCGCCCGAAGCCGGCGGCCTCCGGTTCGACCCTGTGGTCCTTCGAGGTGGTGCAGCAGGCCGCGCCCAAGAGCGCCTAGCGGATACGACGGCGCCCCCTGCCCGTGCGGGTCAGGGGGCGCCGTGCGTGCGCGGGGAGCTGTTCGCGGGGAGCTACTTCACCGGCTCCGGCTCCGGCTCGCTCTCCGTCTCGGCCTCGCCCGCCGGGTCGACCGGCGTCTTGACCGAGTCGAGCAGCAGCTGGGCGACGTCCACGACCTGGATGGACTCCTTCGCCTTGCCGTCGTTCTTCTTGCCGTTGACCGAGTCGGTCAGCATGACGAGGCAGAACGGGCAGGCGGTGGAGACGATGTCGGGGTTGAGGGAGAGGGCTTCGTCGACGCGCTCGTTGTTGATGCGCTTGCCGATCCGCTCCTCCATCCACATCCGCGCGCCGCCGGCGCCGCAGCAGAAGCCGCGCTCCTTGTGGCGGTGCATCTCCTCGTTGCGCAGGCCCGGGACCTTGCCGATGATCTCGCGCGGCGGCGTGTAGATCTTGTTGTGGCGGCCCAGGTAGCACGGGTCGTGGTACGTGATGATGCCCTCGACCGGGGTGACCGGGACCAGCTTGCCCTCGTCCACCAGGTGCTGGAGCAGCTGGGTGTGGTGGATGACCTCGTAGTCGCCGCCGAGCTGCGGGTACTCGTTGCCGATCGTGTTGAGGCAGTGCGGGCAGGTGGCGACGATCTTCTTCGCCGACCGGGGCTTCGCGGACTCGGGGACGACCTTGCCCTCGTCGTCCAGCTCCTCGCCGAACGCCGTGTTCAGGGCCATCACGTTCTCCATGCCGAGCTCCTGGAACAGGGGCTCGTTGCCCAGGCGGCGGGCGGAGTCACCGGTGCACTTCTCGTCGCCGCCCATGATCGCGAACTTCACGCCCGCGATGTGCAGCAGCTCGGCGAAGGCCTTGGTGGTCTTCTTGGCGCGGTCCTCCAGGGCACCGGCGCAGCCGACCCAGTACAGGTACTCGACCTCGGTGAGGTCCTCGATGTCCTTGCCGACGACCGGGACCTCGAAGTCGACCTCCTTGGTCCACTCCAGGCGCTGCTTCTTGGCCAGGCCCCAGGGGTTGCCCTTCTTCTCCAGGTTCTTGAGCATCGTGCCCGCCTCGGAGGGGAAGGCGCTCTCGATCATGACCTGGTAGCGGCGCATGTCGACGATGTGGTCGACGTGCTCGATGTCCACCGGGCACTGCTCGACGCAGGCGCCGCAGGTGGTGCAGGACCACAGGACGTCCGGGTCGATGACGCCGTTCTCCTCGGCGGTGCCGATCAGCGGGCGCTCGGCCTCCGCCAGGGCGGCGGCGGGGACGTCCTTGAGCTGCTCCTCGGAGGCCTTCTCCTCGCCCTCCATCGTCTTGCCGCCGCCGGCCAGCAGGTACGGCGCCTTGGCGTGCGCGTGGTCCCGCAGGGACATGATCAGCAGCTTGGGGGAGAGCGGCTTGCCGGTGTTCCAGGCCGGGCACTGCGACTGGCAGCGTCCGCACTCGGTGCAGGTGGAGAAGTCCAGCAGGCCCTTCCAGGAGAACTGCTCGACCTGGGAGACGCCGAAGACGTCGTCGTCGCCGGGGTCGGTGAAGTCGATCGGCTTGCCGCCGGACGTCATCGGCAGCAGGGCGCCGAGCGAGGTCTCGCCGGTGGCGTTGCGCTTGAAGAAGATGTTCGGGAACGCCAGGAAGCGGTGCCAGGCCACGCCCATGTCGGTCTTCAGGGCGACCGTGATCATCCAGATGAAGGAGGTCGCGATCTTCAGGCCGGCGAAGAAGTAGGTGAGGTTCTGGAGCGTGGAGACGTCCAGGTGCTCCAGCCAGGAGACGACCGGGTACGAGATGAAGAACGAGGCCTCGTAGCCGTCCACGTGGTGCTGGGCGCCTTCGAGGGCGTGCAGCATGAAGATGCAGACGCCGACGATGAGGATGACGGCCTCGACGAAGTACGCCTGGCCGAAGTTGGAGCCGGCGAAGCGGGACTTGCGGCCCGGCTTGCGCGGGTGGCTCAGCTGGCGGATGACGATCAGGGCGAGGATGCCGATCACCGTCATGGTGCCGATGAACTCGACGTAGACGTTGTACGGCGCCCAGTCGCCGAGGACCGGCAGCAGCCAGTCCGCCTTGAACAGCTGCCCGAACGCGTTGACGATCGTCAGCAGCAGGGTGAAGAAGCCCACCGCCACGAACCAGTGCGCCACGCCGACGATGCCCCAGCGGTTCATCCGCGTGTGGCCGAGGAACTCCTTGACCACGGTGAGGGTGCGCTGTGTGGGATCGTTGGTCCGCGTGCCGGCCGGCACCGGCTGGCCCAGCCGCATGAAGTTGTAGATCTGTAGGAGGGCGCGGCCGAACAGTGCCACGCCGACCACGATCAGGACCAGCGACACGATGATCGCGGCGAGTTGCATTGGGGCTCCTGAGGCGGCCTCGGTCGACACGAGCTGTCTGAGCTGATCGACATTACTAAGCGGTAACTTATGCAGTCCGTCTGAGACTACCCCCATCTTCCGCCGGGATGCAGCAGAGCGCGGGGTGATCTCGGTCGCCGCCAGTCAATCGGATCGTGTTATTCGTACCGAATTGATACTTTCGCCCCTACCTTAGAGCCGTGCTCTACGGGATCGCCGCCGCCACCGCAGCCCTTCTCCTCACCGCCGTGCTCGCGGCGGCGCTCCGGTTGCCCGCCCGGAGGGCCGGGATCCTGGACCGGCGCCGGCAGCGGCCCCTGCCCCTCCTCGGCGGTCTCGCGGTCGTGATCGTCACCTGCCTGGTCGCCGGAACGGGGGAGTGGACCCGGGTCGCCCCGCTCGGGGACGGGGTCGGACGGCTGCTCACGGCCGCCGCCGCCGTCGCCGGGCTGGGCCTGGTGGCCGACGTGTGGCGGCTGCGCGCGCGCGTGCTCGTCACCGGGACGGCCGTGGCGGCGGTCTGCGTGGTGCCGTACGACGAGACGGGCGCGGCGGGCGGGCTGCTGGCCATCGGCTGGATCGTCCTCGCCACCCTCGCCTTCAAGGGGCTGGACCACGCCGACGGGCTGGCCGGGACGGTCGGGGTGGTCACCGCCTTCGGTGCCGGGGCCTGTGCCGCCGCCGAGGTGATGGACGGGCTGGCCGTGCTGCTGAGCGTGGTCGCCGCCGCGCTCACCGGCTTCCTGATGCACAACTGGTATCCCGCGCGGGTCGGGCTCGGCGCCTGCGGCTCGCTGTTCACCGGGTTCGTGCTGTCGTCGGCGGTGGTCTTCACGCGCGCGGGGTACGACATCGGGCCGAGCGCGGCGGTGGTGTTCTGCCTCGGCGCCGTGGCCATCGCCGACGCCCTGCTGGTGGTCCTCGCCCGGGGGGTGGCCCGGCGTCCGCTGCTGCGGCGCGGCCCCGACCACCTCGGGCACCGGCTGCGGCGGCTCGGGCTCGCCCCGCAGGGGTCGGTCGTGCTGCTGGGGGCCGGCTCCTTCTCCTCGGTGCTCGTGGGCGTGCTCGTGCACACGGGGTGGACGGGGGACTCGGCCGTGCTCTGGGTGGCCGGCGGGGTGGCGTTCGCCGTTCTCGTCCTCCTTTTGATTCCCGCTCCGCAAGGTCGCCGCCCGCCATCGACGCAGGTCAGCGGGCACTTGCGTGTAAGGAACGGATAAGAGTTGAGTCTTGCTGGCTCAGGTCTGTTGACCCAGCGCCTCTCCTCGTGCACACTTGAGCCTGTTCCACTCAAGTCAGCTGGAGGAATCAACCATGGCACGTGCGGTCGGCATCGACCTGGGCACGACTAACTCCGTCGTCAGCGTTCTGGAGGGCGGCGAGCCCACCGTCATCACCAACGCCGAGGGTGCCCGGACCACGCCGTCCGTCGTCGCCTTCGCCAAGAACGGCGAGGTGCTCGTCGGCGAGGTCGCCAAGCGCCAGGCGGTCACGAACGTGGACCGGACCATCCGCTCGGTGAAGCGCCACATGGGCACCGACTGGAAGATCCAGCTCGACGGCAAGGACTTCAACCCGCAGCAGATCTCCGCGTTCATCCTTCAGAAGCTGAAGCGGGACGCCGAGGCCTACCTGGGCGAGAAGGTCACGGACGCGGTCATCACCGTCCCGGCCTACTTCAACGACTCCGAGCGGCAGGCCACGAAGGAGGCCGGTGAGATCGCCGGTCTGAACGTCCTGCGCATCGTCAACGAGCCCACCGCGGCGGCGCTCGCCTACGGCCTCGACAAGGACGACCAGACGATCCTCGTCTTCGACCTCGGTGGCGGCACCTTCGACGTGTCCCTCCTGGAGATCGGCGACGGCGTCGTCGAGGTGAAGGCCACCAACGGTGACAACCACCTCGGTGGTGACGACTGGGACCAGCGCGTCGTCGACTACCTGGTCAAGCAGTTCCAGTCCGGTCACGGCGTGGACCTGTCCAAGGACAAGATGGCCCTGCAGCGTCTGCGCGAGGCCGCCGAGAAGGCCAAGATCGAGCTGTCCTCCTCGACCGAGACCTCGATCAACCTGCCGTACATCACCGCGTCCGCCGAGGGCCCGCTGCACCTGGACGAGAAGCTCACCCGAGCCCAGTTCCAGCAGCTGACGGCCGACCTGCTGGAGCGCTGCAAGACGCCGTTCCACAACGTCATCAAGGACGCCGGCATCTCCATCAACGACATCGACCACGTCGTGCTCGTCGGTGGCTCCACCCGTATGCCCGCCGTCGCCGAGCTCGTCAAGGAGCTGACCGGCGGCAAGGAGGCCAACAAGGGTGTGAACCCGGACGAGGTCGTCGCCATCGGCGCCTCGCTCCAGGCCGGTGTCCTCAAGGGCGAGGTCAAGGACGTCCTGCTCCTCGACGTCACCCCGCTGTCCCTCGGTATCGAGACCAAGGGCGGCATCATGACCAAGCTGATCGAGCGCAACACCACGATCCCGACCAAGCGGTCCGAGATCTTCACCACGGCCGAGGACAACCAGCCGTCCGTGCAGATCCAGGTCTACCAGGGCGAGCGCGAGATCGCGGCCTACAACAAGAAGCTCGGCATGTTCGAGCTGACCGGTCTGCCGCCGGCGCCGCGTGGCGTCCCGCAGATCGAGGTCTCCTTCGACATCGACGCCAACGGCATCATGCACGTCACGGCGAAGGACCTCGGCACCGGCAAGGAGCAGAAGATGACCGTCACCGGCGGCTCCTCGCTCCCGAAGGAAGAGGTCGACCGCATGCGCGAGGAGGCCGAGCGCTACGCGGAGGAGGACCACAAGCGCCGCGAGGCCGCCGAGGCCCGCAACCAGGGCGAGCAGCTGGTCTACCAGACCGAGAAGTTCCTCAAGGACAACGAGGACAAGGTCCCCGGCGAGATCAAGACCGAGGTCGAGGCCGCGGTCGGCGAGCTGAAGGAAGCCCTCAAGGGCGAGGACACCGCCGAGATCCGCTCCGCCACCGAGAAGGTCGCCGCCGTCTCGCAGAAGCTGGGCCAGGCGCTGTACGCCGACGCCCAGGGCGCGCAGGCCGCGGGCGGCCCCGAGGGCGCGACCGCCGGTGGCGCCAAGGCCGCCGACGACGACGTGGTGGACGCCGAGATCGTGGACGACGAGCGCAAGGACGGTGCCGCGTAATGACGGAGGAGACCCCGGGCTTCGAGGAGAAGCCCGACGTCCCCTCCGGCGCCACCTCCGACGACGCCGAGCCGAAGGCCGCCCCCGAGGAGGGGGCGGCCCCGGCCGGGGACGGACACGCAGAGAACGCCGGTCTGGTCGCCCAGCTGGACCAGGTGCGCACCGCGCTGAACGAGCGCACGGCGGACCTCCAGCGGCTCCAGGCCGAGTACCAGAACTACCGCCGCCGGGTCGAGCGCGACCGGATCGCGGTCAAGGAGATCGCCATCGCGAACCTCCTGACCGAGCTCCTGCCCGTGCTCGACGACATCGGCCGCGCGCGGGAACACGGCGAGCTGGTCGGCGGCTTCAAGTCGGTGGCCGAGTCGCTGGAGACCGTCGCGGCCAAGATGGGCCTCCAGCAGTTCGGCAAGGAGGGCGAGCCCTTCGACCCGACGATCCACGAGGCCCTGATGCACAGCTACGCGCCGGACGTCACCGAGACGACCTGCGTGGCCATCCTGCAACCCGGGTACCGCATCGGCGAGCGCACCATCCGCCCCGCGCGGGTGGCCGTCGCCGAACCGCAGCCCGGCGCGCAGGCCGTCAAGGCCGAGGGCGCCGAGGAGACGCCGGCGGCCGACGACAAGGAGAACGGTGGCCCGGACGAGGGCTGACGTGAACACTGACGGGAAGGAGGGGCGTCGAGGATGAGCACCAAGGACTTCATCGAGAAGGACTACTACAAGGTCCTCGGCGTCCCGAAGGACGCCACCGAGGCCGAGATCAAGAAGGCGTACCGGAAGCTCGCCCGCGAGTTCCACCCGGACGCCAACAAGGGCAACGCCAAGGCGGAGGAGCGCTTCAAGGAGATCTCCGAGGCGAACGACGTCCTCGGCGACCCCAAGAAGCGCAAGGAGTACGACGAGGCGCGCGCGCTGTTCGGCAACGGCGGCTTCCGCCCCGGGCCGGGCGCGGCCGGCGGCTCCTTCAACTTCGACCTGGGCGACCTCTTCGGAGGCGCCGCCCAGGGCGGAGGCTTCGGTGGCGGACTCGGTGACGTCTTCGGGGGCCTGTTCAACCGCGGCGGCGCCGCGGGCACGCGCACCCAGCCCCGGCGCGGCCAGGACATCGAGTCCGAGGTCACGCTGAGCTTCACGGAGGCCATCGAGGGGGCCACGGTGCCCCTGAGGATGTCCTCCCAGGCGCCCTGCAAGGCCTGTTCGGGCACCGGCGACAAGAACGGCACACCGCGCGTGTGCCCGACCTGTGTCGGCACCGGTCAGGTCGCCCGGGGTTCCGGTGGCGGTTTCTCGCTCACCGACCCCTGCCCCGACTGCAAGGGCCGCGGCCTGATGGCCGAGCACCCCTGCCCGGAGTGCAAGGGCAGCGGGCGCGCCAAGTCGTCCCGCACGATGCAGGTCCGCATCCCGGCCGGCGTCACCGACGGGCAGCGGATCCGGCTGCGCGGCAAGGGCGCGCCCGGCGAGCGGGGCGGCCCGGCCGGCGACCTGTACGTGGTCGTCCACGTCGGCGAGCACCCGGTGTTCGGACGCAAGGGCGACAACCTCACCGTCACCGTGCCGGTGACGTATCCCGAGGCGGCTCTCGGCGGCGAGGTGCGGGTGCCGACGCTCGGCGGCCCGCCCGTCACCCTGAAGCTGCCGCCCGGCACGCCCAACGGCCGCACCATGCGCGCCCGGGGCAAGGGCGCGGTCCGCAAGGACGGCACCCGCGGCGACCTCCTGGTCACCGTCGAGGTGCGTGTTCCCACGGACCTGTCGGGGAAGGCTCGTGACGCACTGGAGGCGTATCGCGAGGCGACCGCGGGCGAGGACCCGCGGGCGGAGCTGTTCGAGGCCGCGAAGGGAGCTTGAGAGTGATGGACGGCCGTCGGCGCGTTGACAATTTTCGTGGGCCGTATGAACTGACCGAGGAGACCCCGGTCTACGTCATCTCGGTGGCGGCCCAGCTCTCCGGACTCCACCCGCAGACGCTGCGCCAGTACGACCGCCTGGGCCTGGTCTCGCCCGACCGCACCGCCGGCCGGGGCCGCCGCTACTCGGCCCGTGACATCGAACTGCTCCGCCAGGTGCAGCAGTTGTCGCAGGACGAGGGCATCAACCTGGCCGGAATCAAGCGCATCATCGAACTGGAGAACCAGGTCGCCGCGCTCCAGTCCCGTGTGGCGGAGCTGGAGGCGGCGCTGGACGGCGCGGCGGCGGCGATGCGGCAGCGCGAGGCGGCCGTGCACGCCTCCTACCGGCGCGACCTGGTCCCGTACCAGGAGGTCCAGCAGACCAGCGCGTTGGTGGTGTGGCGGCCGAAACGGCAGCAGCAGGACTGACGCGCACAGGCGCACACGAAGAGGGGCCCGGGATTCCGGGCCCCTCTTCGTGTCTCCCCACGGCTCGTACGGAACCGCCCCGGTTGTACGGGTCTTTGCCGTCGCCATGAACTCCCTTGACGTGGACGGTCCGTAAAGGGTCTTTGAAGGGGGTTTCGCGCGGCCTCCACAAGTGCAGCGGAGCGTGCTGTTGCGCACTCGTTAAGTGATTCTTCTTGACGCCAGGTGTGGCCTGCGCGTTGTCTTTTCAGACACCTGGGCCGTATAGCAACGCCCACGTCCGGAACGCACCTGAAGTGAGCCCTCGCATGCGCCGTATCGCCATATCCGTGGCCGTGTCCACGATGACCCTCTCGCTCGCCGGCTGCGGTGTGCTGAACGTGACGGGGGACGGCGCGAGTGCGAGCCCGACCAAGGGCAACGACATCACGGTGGGCCTGCTGCTGCCGGAGAAGGCGAACACCCGCTACGACAAGTTCGACTACCCCATCATCCGGGACAAGGTGGCCGAACTCACCAAGAAGCAGGGCAAGGTGGAGTACGCCAACGCCGACGCGAGCGCCGCCCGGCAGTCCGAGCAGATGCAGAACATGATCGACGGCAAGGCCGACGTCATCCTCGTCGACGCCGTGGACGCGCACGCCATCGCCGGCGAGGTGAAGAAGGCCAAGGACGCGGGGATCCCGGTCATCGCCTACGACCGTCTCGCCGAGGGCCCGATCGACGCCTACATCTCCTTCGACAACGAACTCGTCGGCGAGGTGCAGGGCCGCACCCTGCTGGAGGCCCTGGGCCCGGGCGCCGACACCTCCGACAAGATCGTCATGATGAACGGGTCGCCCACCGACCCGAACGCCAAGCAGTTCAAGGAGGGCGCGCTCTCCGAGCTGAACGGCAAGGTGGACATCGCGGACAGCTACGACACCGTCAAGTGGAAGCCGGAGAACGCCGAGGCCAACATGGCCAAGGCCATCGCGAAGATCGGCAAGGACAACATCGCCGGCGTCTACTCCGCCAACGACGGCATGGCGGGCGGCATCATCAAGGCCCTGAAGGCGGCCGGTGTCACCGAACTGCCCCCGATCACCGGTCAGGACGCCGAACTGGACGCCGTGCAGCGGGTGCTGGCGGACGAGCAGTACATGAGCGTCTTCAAGTCCTACCCGGACGAGGCCGAGGCCGCCGCGCAGATGGCCGTCACCAAGCTCCAGGGCAAGGACATCCAGTTCGACGCCCTCACCCAGGACCGGGTGGACAGCCCCACCACCAAGGACATCCCGGCCAAGCTGGTCCAGGTCACCGCGCTGACCAAGCGCACCATCAAGGACACGGTCGTCGCGGACGGCATCTACACCGTCGACCAGATCTGCACCGCCAAGTACAAGGCGGCCTGCGCGGCGGTCGGTCTGAAGTAGACGCCGCGTTCCACCCCCGGCCGGCCGCGGTGCGCGGAGCGGACGGTGCCGAAACCCGGACACAGCGGCATTTTCCGGTGGCCGCCGTGGAGGGAGCCGTGTTGCGGACCCGGTTCGGCGCCGCGCATAGTTGCGCCACGGAAGTGGCAGCACACCGGGGGTGGAATGGGCGATGGCCGGGCACGGGGCGGAGGAGCATCCTCACGGTGCCGACCGGCTGTGCGCAGCCGGGGATCGGGTGTACTCGCGTGCCGTGCGCCGGGGGCGGGTGCCGCGCACGGACGCCGAACCGGTGCCCTGCCTGCTGGAGCTCGCCCTGCTGCACCCCGACCCGGACGACATGGACTGGCTGGTGCCGACCTCCCCGCAGGAGGTCATGACCCGGCTGCTGCGCGGGGTCTACGACGAGGTCAGCGCGAGCCAGCGGCGGATGGGCTCGGCGGTGGCCGCGTTCGAGTGGTACGCGGGCCTGGGAAGGCAGCTGAACGCGCTGGCGGCGCCGGCCGAGGGCAGCGCCATCCGGGTCCTGGACGGGCTCTCCCGCATCCAGGCCGCGATGGACGAGGCGACCGAGGCGTGCACCACCGAGGTGCTCACGGTGCAGCCCGGCGGCATCCGGCGGGAGGCGGAGCTCTCCGAGGGCCTGCACCGGGCGCTGGCGCTGCGCGGCCGGGGCGTGCGGATGCGGGACCTGTACACGCATGTGGCCCGGCACGGCCAGGGCCTGCTGAACTACCTTGAGCTGATGGGCGACGCGGTGGAGGCGCGCACCCTGGACGAGGTCATCGACCGGCTCATCCTCTTCGACCGCACGGTGGCGTTCATCCCCGCCAACACCGACCGCACGATGGCCCTGGAGCTGCGCCACCCGGCCCTCATCGCCTACCTGGTGACGATCTTCGAACGGCTGTGGCGCCTGGCGATCCCGCTCACGGCCCCGCTCCCCGACACCGGCATCGAGGGCATCTCGCACCGCGAGCAGTCCATCGCCGCGCTGCTCGCCGAGGGCCACCAGGACGCGGTCATCGCCGAACGCCTGGGCATCAGCGTGCGCACCTGCCGGGCCCACATCGCCCGTCTGTCGGAGACCCTGGGCGCGGCCAGCCGTACCCAACTCGGTGTCCGCATCGCCCAGGTCGGTCTGGACGGGCACCGCCCGCCCCTGCCGACCACCGCCCTCGCCGGTCCGGAGCAGGAACCCCCGGCCGTGTGCTGAGCCCTGGCGGGACCGCGCCTCAGTGCTCCCGGTCGAGGATGCCGGACTGGGCGATGAGGTAGCCGAGCTGCGCGCGGCTGCCGCTGCCGAGGGCCTGGGCCAGCTTGGCGATGTGGGCCCGGCAGGTGCGCACGTTCATGCCGAGACGGCGGGCGATGGCCTCGTCGACATGGCCCTCGACCAGGAGCTTGGCGATGGAGTGCTGGATGTCCGTGATGCCGTCCGGGGCCGTCTCGTAGGGGGCGCCGGTGCTCAGCGGCACGGCGCGGGCCCACATGAACTCGAACACCTTGATCAGGTAGCGCACCAGGCCGGGGTGGCGCAGCTCCAGGGCGACCTGGCGGTCGTCGCGCACGGGGATGAAGGCGACGGTCTCGTCGCAGATGATGAGCCGCTCCACCAGTTCGTCGATGGTGCGGTACTCCACCTTCCCGACGGAGAACTGGGCCACGTACCCGAGGGTCTCGGGGCTGTAGCGGGCGGTGTGCTGGTACAGGGTCCGGATGCGCACGCCGCGTTCGAGGAGGGGGCGGTCGCGTTCCAGGCCCTGGAGGAGGGTGTGTTCCAGCCGGCGGCTGGTCGGCTGCACGGTGAGCACCTCGGAGCGGCACTCGGCCGTCGCCAGGTCGAGGGCGGCGTTGATGCGGTCCAGGCCCTCCAGCACCGAGATGGCGTGGGTGGAGGTGGTGTCCTGGGCGCTGAGCGCCATGAACGGTTCGAAGACCTCGGCCAGTTCGATGGACAGCCGCCTGCGGTCGGAGATCTCGCGCTCGATCGGATTGAGCCGCTGGGCCAGGGCGACCGACGGTGGGGTGGGGCGCAGCCAGTTCGCGTCGTCCGGATCCGGTTGCAGGAGGGCGAACTCCATGAGGCAGGGGGCGGCTTCCGCCTCCGCGCGGGCTATCCGCCCCACGCGCAGCGCCTTGGCGTAAAGGCCGCTAGCCTCCTCGCAGAGTTCGGTCATGGCATGGGGATGTGACGCTTTGGTCCGATTTGTTGGCAAATCTCCACCCCCCAGGGTCCTGAACATGCAGGAACATGATGCACCGATCGTGTGGCCATGACGTGCCCAAATGAGACATCGTCTTGTTCGACGGGGGAAGAGGGGACCTTCAAGTGAGGACGAAGCCGAATATGCGCAACAAATTGCTTCGGTCGATGCTTGCCGTCGCCTTCTCCACCGTTGTGGCCATTGGCGCGCTGAGTGGCCTCTCCGGTGCGAAGCGTGACGCCGCGGGCGATACGACCTGGGGAGTGGCTCCCCGGACAGTCGCCATGAGTGACGGCAGCACCGGGACGGCTCATTCCGATGGTGTGGACGACACCACCTGGGGCTGACTGATGACTACTCCACCCGACGACCGGTCCTTCCGTCGCGAAATGGCCACCGCCTACCGCTCCGGCTGGCACTTCATCGACCTGGTCACGGCCATCCCGCACAGTGGTGACTCGCTGATGGTCACCGTGTTCGGTGAGCCGGTCGTCGTCACGCGGGACGAGGACGGGGATGTGCGGGCGTACCGGTGCCTGCGCAAGCCGCGTGGCGCGCCCCAGCCGGTGCGCTGTGCCATCCGGTACGGAATGATCTTTGTGAACCTGGACCGGCGGGACCACCGGCTGTCCGAGCCGGCGCCGTCCGACGTACGAACCATCTCGGCCACCCCCCGCAGTGCCTGACGCGATTCCCCCGTCGTAACAGATCGCTCAGGTGCTTCCCCCCGCAGCGGCGTCACCGTGACCTGAACACGGTGACGCCGCTGCAGTTTGCGGCGACATTTCGGGGTATGGGGGTACTCCACGGTGGCCGGAAACCGCCGGGCGCCGGCCGTGCTCGTCAGCCGCGCCCCAGTACCCGCTCCACCTCGATCTCGATCACCACCCGGGACGGGTTCGGCGAGGGCGTCCGCTCGTACCGCTCCGCGTACCGCCGCTCCGCCTCCGCGACCCGCTCCGGCTCGGCGCGCACCCGCGCCCGCCCCTCCAGCGTCGCCCAGCGCCGGCCGTCCACCTGGCACACCGCCACCCGCGCCCCCTCGGCCCCGGCCGCGCGCACATGGGCCACCTTCGTGCTGGTCCTGTTGGTGATCACCCGGGCCAGCCGCGCCGGGGCGTCGTAGGTCACCCCCACCGGCACCACGTGCGGGCTGCCGTCGGGGCGCAGGGTCGTCAGGGTGCACAGATGCCGTTCGCGCCAGAAGGCGAGGTACGGCTCGTCCGGGGCAGCCGGATCCTGGGAGTACGAGGCCATGCCGTGCAACCTAACCGACACCGCCGGGACCCGTGCGCGGCCCGCCTTGAGTGGAATAGACTCAAGTTTGTGTACGTTGGTTGAGGCAGGACCGTCGGGTAGGAGGAGAACGCACACGTGGACGCCGAGCTGACCAACAGGAGCCGGGACGCGATCAACGCGGCGAGCAATCGTGCCCTCACCGAGGGGCACCCGGATCTCACCCCCGCTCACCTGCTGCTGGCTCTGCTCCAGGGGCAGGACAACGAGAACATCACCGACCTGCTCGCGGCCGTCGAGGCCGACCAGGTCGCCGTACGCTCCGGCGCGGAGCGCATCCTCGCCGGTCTGCCCAGCGTGACCGGGTCCACCGTCGCGCCTCCGCAGCCGAACCGCGAGCTGCTCGCCGTGATCGCGGAGGCCACCGAGCGCGCCAAGGCGCTCGGCGACGAGTACCTGTCCACCGAGCACATGCTCATCGGCATCGCCGCGAAGGGCGGCGCCGCCGGGGACGTGCTCAAGGAGCAGGGCGCCGATGCGAAGAAACTTCAGGAGGCCTTCCAGAAGGCCAGGGGAGGACGCCGCGTGACCACCGCCGACCCGGAGGGCCAGTACAAGGCCCTGGAGAAGTTCGGCACCGACTTCACCGCCGCCGCCCGCGAGGGCCGGCTCGACCCGGTCATCGGGCGGGACCAGGAGATCCGGCGGGTCGTGCAGGTGCTGAGCCGCCGTACGAAGAACAACCCCGTCCTCATCGGTGAGCCGGGCGTCGGCAAGACCGCCGTCGTCGAGGGGCTCGCCCAGCGGATCGTCAAGGGCGACGTGCCCGAGTCGCTGAAGGACAAGCGGCTGGTCGCGCTAGACCTCGGCGCGATGGTGGCCGGCGCCAAGTACCGCGGCGAGTTCGAGGAGCGCCTCAAGGCCGTCCTGTCGGAGATCAAGGAGTCCGACGGGCAGATCATCACCTTCATCGACGAGCTGCACACCGTCGTGGGCGCCGGTGCCGGCGGCGACTCCGCCATGGACGCGGGCAACATGCTGAAGCCGATGCTCGCGCGCGGTGAGCTGCGCATGATCGGCGCGACCACGCTGGACGAGTACCGGGAGCGGATCGAGAAGGACCCGGCGCTGGAGCGCCGCTTCCAGCAGGTCTTCGTCGGCGAGCCGAGCGTCGAGGACACCATCGCGATCCTGCGCGGGCTCAAGGGGCGCTACGAGGCCCACCACAAGGTGCAGATCAACGACTCCGCGCTGGTGGCCGCCGCGACCCTGTCCGACCGGTACATCACCTCCCGCTTCCTGCCGGACAAGGCCATCGACCTCGTCGACGAGGCGGCCTCCCGGCTGCGCATGGAGATCGACTCCTCGCCCGTGGAGATCGACGAGCTCCAGCGCTCCGTCGACCGGCTGCGGATGGAGGAGCTGGCCCTCAGCAAGGAGACCGACCCGGCCTCCGTCGCCCGTCTGGAGAAGCTGCGCCGCGACCTCGCCGACAAGGAGGAGGAGCTGCGCGGCCTGACCGCCCGCTGGGAGAAGGAGAAGCAGTCCCTCAACCGGGTCGGCGAGCTCAAGGAGCGCCTGGACGACCTGCGCGGACAGGCCGAACGGGCCCAGCGCGACGGCGACTTCGACACCGCGGCCAAGCTGCTGTACGGCGAGATCCCGCAGCTGGAGAAGGAGCTGGAGGCCGCCTCCGCCGCCGAGGAGGAGGTCGCCACGGACACCATGGTCAAGGAGGAGGTCGGCTCCGACGACATCGCCGACGTCGTCGCCGCCTGGACCGGCATCCCCGCCGGGCGCCTGCTGGAGGGCGAGACCCAGAAGCTGCTGCGCATGGAGGAGGAGATCGGCAAGCGGCTCATCGGCCAGGGCGAGGCCGTACGGGCCGTGTCGGACGCCGTACGCCGCTCGCGGGCCGGTATCGCCGACCCCGACCGGCCCACCGGGTCCTTCCTCTTCCTCGGCCCGACCGGTGTCGGCAAGACCGAACTGGCCAAGGCGCTGGCGGACTTCCTCTTCGACGACGAGCGGGCCATGATCCGCATCGACATGTCGGAGTACGGCGAGAAGCACAGCGTGGCCCGGCTGGTCGGCGCGCCCCCCGGGTACGTCGGCTACGAGGAGGGCGGCCAGCTCACCGAGGCCGTGCGCCGGCGCCCGTACAGCGTGATCCTGCTGGACGAGGTGGAGAAGGCCCACCCGGAGGTCTTCGACATCCTGCTCCAGGTGCTGGACGACGGACGGCTGACGGACGGTCAGGGCCGTACGGTCGACTTCCGCAACACCATCCTGGTCCTCACCTCCAACCTGGGCAGCCACTTCCTGATGGACCCGCTGACCACCGAGGAGCAGAAGAAGGAGCAGGTGCTGGAGACCGTCCGGGCCTCCTTCAAGCCGGAGTTCCTCAACCGGCTGGACGACCTCGTGGTCTTCTCGGCGCTCACCAAGCCCGAGCTGGAGCGGATCGCGGCGCTCCAGATCGACCGGCTGGCCCAGCGGCTGGCCGAGCGGCAGCTCACCCTGGACGTCACCCCGCAGGCGCTGGCCTGGCTGGCGGAGGAGGGCCTGGACCCGGCCTACGGCGCCCGGCCGCTGCGCCGGCTGGTGCAGAGCGCCATCGGCGACCGGCTCGCCAAGGAGATCCTGTCCGGCGAGGTCAAGGACGGCGACACGGTCCGCGTGGACCGCTTCGGCGAGGGCCTGCTGGTCGGCCCCGCGACGGAGAAGACCCTGTAGCCGCACGCGGCCCCACCACGGCCCCTCGTCCCGGCCCTGCGCCGGGACGAGGGGCCGCCGTCGTGCGGGCCGCTCAGACGCCGCTCATGGCGTCGTACAGGGACCAGAGGAACCACACCGGGAAGGCCAGGCAGCCCCACCACAGGACCCACAGGGCCGCTCGCACCGCTCCGGGTATGCGCATGACCGCATCATCACCCGCCCCGGCCCCGCCGGCTCCCTTTCCGCCCTCGGCTGACAGGCGGCACGGGGTTGCCATCCCCCGCCCCTCCTGGGGGAGGATGGCGGCATCCGCATGAAGGGAAAATCACGGTGAGCATCGACCCGTCCTCGATTCCGAACTTCGGGGGCCAGCCCGAACCGCAGCCCCAAGGACCGGCGGGCCCCGTCCTCCCGGATCAGGACCTGGTGAAGCAGCTTCTCGACCAGATGGAGCTGAAGTACGTCGTCGACGAGGAGGGTGACCTCGCCGCGCCGTGGGAGCAGTTCCGCACTTACTTCATGTTCCGGGGAGAGGCCGAACAGGCGATCTTCTCGGTGCGGACCTTCTACGACCGCCCCCACAAGATCGACGAGAAGCCGCAGCTGCTGGAGTCGATCGACGACTGGAACCGCCGCACCCTGTGGCCCAAGGTGTACACCCACACCCACGACGACGGCACCGTCCGTCTGATCGGCGAGGCCCAGATGCTGATCGGCACGGGCGTCGACATCAACCACTTCGTCTCCTCCACGGTCAGCTGGGTGCGGGCCGCGATCGAGTTCGACAAGTGGCTGGTCGAGCAGCTCGGCCTGGAGCAGGAGGTCAACGACTCCGAGCAGCCCGAGGACGACGGGGAGTAACCCGGACCCGGCCGGTCCGGGGGCCTTCGCGCCCCCGGACCGGAAATCCGCGCGCTCACATGCGCCGCAGCCGCTCCGCCGCCTCGCGCAGGACGTCCTCCCGCTTGCAGAAGGCGAACCGCACGAACGGCGCCCCGGCCTCCCGGTCGTCGTAGAAGACCGCGTTCGGGATGGCCACGACGCCCGCCCGCTCCGGCAGCGCGCGGCAGAAGGCGAAGCCGTCCTTCTCGCCCAGGGGCCGGATGTCGGTGGTGATGAAGTACGTCCCGGCCGGCCGGAACACCTCGAAGCCCGCCGCCGTCAGCCCCTCCGCCAGGATCTCCCGGCGCGCCAGCATGCCCCGGCGGAACTCCTCGAAGTAGGAGTCGGGCAGGGCGAGGGCCTCGGCCACCGCGTACTGGAAGGGGCCCGAGGAGACGTACGTCAGGAACTGCTTCACCGCGCGGACCGCGCTGACCAGCTCCGGCGCGGCCGTCACCCAGCCGACCTTCCAGCCGGTGAACGAGAAGGTCTTGCCGGCCGAACCGATGGCGACCGTCCGCTCCCGCATCCCGGGGAACCCGGCCAGCGGCAGGTGTTCGGCGCCGTCGAAGACCAGGTGCTCGTAGACCTCGTCGGTCACCACCAGCAGATCGCGCTCCACCGCCAGCTCGGCGACGGCGGCCAGCTCCGCGCGCGTGAGGACGGTGCCGGTGGGGTTGTGCGGGGTGTTGATCAGCAGCAGCCGGGTGCGGTCGGTGACCGCCGCGCGCAGCTCGTCCAGGTCCAGCCGGAAGCTGCCCTCGTGCGGGCGCAGGGTGACCGGCACCCGGGTGCCGCCCGCCATCGCGATGCTCGCCGCGTACGAGTCGTAGTACGGCTCCAGTGCCACCACCTCGTCCCCCGGCTCGACCAGCGCCAGCAGCGCGGCGGCGATGGCCTCGGTCGCGCCCGCCGTGACCAGCACCTCGGTGTCGGGGTCGTAGGACAGGCCGTAGCGGCGCTGCTGGTGCGCGGCGATCGCGGTACGCAGCTCGGGGACGCCGGGGCCGGGCGGGTACTGGTTGCCGCGGCCGTCGCGCAGCGCGCGCACGGCGGCCTCCCGGATCTCCTCGGGGCCGTCGGTGTCGGGGAAGCCCTGGCCCAGGTTGATCGACCCGGTCGCCACGGCGAGCGCCGACATCTCGGCGAAGATCGTCGTCCCGAAAGCGGCGAGCCGGCGGTTCAGGTGGGGGCGTGCGCTGGAGGTCATGCCGGTCATCCTGCGCTCAAGCTCTGGAGTTCCTCAACTCTGCTTTGCGCTCCGGCGCGGCCGGGCATCCCCCGGTCACCGCGGTAGGACGCGGTAACGGCGAGGCGCCCACGGGGGGCCGCTTCGGGGGAACGGAAGGAGGGTGGCGCCATGACCGTCGGCATCATCCTGGCGGTGGCCGTGGTTCTGGTCATCGCGGCGGCGGCGGGCCGCAACCGCCGCAACCGGCGCGTCGGAGTGCGGCTCGGCAAGGGCGGCCGGCGGAACCGCGCGTACCGCGGTTCGGCGTCGTCGTCGGCGGCCTACGCGGGCAGCGGGGGCGACAACAGCTGGTGGGCCGGCGGCGGCGACTCCGGCTCGTCCGGCGGGCACGGGGGTCACGGCGGGCACGGGGGACACGGGGGTCACTCCTGCGGGGGCAACTCCTCGTGCGGCGGGGGTTCGTCGTGCGGTGGGGGCTCGTCCTGCGGCGGGGGTTCGTCGTGCGGCGGCGGGGGCGGATGCGGCGGAGGCGGCTGACACGGGGCAGCCGAGCTTCCGGAACGGGGGGATCCGCATCCGGGTCGCAC
Organism: Streptomyces corchorusii; assembly: GCF_001514055.1. Lineage (NCBI taxonomy): Bacteria > Bacillati > Actinomycetota > Actinomycetes > Kitasatosporales > Streptomycetaceae > Streptomyces > Streptomyces corchorusii. The sequence goes on along the minus strand of NZ_KQ948356.1, from coordinate 204,728 downwards.
ACGGCCGGGCGGCCGTCGGGGGAGACCTCCCGGCGGGCGCCCGGCCGCGTCCGTTCCCCGCGCCCGGCGTACGCCGGGGTTGAACAGTTGAGCTGTGGAGCCCTCTGAGGGATGGAAAGCCCACGAAGTTGGGTAAAAACGCTGTGGCGGCGCCACTGTTCATGATTCCCTCTAAATCGCCAACGCAGCCCCTCGGACGTCCCCCAGGCTCCCCACCCCGGCCGGGCCGGCTGGGCTGACATGGCCGATCTCCCCCTCCTTGCGTGTTAGCGGAGCCGATCCATGCTCACGACCCTGAACACCACCTACACCGATACGCGCGCTGCGGATCTCGCCTGGGCCCTGGGACGCGAGCCGCTGCCCGCCCTGGCCACCCTCGATCTCGAACTCACCGGCGCGAAACTACAGTTGAGGCTGCTCGGCGCGTCCCACCAGGTACTCCTGGAGGAAGAGCGAGGCCGCTGCTCGGAGACGGTCGCCTGTATCCCCGGCTCCAGCACCCCGCTGCCGCTGGGCGTCGCCAAGCGCGTCGGCGACTGGGAGTACGAGTTCGCCGCCCGCGTGGAGGTGCTCACGCCCGGCTCGTTCGCGGGCCGCGCCCAGGAGCTGCTGGCCCTCGTCTCCGACCACCCGCACGGCCTCGCCGGAGTCTTCCCGGGCAGCCCGCACGCCTTCACCGCGATGCTGGCCCAGCACCAGGAGGGCCAGGTGCACTGGCGCACCTGGCACGCCTACCCGCAGGACGGCCAGCTGGTGGCCACCCGGACTCGGGTCGGGGCACGGAAGCGGACGGCGGCCCGGCACCCCGCGGCGACATAAACCCGCACTGCGTCAACCGCCCCCAGATCCACACGTGTGGGTGACGAAGCGTGCCCGGCGAGTGACGTAACGTCGCAGCGTGATCGAACCGCACGCCCCCGCGCCCCCGGGCGCCCCGCCCTCCTGGACAGGCCCCGCCCGGCTGCCCGTCCGGCCCGGCACCGGGCGGTTCCTGGTCCTCGTGTGCGTCTTCGTCTGCGCGGCCTGCGGACTCGTGTACGAACTCGAACTCGTCGCCTTCGCCTCGTACTTGATGGGCGACCCGGTCACCCAGGCCTCCGTGGTGCTCTCCGTGATGGTGTTCGCGATGGGCATCGGCTCGCTCGGCGCCAAGCGGCTGCGCTGCCACGCGGCGGCCGGATTCGGCGCGGTCGAGTCGGCCCTCGCGCTGATCGGCGGGTGCAGCGCCATGGCCCTGTACGCCGTCTTCGCCTGGACCGCCGGCTGGGGCGGGATGTGGGCCGACGGGCCGCGCTGCCTCCTGGTCGCCTTCTCGCTCGCCATCGGCCTGCTCATCGGCGCCGAGGTCCCGCTGCTGATGGAGCTGATCCAGCGCATCCGCCGGCAGGACGCGGGCGGCGCGGTGGCCGACCTGTTCGCCGCGGACTACGTGGGCGCGCTGGTCGGCGGACTCGCCTTCCCGTTCCTCCTGCTGCCGTTCCTCGGCCAGTTGACGGGCGCCCTGCTGACGGGGACGGTCAACGTCGTCGCGGGCGGCGCCCTGGTCCTCGGCCTCTTCCGCCGCGACCTCACCCGCCGCGCCCGCTGGACCCTGCTCCTCGCCGGGCTCATCGTCCTCGGCGTCCTCGCCTGCGCCGCCGCCCTCGCCGGCGACTTCGAACGGGCCGCCCGGCGCGCCGTCTACGGCCCGGACGTCCGGGTGGCCGTGCAGACCGGCGTGCAGGAGGTCGTCCTCGCCGGCGGCACCCACGGCGAACCCCTCGACCTCTTCCTCGACGGCCGCCTCCGGGTCGGCGGCCGGGACGAGCACCGCTACCACGAGGCCCTGGTCCGGCCGGCCCTGACCGGCCCGCACACGCGCGTGCTGATCCTCGGCGGCGGCGACGGCCTGGCCGCCCGCGAGGTGCTGCGCCACCCCGGGGTGCGCCGCCTGGACATCGTCGAACTCGACCCCGGCCTGGTACGGCTGGCCCGCCGCGACCCCGGCCTGTCCGCCCTCAACGGGCACGCGCTCGCCGACCCGCGCGTGCGGGTGACCACGGCCGACGCGCTCACCTGGCTGCGGGAGGCGCGCGGACCGGCGTACGACGTCGTGATCAGCGACCTGCCCGACCCCGGGATCACCGCGGGCGCCAAGCTGTACTCCCAGGAGTTCTACGGCCTGGCCCGCCGCGTCCTGGCCCCGGGCGGCCGCCTGGTGGTGCACGCGGGGCCGGTCGCCGCCCGGCCCCGCGCCTTCTGGACCGTCGCCGCCACCCTGCGCGCCGCCGGTTTCGCCGTCTCGCCCTACCGGGTGCCCGGCCACGGCTCCGCCTGCGCGGCCGGACCCGAGGCGTCCCGGGCGCCACACGACTGGGGGTTCCTGCTGGCGGCGCGCGGGGACGCCGCGCCCGCTCTGCGCGTGGGCCGCGGGCGCGCGGGGACCTTGACGCAGGCCGGGCTGACGGCGGACGCGCGGGCGGCGGAACGGACGCGGGTGTCCGGGGTGCCGGTGTCGACACTGGTGCATCCGAGGTACTGAGCGGCCGCACGGCCGGGTGAGTTCCGGCGACAACTGGGTAGGCTCCACGGACATGGAGCACCAGGTCTTCGTCCCGGCCCCCGCCGCGCGGATCGGCGCGGCACTGGCCGACCAGACACGCGTGGCCCGGGCCGTTCCCGGCCTGCAACAGGACGCCGGTGCCGAACCGATCACCGGCCGGCTCAAGCTGCGGGTCGGCGGACACTCCGTCACCTACCGCGGCACGGCCCGGGTGACCGCCCGCGAGGACGGCACGTACGCCGTCGTGGGCGACGCCGCCGAGGCGCGCGGCACCGGCGCGGTCAAGCTCGCCCTGACCCTGCGCCTCGCGGAGGCCGAGGGCGGCTGCACGGTCACGGCCGAGGGCACGGCGGACGCGACCGGCCGGATCTCGGAACTGCCGGCGGAGACGGTGGCCGCGGCGGCGACCCGGCTGCTGGGCCGGTTCCTGGAGTCGCTGGCCGCCGGTGCCGGTGCGGACGCCGACGCGGGCGCTCGGCCTAAGCCCCCCGCCGGCGCCCCCCACACCTCCGTCTTCGACACCGAGGTCCCCCCGTCCGCCCTGGCCCCGGACGCGGACGAAGACCTCGACACGGACACCGGCACGGACGCGGACGCCGACACCGACACCGACACCGACACCGACACCGACACCGGGATCGTCACCGCCTCCACCGACCGCCCCTCCGGCGACTTCGCCGAGACCGGCGAACCCCCCGCCGAGGCCGCGCACGCCCGCCGCACGATGATCGGCCGCAGCGCCGAGGAGGTCGACCACGCTCCGCCGCGCGGTCGCTACGCCCCCGTCCCGGCGCCGCAGACGGTCACGGCGACCTCGGCTCTGCGCTGGGCGGCACCGGCGGCGGCACTGGCCGTGGCGTCGGCGATCGTCGTGAGCAAGGCACTGCGGAAACGCCGCTGAGCGGACGCACCCCCCGAGGGCGCGGTCGGCACCGTTCTCCCCCCAGTACTGTCGTCCCGTGAGTAACGAAGACATCACGCTGACCGCAGGCGAAGCGGAAGCACGCGTCAGCCCGGCCAACGGCGGCCGTATCAGCAGCCTCAAGATCGGCTCCCTGGAACTGCTGAGGCAGGGGGACCGCTACGGCTGCTTCCCGATGGTGCCCTGGTGCGGCCGGATCCGGGACGGCCGCTTCCTGGACGGCGGCACCGTCCGCCAGATGCCGCTCAACTCCCCGCCGCACGCCATCCACGGCACCGCCCGCGACGGCGCCTGGCGCACCGCGCGCGTCTCGGAGAACGAGGCGGTGATCACGTACGAGCTGACCGACCCCTGGCCGCACCCCGGCCGCGTCACCCAGATCGCCACCCTCGCCGAGGACGGCCTGACGCTGACGATGTCCGTGGAGACGTACGACGACTCCTTCCCGGCGCAGCTCGGCTGGCACCCGTGGTTCCACCGCAACCTCGGCGGCGAGGACGTCCGGCTGGACTTCGAGCCCGCCTGGCAGGAGGAGCGCGGCGCCGACCACCTGCCCACCGGCAACCGCGTCGAGGCGCGGCCGGGCCCCTGGGACGACTGCTTCGGCATGCCCGGCGGCGTCGACGTCACCCTCACCTGGCCCGGGCAGCTGGAGCTGAAGGTGGCGAGCCGGGAGGAGTGGGTGGTGGTCTACGACGAGCAGGCCGAGGCCGTCTGCGTGGAGCCGCAGACCGGACCGCCCAACGGACTGAACACCCTCCCGCGCCTGGTCACCCCGCTGGACCCGCTGGAAGCCGGGACGACCTGGAGCTGGCGCCGGCTCTAAGCTGGTCGGCATGACGGACGTCAACGAAGTAATGCCGCCAGGCACACGCGGCGCGCTGCTGCAACAGATCAAGGACAAGGCCGTGGTGCACGGCAGGGTGACCCTCTCCTCCGGTCTGGAGGCCGACTACTACGTCGACCTGCGCCGCGTCACCCTCGACGGCGAGGCCGCGCCGCTGGTCGGTCAGGTCCTGCTGGACCTGACCGCGGACCTTGAGTTCGACGCGGTCGGCGGGCTCACCATGGGCGCCGACCCGGTCGCCGCCGCCATGCTGCACGCCGCCGCCGCGCGCGGGCGCAAGCTCGACGCGTTCGTCGTCCGCAAGGCCGCCAAGGCGCACGGGCTCCAGCGGCGCGTCGAGGGCCCGGACATCGCGGGCCGCCGGGTCCTGGTGGTGGAGGACACCTCCACCACCGGCGGTTCCCCGCTGACCGCCGTCGAGGCCGTCCGCGAGGCCGGTGCCGAGGTCGTCGCCGTCGCGACCATCGTGGACCGGGCGACCGGCGCCGCCGAGAAGATCGAGGCCGGAGCGGGCGTTCCGTACCGGTTCGCCTTCTCGAAGGATGAACTGGGTCTGGACTGACCGGGCGGTTTGACCTGCACTTGACCGGGGCGCCGACCCAGCACTCCATGTCTGGAAAGATGGGGCCGACGATGACGTCGCACCCCAGGTCTAGGTCAGGGCCGTAACGCAGAACGCCAACCCGCAACACAAGGAGCGGACAGGATGCCCATCGCAACCCCCGAGGTCTACAACGAGATGCTCGACCGGGCGAAGGCAGGCAAGTTCGCCTACCCGGCCATCAACGTGACCTCCTCGCAGACCCTGAACGCGGCCCTGCGCGGCTTCGCGGAGGCGGAGAGCGACGGCATCGTCCAGATCTCGACCGGCGGGGCCGAGTTCCTCGGCGGGCAGTACAGCAAGGACATGGTGACCGGCGCCGTCGCCCTCGCCGAGTTCGCGCACGTCCTCGCCGAGAAGTACCCGGTCAACATCGCCCTGCACACCGACCACTGCCCGAAGGACAAGCTCGACGGGTACGTGCGTCCGCTGCTCGCGATCTCCGAGGAGCGCGTCAAGGCCGGCCGCAACCCGCTGTTCCAGTCGCACATGTGGGACGGCTCCGCCGAGACCCTCGCCGACAACCTCTCCATCGCCCAGGAGCTGCTGGAGCGCGCCCACGCCGCCAAGATCATCCTGGAGGTGGAGATCACCCCGACCGGCGGCGAGGAGGACGGCGTCTCCCACGAGATCAACGACGAGCTGTACACCACCGTCGACGACGCGATCCGCACCGCCGAGGCCCTGGGCCTGGGCGAGAAGGGCCGCTACCTGCTGGCCGCCTCCTTCGGCAACGTGCACGGCGTGTACAAGCCGGGCAACGTCGTGCTGCGCCCGGAGCTGCTGAAGGAGCTGAGCGAGGGCGTCGCCGCCAGGTTCGGCAAGGCCTCCCCGTTCGACTTCGTCTTCCACGGCGGCTCCGGCTCCACCGAGCAGGAGATCCAGACCGCGCTGGAGAACGGCGTGGTGAAGATGAACCTCGACACGGACACCCAGTACGCCTTCACCCGTCCGGTCGCCGGCCACATGTTCCAGAACTACGACGGCGTCCTGAAGGTCGACGGCGAGGTCGGCAACAAGAAGGCCTACGACCCGCGCACGTGGGGCAAGCTGGCCGAGGCGGGCATGGCCGCGCGCGTCGTCCAGGCCACGCAGAACCTGCGCTCGGCGGGCAACAAGATCAAGTAAGCGCTGCGGCGTTCCAGCGGGCCCGGCGGCTGTCCATGCCGCCGGGCCCGTGTATACCTGGGGGCATGCCCGACGTCCGGCTCGCCTCGCCCCAGGGCAAGTGGATCCTGCTCACCACTGTCCTCGGCTCCAGCATGGCCATGCTGGACTCCACCGTCGTCAACGTCGCCCTGCCGCGCATCGGCCAGGACCTGGACGCCAGCCTCGCCGCCCTCCAGTGGACGGTCAACGCGTACATGGTCACGCTGGCCGGCCTGATCCTGCTGGGCGGCTCGCTGGGCGACCGCTACGGCCGCCGGAAGATCTTCGTCCTCGGGGTCGTCTGGTTCGCGGCGGCCTCCCTGCTGTGCGGCCTGGCCCCCACCTCCGGGATCCTCATCGCCGCCCGCGCCCTCCAGGGCATCGGCGGCGCCCTGCTCACGCCCGGCTCGCTCGCCCTCATCCAGGCGTCCTTCCACCCCGACGACCGCAGCCGGGCGGTCGGCCTGTGGTCCGGCTTCGGCGGGATCGGCGCCGCCGTCGGCCCCTTCCTCGGCGGCTGGCTGGTGACCGGACCCGGCTGGCGCTGGGTGTTCCTCCTCAACGTGCCCGTGGCGCTGCTGTGCGCGCCGATCGCGCTGCGGCACGTGCCGGAATCCGCCGACCAGCGCGCCCACGGCCGCTTCGACGTCCTGGGCGCGGCCCTCGGGGCGCTGTCCCTCGCCCTCCTGACGTACGCGCTGATCGAGGCCCGGGGCGGCTCCCTGGCGGTCGCCCTGACCGGGGCGGCGGGCCTCGCGGCGGCGGTGGCCTTCGTGTACGTCGAGCGGCACCGGCCCGACCCGATGCTCCCGCCGGACATCTTCGCCTCGCGGCAGTTCACGGCGGTCAATCTCGTCACCCTGTGCGTGTACGCGGCCTTCGGCGGCTTCTTCTTCCTCACCGCGCTCCAGCTCCAGGTCGTGGCCGGCTACTCGCCGCTCGCCGCCGGTACGGCCCTGCTGCCCACCACCGCCCTGATGCTGCTGTTCTCCTCCCGCTCGGGCGCGCTCGCCGACCGCACCGGGCCGCGGCTGCCGCTGACGGTGGGCCCGCTGCTGTGCGCGGCGGCGATGCTGCTGATGCTGCGGGTGGGGAAGGGGGCGGACTACCTGACCGACGTGCTCCCGGCCCTCCTGGTGATGGGCGCCGGCATGGTCATCCTGGTCGCGCCCCTGACGGCCACGGTCCTCGCCTCCGTCGACACCGCCCGGGCGGGCCTGGCCAGCGGCATCAACAACGCGGCGGCGCGGGCGGCGGGGCTGGTGGCGGTGGCGGCGCTGCCGCTGCTGGCGGGGATGGGGCCGGAGGCGTACCGGTCGCCCACGGCGTTCGACGCGGCGTTCGACCGGGCGATGCCGATTTGCGCGGGGGTGCTGGTACTGGGTTCGGCGCTCGCGTTCGCCCTGGTCCGCCGGCCGGCACCGGGGTGCCGGCGACCGGAGTGCCGGACCCACGGCAACGTGACGGCTCCGCCGCTGGAAGCCGACAGGCCGGGGTGAGCGGCGGTTCCCTTCGGCGGTGGTCCGGTGGGGGGTTGCGGGCGCGTGGGTTCCGGGCGTCCCTGGTCGTTCGGCCGAGGGCCGGTGGGGGCTGGTCGCGCAGTTCCCCGCGCCCCTTCGGGGCGCTCATGCGGCGCGGTTGCCCGTGGCCCTTCGGGGCGCTCAAGCAGGCCGTCGTACCCGTGCGTCAAACTGAAGCCATGACGATTCACGAGAACCTGCTCGGCGGTCCGCCCCCCACCCACCTCCCCGACGACCCGGAGCCCCGCGAGGCCCTGGCGAGCGGCGCCGCGCCGGCGGACGTCGCCGCCAAGTACCCCGCCTCCTCCCTCGCCTGGGCGCAACTCGCCGACGAGGCGTTCGAGCGGGGCTCGGTCGTGGAGTCGTACGCCTACGCCCGCACGGGCTACCACCGGGGCCTCGACGCCCTGCGCCGCAGCGGCTGGAAGGGCCACGGCCCGGTGCCGTGGGAGCACGAGCCGAACCGCGGCTTCCTGCGCGCCCTGCACGCCCTCGCCCGCGCCGCGCAGGCGATCGGCGAGCAGGAGGAGTACGAGCGCTGCACGCAGTTCCTGAAGGACTCCTCGCCGACGGCGGCCCAGACCCTGGGCTGACCCGCGGATGACGCAGGAGTCCGCCCTGGCCCCGCGCCGTGACGGCTCTGCCGGGGCGCGGAGGCCGGGGCCCATGGGGCTGTCGCGGGACTTCTGGCTGGTGTGGACCGCGGCGGCGGTCTCCGGGCTCGGTGACGGGCTGGAGCTGAGCGCGTTCCCCCTGCTGGCCACGCACTGGACCCGTGACCCGGTGCTCGTCTCCGCGGCCGCCGCCGCGACGGAGGCGCCCTGGCTGTTCCTCGGGCTGCTGGTGGGCGGGCTGGTCGACCGCTGGGACCGCAGGAAGGTGCTGCTGATCGCCGACAGCTGCCGCGCGCTGCTCGTGGCGGCCCTGGCGGCTGCCGTGGCGTGCGACGTGGGGAACATCTGGCTGCTGCTGGTCGTGCTGTTCGCCCTGGGGTCGGCGCAGATCTTCTTCGACACCTCCATGCAGGCGGTGATCCCCGCCGTGGCCGGGACCGGCTCGCTGGTCCGGGCCAACAGCCTCCTCCACGGCAGTGCGACCGTGCTCGTCCAGTTCGCGGGACCGGCCGCGGGTGCCGCCCTGTTCGCGGTGGCACGCTGGCTGCCGGCCGGTATCGACGCGGTCAGTTACCTGCTGGGGGTGGCCCTGCTGGCGGGCGTCCGGGGCCGCTTCCGCCCGGCGCGGACCTCCGCACCGGAGGGGACCGCGTCCTTGCGGCACAGCGTCGCCGAGGGGCTGCGCTGGCTGCGCGACGACCGGGTGGTCCGGGTGCTCGCCCTGGCGACGGTCCTGCTGGGCATGGGCAGCGCCGCCGCCTGGGGTGTCATGGTCCTGTTCGCCCGGCACCAGTGGCACCTCGGCGGCACGGGCTACGGACTGCTCCTGACGGCGAGCGCCGTGGGCAGCGTCGCCGGCTCCCTGGTCGCCGCCCCGCTGGCCCGGCGGCTTCCCCACCGGCTCCTGCTGGCCGGTTCCGCCGCCGGTTCGGCGACGGCCTTCGGCCTGCTCACCGTCGCCCGCCCGGCCGCGCTCGCCGCGGCCCTGCTGGCCGTGAACGGGCTGATGGTGGTGGTGTGGAACGTGGTCACGGTCTCCGAACGGCAGGCCCGCATCCCGGACGCGCTCACCGGACGGGTGACCGCCGCGTACCGGGTCCTCGCGTGGGGCAGCATGCCGGTCGGCGGACTCCTCGGCGGCGCGCTGGCCTCCGCCCTCGGTCTGCGCGCGGCCCTGGCGGCGGGGGCCCTCCTGCTCGCCCTGGCCGCCCTGCTGGTCGCCGGCGGACGCGCTCCCCTCGGCGGCGGCGCCCGGCAGGAGGCATGATCGCCCTTGCCGTATCGGGGGTGATTGCGGAGGATTCCGTATGGGGACCGGGGCCCCCGTGCCGGCATCGGCAGGGGCGGACCGCTACCCGGAGTGACAACAGGAGACAGCGATGTCCCAACAGGCTCACCCCCCTTACGAGGCCGCTGAGCCCGAGACCCCGAATCTCGATTTCGCGGGGACGACGCCGTACGAGGACTACGTCAAGGCGGACGTCCTCACCCATCTCCAGCACACCCTCTCCGACGACCCCGGAGAGATGGTCTTCCTGGTGACCACCCAGGTCATGGAGCTGTGGTTCACGGTCATCGTGCACGAGTGGGAGACGGCCGCGCGGGCGCTGCGCGCGGACGACGTGCCGACCGCGCTCGCCGCGCTGAAGCGTTCCGTGCGCGAGCTGGAGGCCCTGAACGCCTCCTGGAAGCCGCTCGGACAGCTGACCCCGGCGCAGTTCAACTCCTACCGCGGCGCGCTCGGCGAGGGCTCCGGCTTCCAGTCGGCGATGTACCGGCGCCTGGAGTTCCTGCTCGGCGAGAAGTCCGCGTCCATGCTCGTCCCGCACCGCGGCGCCCCGCGCGTCCACGCGGAACTGGAGAAGGCGCTGCACGAGCCGAGCCTGTACGACGAGGTGGTACGGCTCCTCGCGCGCCGCGGCCACGCGATCCCCGACTCCGTGCTGCACCGCGACGTCTCCGCGCGTCACGAGCCTTCCGACGCCGTCGAGGCGGCCTGGGCGGAGATCTACTCCGGCGACCAGGACGCCGAACTCGCCCGCCTCGGCGAGGCGTTGAGCGACGTGGCCGAACTGGTCTGGCGCTGGCGCAACGACCACCTGGTCGCCACCCGGCGCGCGATGGGCGCCAAGGCCGGCACGGGCGGCTCCGCCGGTGTGGCCTGGCTGGAGAAGCGCGCCCGCAAGAACGTGTTCCCCGAGCTGTGGACGGCGAGGTCCCATGTCTGAACTGCCCCAGCTCGCGAAGGAACTGGACCAGGCCGACGAACTGGCGCCCCTGCGCGACCGTTTCGTCCTCGACTCCGCGTCCGGTGACGCGGCCGGCCCCGCGGGCGTCTACCTGGACGGCAACTCCCTCGGCGCCCTGCCCGCGCACGTCCCCGACCGGGTCGCGGACGTCGTCCGCCGCCAGTGGGGCGAACTGCGCATCCGCTCCTGGGAGGAGAGCGGCTGGTGGACGGCGCCCGAGCGGATCGGCGACCGGATCGCCCCGCTGGTCGGCGCGGCGCCCGGCCAGATCGTCGTCGGCGACTCGACCAGCGTCAACGTCTTCAAGGCACTGGTCGCCGCGATCCGCATGGCGGACGCCGGCCGCGACGAGATCCTGGTGGACGCCACGACCTTCCCCACCGACGGCTACATCGCCGAGTCGGCGGCCCGGCTCACCGGCCGCACCCTGCGCGCGGTGACCCCGGCCGAGGTGCCGGCGGCGCTGGGCGACCGCACGGCCGCCGTGCTGCTCAACCACGTCGACTACCGCACCGGCCGGCTGCACGACCTCCCGGCGCTCACCGCCGCGGTGCACGCCTGCGGGGCCCTCGCGGTCTGGGACCTGTGCCACAGCGCGGGCGCGCTGCCGGTGGGCCTGGACGAGCACGGCGTGGACCTCGCGGTCGGCTGCACCTACAAGTACCTGAACGGCGGCCCGGGTTCACCGGCGTACCTGTACGTGCGGCGGGAACTCCAGGACCGCTTCGACTCCCCGCTGCCCGGCTGGAACTCCCACGCCGAGCCGTTCGGCATGAGTCCGTCGTACGCCCCGGCGGCGGGCGCGGTGCGCGGCCGGGTCGGCACCCCGGACATCCTCTCCCTGCTGGCGCTGGAGGCCGCCCTGGACGTCTGGGACGGGGTGTCCGTCGACGCCGTCCGCGCCAAGTCCCTGGCGCTGACGGACTTCTTCCTGCGGTGCGTGGACGAGTACACCGAGCCGGGCCGGGTGGAGTGCGTGACCCCCGGGCCGCACGCGGAGCGCGGCAGCCAGATCGCGCTGCGCTGCCCGGACGCGGGCGAGGTGATGAAGCGCCTGATCGCCCGGGGCGTGGTGGGAGACTTCCGCCACCCCGACATCCTCCGCTTCGGCTTCACCCCGCTGTACGTGAGCTTCCGGGACGCGGAACGGGCGGCACGGACGCTGGGGGAGGAACTGGCGTAGGACGGCGGGTGCGAGGCGCCCGGGGCAGGGCACCGGGGCATCAGTTCCGGTCACCCCGCCCCCGCGCCACGCCTCCCGTGGCCGCGCGCCGGGCCTCCGGTGGCTCCCCCAACTCGTCCGACCCGTCCCCGCGTTGGGCCCCGACGGGCTCCGCGCCGGGCCTGCCGCGGCCCGGAGGGCCGGGTGGCCTTCACCGTGCGTGACATCCCCGTGTCCCCGCACGTCACCTGCCTGATACCGTCCCCGCCAACGGCCGATTTCCCACCTGGTCCGCCAAACCCTCCCCCGGTGCCGAGAATCCTGGGAGGCACCCCATCGTCGCTGAGAGGTTGGAGCATGCCGGACGACGCCGCCGCAGCCCGCGCCGCCGCCGAAGAGGAGTCGGCCTTCTCGCACTCCCCGGTCGACCCCGACGTCACCGCCGCCTACGGTGACCACCCCGACCAGGTGATCGACTTCTACGCTCCCCGCCCGGGAGCGGACTCCGCCGCTCCAGGCGCCCCCGCCCCGCTGGTCGTCGTCCTGCACGGCGGCGCCTGGCGCGCCCGCTACGACCGCCGCCACATCACCCCCTTCGCGGACTACCTGGCCCGCAGGGGCTTCGCGGTGGCCAACGTCGAGTACAGACGCGGCGAGGACCCAGCCGGTGCCCCGGACGACGGCACGCGGCCGGCCGGCCGCTGGCCCGACACCTTCGACGACGTCGCGGCGGCCCTGGACGCCCTGCCCGCCCTGGTCCGCGAGGCGCTGCCGCAGGCGGACCCGCGCCGCACGGTCCTGACCGGCCACTCGGCGGGCGGGCACCTGGCGCTGTGGGCGGCGGCCCGCCATGTCCTCCCCCCGGACGCCCCGTGGCGCACCGACGGCCCCGCCGATCTCCGTGGCGTCGTCGCGCTCGCCCCCATCGCGGACTTCGAGGTGGCGGAGAAACTGGACGTCTGCGCGCACGCGTCCCTGCAACTCCTCGGCGGCCCCGACGCCTTCGCCACCCGCCGCCCGTACGCCGACCCCGTACTGCTCCTGCCGACGGGCATCGCCACGACCCTCGTCCAGGGCCGCGCCGACCTGGTCGTCCCGGAGCCGGTGGCCGAGTCCTACGCGGACGCCGCGGCCAAGGCGGGCGAGATGGTGGGCCTGACCCTGCTGGCGGACGTGGGCCACTTCCCGCTGATCGACCCGGCGGCGGACGCCTGCGCGGTGGTGGCGGAGGAGATCGCCCAGCTCGCCTGGTGACAGCCGTGGTACGCCCCGGGCTCCGTAGTCCTTGAGACGGACCCCCGAGGACCCCCCTCCAAGGGGACGACCGGGGGTCCGGTGCGCGCCTACCGTGTGGCACGTGACCGAGACGACGCACACGCAGACGACACCGCCGGGCGCGGCCGGCCGGCCGCGCAGCCCCGAGTTCCGGCTGGCCGTGGACGCCCTGCGCGGGCTGCGGCAGGACCTGTTCCACGAGGCCTTCGCCTACCGGCCGCTGCCCCGCATGGCGGTGGACGGCCGCCTCACCCGCCACCTGCCCGACCGGGTGCGGGCCCGCGCGGCCTGGACCCCGCACGCGCTGGTGGTGGCCGGCGGCCTCGTGGCGTCGCTCGCCGGCGTGGCGGGCGCGGACGTCGGCGCGCCGGCGCTGCTGTGCGGGCTGCTCGCCCTCGCCCCGGTGCTGCTGACCCTGGTGCGTCCGGTCGGCGCGTTCTGGCTGTCGTTCGCGGCGACGACGGTCGCCTCGGTCCTCAGCGGCGGCTGGGGCAGCCGGCCCTGGCCGCCGGGCGGCTTCGTCTCGCACCTGCTGGTGCTCACGGTCGTGGCGATGCGCACCCGCCCGCGCGCGGCGGCCTGGATGTGGCTGCTGACCGCGGTGTACGGCTTCTGGGCCGAGGCCGTCCTCGGTTACGACCACTACGCCACCGACACCGCCCCCATGCTGGTGCTGTCCGCGCTGGCCCTGCTGGCCGTCACGGTCCGGCACGTGCGCCGGGAGGCCCAGCAGGAGGTGACCGCCCAGCAGTCGGTGACCGAGCACGAGCGCTCGCGGCGCACCCTGCTGGAGGAGCGCACGACGATCGCCCGGGAGCTGCACGACGTGGTCGCCCACCACATGTCGGTGGTCGCCATCCAGGCGGAGGCCGCGCCGTACCGGGTGGAGAACCCGCCGCCGGAGCTGGAGAAGGCGTTCGCCACCATCCGGGAGAACGCGGTGGCGGCGCTGACCGAGCTGCGCCGGGTCCTCGGGGTGGTCCGCGCCGAGGACTACGAGGTCCCGGACGCCCCGCAGCCCACCCTGGCCGACCTGGACGGGCTGCTCGCGAACGTGCAGGAGGCCGGTCTGGAGGTGGAGAAGGTGGTGACCGGCGCGGTGCGGGAGCTGCCGCAGGGGGTGGAGCTGTCGGCGTACCGCATCGTGCAGGAGGCGCTGAGCAACACCCTGCGGCACGCGCCCGGCGCGGGTGCCCGCGTCGAGATCGGCTACGTCCTGGGCGGCCTGGGCCTGCGGGTGGTGAACGGTCCGGCCCCGGCGCCGAACCTGGTGAAGCCCTCGCCCGGGGCCGGGCACGGCATCACGGGCATGCGGGAGCGGGTGTCGATGCTGAACGGCGAGATGACGGCGGCTGCCACGGACGAGGGCGGCTACGAGGTGGCGGTGTTCCTGCCGGTGCCGGCGGCGGCCCCCGCGATCGAGGGTGGGGCATGACGATCCGGGTGCTGATCGCGGACGACCAGATGATGGTCCGCGAGGGATTCTCGGTGCTGCTGAACGCGATGCCGGGCATCGAGGTCGTCGGTGAGGCGGTCAACGGCCGGGAGGCGGTGGACCGGGTCCGTGAACTGTCCCCGGACGTCGTCCTGATGGACATCCGCATGCCGGAGCTGAACGGCATCGAGGCGACCCGGGAGATCGTCGCGGCCGACGAGACGGCGAAGGTGCTGGTGCTGACCACGTTCGACCTGGACGAGTACGTGTACCAGGCGCTGCGCGCGGGGGCCTCCGGCTTCCTCCTCAAGGATGCCTCGGCGCGCCAGCTGGCCGACGGGGTGCGGGTGGTCGCGGCGGGCGAGGCCCTGCTGGCCCCCTCGGTCACCCGGCGCCTGATCACGGAGTTCTCCCGCCTGGCGGACACCCCCCGGCTGATGCCGGCGGCCCAGGCGGCGTACGGGGAACTGACGGAACGCGAGACGGAGGTACTGGTCCTGATCGCCCAGGGCCTGTCGAACGCGGAGATCGCCGGGCGCCTGGTGGTGGCGGAGTCGACGATCAAGACCCATGTGAGCCGGATCCTGGTGAAGCTGGGCCTGCGCGACCGCACCCAGGCGGCGGTGTTCGCGTACGAGGCCCGCCTGGTGACGCCCGGCTGACCGGGGACGCGTACCTGGCGGTGTCCGGCGTGAGGATCCGGGGGCCCGTGACCGAGGGAGTGAACATGGAACTGGAACTGGTGCCGCATGTCGGCGTCGGACGTTTCCGGCTCGGCATGTCGATCGATGAGGCACGCGCCGCAGTGGAGGCGTGGGGTCTTCTCCGGACCGCCGCCGCCGACGAGGAGCCGGGGCAGATCGTCCTCACGCACGACGACTCCCAGACGGACGTCGTGCTCGGTTTCAGCAGGGGCACGCTGAGCGGGGTGGAGCTGATCCGTTTCCGGAAGGAGGACGCCGGCGTCCGGGTGCTGCTCGAAGGGCTCGACGTCTTCCGCACCCCGAGTGAGGACCTGCTCGAACAGCTCGCGGCACGGGGCCACACCATCGAGGAGAACGACCTCGGCTTCGACGCCCTGCCCGAGCTGGAGGTGATCCTCGCGAACCAGAGCAGCTACGAGTACCCGGTGGACGAGGAGGGCGACCCCCTGTACTACGACTACGCCCTGGTCAGATGACGTCCGGCGCGCTAGCGTCCCCGCATGGCAGGCCTCGATGACCTCGCGTTCGACCCCTGGGACCCGGCGTTCGTCGCCGACCCGTACCCGGCCTACGCGGAGCTGCGCGCTCGCGGCCGGGTGATCCGGTACGAGCCGACCGACCAGTGGCTGGTCCCGCACCACGCGGACGTCTCGGCGCTGCTGCGCGACCGCCGGCTGGGCCGGACGTACCAGCACCGGTTCGGCCACGAGGAGTTCGGCCGTACCCCGCCCCCGCCGGAGCACGAGCCGTTCCACACCCTCAACGACCACGGCATGCTCGACCTGGAGCCGCCGGACCACACCCGGATCCGGCGCCTGGTGTCGAAGGCGTTCACGCCGCGCACGGTGGAGCGGCTGCGGCCGTACGTCGAGGGGCTCGCGAACGACCTGGTCGCCGCCCTGGTCGGCAACGGCGGCGGTGATCTGCTCAAGGACGTGGCCGAGCCGCTGCCGGTGGCCGTGATCGCCGAGATGCTGGGCATCCCGGAGGCGGACCGTGGGCAGCTGCGCCCCTGGTCGGCGGACATCTGCGGCATGTACGAGCTGAACCCGTCCGAGGAGACGGCGGCGCGGGCGGTGCGGGCGTCGGTGGAGTTCTCGGACTGTCTGCGGGAGCTGATCGCGGCCCGTCGCGAGGACCCCGGGGACGACCTGATCTCGGGCCTGATCGCGGCCCACGACGAGGGCGACCGCCTCACGGAGCAGGAGATGATCTCCACGGCGGTGCTGCTCCTCAACGCGGGCCACGAGGCGACGGTCAACGCCACGGTGAACGGCTGGTGGGCGCTGTTCCGCAACCCGGACCAGCTCGCGGCCCTCCGCGCGGACCACTCCCTGATCCCCTCCGCGATCGAGGAGCTGATGCGCTACGACACCCCGCTCCAGCTCTTCGAACGCTGGGTCCTGGACGACATCGAGATCGACGGCACGACCGTCCCGAGGGGCTCGGAGATCGCCATGCTCTTCGGCTCCGCCAACCACGACCCGGCGGTCTTCACCGACCCCGCCCGCCTGGACCTCACCCGGAAGGACAACCCGCACATCTCCTTCAGCGCGGGCATCCACTACTGCATCGGCGCCCCCCTGGCCCGCCTGGAACTGACGGCCTCCATGACGGCCCTCCTCCGGCAGGCCCCCACCCTGACCCCGACCGAGGAACCGACCCGGAAGCCGAACTTCGTGATCCGGGGCCTGGAGGGACTGGGCGTCGAGCTGGGCTGACGCTCAGGCGGTCACGATCCGGTGGGTGCGGCGGGAGGCGACGTGCGGGGGAGTGTGAGCGCCCACGCCCCCTCCAGTACGCGCCACGTGCGGCGTCGTACCGGGCCCGAGACCGCCGCGTCCGCCCGGTAGCGGAAGTCCGCTCCCGTGACCGTCACCGTGTGGCCGGAGGCCAGGAGCGGGGTCGCCTCCGCGCCCACCGACAGGGGCCGTACCTCCACCGAGGCCGTCCCGGTCCGGCCCGGTGTCACCGCCACCGCCTCCACCGGCTGGTCCAGGTCGACCACCGTCTCCCCGTCCACCTCCACCCGTAGCCGGGTCACGCGCGGGGACGGTACGGCGGACAGCCGGGCGGGCCGGGGGGCGAGGGTGCGGGCCAGGGAGCGGTACCAGGGCCGCTCCGGGCCGAGCGGGACCGGCTCGGCGGGGACCGGCCGCGTCGGCGGGATGCCCAGCGTGCCGAGCACGACCCCGTCGCTGTCGTCCACCAGCAGGTCCAGCCGCCGCTCGGCGCCGTCCAGGACCGCCCGCGCCGCCGCCACCGTGCCGCCGGGCACCCCGAGCGACTCGGCGAGCGCCGCGTCCCCCACCGGCACCACCGACAGCGCGCATCCGGCCAGCTCCCGCTGCCGGTGCAGCAGGGTGACGGCCCGCACCAGCGCCCGGTCGTCGCCGATCACCACCGGCCGCCGGGACCCCCTTCGGCCGAGCGCGCGGGCGAATTCCTCCGGCCCGTCCGGCAGGCACACCTTCGCCGCCGCACCCGCGCTGAGCACGTCTTTCGCGATCCGTACGGACTCTCCGTCCGCCTGTCGTGCCGATGGATCGATGATCACCAGCAGCTGATCGGACGTCGCGAAAGTCGCCACCTCGGTCCTGCCTCGCTTCCTCGGGTAGCATCTTTGTGCAAGAGCCCCTTGCGCTATTGCGCCAGGGGCTTCGTCTATTCCGGGGCATCCGGTCCGACGGTTGTGCGACCAACGGCGGTCGCAGTGGTACGCGGCGGTGAACCTTACGCCCAAGCCCCCGACCTTGGACATGCCCCGCCCGGAAGGGGTGTACGCGCGTGCCCGCACTTGTGCTGCTCGGTGCTCAGTGGGGTGACGAAGGCAAGGGAAAGGCGACGGACCTGCTCGGTGGCTCCGTCGACTATGTGGTGCGTTACCAGGGCGGCAACAACGCCGGCCACACGGTCGTCGTGGGCGACCAGAAGTACGCGCTCCACCTCCTCCCTTCCGGAATCCTGTCGCCCGGCTGTACGCCGGTCATCGGTAACGGTGTCGTCGTCGACCCGTCGGTCCTGCTCTCCGAGCTGAGCGGTCTGAACGAGCGTGGCGTCGACACGTCAAAGCTCCTGATCAGCGGTAACGCGCACATCATCACGCCGTACAACGTGACCGTCGACAAGGTGACGGAACGCTTCCTCGGCAAGCGCAAGATCGGCACGACCGGGCGCGGCATCGGCCCGACCTACGCCGACAAGATCAACCGCGTGGGCATCCGGGTCCAGGACCTCTACGACGAGTCGATCCTGACCCAGAAGGTCGAAGCGGCCCTCGACGTCAAGAACCAGATCCTCACCAAGCTGTACAACCGGCGCGCGATCGCCGTGAGCCAGGTGGTGGAGGAGCTGCTGGGCTACGCCGAGCAGATCAAGCCGTACGTCGCCGACACGGTCCTGGTCCTCAACCAGGCCCTGGAGGACGACAAGGTCGTCCTCTTCGAGGGCGGCCAGGGCACGCTGCTGGACATCGACCACGGCACCTACCCCTTCGTGACGTCGTCGAACCCGACGGCCGGCGGCGCCTGCACCGGTGCCGGCGTGGGCCCCACGAAGATCAGCCGGGTCATCGGCATCCTCAAGGCCTACACGACCCGCGTCGGCGCGGGCCCGTTCCCGACCGAGCTGTTCGACGAGGACGGCGAGGCCCTGCGCCGCATCGGTGGCGAGCGCGGTGTCACCACCGGCCGCGACCGCCGCTGCGGCTGGTTCGACGCGGTCATCGCCCGCTACGCCACCCGCGTCAACGGCCTGACCGACTTCTTCCTCACCAAGCTGGACGTCCTCACCGGCTGGGAGCAGATCCCGGTCTGCGTGGCCTACGAGATCGACGGCAAGCGCGTCGAGGAGCTGCCCTACTCCCAGACCGACTTCCACCACGCGAAGCCGGTCTACGAGATGCTGCCGGGCTGGAGCGAGGACATCAGCAAGGCGAAGTCCTTCTCCGACCTCCCGAAGAACGCCCAGAACTACGTCAAGGCGCTGGAGGAGATGTCCGGCGCACCGATCTCCGCGATCGGCGTGGGCCCGGGCCGCGACGAGACGATCGAGATCAACTCGTTCCTCTGAGCGTCCCTCTCCCGGAGCCCGGGGATCTGATGGGACGGCCGGTGCGGTAACCCCGACCGGCCTTCCCGCCCTCGGTGCCGGGCGTCAGCTGAACACGATCATCGAGCCCTGGGCCAGTGAGCGGGTCGCCGCCGCGTGCAGGCCCAGCCAGACGTGCCGTTCGCGGGCGAAGGGGCTGGGGTCGTACGGGGCGGGGACGGCCGGTTCCTCCAGCTCGGTGGGGGCCGTGGGCGGGGCGGGGGGCGCCGGGGGGTTCGCCGGGTCGATGCCGATGGCCGGGGCGACGTGCTGGAGCTCGCGCAGCAGTGCCTGCGACGAGCCCAACGGGCCTCCGCCCGCGAGGAGTTCGTCGTTCGACAGCGGGTGCGGGAAGTCCACCGGGACGTAGGCGCCCGCGTGGTCGTAGTGCCAGACCAGGTGGGACTGCTGGGCGGTCGACTCGAACATCTCCAGCAACTGCTCGTAGTCGCCGCCCAGTTCGTCCACCGGGGTCACCGGCAGGCCGCAGACCTGGAGCAGGTAGGCCCGGCGCAGGAAGTGCAGGGCGTCGTAGTCGAAACCGGCGACCGGGGCGACGTCGCCGGACAGGCCCGGCATGTACTGGTACACCGGCACCGGCGGCAGACCCGCCTCGGCGAGAGCCTTGTCGTACTGCGCGAGTTCCTCGGCGAAGGGGTTGTCCGGGGTGTGGCACAACACGTCCACGAGCGGTACCAGCCACAGGTCACAGGCCAAAAGAGGGCTCCTACGTCGGCAGGCGCGCGGTCACGCACGGCAAGCAGGTGGTCAGGGAAGGGTAGTCGGTACGGCCCCGGGGCGGCTCCTCCCGTACGGACCGGAGGGGCACGTACCGGTCACTTACCCCTTGGTCAGGTGTTCCAGCAGCGCCAGCGAGTCGGCGTTGGAGGCGGCGACGATCGCACGGGCGGTCTCGGTCTCGCGCCGGGCGAGCGCGTCGACCAGCTCGGTGTGCCCGGACCAGAGCCGGCCGCGCAGGTCGGGCAGCCGCAGCAGGTGCTGCACCACGCAGACCCAGGACCGCACGCGCAGACGGTGCAGGAAGTCGCCGAGGTAGGGATTGCCGAAGAGGGCGCTCAGTTCGCGCCAGAAGCGGAGGTCGTAGCCGATGAGGACCGTGAGGTCGCCGGCGGTCGCGGCCCGCTGGGCCTCCTCGCCCCGGCGGCGCACGGTGGCCAGGGCGGCGGCCGTGCGCGGGTCCTCGGGCGGGGTGCGGAAGGCGGGGTGGCCGGCGCTGAGGACCTGGAACATGCCGTCGGTGACCAGGCTGCGCGCCTCGATCATGTCCCGGTAGTCGGTGACCGAGTACTCGGGCACCCGGAAGCCGCGGTGCTGGTCGGCCTCCAGGATGCCCTGCGCGGACAGGTCGACCAGCGCCTCGCGGACGGGGGTGGCGGAGACGCCGTACTGGTCGGCTATCTCCTTCACGGTGAACGCCCGGCCCGGGCGCAGCCGTCCCGCCAGCACCTCGTCACGGAGTGCGTCCGCGATCTGCTGGCGCAGGGTGCTGCGCGTCACGGTGCCGTTGCCGGGCATGTCCGTGCCTCTCCTCACACGTCCGGGTGACGTACTCGTACGGACTCGCGATCTACGCGGGTCGCTGTTCCTTACGAGCACGTCACCTTACGCGTTCGAACCCGCCCGGCGGCAGGCGCGGTACGGTCACACCGTGTGTTCGTCGGCGACGCTCAACGCGGCGTCGAGCGCGGCCAGACCCTCCTTCAGCTCGGCCTCGCTCGCGTTGCACGGCGGGACGACGTGGGTGCGGTTCATGTTCACGAACGGCCACAGGCCGTGCCGCTTGGCGGCGGCCGTGAACGCGGCCATCGGGGCGCCCGCCTCGCCGGCCGCGTTGTACGGCACCAGCGGCTCGCGGGTCTCCCGGTTCCTCACCAGCTCCAGCGCCCAGAACATGCCGACACCGCGCACCTCGCCGACGCTCGGGTGCCGCGCGGCCAGCTCGGCGAGGCCCGGGCCGAGGACGCTCTCGCCGAGCCGCCTGGCGTTCTCCACCACGCCCTCCTCCGCCATCACGTTGATCGTGGCGACGGCGGCGGCGCAGGCCAGCGGGTGTCCGGAGTAGGTGAGGCCACCGGGGTAGGGGCGCTTGCCGAACGTCTCCGCGATCCTCTGCGAGATGGCGACACCGCCGAGCGGGACGTAACCGGAGTTCACGCCCTTGGCGAAGGTCATCAGGTCCGGGGTGACACCGAACAGGTCGGCCGCGAACCACTCGCCGGTCCGGCCGAAGCCGGCCATGACCTCGTCCAGGATGAAGACGATGCCGTACTTGTCGCACAGCTCGCGCACCCCGGCCAGGTAGCCGGGCGGCGGCACCATGATCCCGGCGGTGCCCGGGATGGTCTCCAGGATGATCGCCGCGATGGTCGCCGGGCCCTCGAAGGCGATCGTCGTCTCCAGGTGCTCCAGCGCCCGGGCGCACTCCTGCTCCTCGGTCTCGGCGTAGAAGCGGGAGCGGTAGGGGAACGGCGCCCAGAAGTGGACGACACCGGCGGCCGCGCCGTCGGAGGCCCAGCGGCGCGGGTCACCGGTGATGTTGATGGCCTGCTGGGTGCCGCCGTGGTAGGAGCGGTAGGCCGAGAGCACCTTCGGACGGCCCGTGTGCAGCCGGGCCATGCGGACCGCGTGCTCGACGGCGTCCGCGCCGCCGTTGGTGAAGAAGATCTTGTCCAGGTCGCCGGGGGTCCGCTCGGCGATCAGCCGGGCCGCCTCCGAGCGGGCCTCGACGGCGAACGCGGGCGCGAAGGTCGTCAGCTTCGCGGCCTGCTCCTGGATCGCCGCGACGACCTTCGGGTGCTGGTAGCCGATGTTGGTGAAGACGAGTCCGCTGGTGAAGTCCAGGTACCGCGTGCCGTCGTAGTCCCAGAAGTACGACCCTTCGGCGCCGGCGACGGCGAGCGGGTCGATGAGGTCCTGGGCCGACCAGGAGTGGAAGACGTGCGCACGGTCCGCGGCCTTCACCGCGGCGCCGGCTTCGGGGCTGGGCTGAGGGGTCATGCCGCCGAGCGTAGATGTCCGCGATGCGGAAGTCCTATCGGCGTCCTGTTCCCTGCGCGGGGGGAAAGCACGACAGGTTGTCGACGCAAGACCGGCCTGGACCGGCCGGGGATCGCCGGCGGAGGGGGCCCGGCCCTACCGCCGCCACTATTCTCGGTCGTCGCAGACCTATGGGGGGAAGGCGGACGCGGATGGAGAAGCTGGGGCCGGGGGATCCGCAGGAGATCGGTGCGTATCGGCTGCTGGCGCGGCTCGGCGCGGGCGGCATGGGGCACGTGTACCTGGCGCGGTCGGACCGGGGGCGGACCGTGGCGGTGAAGCTCGTCCGGGAGGAACTGGCCGCGCAGGAGGAGTTCCGGGCGCGGTTCCGGCAGGAGGTGCGGGCCGCGCGGCGGGTCGGCGGGTACTGGACCGCGCCCGTGCTGGACGCGGACACCGAGGCGGCCGTGCCGTGGGTGGCGACCGGGTACGTGGCCGGGCCTAGCCTCCAGCAGGTCGTCGGACACGACCACGGGGCACTGCCCGAGCGGTCGGTACGCATCCTGGCGGCGGGGCTCGCACACGCGCTGAAGGACATCCACGCGGCCGGGATCGTGCACCGGGACCTCAAGCCGTCCAACGTGCTGGTGACCATCGACGGGCCCCGCGTGATCGACTTCGGGATCGCCCGGGCGCGGGAGACGGCGACCGCCGGCGGGGAGGGGCTCACCCGGACCGGGGCGCTCGTCGGGTCGCCGGGGTTCATGGCGCCCGAGCAGGTCCGCGGGGACCGGATCACGCCGGCGTGCGACGTGTTCTGCCTCGGGTCCGTGCTGGCGTACGCGGCGACCGGGACCCTGCCCTTCGGCAACGCCGACAGCGGCGCGCACGCGCTGATGTTCCGGATCGCTCAGGAGGAGCCGGATCTCACCGGGGTGCCGGAGGGGATCGCCGACCTCGTCCGGGACTGCCTGCGCAAGGAGCCGGGGGCACGGCCCTCGCTGGACGCGATCCTGGAGCGGACGGGGGTGGAGGACACCGTGGCCGAGGGGCGGTCGCGGGACCCCTGGCTGCCGAGTTCGCTGGTCGCGCAGCTCGGCAGGCACGCGGTGCGGTTGCTGGAGGCCGAGGACCCCGAGCGGGACGCGGGTCCGGCGTCCGGTCCGGGCGGGGGGCCCGAGCACGCCGCCGTCTCCGACGGCGGGGACGCCGGAAGCGTCGACCACCAGCCCGCCGCGGTCACCGCCCAGGCTCCGCCGACACCCGGTGCGCCGCCCGCGTCCGCCGGGTTCGGACCGGCGTACGGGGTGCCCCAGCAGCCGTACCCGCCCCAGCAGCCGTATCCGCAGCAGCCGTACGCACAGCCGCATCCGCCGCACCCCCAGCCCGTCGGCTACGGGTATCCGCCGTCCGGGTCCACCCCGCCGTACGGACCGCCCACCGTCGGCGTCCCGGTGGACCCCGAGCGGCGCAACGGGCGGTCCACCGCGCTGCTCGTCGTGATAGCGCTGGTCGTCGCGCTGGGCGCGGGCGGTTCGGTGTACGCGCTGATGAGCAAGGGCGGCACGGTCGACGACAAGGGCGGCGGCACGGTCGTCCCGGCGCCCACCGTCACCTCCGGCTCACCGGACGGCTCCGGCACGCCCTCCCCGTCCGCGACGGAGGAGCCGTCCCCCTCCGCCTCCACGGCCGGCGCGGTACCGGACGCCTATCTGGGCACCTGGCGGACGGCCATCGACAACGCGGACGGCTCCCACACCCGCGAACTGACCATCCGGCAGGGCGAGGTGGGCGACCCGGTGCTGACGCTGGTCGCGGACGGGCCGACCGAGGGCGGTGGGTCGTACCACTGCGTCTTCGAGGCGGATCTCGCCGAACAGCCTGGTGGCAAGGGCCCGTTGGAGATCGGCCCGTCCGCCGTGACCACCGGCGAGCCCGCCTCCTCCTGCACCGCGGGCGAGGCCACCGAGGTCACCCTGCTGCCGGACGGACGGCTGAAGCGGGCGAAGGCGAGCGGCGGGGAGAGCCTGACGTACACCAAGCAGTGACCGGGGCGACCGGCAACGGGCCCTGCCCCGGCGGCGGTTGAACGTCGGGCGAACGTTCGGGGACGGGTCCCGCCGGGGCCCGTTCGCGCGCGTACCGTGACTCCACCATCGTCCGGCTCCGGGGAGTGGCGGGGGCACCCACATGGAGTGGCTGAGCGCGGAGAACGTCGTCGCCGTCGGGACCGCGGTGCTGGGCATCGCCGCGTCCGCGGGCATGGTCTGGTACGAGCGCCGGGTGCCCCGCCGCAAGCGGGTCGGTCACCGCGTGCAGATGGACAACCCGATAGGCGACGACGTCCGGTCCGGGCGGGTCAACCGGCGGCTCGGGCTCTTCCTCGAAGCGCCCGGCATGGAGGACGCCACGCTCGTCCTGCTGCGCATCGAGAACGACGGCTCGCAGGGCATCGACCGCGACGACTACACCAGCCCCGAACGGCACGGGCTCACCGCGGTCTTCACCGACCGGACCATCCGGGGCGTGTCGGTGACCCAGCCCACCGACACCGACCACCTGATGGACCACTTCACCGCCGAGCGCGGCTTCGGCTACGAGGGCAACACCCTGCGCATCCCGCGCGTCCCGCTCAACAGGGGCGACCACTTCAAGCTGCTGGTGCTGCTGTCCGGCGGGGACGTCGGCCGGGGGATCCGGCTGATCGGCGGCATCCGGGAGGGCGAGGTCCACCCCAACCGCAGCGCCACCCCGGACGACAAGCCGCCCCTGTTCAGCCGCGCCTCCCGGCTCATCACCCTCATGCTCACGGTGTGCGTGATGACCCTCGCCGGCATCGTCGTGGCCCGCGACGACAGCCCGCCGCCGGTCGGCTGCGAGCAGGGCACGCTCACCGTGACCGGCTCGACGGCCTTCGCGCCGGCGCTGCGGGAGGTGGCGAAGGAGTACGAGGGGGACTGCGAGGGCGCGGACATCGCCGTCGACGTGCACGGATCCACCGCGGGCATCCGGGAGCTGGCGGCGGCCGGGTCGGCCGCGAAGGGGAAGGGGGCGCCGGCGGTCGTCGCCTTCTCGGACGGGCCCAAGCCCGGCGACATGCCCGAACTGCGCGAGACCCGGGTCGCGTTGTCCGTGTTCGCGCTCGTGGCCGACGACGACGTGGGCGTACGGAACCTGTCCACCGCGGACGTGCGGCGGCTGTACCAGGGGGAGATCGGCGACTGGGCGCGGCTCGGCGGGCGGAAGCTGCCGGTGCACCTGGTCAGCCGGGACGCCAACTCCGGCACCCGGCAGGTCTTCCAGCGGCGGGTGCTGGGGCGGGGCGAGATGGCGAACCCGTCCGTCGACTGCGTCCACAAGGACTATCCGTCGGCGCCGGTGACCCGCTGCGAGCTGGACTCCACCGACCAGGTGCTGGCGAAGGTGGCCGAACTGCCCGGTGCCGTCGGCTACAGCGAGCTGAACCTGGCGCTGCGGGCGAAGGGGGTGCGGGTGCTGGGCCTCGACGGCGACGCGCCCTCCGTCGACGCGATCGAGCACGGGCGCAGTGCGTACCCGTACCGGGAGATCGAGTACGCCTACACCTACGGCAGCCCGCCCGCCGACTCCCTCGCCTCCAGCTTCCTGACCTACCTGTCCCGGGGCAACGGCCAGTCCGTCATCCGCACCCATGGACACGTGCCGTGCTGGACACCGGAGGGGATGAAGCTGTGCGCGTAGGCCGTGGCAGCGGGGGCGCCGTAACCGCGGGCGGGCGGGACCCGTCGGCGGTGTCTACCGCGGCTCCGGGGGCCGCTGCCGTGGCATGTTCGGGCGGCTGCCGTTCGCCGGTGGCAGGGGGAAGCGGGCACCCGGGCCCCCGGCCTCCTGGCGCGGCACCGTCGCCACCGCCGTCTGGATGCCCAGCGGCGCCGCCCCGGTGCGGAACTCCACCATCCAGTCCGTCGTCTCGGTGCGCACCAGCTCCGTGACGTCCTCCGAGAACCGCCGCAGCACCGACAGGCACCGCTCGGCCGCCTCGCTCGCCGTACCCTCAGCCGGCCCCAGCACCTCCCGCACGCACTCCGACGCCCAGTCGAACTGCAACACCTGGAGCCGCCGGTGCACCGCCTGGGCCGTGGCCACGTCCCTTATCCAGCCCGACGTGACCCCGAAGAACCGGTCGATGCCGGCGCAGGACACGGCGAGCAGCAGCGCCAGACAGCCCCAGGGTGCCACCCCGCCGGCCGCCCCGGTCAGATCCAGCAGCGGCAGCGCGGCCCCGGCCACGGCCCCGGCCGCCGCCCCGACCCGCAGCACGCGCGCCCCGCGCCGCTTCCACATCCGGTCCCGCAGGTACCAGGCGGCCGTCTCCAGCGCCCGCCGCTCCACCCATCGGTACAGCTCGTCCAGCCGCTCGGCGGGTTCGCCCCAGTCCCCGAGCGGGAAGGCCCGCCCGGTCAGATCGCCCGGCCGCAGCCCGGCCGCACCCTCGCCCCGCCCGTCCTGAGGCGGACCCTCGGGCTGCATCTCCGGCTGACCCACCCGGCACTCCCTACTGATCACGACCGGTCGCATAGCGTGACATTCCCTGCCGACGCGCGGCCACCTTCCTACCGCCCAACGGGTGGCGGAGAGGGAGCTTTCCCGACTTTTCCGCCCGTAAGAGGGCCTTGATCAGGTATAGGACTCACGTTGTTCTCACTCGAAAGAGTGGCGGAGCAGTGGCCGCGTGGACCACGTAGGCTCATTCACGACGGAGAAAAACGTCGGAGAAGACGGCGAGGAGCTGATCGTGATCCCCGGTGGTGGCCAGCCCAACATGCAGCAGTTGCTCCAGCAGGCCCAGAAGATGCAGCAGGACCTGCAACGGGCGCAGGAGGAACTGGCGAACACGGAGGTCGACGGGCAGGCGGGCGGCGGTCTGGTGAAGGCCACCGTCACCGGCGCCGGTGAGCTGCGGGCGCTGAAGATCGACCCGAAGGCGGTGGACCCGGAGGACACCGAGACCCTCGCCGACCTGATCGTGGCGGCCGTCCAGGCGGCCAACGAGAACGCGCAGGCGCTCCAGCAGCAGAAGCTCGGCCCGCTGGCCCAGGGGCTGGGCGGCGGCAGCGGCATCCCGGGCCTGCCGTTCTGACGCCTCCGCCTTCCGAGCGGAGGCGCAAGGCAACTACCGTACGTACCGAAAGGTCTCCAGGAAGGGCAGTCCGTTGTACGAAGGCGTGGTCCAGGACCTCATCGACGAGCTGGGGCGGCTGCCCGGCGTCGGTCCCAAGAGCGCGCAGCGGATCGCCTTCCACGTCCTGCAAGCCGAGCCGACGGACGTGAAGCGGCTCGCGCAGGCGCTCCTGGAGGTGAAGGCGAGGGTCCGCTTCTGCGCGACCTGCGGCAACGTGGCGCAGGAGGAGCTGTGCGGCATCTGCCGCGACCCGCGCCGCGACCCCTCCGTCATCTGTGTGGTGGAGGAACCGAAGGACGTCGTCGCGATCGAGCGCACCCGTGAGTTCCGGGGCCGGTACCACGTGCTCGGTGGCGCGATCAGCCCGATCGAGGGCGTGGGACCCGACGACCTGCGTATACGAGAACTTCTCGCGCGGTTGGCCGACGGGACGGTCACGGAACTGATCCTGGCCACGGACCCGAATCTGGAAGGCGAGGCGACGGCGACGTACCTCGCCCGCATGATCAAGCCCATGGGCCTGAAGGTCACCCGCCTGGCCAGCGGCCTCCCGGTGGGTGGTGACCTGGAATACGCGGACGAGGTGACCCTGGGCCGCGCCTTCGAGGGGAGACGACTCCTAGATGTCTGACGCCACGCTGCACGCCTCGACGCAGAACCCGGACGACTTCGTGGTCCAGATCGCGGACCAGGTCGAGAGCTTCCTGGTGGCCGTCACGGAGGTGGCGAAGGGCGACGAGCCCGAATCGGCGGTCCCCTTCCTCCTCCTGGAGGTCTCCCAGCTCCTGCTGGCCGGCGGCCGGCTGGGCGCGCACGAGGACATCGTCCCCGAGGAGCGCTACGAGCCCGACCCGGGCCCCGAGCCGGACGTGGACGAGCTGCGCGAGAGGTACGCCCGGCTCCTGGACCCGATCGACGTCTACTCCGAGGTCTTCGACCCGTACGAGCCCCGCAAGGCGCCGGTGCCGGCCCGGCTCTCCGACGACCTCGCCGACATCATCGCCGACCTGCGCCACGGCATGGTCCACTACCGTGCGGGCCGCACCACCGAGGCCCTGTGGTGGTGGCAGTTCTCCTACTTCTCCAACTGGGGACCGACGGCCTCCGCGGTGCTGCGCGCCCTCCAGTCCGTCCTCATCCACGTCCGCCTCAACCAGCCCCTGGAGGAACTGGACGGCCTCGACACCGACCAGGCCGCCATGGGCGACGAGACCCTGGAGTTCGAGGCGGGCCGCGTCATGGCCGAGGAGATCGGCGGGCCCCTGGGGATCCGCCCCGGGCAGTAGCCGCTCCCGGTGGCCGGCGCCCGGCTCCCCGGGCGGGTGTCCCCGCTCCAACTCCCGCCGACTGCCTGACGGTTCCCGCGCCCGGCGGTCATCATGGGCGCATGAGTGCCCTGTTCGACCGTCGGCCGACCGCCGATGCCTCCGGTTCGAGCGCCGTCGCCGCCGGTGGGAGCATCGGCCAGGCGGTCACCGGCCCGGGTGCGGTCGGTCTGCACATCGAGAACGTCGCCGCGCTGCTGCCGGACGCGTGTCCGCCGGCCGAGTCGGTGCGGGCCCCGGCCCGGCTCACCAACCTGCCCTTCCGGGCCGACCTCTGCCTGGGGCGGGATGCTCAGCTCGCGCTGCTGCACGACGCGCGGGGCACGTCCGGCCGGCCCCTGGTCCATGTGGTCCACGGGCTCGGCGGCATCGGTAAGTCCACGCTCGTCGCACGCATGGCCGCCGAACACACCGGGGCGGGGCCGGTGTGGTGGATCAAGGCCGGCAGCCGCGCCGCGATCGATGCGGGACTCGCCCACCTCGCGTCCGTCCTCCAGCCGTCCCTCGGCACCGTGCTTCCCCGGGAGCAGATGAGCGAGTGGGCCCTGCGCTGGCTCACTGCTCACACCGGCTGGCTCGTGGTCCTGGACGACGTGGCGCACCCGGCGGATGCCGTGCCCCTGCTGGCCAGGGTGACCTCGGGCCGCTTCCTGATCACCAGCCGGCTGACGGCGGGATGGCAGGGCATCGCGGAGGAGGTGCCGTTGGGCGTGCTCTCCCCGCAGGACGCGGTGCGCCTGTTCACGGAGATACACGGCGCGGACCCGGACGCCGCCCGGCTCTGCGCGGAACTGGGCCATCTCCCGCTGGCGGTCACCCAGGCGGCGGCCTACTGCCGGATGACGCACTGCACGGCCTCCACCTACCTTGAGGAACTGGCGAAGTCGCCCGCCGACATGTACGCGGAGACCGTGGAGGGCGGCGACCACGAACGCACCGTGGCTCGTGTCTGGCACGTCACACTGGACCGCCTCGCGGACGACCCCCTGGCCGTGCGGATCCTGCTGATGCTGGCCTGGTACGCGTCCGAGGGCATCCCGCGCGACCTGTTCGCCTCGCTGGACAGATCCCTCGCCGTGCGCCGGGCGTTCGGCCGGCTGGCCGCCCACAGCATGATCACGCTCTCCGGTGACACGGTGTCCGTGCACCGGCTGGTGCAGGCGGTGTCCCGTGCCCACAGCCCCGGCGACCGGCATCGCGGCCAGGAGGCGGTCGAGGCGGCGCGCGGCGCGGCGGTGGACGCGCTGGCGGTGGCTCTGCCCGAGGACATGGACGAGCCGTCCGCCTGGCCGGTGATGCGTTCCCTGCTTCCGCACGCCGAGGCGCTGGCCGAACACGTCCGGTGCGAGGACGACACCCCGGCGATGGTCCGGCTGCTGGCACGCACCGGGGACTACCTTCTCGACTCCGGGGGGAAGGCCGCCGCACGGGGGATGGAGCTGCTGCGCCGGGCCGAGGCGGGGTGCCTGCGCCTGCACGGCGCGGAGGCCGAGGAGACCCTGGAGGTGCGGGTCGCGCTCGCGCGGGTGACGCGGATGCTGCGCCCTCTCGCGGAGTCGGCTCCGCTGGCCGAGACGGTGGTGGCGGACTGCACGCGGATCCTGGGCGCGGACCACCTCGTGACCCTGGACGCCCTCTCGAACCTGCGCCGGATCGTCTGGCTGAAGGGGGACGCCGACCGAGCCGTGCGGCTGGCCGAGGAGTGCCTCGCGGGCCTGGTCCGGCTGCGGGGGCCGGACCACCCGGACACCCTCAGGGCCCGCCACGACCTCGTCATGACACTTGACGACACCGCGGGGGAGGCCGGCACCCGGGACATGCGCGCGGAACTGCTCAGGGACTGCCGGCGTGCCCTGGGCGAGGAACACCCCGTGACCCTCTCCGTCAGGAACCTGGACACCGTGCTGGCGCGCCGCCCGGTCTTCCACCCGGATGTGAACCAGACCGTCGCGGGACTCTTCTCCGTCGCCGAGGAAGGGGACCGGGAGGACCTGCTCGGTCTGGTGCGCGTCCTGATGGACCAGGTGATGGCCCTCGGTCCCCTCGACGACTTCCTGCCCCGCACCACGGAGGAGGACGTGCGGAAGGCGGAGCGGGACCTGGAGACGTCCCGGCGTGTGCTGGGTGACGCGAGCACCGGCGTCCTGGAGGCCCAGCTGGCGTTGCTCCTGGTGTACGGGACGAGCCGGGACGAGCGGTACGAAGAAGCAGCGACCGCCCTCTTGCAGGAGCTGTTCGCCCAGCTGAGCGAGAACCCTTCCGTCATGACACCGCTGCTGCGCGTGCTGGAGGCGTTCGGCTCCGTCCTGGGCGAGACCGCCCGGCCCGAGGGCTCCTGAAGCCGCCGGACCGGCCGCCGACCGGGTTTGCCGCGGCGGTGGCGCAGGCATGATGCCCCCATGACGTTGAAGCCGTGGGCATGGGCCGGACTGGGCATCTGCGCCGTGGGCGTCAGCACGCTGGTCGCTCTCGCCTTCGTCGATCTGGGAGCGGCGGACCAGGTCGCGAGCGTGGCCGGTGGAGCGGTCGGCGTGGTCGGTCTGGTGCTGGCGGCGATCACGCAGTTCGGCGGCTCGACCCCGGCGCCCCCGCCCCCGGCTCCGGCGCGCGGGGTGCAGGCGTCCGGCGAGGGCGCCGTCGCGGCGGGCGGCAGCATCGGTTTCGCTTCCACGGGCGGCGCGGCCACGCCGCCTTCGCCGATCCCGCCCGCACCGCCGGCGCCGGGCGCGCCGGGGGCCGGCGATGTGCGCGCCTCGGGCGCCCGTTCCATCGCGGCCGGCGGGGACATCGGCTCGGCGTCCACCGGAAACGCGGGTCAGCCGGGGGCTTGAGCCGGGCACCGCTCCGCGCCCGGCTGCCGGGGCCGGCCCGCCGGCGCACACTGTGAGCCAGGGCACTTTCCGAGTGGTGCGGCATTCGCTGGGCAGGGGTCGGGACCGAGCGGCGGATGTCTCACCATGCGGGAGCAGGGTGGTGGAATTCGGACGCTCGATAGACTGAGCCGACACAAACGAACCGAGCGAGGAGCGCACGTGGGCCTTGTCGTGCAGAAGTACGGAGGCTCCTCCGTAGCCGATGCCGAAGGCATCAAGCGCGTCGCCAAGCGGATCGTGGAAGCGAAGAAGAACGGCAACCAGGTTGTCGTCGTCGTTTCCGCGATGGGCGACACGACGGACGAGCTGATCGATCTCGCCGAGCAGGTCTCTCCCATGCCTGCCGGGCGGGAATTCGACATGCTGCTGACCGCCGGAGAGCGGATCTCCATGGCCCTGCTGGCGATGGCGATCAAAAACCTGGGCCACGAGGCCCAGTCCTTCACCGGCAGCCAGGCAGGCGTCATCACCGACTCGGTCCACAACAAAGCCCGGATCATCGACGTCACGCCGGGGCGGATCAGGACGGCTCTCGACGAGGGCAACATCGCCATCGTCGCCGGGTTCCAGGGCGTGAGCGCCGACAAGAAGGACATCACCACGCTGGGCCGCGGCGGGTCCGACACGACCGCCGTGGCGCTCGCCGCCGCGCTCGACGCCGAGGTCTGCGAGATCTACACCGACGTCGACGGCGTGTTCACCGCCGACCCGCGCGTGGTGAAGAAGGCGAAGAAGATCGACTGGATCTCCTTCGAGGACATGCTGGAGCTCGCGGCCTCCGGTTCCAAGGTGCTCCTCCACCGCTGTGTGGAGTACGCCCGCCGCTACAACATCCCGATCCACGTCCGGTCGTCCTTCAGCGGACTCCAGGGCACGTGGGTCAGCAGTGAGCCGATTGGGGACAAGAAGGTGGAGCAGGCCATCATCTCCGGTGTCGCGCACGACACCTCCGAGGCCAAGATCACGGTCGTCGGCGTGCCGGACAAGCCGGGTGAGGCCGCCGCGATCTTCCGGACCATCGCCGATGCCGAGATCAACATCGACATGGTCGTGCAGAACGTGTCCGCCGCCTCCACGGGCCTGACGGACATCTCCTTCACGCTGCCGAAGACCGAGGGCCGCAAGGCCATCGACGCGCTGGAGAAGAACCGCTCCGGCATCGGCTTCGACTCGCTGCGCTACGACGACCAGATCGGCAAGATCTCCCTGGTCGGCGCCGGTATGAAGACCAACCCGGGCGTCACCGCCGGGTTCTTCGAGGCGCTCAGCGACGCCGGTGTGAACATCGAGCTGATCTCGACCTCCGAGATCCGCATCTCGGTGGTCACCCGCGCCGACGACGTGCCGGAGGCCGTCCGCGCCGTCCACACCGCCTTCGGCCTGGACTCCGACAGCGACGAGGCCGTCGTCTACGGCGGCACCGGCCGATGAGCCGGGACACCGTCCGATGACCGGCAGGCCGACGCTCGCGGTCGTGGGAGCGACCGGAGCCGTCGGCACGGTCATGCTCCAGATCCTGTCCCAGCGCGCGGACGTCTGGGGCGAGATCCGCCTGATCGCCTCCCCGCGCTCGGCCGGCCGCAAGCTGGCCGTGCGCGGCGAGGAGGTCGAGGTGATGGCCCTGACGGAGGACGCCTTCGCCGGGGTCGACATCGCGCTGTTCGACGTCCCGGACGAGGTCGCCGCCGAGTGGGCGCCGGTCGCCGCCGCGCGCGGCGCGGTCGTCGTCGACAACTCCGGCGCCTTCCGCATGGACCCGGACGTGCCGCTCGTCGTGCCCGAGATCAACGCGCACGCCGTACGGTCCCGGCCGCGCGGGATCGTCGCCAACCCGAACTGCACGACCCTGACGATGATCGTCGCCCTGGGCGCGCTGCACGCCGAGTTCGGGCTGCGGGGGCTCGTGGTGTCGTCGTACCAGGCGGTGAGCGGGGCCGGGCGGGCCGGCGTGGAGACGCTGCGGGCCCAGCTGTCCCTGGTGGCCGGGACCGAGCTGGGCACCAAGCCCGGGGACGTGCGGCGGGCCGTCGGGGACGACACCGGGCCGTTCCCCGAGCCGGTCGCGCTGAACGTCGTACCGTGGGCCGGGTCGCTGCGGGAGGACGGCTGGTCGTCGGAGGAGATGAAGGTCCGCGACGAGTCCCGCAAGATCCTCGGCCTGCCGGCGCTGCCGGTCGCCGTGACCTGCGTCCGGGTGCCGGTGATCACCACGCACTCGCTGACCGTCCACGCCCGCTTCCAGCGGGAGGTCGGCGTCGACGGGGCCCGCGAGATCCTCGCGACCGCGCCGGGCGTGGTGCTGTGCGACGACCCGGCCGCCGGCGAGTTCCCCACCCCCGCCGACGTCGTGGGCACCGACCCGACCTGGGTGGGCCGGGTGCGCCGGGCCCTGGACGACCCCACCGCGCTGGAGCTCTTCGTGTGCGGCGACAACCTCCGCAAGGGCGCCGCGCTGAACTGCGCGCAGATCGCCGAGCTGATCGCGGCGGAGCTGTCCGCCCCCACGTAGCTGTTGAACTTTGTAGGATCTACGTAAAGACTGTGGCCGGGAGCATGGTCCAAATCCCTTGAACCACTCCCGCCGACGACAGAGGATTTCCCTCCCCGCCTTCCGCAACCGCATGGAGGCGGGGAGCGTCTTTGCGGTCACCCTTGCGGGACCTGGGGACGTGATGATCCTGGCGTGGGGACGCCGTGGTCGGGGCGTGGGGGCGCCTGTGCATATGGGACATAAGGGAAGAGCGGGACGCATGACGGCACTTGAGGCACCGCCGGTTGTCGCACATGTGACGCCCGGCACGTACAACCCCCGAGGGGGGAAGCGTGTCCAACAGGCGTGGCAGAGGTACTCGAACTCAGTGTGGCCCGCGGTGGTACGGCCCTGCGGCCCCGCCCGCCCGGCGGCATGCCGGTGATCGCGCCCATGCCCGCAGCGCGGCCCGCCCGCATACCCAGTCAGCGTGACGGTGCCGAGGAACCCGCGGGTGCCGTGGCGACCGAGGCCGCCGGCACGACCGTCGACCACCTCACCGAGACCTACCGGGCGCACTACCGCTCGCTGCTCGGCCTGGCCGCACTCCTCCTCGACGACACCGCCTCCTGCGAGGACGTCGTCCAGGAGGCCTTCATCCGCGTCCACTCGGCCCGCAAGCGCGTCCGCGACCCCGAGAAGACCCTCGCCTACCTGCGGCAGACGGTCGTCAACCTCTCCCGCTCCACGCTGCGCCGGCGCATCCTCGGCCTGAAGCTGCTCTCCAAGCCGATGCCCGACATGGCGAGCGCGGAGGAGGGCGCCTACGACCAGCTGGAGCGCCGCGACCTCATCAAGGCGATGAAGGGGCTCCAGCGCCGCCAGCGCGAGGTGCTCGTGCTGCGCTACTTCGCGGACATGACCGAGGCCCAGGTCGCCGAGACGCTCGGCATATCCCTGGGCTCCGTCAAGGCGTACGGTTCGCGAGGCATCGCCGCGCTGCGGGTCGCCATGGGGACACCGGCATGAGCGACCGCGCCGAAGAGGGCGCCTCCCATGAGCGCCACTCCCATGAACGCCACGAGCCCTACGCCTGGCACGAGCCGACGGAGCGCAACGGGCAACAGCACACGCCATCGCACGCTGGGAACGGAACTGTGAACCACGGCCCCGACGACAAGGGCCCGGAGAGGCTCGACGGAGTCCACAGCCCGGAGGGGCCCGACTCCGACGAACTGGCCCTGCGCCGACTGCTGCACTCGGCGGTCGACGACATCGAACCCCGCACCGGCACCCTGGACCACCTGCGCCGGGCCGTCCCCGCCCGCCGCGCCCGCAAGCGCCAGGCAGTGGTCGGCATGGCCGCGGCGGCCCTCTTCATCGGCACCGCGATCCCCGCCCTCGTGCACGTCTCCCAGGCCGGCGGCTCCGACCCCAACACCGCGATGGCCGGCCAGTACTCCCAGGCCCAGGGCGGCACCGGGGAGGGCAAGGACAAGGGCACCGGCAAGGGCGACCCGAAGGACGCCGGCGGTACGACGGCCAAGCCCGGCAAGGAGTCCGGCCCGCCCGACGACAAGGGCACGAAGCCCGGCGGCAGCGGCGGCTCCACCGCCGCCGCCGACCCCACCGCCACGGCGGCCTCGGGCGTCCCGCTCTGTACGGCGACCCAGCTCGGCTCCGCCACCGGCAGCGCGAACGCGCCCGACACCGCGGGGGTCGTCTACGGCACCTTCCGCGTCACCAACATCTCCGGCACCGCCTGCACGGTCGCCGGCGCCGGCAGCATCACGCCCACGGCCCAGGGCGCCGCCGACCCGGCCAAGATCCTCACCGCCCGGCACGCGGCCGGCGACGCGGCGACCGCCCTGCCCGACCCGTCCCAGGAGGTCACCGGGCTGGTCCTCCAGCCGGGCGCGGCCTACGAGGAGAAGTTCGCCTTCGTCCCCTCGGAGACCTGCCCCACCACCGGCGGCGACAGCAGTCCCGGCGACCCCGGCCCGACCGGCCCGTCACCCGATCCGTCGCCCACCCAGAGCACCGCCGGCGCCACGACCGACACCACCGGCTCGGAGGGCACGACCCCGCAGCTCGCCACCGAGGACGGCACCGCCGACGGCAGCATCACGGTGACCCACACGGCACAGGGGGGTTCGCCGACGGCGACGGCCATGGTGCCCGGGGCGTGCGCCGGGACGGTCTACTACACCGGGGTGCTCGCGGGCGCCTGACGCTCCGCCGGGAGCGGGGTGCGCCGACGCCGTCCGTCCGGGGGAGCGCGCGCGACCGGGCCGTCGTGGCTGGTCGCGCCGTTCCCCGCACCCCTGCGGGGCGCGGGTCAGCCGGTCGGTACCGGGGACTGCTCCGACTCCTCCGGCACGAGCCCGAGCGCGGCGTCCCGCTGGAACTCCAGCTCGCGACGCAGCAAGCGGAACCACATGAAGACCACGAAGCCCGCGAACACGAACCACTCGCCGGTGTAACCGAGGTTCTGGAACGCCTTGAGGTCCAGCCCCGTGCCACTCGGCGCGCTCGCGGGCACGGCCTTCATCCCGGCGTCCCCCTCGTCCAGGGTCACCCAGGCGTCGTACAGCCGGTACGGCACCAGGTTCACCAGCGACGCCGGGCTGATCGCCGAGGTCTGCCCGGCGGGAAGCCCGCCCTGCGCGCTGACCCCGTTGTCCCCGGGGGTCTCGGGCGCCTGCAACGCACCGGTGACGGTGACCTCGCCCCGGGGCGGCGCGGGCGCCTTCGCCGCGTCCGCCGTACCCGGCAGCCACCCCCGCACCACCGGCAGCGCCCTGCCGGAACCGGTGCGCAGCAGCGTCAGGACGTAGAAGCCGCGCTTGCCGTCCAGCTCCCGCCCGGGCACCAGCAACTGCTCCCCGTACCGCCCGCTCGCCGTGACCCGCCGCCCCGCCGTGCTCTTGTCGACGGGCAGCATCGAGTCCAGCGGGCGCGCGGCCTCGCCCCGGTCCGAGGCGGCCTGCTCGGTCGCGGCACGGTGGTCCTGCACCCGCCCCTCGAACCGGCTCAGCTGCCACGACCCCATGAAGACGCAGAACGGGACGGCGAGCAGCAAGAAGACGTTGATGCCCCACCAGCGGGGTGTCAGCAGAAACCGGTACACGCCCTCCACGGTACGGCGCCCACCCCGGCGTCCATGCCGTGGGTCAGCCCTTGCTCGCCCTCAGGGAGTAGATCAGCGGGATGCGCGGATGGTCCGCCGGGAACCTGTGGTAGCCGTCGCGCACCTCGAAGTTCCTGAAGCGCGGGAAGATCGACACGTCGTGCTCGTGCAGGAACTCGATGCGCAGCCCGGCCGCGGCGAGCGCGGAGACCACATCCCCGAGCGGGTGCTGCCACTCCACGCTGCGGTTGTGGACGGTGGCGGCGTCCAGGTCGGCGTAGGTGCCCGGTTCGTTCCACACCTGCGCGTCCCGGGTGAAGTAGTCGCGCACGATCCGGGTGCCGGTCTCGTCGTCCAGGGTCTCGGTGATCGGATGGAACTCGGCGAGGTAGAGGAAGCCGCCGGGCGCGACGAGGGAGGCGGCCGTCCGTGCCCAGCGCCCGAGGTCCGGCAGCCAGCACAGGGCGCCCAGCCCGGTGTAGACGATGTCGTACGACGGCTCGGGCACGGCCCCGGCCGCGTCGTACACGTCACTGGTGACGAAGGCGGCCCGGTCGGGGCCGTACCCGAGGTCGGCGGCGAGCGTGCGGGCCGCCTCCACCGCGGGCGCGGAGAAGTCCAGGCCGACGACGCGGGCGGCGCCGTGGTGGAGCCAGGAGAGGGTGTCGGTGCCGATGTGGCATTGCAGGTGCAGCAGCGACTTCCCGCTGACGTCCCCGACCTCCGCCCGCTCGAAGTCCCGCAGGTCGTCCCGGCGGGTGCGGAAGCCTTCGAGGTCGTAGAAGGGTCCGGCGACGTGCAGGGGCACCCTCTCGTCCCACATGGCCCTGTTGTCCTCGCGCCAGCCTTCGGGGACGGACGGGGACGAGTGCTCAGGCGCGGACGGGAACGCCGACCCCTCGGGTGTGGACGGAGAAGTGGCGGAAACGCTCATGCCGCGGAAGTTATCCACAGGCTGTGTGCTCCCGCCACCCAATTGTCGGCGCGGCCAGGCACTATGGGCGCATGACTGGGGCCATGAACGACGGCGGTACGCCGAACACGCAGCACACAGCGGACATGCCGGACTGGGAGAAGCGCTTCCGGGCGCCGCGGGTGTCGCTGCCCGACTGGGCGGAGGACGCGCCGGACCACTCCCTGTTCGTGTCGAACGCGACGGGGACGTACGAGCTGTACGCCTGGGACAGGGCGACGGGCGAGCAGCGCCAGGCGACGGACCGGCCGAACGGCACGACGGACGGCGTGCTCTCCCCGGACGGCGCGTGGATCTGGTGGTTCGACGACAAGGACGGCGACGAGTTCGGCATCTGGCGCCGCCAGCCCTTCACGGGCGGCCCGGACGAGCCGGCCGTGCCCGGTCTCGACCCGTCCTACCCGGCGGGCCTCGCCCTGTCCCGCGACGGCCGCACGGCGGTCGTCGGCCGCTCCACGGACGAGGAGGGCACGACGATCCACCTGGCCCGCGCGGGCGCGGACCCGGTGGAGATCTACCGCCACCGCGAGTCGGCAGGCGTCGGCGACCTCTCGCACGACGGCTCCCTGATCGCCGTGGAGCACACCGAGCACGGCGACGCCATGCACGCGGCCCTGCGGGTGCTCCGCCCGGACGGCACGACGGTCGCCGAGCTGGACGACACCAAGGGCGGCACCGAGGAGCTGGGCCTGGAGGTGCTGGGCTTCGCCCCGGTCGACGGCGACACCCGGCTGCTCATCGGCCACCAGCGCCGGGGCCGCTGGGAGCCGCTGGTGTGGGACGTGGCCACGGGGGAGGAGACCGACCTGGCCCTGGACCTGCCCGGTGACGTCAGCGCCGAGTGGTACCCGGACGGTTCGGCCCTGCTCATCGTCCACGGCTTCGAGGCCCGCAGCGAGCTGTTCCGGTACGACGTGGCGGCCCGCGAGCTGACCCGCATCCCCACCCCGCCCGGCACGGTCTCCGGCGCGACCGCCCGCCCCGACGGCAGCGTGGAGTACCTGTGGTCGTCGGCCGCCGAGCCCCCGGCGGTCCGCTCCACGGCCGGCGGTGTGGTGCTCGACCCTCCGGGCATGGCGTGCCCGGCGTCGGTGCCGGTGGAGGACGTGTGGGTGGAGGGCCCCGGCGGCCGGATCCACGCCCTGGTCCAGAAGCCGGCGGGCGCCACCGGTCCCCTCCCCACCGTCTTCGACCTGCACGGCGGCCCGACCTGGCACGACAGCGACTCCTTCGCCGCCGGCCCGGCCGCCTGGGTGGACCACGGCTACGCGGTCGTGCGCATCAACTACCGCGGCTCCACCGGCTACGGCCGCGCCTGGACGGACGCCCTCAAGCACCGGGTCGGCCTGATCGAGCTGGAGGACGTGGCGGCGGTGCGCGACTGGGCGGTCTCCTCCGGTCTCGCCGACCCCGCCCGCCTGGTCCTGACCGGCGCCTCCTGGGGCGGCTATCTGACCCTGCTCGGCGTCGGCACCCAGCCGGAGGCCTGGGCGCTGGGCATCGCGGTGGTGCCCGTCGCGGACTACGTCACCGCGTACCACGACGAGATGGAGTCCCTGAAGGCCATGGACCGCACCCTGCTGGGCGGCACCCCGGAGGAGGTCCCGGAGCGCTTCGAGGCGTCCTCCCCGCTGACGTACGTCGACCAGGTCAAGGCCCCCGTCTACATCTCGGCGGGCGTCAACGACCCGCGCTGCCCGATCCGCCAGATCGACAACTACGTCAAGCGACTGGAGACCCGGGGCGCGGTCCACGAGGTGTACCGGTACGACGCGGGCCACGGCTCGCTGGTGGTGGACGAGCGGATCAAGCAGGTGAGACTGGAACTGCAATTCGCGGCACGGCACCTGCCGGCCTAGGTCGGACGAAAGACCCTAGGACAGGGCCCAGGGTCAGCGCAGCTCCGCGAGACCCCTTCGCGTGGCGGCGACGACCACCCGGTCCCCCTTGCCCAGCACATGGGAGGAAGAGGTGTCGGCGCGGCCCAGCAGCGCCAGCACCCGCCAGGACCCGGCCCGGAAGGCCTCCCGCACGGTGCGGCCCTCCAGCTGGGGATGCCCGTCCACGTCCACCGCGGCGAACAGCAGCACCCTGCGCTCCACGGCGACGGCCCCGAGCACCTGCCGCCCCAGCATGGCCCCGGCGAACGCCGGGGCGGCCAGGTGGGTGACGCTCCGGCTCCGGGTCAGCGCCTGCGGGTAGGCGGTGCGCAGGGTGCGGTACACGGCGGTGGCGAAGTCGTCGTCGTACAGCCGCAGCACCACCCGCAGATCGGGCCGTACGGTCCGCGCGTAGAGCACGGCCTCCAGGTTGGTGGTGTCGGAGCTGGTCACCGCGAGCAGGGCCTGGGCCCGTTGGATCTGGGCGGCCTCCAGGACGCCCTCCTGGGTGACGTCCCCGAGTACCACCGGCACCCGCAGCCGGCGGGCGGTGGCGAGCCCGCGCGCCTCCGGGTCGGACTCGACGCACACCACCGGGATGTTCAGTTCCCGCAGCCGGGTCAGCACCCGTGTGCCGATCTTGCCGAGCCCGAGCAGGACGACATGGCCGCTCAGGCCGCGCGGCGGCTTGCGCAGGGCGGAGGCGGTGCGGAAGGTGCCGAACGCCTCCAGCGCGGCGGCCAGCAGCAACGGCAGCAGCAGCAACCCGACGAGCGCGGACAGGAGTTGGAGGAGCTGGCGGCCCAGGGGCTGCCTGAGGGCCGGGTCGTCGATCGCGAACAGGTCGAGGAGGGTGATGTAGAAGGCGCGCAGCGGATGGATGCCGGTGACCAGCCACAGGGCGACGGCGAGGCCCACCACGCAGCCGGCGAGCACGGCCAGGGACCAGCGCAGCCGCCGGGAGAACAGGGAGCCGAGCGGGGGCACGCCGGTCATCGCGCGACGGGCGGGCGCGGCGGACTCGCCGCCGGCCGGGGCGGAGACGTGTTCCAGCACCACGGCCTGCCGTCCGGCCGCCTGCCGGACCTCCTCGTCGTCGGGGAGCAGCCGGGGCTGCTGTTCCCCGGCGCCGTCGGGGGCGTCGGTGCCGGCCGGGTCGCCGCCCGAGAGCAGGGCGAGCGTGTACAGCCCGGTGCCGGGGCCGTCCCCGGACAGCGGTCGTTCCACGGCCCGCAGCAGCAGGCCCTCGGTCTGGACGACCCTGCCGGTGCCGGCGACGGCGGTGGCGGCCAGCGCGGGTGCGGCGGTGTCGGCGTCGGACAGCACGGTGGTGGAGGCCTCGGCGGCGGTGCCCGGGCCGCCGTCGTCCCCCGCGGCCAACGCGGCGGCCTGGTCGAGGAGTTCCTCGATGTGCTGGCCCAGCCGCCGGTTGTACAGCCGCAGGACGAGCCGCAGCCGGGGGTTGAGCCGGCGGGCGGTCAGGGCGGCCCGGATGTTGGTCTCGTCGTCGTCGTACACGAGGGCCAGCGCGGCAGCCCGGGCCACCCCGGCCTCGGCGAGCACCGCCTCGGTCAGCTCGGCGGCCTCCAGCACCCCTTCGACGTCGGGGTGCTGGCCGGCCGCGGCGCCGGCGGGCTGGCCGCCCGTGCCGGAGCGGCCGACGGTGCCCACGGCGGCGCTGACCACACGGTCGAACAGCGCCGCCGACGCGGACCGGGCACGGCCGACCACCGGGGGCCGGACGGTGCGCTCGTTGGGCGGCACGACGAGGGTGACCTGCTCGCCGTAGACCCCGCGCAACTCGGCGGCCAGCCGGTGCGCGAGACCGTCGTCACCGCACACCACCATGTGCGCCGGCAAAGACGCCGGCCCCCCTTGATACGGAACGCTCCCCACGAGGGAAAAGAGTGCACCAAGGAGTCGAGTGGTTCCAGCAACGGTCTGAACACCCGCGCCGGTACCCGCGTAGGGAAGGGGAGGGAGAGCAGCAGCCGGAGGGAACCGCCCGTGGCCATCACCGAAGACGCCCCGCCGGGTACGGACACGAGCCCTGACGGCTCCCCGCGGAACCGGCGGCTCAGCTCCCCGCTGGCCCTGACCCTGGTGCTCCTGCCGGCCGTGCTCGCGCAGTCGCCGATCCGCGGGGCCCTCGGCACTCCGCTGATGCAGAGCTGGACGACGGTGTTCGTGGCGGTGACCGTCCAGGCACTGCCCTTCCTGGTGCTGGGCGTGCTGCTGTCGGCGGCGATCGCGGTGTTCGTCCCGGCGTCCTTCTTCGCACGCGCCCTGCCGGGCCGGGCCGCCCTCGCCGTGCCGGTGGCGGGGATCGCGGGCGCGGTGCTGCCGGGCTGCGAGTGCGCGTCGGTGCCGGTGGCGGGCGCCCTGGTCCGCCGGGGCGTGACCCCGGCCGCCGCCCTGGCCTTCCTGCTCTCCGCGCCCGCGATCAACCCGGTGGTGCTGACCGCCACCACCGTCGCCTTCCCCGGGCACCCGGAGATGGTCCTGGCCCGGTTCGCGGCGAGCCTGCTGGTGGCCTGCGCGATGGGCTGGCTGTGGCAGCGGCTGGGCCGGACGGACTGGCTGCGCCCCCCGGCCCACGGCGCGCACGAGGGCGCGACCAAGGGGGAGGCGTTCTGGGGCGCGGTCCGGCACGACGTCATGCACGCGGGCGGATTCCTGGTGCTCGGCGCGACGGCCGCGGCCACCCTGAAGGCGGCGGTCCCGGCGGACTGGCTGCGCACGGCCGCCGGCACCCCGCTGGTCTCGGTGCTCGCCCTCGCCGTGCTCGCCGTCCTGCTGTCGATCTGCTCGGAGGCCGACGCGTTCGTCGCCGCCTCCCTCACCCAGTTCTCCCCGACGGCCAAGCTGGTGTTCCTGGTGGTGGGCCCGATGATCGACCTCAAGCTGTTCGCGATGCAGGCCGGCACCTTCGGCCGCGGCTTCGCGCTCCGGTTCGCGCCCGCCACCTTCGCGCTGGCCGTCGCGGGCGCCGTACTGACCGGGGCGGTGCTGCTGTGAACCGCCAGGCCCAGGCGGCCGTCCTGTTCCTGCTCGGCGGCGCGCTGCTGCACGCGGGCACCACCGACCTGTATCTGCGGTACGTCAAGGCGGGCCTGCGCCCGCTGCTGCTGGCCTCGGGCGCGGTCCTGATCGCGGCGGCCCTGGCGACGGCCTGGTACGAGCGCCGGCGCGACCGGGAGCGGCACCCGCACCCCGAGCCGCGTGTCGCCTGGCTGCTCCTGCTGCCGCTGCTCGCCCTGATCCTGATCGCACCGCCGGCCCTCGGCTCCTACAGCGCCCTGCGCTCCGGCACGGCCCTGCAGAAGCCGTACGGCTACGGCCCGCTGCCGGCGGGCGATCCGGTGCCGCTCTCCGTCGTCGACTACGCCTCCCGCGCGGCCTACGGACACGGCCGCTCCCTGCACGGCCGTGCCGTCCGGGTCACCGGCTTCCTGGCCCTGGACCACGCGGGCCGGCCCTACCTGGTCCGCATGGCCCTCAACTGCTGTGCCGCGGACGCCCAGCCGGTGAAGATCGCGCTGACCGGCGCGCTGCCGCCGGTCCTGCGCCCGGACGCCTGGCTGGAGGTGACGGGCGCGTACGCCCCCGGACTGGCCCGCGATCCGGTCAACGACGGCCCCGTTCCCTACCTGAAGGTCAGCTCCAGCCGTCCGGTCCCGGTACCGCGCGACCCGTACGACGAGACCTGGAACACCTGACCGGCACCGGCCACCGGCACCGGCCCCGGCCACCAGCACCGGCACCGGCTACCGGTCGGCCGCCGCGCTGTCGAAGTCGAAGCGGGCGAGGTCCCTGAGCCACACCTCCGCGTTGCCGTCCGAGGGGGCCCGCCAGTCGCCGCGCGGGGAGAGGGAGCCGCCCGCCGACACCTTCGGGCCGTTCGGCATGGCCGAGCGCTTGAACTGCGAGAACGCGAAGAAGCGGCGGCAGAACACCTCCAGCCAGTGCCGGATCTCCCGCAGGTCGTACGCCACCCGCTTGGCCTCGGGGAAGTTGGGCGGCCAGGCGCCGGACTTCGCGTCGTGCCAGGCGTGCCAGGCCAGGAAGGCGATCTTGGAGGGCCGGAAGCCGTAGCGCAGCACCTGGAAGAGGGTGAAGTCGTGCAGCGCGTACGGGCCGATCTTCGACTCGGTGGACTGCATCTCCTCGCCCGGCACCAGCTCCGGGCTGATCTCGGTGTCCAGGATCGCGGCCAGGATCCCGCCGGTCTCCTCGTCGAACTGGCCGCTGTTGATCACCCAGCGGATCAGGTGCTGGATGAAGGTCTTCGGCACCCCCGAGTTGACGTTGTAGTGGCTCATCTGGTCGCCGACGCCGTACGTGGACCAGCCGAGCGCCAGCTCGGAGAGGTCGCCGGTGCCGAGGACGATGCCGCCGCGCTGGTTGGCCAGCCGGAACAGGTAGTCGGTGCGCAGGCCGGCCTGCACGTTCTCGAAGGTGACGTCGTACACCGGCTCCCCGGAGGCGAACGGGTGGCCGATCTCCTTCAGCATCAGCCGCGCGGTCGGCGTGATGTCCAGCTCGGCCGCGGTGACGCCGAGCGCCCGCATCAGCTTGTGC
Source organism: Streptomyces corchorusii (assembly GCF_001514055.1). Classification (NCBI taxonomy): domain Bacteria; kingdom Bacillati; phylum Actinomycetota; class Actinomycetes; order Kitasatosporales; family Streptomycetaceae; genus Streptomyces; species Streptomyces corchorusii. The sequence continues at coordinate 160,229 of NZ_KQ948356.1, read as the reverse complement.
GCGTTGTCCTTGGTGTGGTCGCTGGTGGCGAAGCCCGGCAGGGTGAAGGCCAGGATGTCGCCGCGCGGGCGGCCCGCGCGGTCCATCGCCCGGGCGGCGACGATCAGCGCGTGCGTGGAGTCCAGGCCGCCGGACACGCCGATGACGACCTTCGGCCCGCCGATGGCCGCGAGCCGCTGCTGGAGCCCGGCGACCTGGATGTTGTAGGCCTCGTAGCAGTCCAGGGCGAGCCGCTCGGGGTCGGCGGGCACGAACGGGAACCGCTCCACGCGCCGGCGCAGCCCGAGGTCGGTGAGCGGCGGGTCCAGCTCGAAGGAGACGGTCCGGAAGTCACCGGTCCGGGCGGCGTGGGCCCGGCGGTTGTCGTCGAAGGTGCCCATCCGGTGCCGCTCCTGCCGCAGCAGGTCGAGGTCCACGTCGGCGACCGCGTACTGGTCGCCGAGCGGGAAGCGGTCGGTCTCGGCGAGCAGCACCCCGTTCTCGTAGATCATGGTCTGCCCGTCCCAGGACAGGTCGGTGGTCGACTCTCCGAGGCCGGCCGCCGCGTAGACGTACGCGGCCAGGCAGCGGGAGGACGCCGAGCGGCACAGCAGCTTGCGGTCCTCGGCCCGGCCGACCGTGATCGGGCTGCCCGAGAGGTTCACCAGCACGGTCGCCCCGGCGAGGGCGGCCTCCGCGCTCGGCGGCACCGGCACCCACATGTCCTCGCAGATCTCGGTGTGCAGCACGAGCCCCGGCACGTCCTCGGCCGCGAACAGCAGGTCCACCCCGAACGGCACCTCGGCACCCGCGACCCGGATGGTCCCGCCCCGCTCGTCGTGCCCGTCGGCGATCTGCCGGCGCTCGTAGAACTCGCGGTAGGTCGGCGGGTACGACTTCGGTACGACACCGAGGATCCGGCCGCGGTGCACGAGCACCGCGCAGTTGTAGATCCGGTGGCGGTGGCGCAGCGGGGCGCCGACGACCAGCACCGGCAGCAGCTCCGCCGACCCGGTCACGATGGTCCGCAGCGCCGCCTCGACCTGGTCGAGCAGCGCGTCCTGGAGCAGCAGGTCCTCGATCGAGTAGCCGGTCAGGCCCAGCTCGGGGAAGACGGCGACGGCGACGCCCTCGTCCGCGCACCGGCCCGCCAGGCGCAGGACCGACTCGGCGTTGGCCTGCGGGTCGGCGATGACGGTGTGGCCGGTGCACGCGGCGATCCGCGCGAAGCCGTGGCTGTAGAGCGACCAGAAGTTCAACGGGGCTTCCTTCATGTCTGGAAGCCTAGATCCCGGCCGCGCCGGGCCACTCGGGAGCGCCGGACGGTTTCATCACCCCGGTCCCCTCCCCGCGCGGCTGAAACCGCGGTGAAGCCACGCTGAACCGCCCGGGCCGCACGCTCTGCGGCATGACGACAACGGACACGGACGAACTCGCCATCGCGGCCACCGGGCTGCGCAAGTCCTACGGGGACAAGACCGTCCTCGACGGCATCGACATCCACGTGCCCGCCGGCACCGTCTTCTCCCTCCTCGGACCCAACGGTGCCGGCAAGACCACCGCGGTCAGCATCCTGTCCACGCTGATCTCCCCCGACGGCGGACAGGCGCGGATCGCCGGGCACGATCTCGCCGCCGAGGCGCAGGCGGTGCGGGCCGCCATCGGGGTCACCGGTCAGTTCTCCGCCGTGGACGGGCTGATCACCGGCGAGGAGAACATGCTCCTGATGGCGGACCTGCACCACCTCTCCAAGCACGAGGGACGGCGCGTCACCGCCGAGCTGCTGGCCCGGTTCGACCTCACCGAGGCCGCGAAGAAGCCCGCCTCCACCTACTCCGGCGGCATGAAGCGCCGCCTGGACATCGCCATGACCCTGGTCGGCAGCCCGCGGATCATCTTCCTGGACGAGCCGACCACCGGCCTCGACCCGCGCTCCCGCCACACCATGTGGCAGATCATCCGCGAACTGGTCTCCGGCGGTACGACCGTCTTCCTCACCACCCAGTACCTGGAGGAGGCCGACCAGCTGGCCGACCGCATCGCGGTGCTCAACGGAGGAAAGATCGTCGCCGACGGCAGCGCCGAGCAGCTCAAGCGGCTCGTCCCCGGCGGGCACGTGCGGCTGCGCTTCGCCGACCCGGTGGCGTACGAGCGGGCGGCCACCGCGCTGCGCGAGGCCACCCGGAACGACGAGGCGCTCACCCTCCAGATCCCCAGCGACGGAAGCCAGCGCGAGCTGCGCGCCGTCCTCGACTGGCTCGACGCCGCCGATATCGAGGCCGACGAGCTGTCCGTCCACACCCCGGACCTGGACGACGTGTTCTTCGCCCTCACCGCGAGCCCCGTACCTGCCCAGTCCACCGACAAGGAGACCGCCCGATGAGCGCCGCCGGCCACCCCTTCCGCGACAACCTGACCATGCTGCGGCGCAACCTGCTGCACGCCCGCCGCTACCCCTCCCTCACCCTGAACCTCCTGCTCACCCCGGTCATCCTGCTGCTGCTCTTCGTCTACGTCTTCGGCGACGTGATGAGCGCCGGCATCAACGGCGGGCACGCGGACCGCGCCGACTACGTCGCCTACCTGGTCCCCGGCATCCTGCTGCTGACCGTGAGCATGACCTCGCTCGGCACCGCCGTGTCGGTGGCCACCGACATGACCGAGGGCATCATGGCCCGGTTCCGGACCATGGCCATCTCCCGCGCCTCCGTGCTGATCGGCCATGTGCTCGGCAGCGTCATCCAGACGCTGATGGCCCTGGTGCTGCTGCTGGGCATCGGCCTGGCCATCGGCTTCCGGCCCGACGCGACGCCGCTGGAGTGGATCGCGGCGGCCGGGCTCATGGCGCTGGTCAGCCTGGCGCTGACCTGGCTCGCGGTCGGCATCGGCCTGGTGAGCCCCAACCCCGAGGGGGCCAGCAACACCGGGACGCCCCTGGTGATGCTGCCGTTCCTGTCCAGCGCCTTCGTGCCGGTGGACGCCATGCCGGGCTGGTTCCGCTGGTTCGCCGAGTACCAGCCGTTCTCGCCCGCCATCGAGACCCTGCGCGGGCTGCTGCTCGGCAGCGGGATCGGCACGAAGAACGCGGTGCTCGCCGTCGCCTGGTGCCTGGTGCTGACCGTGCTGGGTTACCTGTGGTCCAAGGCGCAGTTCAACCGGGAGCCGCGGCGTTGACCCCGGCGGGACCGGCCGGCGTCCGGCCTCTCCCGGATCACCCGGCGCTCAGCTCCCGCAGTGCCGCCGCCCGCAGTTCCTCCCGCCCCAGGGCGGCGTACCTCGACCTCGCGTCGGCGTACGCCGCCCTGTCGGCGTTCTCGGCCGCCTGCCGGGACCGGGCCGAGGACAGGGTCGGGAAGTCCCGCACCACCGGCATCCGCTCCGCCAGCGCCACCAGCCGTACGGCCGCCGTATCGCCCCTGGCCAGCCCGGCGAGCCCGAGCGCCAGCAACACCGTGCCGTAGACGTGCAGTTCCACGGGGGAGCCGGGGGAGTCAGGGGAGCCGGAGGTGCCGGGGGAGCCCGGGGGGTCAGGGGAGTTCCAGGTGCTGGGGGAGCCGGACGAGTCGGACGTGGACGAGGCCGTGGTGCCGGACGAGTCGGACGTGGACGAGGCCGTGGTGCCGGACGAGTCGGACGTGGACGAGGCCGTGGTGCCGGACGAGCCGGACGTGGACGAGGCCGTGGTGCCGGACGAGCCGGCGGTGCCGGACGAGCCGGTGGTGCCGGACGCGCCGGACAGCATCCCGAGGAGCCGCTCCCGCAGTTGCCCGGCCAGCCCGGCCACCGGCTCCAGCCGGCCGTGCTGCGCGTGCGCCGCCAGCGCGGCCGACTGCACCTGGAGCGACCAGGGATGCACGAACGGATCACCGGCATACAGCAGGCTGTCCTCCCGCACCCGCTCCACCGCCCGGCGCCACAGCCCGAGCCCGACCTCCGTCAGCCCCCGGGCCAGCGCGATCTCCGCCCGGGCCAGGAGATCGGGGGTGTAGATCTGCGGTGAGTCCGGCGGCTGCTCCAGGGCCGCGAGCCCCAGCCAGTACTCCGCCTCGTCGACCTCCCCGCGCTGAAGACAGGCCAGCACCAGTCCCCAGCGCACCCCGATCGAGTCCGACCAGTCGCCGAACCGGTCGAGCGCGGCGAGCGCGGCGCGCAGATGGTCGTACGCCTCCGCGCCCCGCTCGGACTGGAGGCACAGCTCGCTGATCCGTCCGTGACAGAGCAGCTGCATGGCGGGGTTGGCGAGCGGCTCCAGCGCGTCGAGCATCCGGCGGGCGTACTCCAGCGCGCGCTCCGTCTCGTGCGCCGCGTCCCACACGTAACTGGCGAAGCACGCCGCCACACCCGCCAGCAGGGGTTCCTCCGCGTCGCACAGCTCCCGCAGCAGCGCGTACGCCGGCGGGTGGATGTCCGGGACGGCGCACAGCACGACGGCCAGCGCCCGCAGCAGCGTGTCCGGCGGAGCGGGCGGCAGCCGGCGCAGCGTCGCCAACGGCCGTACGGCGTGAGGGCCGTGGGCCATGAAGAGGCTGGCCGTGCACACGGCCGCCGCGGTGCGGGCCGGCTCGACGTCCTCGGGGCCGGGGCGGAAGTGGGACAGCGGCCCGCCGGTGTCGGCGATGAGCGCGGCGAGCCGGGTGAAGTGGGAGTCGGTGGCCCACAGCGAGGCCAGTACGGCGGTGAGGGCGGCGGTGGTGGGCCCGTCGGACCGGGCCAGCGCGTGCCGCAGCGCGAGGACGAGGTTGTCCTGCTCGGCCCGTATGCGGTTCCAGGAGGGCGCCGGGTCGCTGCTGAACAGCACATCGTGGTGCTCGCGGCCGAAGTCCCGGGCCCAGTCCAGGAACCGGTCGGTCACCACCTCCTCCTCGCCCGCCTCGGCCCGCCGGGCGGCGCCGAACTCCCGCAGGGTCTCCAGCATGCGAAAGCGCGTCCCGGACGGGCTGTCGTCCACCTTGACCAGGGACTGGCCGGCGAGCTGCTCCAGCAGGAACAGCGCGTCCCCCGTCCCACCGAGCAGGTACTCCGCCGCGTCCTCGGCGAAGCCGCCCGGGAACACCGACAGCGCGCGCAGCGCCGCCTGGCCGTCGGGCTCCAGCAGATTCCAGCTCCACTCGACCACGGCGTGCAGCGTGCGGTGCCGCTCGGGCGCGTCACGGGCGCCGCCGCGCAGCAGCGCGAAACGGTCCCGGAGGCGGCGTGCGATGTCGGCCACGGAGAGCACCCGTACCCGGGCCGCGGCCAGTTCCACGGCGAGCGGCAGCCCGTCCAGGTGGCGGCAGATCTCGGCGACCCGGTCGGCGGGCAGGTCCACGCCGGGCCGGGCCGCGCGCGCCCGCTGCTCGAAGAGCTCGACCGAGGTGGCGAGGGACAACTCCGGCAGGGCGTACACGGACTCCGAGGTCAGCCCCAGCGGGGCCCGGCTGGTCGCCAGGACCCGCAGCTCCTTCGACCGCGACACCAGCGCCCGGACGAGGTCGGCCACGCCGGCGATCACCTGCTCGCAGTTGTCCAGCACCAGCAGCGTGGGCCCCGTACCCAGCGCGCCGGCGATGCCGCTCACCGCGTCGCCGCCCCCGGCGAACTGCCGGCCCTCGCCCGCGCCCACCGCCGAGGCCACCTCTGCGGCGACGTCGTCGTCGGCGGTGACACCGGCCAGGGGGACGAAGTGCACCACCGGCTGCTCGGCCGCCCGGCTCACCGCATGGGACAGCCGGGTCTTGCCCAGCCCGCCGGGGCCCACGACGGTGACGACCCGGGCCGCGCGCAGCAGCCCCGCCACGGCGGAGACGTCGGCGTCCCGCCCCAGCAGCGGGTTCGGCTCGTGCGGCACTCCCTGCCGGACCCGGGGCGCGTCCGCGCTCAGCAACTCCTGGTAGAGGGACCTGAGCCCGGGACCCGGATCGGTCCCCAGCTCCTCGCGCAGCCGCCGCCGATAGGCGTCGTACCGGGTCAGCGCGGCGGCCCGGCCCACGGTGTCCGCCTCGCACCGCAGCAGCTCCGCCAGCACCTCCTCGTCCCGCGGCAGCTCCCGGGCCAGCTCGGCCAGCGGCACCGCGGCCTCCTCCCGCCGCCCCAGCCGGGCGAGCGCGAGCGCACGGGACCGAACGAGCGAGCGATGCGCCCGGAGCCGGTCGGTACGGAGCGCCACCACCGGATCGTGCAGGTCCTCGCCCGCCCCGGCCTCCACGCTCCCGTCCCACAGGGCCAGGCCCGCCTCGGCCTGCGCCAGGGCACCCGCGTGATCCCCCGCCCGCGCCCGCTCGGCGCTCCCCGCCTCGAACAGCAGCAGCGCGGAGCTGTCGACCTGCGCCTCCTCCAGCGCCAGCCGGTACCCGGTCGGCGTACTGACGACCAGCTCACCACCCACCTGCGCCCTGAGCCGCGACACCAGCACCTGCACCGCCTTGCCGGGCCGCTCCGGCAGCCCGTCCGGCCACAGCCCCTCCACCAGCCGCCCCGTGCTGCACCCGGCCCGCAGATCCCCGGCGAGCAACGCCACCAGCCCACGCAGCCGGGGGGCGGTGATCTCCCGCCCGCGACAGGCGACTTCGGACAGCAGAGCCAACTCGGTGGTCACGCCTGAAGACTAGCCACCCACGGCTCTCGCGGGAGGAGGAGCCCGAGACGGCGGTTTCACGCCCTGGCCGAACCAGCCCCATGCCGTGCGTGGATCCGCTTCACCTGCTCGGCCCAGAAGCCGAGCTTCTCGTCCGCCGACGCGCTCACGGGGAGCAACCGGAGTTCCTTGGCCAGCTGATAGAAGCCGGCACCGGCATCGTTGGCACCCAAGTAGTTCACCAGGGCCGACAGCATGAGGGGCGGGTCCGAGGGGGCGATAGAGGCGGGTCCGAGGGGGCGATCTCCCGGTCCCGCTCCACGATCAGTCCGAGCAGGTACCCCATCGCCTCCCGCTCGTCAGCCCGGTCGAAGTCGAAGGGCCGGCAGCCTGTCCGCCGGGCGAGGGTCACGTTGAGCTCGGTGTACGAGGTGAGCCTGCCGAGCTTCGCCCGCTCGATTGGGACTCGATCTGCATCCGCGTCCCATCCGGTGGGCCGGATCCCTACCGTCAACACCCGCGTGCTGATCCCCATGATTACTCGCACGGTCTGGCACGCCCCCCGCCAGGCCGTTCCCGGCTTACGCGCCCGGAGCGCGGAAGGCGACCTCTCGGCGGGCGGCCTGGTCGATCTCTTCGAGTGTGAGGAGGGGAGTGGCCCGGGTGCAGAGGGCGCCGCTGGCCTTGACGGTGAGGCTGACGGCGGCCATCGACACCGGGTCGGGGAGGTCGATGATGCACACGAGGTCGTCCTCGCCGAAGGCGAAGTACATGGCCTCGACCGTCCCGCCGAGGTCGGCGACGACTCGGTCGACGGCGTCGCGCCGGCCGCTGGCGCCTTCCTTGAGCAGCCCCTTGGTGCCCTCTGGCGTGTAGGTGGCCTGGATGAGGAACTTCGGCATAGGGCTGCTCCCTGTCCGCTGCTTGCCCGACAGCACCATGGCCTACCCGCTGCCACGTGGGTCGCCACTCACCGAACGACCTGATTCACCCGGAAGCCGAACGTCTTTCCTCCTCGGCTGAGTGGCCACCGGCGGTTGGCCACGGCCGCGGCATCCAGGCATCGGCCGGCGGCTGCTTCCCCCGACGCGGGCCCCGTAGCAGCGGCGGCACCACATCGGTTCCTCGTCGCAGTCATGGGCCTCGATCGCGCTCGCGCGCCACCACGGCCAGTGGGCAGGAGGACCCGGAGACGCATACCCGACGGGCACCATTACGCGCGCGGGCTGTCGACCTGACACTCCCTTTACCCGTCTGCCCTATGGTCGGAAGCCGCATCTGCGAACCGGGGGAGGCGACAGTGACGGGGGACGGCAAGGTGCCCGGCAAGGTGCTGGACATCAAGACCGCCGACATCAAGGCGGCGGCACCGGCCTTCCAGCAGGGGGCCATCGATCTGAGCAAGGCGCTGACCACGCTGATCCAGACGCTGGACGGCCTGGGCGAGCCCTGGGGACACGACGAGCAGGGCAACGAGTTCGGCAACGCCTACAAACCGCAGCAGAAGAAGATCGAGAGCGCGGCGGGCATCCTGGTGCTCGGTCTGACGAGCATTCACGAGGCCATGGTGGACCTGTCGGACGGGCACGTGGACAACGACCAGTTGATCGCCGGCATGTTCACCCAAGTGAAGACCGGCAAGCAGAGCGACGGTGCCGGTGAGCGTTGAGGACAAGGCCCGCCACATCCTTTTGAAGCTGGGTCTGTGGTGGCCCGAGGCCGACTCCGGCAAGCTGAGGGACGCCGCGAAGGCCTGGCGTGCCTTCGCCGATTCGGTGGACGACGTGCGCGCTCCCGTGCACCGCAGCGCGTCCTCGATCATCCACAACAACACCGGTGAGTCGATCGAGGCGTTCGAGAAGTTCTGGGGCCGCTACGCCAAGGACCAGGACGGCGGCTGGCTGAGCGACCTCGCGAAGTCGTCGCGGGAGATGGCCAAGGCGCTGGAGAAGTTCGCCGACGCCATCGACGACGCGATCAACAAGCTCTGGACGCAGATCGGCATCGACGCCGCCGTGATCGCGGGCGGAGTGACGCTGGCCTTCTTCACCGCGGGCCTGGCCTCCGGGGCCGCGGTCGCGGCGGCGGACGCGGTCATCGAGTTCGGTGCCACGATGGGCATCGCCGTCACCACGACGGTGGCCGAGATCGCCGCCGGCACCCTGGTCGCCGCCGCGTTCGGCGGGGTCGAATCGGTGGCGGTCGACCTCGCCGTGGCCCAGCCGCTGAAGATGGCGACCGGTGTGCAGCACGGCTTCAGCCTGGACGAGGTCAATCAGGCCGCCAAGGACGGCATGATCTTCGGCGGTGCGCTGGGCGCGGGCGGCGGCCTGCTGAAGGCGAGCATGGAGGGCGGGCTCGCCGACACCACGCCGCTGCTGCTGCGTCCGCCGTCGCTCCGCCCCGACCTGGTGGAGCTGGGCCCGGCCGCCCGCAACGCCGAGCGCACCCCGTGCGTGGGCGAGCCGATCGACGTGGCGACCGGCGCCATGCTGATGACCCAGACGGACCTGACCCTGCCCGGCAGCCTCCCTCTGGAGTTCACCCGCACCCACCTCTCCTCCTACCGAGGCGGCGTCTGCTTCGGCCCGACCTGGATCTCCACCCTGGACGAGTGCCTCCAGATCGACGGCGAGGGCGTCGTCTTCGCCGCGGCCGACGGCATGCGCCTGGTCTATCCGGTACCGGAACCAGGCGTGCCGACCATGCCGGTGAAGGGCCCGCGCTGGCCCCTGGAGTGGGACGGCAAACCGGACGGCGCGATGACGGTCACCGACCCGGTGGCCGGCGTGACCCGCACCTTCGCCGCCCCCGTCCCCTCCCCGTCCTTCGGCGTCTTCCACCTGGCCCTCGATTCCTGGACCGACCGCAACGGCAACCGCATCGACGTCGAACGCGACGACGAGGGCATCCCGTTCGGCATCCGTCACTCCGGTGGCTACTACGTCGCCGTAGACACCCAGGGTCCACGCATCACGGCCCTGCGCCTGCTGGACGAGCCGCCGTCCCGTTACCGCCCGTCCGCCGCGCCCGGCGAGGGCACGGTCGTGATGCGCTACGGCTACGACACCGCCGGCAACCTCACGGAGATCATCAACTCCAGCGGCGAGCCCCTGCGCTTCACCTACGACTCCGAGGGCCGCGTCACCCGCTGGACCGACCGCAACGGCACCTGGTTCTCGTACGTCTACGACGACCGCGGCCGGGTCGCCCGCACCGAGGGCATCGACGGCATCCTCTCCGGCACCCTGACCTACGACGACACCACCCGCACGACGACGTACACCGACTCCCAGGGCCACACCTCGGTCCACCGGTACAACGCCGAGGGCCTCGTGGTGGAGGAGACGGACCCGCTCGGACACGTCACCCGCACGGAGTGGGACGAGTACGGCGCCGAGCCCCTCGCCGTCACCGACCCACTGGGTCACACCACGCGCTACACCTACGACGACACCGGCAACCTCACCGGCGTACTCCTCCCAGACGGCACACAGGCCCAGGCGCGGTACAACGCGCTCGGCCTGCCGACCGAGGTGATCGAGCCGGGCGGCGCTTTCTGGCAGCACACGTACGACGAGCGGGGCAACCGGCTGACGACGGTCGACCCGCTGGGCGCCGAGACACGGTACGCGTACGACGATGCGGGCCGTCCGACAGCCATCACCAATGCCCTCGGTCATACCCGTACCGTGACGTGCGACGCGGCAGGCCTGCCCCTCGCCCTGACGGATGAACTGGGCCACACGACGACGGTCCGTCGCGACTCCTTCGGCCGGGTCGTCGAGGTAACCGACCCCCTCGGCAATACCACCCGAGTGGGCTGGACGACGGAAGGGAAGCCGGCATGGCGCGAACTGACCGACGGGACGCGTGAGTCCTGGACTTGGGACGCTGAGGGCAACCTGCTCTGTCACACAGACCTCGCCGGTAAGGCGACCCACCATTCGGTGAGCCACTTCGGCGTGCCGGCCACCAGTACCGAGCCGGGCGGGGCACGGTACAGGTTCGACTACGACACAGAACTCCGTCTGACCGCCGTCACGAATCCGCAGGGCTTGACCTGGTCGTACACCTATGACGGCGCGGGCCGGTTGACAGCGGAGACGGACTTCAACGGTCGTACGCTCACCTACACGCGCGATGCCGCCGGTAACCTGACCGCGCGCACCAATGGTGCCGGACAGAGCCTGCGCTTCGTGCGAGACCCGCTCGGCCGGGTAGTGGAACAGCGCACCGACACGGATGACGTGACCACGTTCGCTTACGGCCCCGACGGCAACCTGTGCCGTGCGGTGAACGCGGATGCCGAGCTCGCACTGGAGCGTGACCCACTCGGCCGAGTGCTGTCGGAGACCGTGAACGGCCGGACGGCCACCTATGTCCTTGATGCCGTCGGTCGCCGGACCCGGCGTACGACACCTTCCGGGCTGGTCTCCGAATGGACCTACGACCTGGCGGGGCACCCGCTCACCCTGCGGTCGTCCGTGGGCGCGCTGGACTTTTCCCATGACGCTGTCGGCCGAGAGACACAGCGCAACCTCGGTACGGAGGTGTCGCTCACTCAGACGTGGACCGCAGCGGGTCTGCTGAGCGCGCAGACCCTGACCGCCAGTTCTCCTGACCACCGCCTCCTGCAGCACCGTACGTACGCGCATCGAGCGGACGGCTACCTCGTCGAGACCCGGGAGCTGACGTCCGGCACGCGCCGTTTCGTCCTGGACGACATGGGTCGCGTGACCCGTATGCGCGCTCACGGCTGGAGCGAGACCTACGCGTACGCGCCGGCGGGCCACCTGACGCACGCCGAGTCGCCCGCCCATGAGGCATCAGGTGAGCGGCAATTCGAGGGCACGCTCGTCCGTGCGGCCGGCCGCACCTCCTATGAGTACGATGGCGAGGGCCGCCTCGTACGCAGGACCCGCAAGCTCCTGAACGGCCAGAGCCGTACCTGGACCTATAGGTGGAACACCGAGGACCGCCTCACGGAAGTGATCACCCCCGACGGGATTCAGTGGCGGTACGCCTACGACCCACTCGGCCGACGCATCTGCAAGCACCGGGTCGCCGATGACGGCTCGGCGGCCGACCGTACGGTCTTCGTCTGGGATGACCTGTGCCTGGCAGAGCAGGCCACGGCAGACGGCTGGGTGACAACCTGGGACTACGCGCCGGACAGCCCTCGCCCGGTTGCTCAAACGCGCCACAAGCCGACCGCTGCAGCCGCTGACACGTCGTTCCTGGCGCAGTTGGCGGAGGAATCGGATCCCGAGTCAGGCACTCGGTTCCACGCCGTCGTCACCGATTCCATCGGCACACCCACGGAGCTGGTCTCCACGACAGGAGATCTGGTCTGGCAGCGTCGTACCAGCCTGTGGGGTACCCCTCTTCCGGCCTTGGACGAAGCAACGCCACCGGTCGACTGCCCGCTGCGTTTCCCGGGACAGTACGCCGACCCCGAGACGGGTCTGCACTACAACCTGTACCGGTACTACGACCCCGAGACGGCGCGATACATCAGCGCGGATCCGCTGGGCCTCCTCCCCGCACCCGATCACCACGCCTATGTAGCGAACCCGCTGAGCTGGAGCGACGACCTCGGTCTGGCAGGAAAGGGGCCGACGGGGCCGCAGAACCCGCTGAACTTCGGGCAGGGGTACACAGGCCGACGTGACCCCTTCCCCGTGGGAAACAAGGGAATGGACGTGGAGATCCACGTCTATGACAAGTCCATGCGGGAAGTCGGAGTCTTCAACAGTCAAGGTTGGTTCAATAAACACGGCATCAAAGCAGCGGAAGTCGAAGTTCCGCCCGCCGTGGAGAACGCCATCAAGGGTCGGATGATCTACGAGCTGCGAAAAATAGGTCGAATCGGCCCCAAGGGGACAGAAGATATCAGTGGGGACAAGTGGAGGCGACCGCCTCTTGCCGCGGAAGGTTGCAAATGAAGTACGTCACGGCCGTCTGGGATGATGGCGGGTTCTACGTCGATCCGAGGCCCTACCTGGCCGAGCTCCCCAAGTTTCGAGATCGGCTACCCGTCGGAGCCAGGGAATTCGCGTCCGATCCGGCGCATTACGCGTTGGGGTATGGAAATAGTCGCTGTGTCAAGGATCTGGAATTGTCCGGAATTCATGTTGCCACCGACAAAAGCGGAAAGATGACACTGGAGTTCGCCCCGAACCAGTGGAAGCATGATGCCGGGCTGCGCATCAGCTATTCAGGGGTGACGCACTTCTCCATCGATTATGCGCATGCCATCGACTGGATGCTGGTCGACACCGTGCTTCTCGACGAGATCCTCCCGGATGAGGGCGGGGGTTGCGTGCACGAGATCGCGCTCACCGACGCGTCGATCACCGTGCGCTGCGAGGACCTGCGAGCCACGTGGGGGGACGCGAGCTGAGGGGGTGACCGGGAGCGTCGATCAACAGGACACCAGTGCGTTGGAGTCCGGACAGACCGCGATACCTGGGTCCGCATCGAGCGACGCCTGTTCGGCAAGAGCACCAATCAGGGATGGAACGGCGCCGGACGAGTGGTGGGTGGGTTGAACGCCTCATTGGACGCGCTGATAGCGAACCTGAGGGGGCGGTTCGCCATGGCGACACCCAGACCATCAGCCAGGCCTCGGTCACCGAGTCCATCCGCGCTGCCCCTTCGACGGCTTCGAGACGACCGTCCAGCGTTGGGTGCCGGCCCACGCCGACCTTAACTGGGCCAGGCATCCAAGGGAACGCTGAAGGACATCAGGTTTGGGTCCTGCGCGCCAGTTCAACGCGAAGCGGTACGCCCTCGGGGGTGGATCAACGCAGCCAGGGCAGATCGCCGAGGCAGGCACCCGCATGCAGCCCTGTCGGCCTTCTCGTGGCCGGACCGTGCGGTGAACCGCACAGCCATGACGTGCCTCCTGTCCGTCGGGGCGATGACGTCGCCGCCCCGCTGCAACGGTAGCCTGCATGACGCTGTCGGCCTCCGCGAATCAGGCTTTTGGCTGCGGGTTCAGGCGGTGGACGAGGTTCTGGACCGCGTCGCGTGGTCTCTGCAGTGCTCTTCCTGCCGGACTCGCAAGCGCCGGTCCGACGTGAGCTTGTCCACCGGAACCGCCAGCTACCGGCCCTGGCCCCGGCACGCAAAAACAGATCAGCCACCTCCCAACGTTGGGAGGTGGCTGATCTGCTGTTGCGGCTGTCGGGGTGGCGGGATTTGAACCCACGACCTCTTCGTCCCGAACGAAGCGCGCTGCCAAGCTGCGCTACACCCCGGTGTCGCTGCTTCTCGCGGCGACGACGTTTACTTTAGCCCACCGGTGGCTGTAGACGAAATCCGGTTCAGGCGGGGTGGCGGACCGGGGTCGGGCGGGTGTGGTCGAGGGCCACCAGGAGGACGGCCAGGGCGTAGATCGCGAGGCCGATGAGGAGGGCGTTGGCCAGGGTGCTGCGGTAGCCGTGGGTCGCCACGTCCAGGAAGGGATAGAGGTACCGGGACGGGCTGGTCGGCGGCAGGAACGCGGGCCTCGTGAGGGAGAAGACCAGGTAGGCCAGGGGGTAGAGGAGCCAGGCCGCGGTCTGGCGCAGGTGCAGGCGGGCCGCGGGGGTCAGGAGGAGCCAGTCCAGCAGGGCCGCCACCGGGACCAGGAGGTGGAGGACCTGGAGAGCCGCCCACTGGGCGTGCCAGCGCTCCGGGGGTGCCGTCGCTCCGGTCATGGAGAACGGGGGCGTCGTGTGGGCCAGGAGCAGGTGGTAGACCAGGGCCGAGGTCAGGATGTAGAGGAGTGTGGCGCCTGTCACGGCCGACGGGAGCGGGCGGCGGGCCCTCCAGGCCCTCGACGCGGACAGGAGCATCACCACGGTCAGCAGGATGCCGGTCTGGACGCTGAAGTAGCTCAGGATGTGGGCCGGGGGACCCAGTAGGAGTTCCAGCCCGACGCCGGCAGCCGCCGCCACGGCGGTCACCAGGCGGAACACCGCGGCCCGGGGGCGGCGGACCGGGGCCACCACCGCCGTGGCCGGGACCGGGGCGGGCAGCAGCAGGGGTGGGGCCGGGACCGCGGGCAGGTCCGGGATCTCCCTGGGTATCGGGGCGGTCATGCCCTCACGCTAGGAGTGGGGGAGGGGGGCGGCCATGTGGACGCGTCCGTATGGGGGAGGGCGGGGAGGGGGCGCAGGGGACGGGTGTCGTGCGGTGCCCCTCGCTCCTTGCCTCTCCCCCCTCCCCTTACTCCTCGCCCCTGGCCCCCTCGCCCCCGTTACTCCTTTACTCCCTCCCCACCAGCGTCAGCAGCGTCGCCTCCGGTGGGCAGGCGAAGCGGACCGGGGTGTAGCGGCTGGTGCCGCAGCCCGCCGAGACGTGGAGGTAGGAGGTGTTCCCCTCCGCCGTGTGCGTGGAGAGGCCCTTCACGCGGTCCGTGTCCAGGTCGCAGTTGGTGACCAGGGCGCCGTAGAAGGGGATGCACAGCTGGCCGCCGTGGGTGTGGCCGGCCAGGATCAGGGGATAGGCGTCCGCCGTGAACGCGTCCAGGACCCGCAGGTACGGCGCGTGGACCACGCCGAGCGAGAAGTCGTACGACCCGGAGGGGCCGCCGGCCACCTGGGCGTAACGGTCGCGCTTGATGTGCGGGTCGTCCAGGCCCGTCAGCTCGATCGAGACGCCCTCGACCTTCAGCACGCCCCGCGTGTTCGTCAGGTTCAGCCAGCCCGCCTCGTCGAAGCCGTCCCGCAGGTCCTGCCACGGGTTGTGGATCGCGCCGACCACCGGCGGGTTGCCGTTCAGGCCGTGCCGGCCGCTCGTCTTCTCCAGCAGGTAGCGGGCGGGGTTGCGGGGCCTGGGGCCGTAGTAGTCGTTGGAGCCGAAGACGTACGCGCCCGGGAACTCCATCAGCGGGCCCAGTGCGTCCATGACCTCGGGGACGCCCTCGGGGTCCGACAGGTTGTCGCCCGTGTTGATCACGAAGTCGGGGCGCAGTCCGGCCAGCGACCGCAGCCAGCGCTGCTTCTTGCGCTGCCCGCTCACCATGTGGATGTCGGAGACCTGGAGCACACGCAGCGGGCGCATGCCCGGGGGGAGGACAGGGACGGTGACCCGTCGGAGGCGGAAGGAACGGGCCTCGAAGCCCGCCGCATAGACCAGGCCGGCGGCGCCGGCCGCCACGATTCCCAGGGGGATTCCGTATCGCGCGCGCATGTGCCCATCGTGTCAGACGCGTTGACCGTGGTGAGACCGGCCGCCCGGTAAATCGGCGGGCGTGCCGGGCGGTACACCTGCGACAATCGGGCCATGACCACCACGCTCAAGTCGAAGCTGCACGACGACCTCAACGCCGCGATCAAGGCGCGCGACGAGCTCCGCTCCTCGACCCTCCGGCTGACGCTCGCCGCGATCACCAAGGAGGAGGTCGCGGGCAAGGAGAAGCGTGAGCTCTCCGACGACGAGGTGCTGAAGGTGATCACCCGCGAGGCCAAGAAGCGCCGTGAGGCCGCCGACGCCTTCGCGCAGGGCGGCCGTGCCGAGCAGGCCGAGCGGGAGAAGGCGGAGGGCGAGGTGCTCGCCGAGTACCTGCCCAAGCAGCTGTCCGACGAGGAGCTGAACGCGATCGTCGCCCAGGCCGTGGAGGAGGCGAAGGCGGCCGGTGCCGAGGGGCCGCGGGCCATGGGCGCCGTCATGAAGATCGTGAACCCGAAGGTGGCCGGCCAGGCCGAGGGCGGCCGGGTCGCCGCCGCGGTGAAGAAGCTCCTACAGGGCTGAGCGACGACTGGTCCGGGGCTGAGCGACTGGTTCCGGGCTGAGCGACTGGTTCCGGGCTGAGAGGCCGCTTCGGCGGTGAGAGGCCGTTTCACGTCAGCGGGGCCGCACCCGTCACACAGGTGCGGCCCCGCTGTCGTACGTCGTACGTCGTACGGCAGACCGGTGACGGTGGCTACCTTCGCCCGCCCCCGTGCCCGTTCCCGCCCCCGTGGTTCCCGCCGTTCACCTGGCCCTGGATGAAGTTACCGGGGACGGAGATGGTCGGCGTCGGGAACGTGCCGCCGAGGGTGCCGCCGGTCGCGTCACCGGTGCTGCCGTCCGTCGCTCCCCCGTCCGTCGGGCCGCCGATCAGTCCGCCGATCAGCCGTCCCGTCGTGTCCCCGTTGTTGCCGTCCTCCGTCCCCCCGTCGCCTTTTCCCGGATCATCACCACCGTCGTGGGTGTCGTCGGGGATGTCGACCAGATGGAAGTCCTCGACGGGTTTGTCCTCCAGCGCGCCGCTCATCATGTCGCGCCAGATCGGGCCCGGGACCTCACCGCCGTAGACCTTGTCGTGCGGGACGCCGCCGATGGTGATGTTGGTCATCTTCCGCTTGTGCTGCGGGTCGCCGACCCAGACCGCGCCCGCCATGTTCGGGGTGTAGCCGACGAACCAGGCGGCGAAGCGCTCGTCCGTGGTACCCGTCTTGCCCGCGCTCGGGCGGCTGCCGAGACCGGCCTCCTGACCCGTGCCGTCCTCGACCACGCCCTTCAGGAGCGTGCTGACCGTGTCGGCGGTCTTCTCCGACATCGCCCGCGAGCAGGTCGACTTCGGCACCGGCAGGGACTTCCGCTCGCTGCCGACCTTCTTGGTGACCGACTCGATGGCGATCGGCGTGCAGTACATCCCGCGCGAGGCGAAGGTGGCGTACGCGTTCGCCATCGTCAGCGGGGACATCTCCTGGGTGCCGAGCGCGATGGACGGGGCCTGCGTGATCTTGCGGCCGTCCGCGCGCTGCACGCCCATCTGCTTGGCCATGTCGATGACCGGGCAGATGCCGATGTCGCTGATCAGCTGCACGTAGTAGGTGTTGACCGACTTGGCGGTCGCTTCCTTCATGGCGTACGGACCGTGCTCGGACTCGTTCTCGTTGGTCAGCTTGGTGGGCTTGTTCGGGTCGTCGCGCCAGGTCTTGCCGTCGCACGCCGAGACCGGGCTCGGATACGTCATCTCGTACGGCGACGAGTACTCCTGCGTCGGGGGCTTGCCCCCCTCGATGGCCGCCGCGGCGACGATCGGCTTGAACGTGGAACCGGGCTGGTAGCCGGCGCCGCCGCCCATGTCGCCGTTGACCGACAGGTTGATCGTCGTCTCGTCGTTCTTGACGTTGACGCCGTACGGGCGGGACTGGCCCATGGCGAGGATCTTGCCGGTGCCGGGCTCGACGATGGTCGCGGCGGTCGCCACCGCGTCGCTCTTGTAGACGTGGTCCTTGATGGACGCCTGCGCGGACTGCTGGGCCTGCGGGTCGAGCGTCGTACGGATCGTCAGGCCGCCCCGGTTCCAGAGCTTGGCCCGGGCCTCCTTGGTCTTGCCGAAGACCGGGTCGGTGAGGACGACCTGGCGGACGTAGTCACAGAAGAAGCCGGCGCCCTTCACCGCGGTGATGCAGCCGTTCTTGGGGCGGCTGGTGTGCAGGCCGAGCGGCTTTCCCTTGGCCTGGTCGGCCTCCTTCTGGGAGATGTCGCCGACCTCCGCCATGCGCTGCAGGACGGTGTTGCGCCGCTTGGTGGCCTCCGCCTCGTCGTTCACCGGGTCGTAGCGGCTCGGGGACTGCACGATGCCGGCCAGCAGGGCCGACTCCTGGAGGTTCAGGTCCTTGGCGTGCTTGGAGAAGTAGCGCTGGGAGGCGGCCTCGACGCCGTAGGCCTGCTCGCCGAAGAAGGTGATGTTCAGGTAGTTCTCAAGGATCTTCTTCTTGCCGAGCTTGTCCTCGATCTGGATCGCGTACTTCAGCTCGCGGATCTTGCGGCCCAGGGTCTGCTGGGTGGCCTCGGCGACCTTCGTCGGGTCGTCGCCGGCCTCCTCGATGAAGTAGTTCTTCACCAGCTGCTGGGTGAGCGTGGAGGCGCCCTGGGCGACCCCGCCCTCCTGCGCGTTCTTGTTCAGGGCGCGCAGTACGCCCTTGAGGTCGACGGCGCCGTGCTTGTAGAAGCGCGAGTCCTCGATCGCGACGATCGCCTTCTGCATGTACGGCGAGATGTCCTTGAGGTCGACCACCGTACGGTCGCGGGAGTAGACGGTCGCGATCTGTTTGCCCTGGTTGTCCAGGATCGTCGTGCGCTGGCTCAGCTGGGGGCTCTTCAGATTGGCCGGGATCTCGTCGAAGCCCTGGACCGAGCCCTTGGCCGCGAGGCCGAGCGCGCCGGCAGCGGGCAGCGCGATGCCCGCCATCACGGCTCCGGCGAGCACACTGACACCGAGGAACTTGGCGGCCTGCTGCATGGGCGACAGACCGCCGCCCGGGCGCTTCTTTGGCATGGGGGCAGCCTAATCCGTACTGTTGAGCGTTCCTAAGGAGCGACCGCATCACGGCACGGCAAAGCGGGGGGTCTGCGTTCCCATTCGCCGGACACGCGCGCAGGCCTTGGCCTAAGCTGCTCTCGACTGTCACAGCTGAGCGGTCACCCAGCTATACGTCCGGCGCACCCGAATCGTTCCGGCCGTAGCCCGAACTTCCCAGGGACGGGTCCGTTTCCTGAGGAGGCCGAGCCCGATTCCGCCTCGTGTGTCATCTGACGCCCGGTGTGACGTACCGCGACTGTCCCGGTTTGCCGGGATGGTCACGTATGTCGCCAGCTCACTCCCGCGGGTGATCTGCCGCTTACCCATAGTCCGTTCGGGCCATTCAAGATTGGGCCCGCAGGGGGTGTTGCGCTGTCCCCACCTTCCGTAACGTCCTCAACTGGCGGCGGTGAATATGCCGCTGCCGCCGTGGGGGAGCCTCGATTCGGGAGAGGACGGCGCCGGTATGGGCTGGGTAACCGACTGGAGTGCGCAGGCTGCCTGCCGCACTACCGATCCGGATGAACTGTTCGTTCAGGGAGCAGCGCAGAACAGGGCCAAGGCGGTGTGCACCGGATGCCCGGTACGCACAGAATGCCTGGCGGACGCGCTGGACAACCGCGTCGAGTTCGGCGTGTGGGGAGGCATGACGGAGCGTGAGCGCCGCGCACTGCTGCGCCGGCGGCCCACCGTGACCTCCTGGCGGAGGCTGCTGGAAACCGCACGCTCGGAGTACGAGCGGGGCGCGGGAATCGTCCCCCTCGACAACGACGAGGTGTACGAGAACTACGCGGCGGTGAGCTGAGGGCATCCCCTGGGGGCATACCCCTCGGGCATCCCGTCCGGGTATCCCGCTCGGGCAACTCCCTGGGACACGCTCCTGGAGCACATCGCGGGCACATGGTCCGGCGACGGGTACCTGCCCCATGGGCATATGCCCGACGGGCACATGGTCGGGGAGGACCGCTTCAGCAGCCGCCCGCGTGCACCCGCGTGCCTCTTCCGCGCGCGCGTGTGCGGAGCCTGGCGCGTGTGACGGCGCACGACCGCCGTTGCCGTGGTCTGCCGCGTCCTGCGGTCCGCCGCGCACCTGTGGTCTGCCGCGCACCTGTCGTCCCGCCCAGGTGCCCCCAGGTCTACGTGCGTTCGGCCTACGTGCGCTCGGCCGGCGTGTGTTTCGGCCGCCCGGCCGCCAGGCGGTCACCGATGTCGCGCAGGCCCGCGAGGTCATGGACGTCGCCGGGCAGCGCGGGTACCTCGACCACCGCCACCTCGGGGTGGCGGGCGGTGAAACGGTCACGCGTGCGCTGCTCGCGCGAGAGCAACTGCATGCGGTCGGCGTGTAGCCTCAGCAGTCCCGCGGTGAGCCGGTCGACGGAGCGCTCCGTGTCGGCGGGGGAGCCTTCTGCGGAAGCGGTGGCTGCGGTCTCAGATGCGGGTTGTGCTGCGGCCTCGGCCGCGGTCTCGGCTGCGGGTCGTGCCGCGGTCTCGGTCGCGGGACGTGCCGTTGCCTCGGCCGCGTGTGTTCCTGAACTGCCGTACGCGTCGGGAGAGTTACGAAGTCCAGCTTTCCCGTCCCCCTGATCCACAATGCGGGGGTCCTCAAGATTTTCCGCGGCGGCGAGCGCCCGCTCGGCCGACAGCCGTCCGGCGCCGCTGCCATGGACCCGGTTGAGCACCAGGCCCATCAGCGGCATGTCCTCCGCGGCCAGCCGCTCCACGAAGTACGCGGCTTCGCGCAGGGCGTCCCGCTCCGGCGCCGCCACCACCAGGAACGCGGTGCCGGGCGCCTGGAGCAGCTTGTAGGTGGCGTCCGCGCGCGTGCGGAAGCCACCGAAGGTGGTGTCCATCGCGGCCACGAACGTCTGCACGTCCTTCAGCAGCTGACCGCCCAGCAGCTTGCCCAGCGTGCCGGTCATCATCGACATGCCGACGTTGAGGAAGGCCATCCCCGCGCGACCGCCCAGCTTGGCGGGGGCGGTCAGCAGCCGGATGAGCCGGCCGTCCAGGAAGGAGCCGAGCCGCTTGGGCGCGTCCAGGAAGTCCAGCGCCGAGCGGGAGGGCGGGGTGTCGACCACGATCAGGTCCCACTCGTCCTTCGCCCGCAGCTGGCCCAGCTTCTCCATCGCCATGTACTCCTGCGTGCCCGCGAAGCCCGCCGAGAGCGACTGGTAGAAGGGGTTCGCCAGGATCGCGGCGGCCCGCTCCCGGTCCGCGTGCGCCTCCACGACCTCGTCGAAGGTGCGCTTCATGTCGAGCATCATGGCGTGCAGCTCGCCGCCGCCCTCCGTGCCCTTCACCCTGCGCGGCACGTTGTCGAGGGAGTCGATGCCCATCGACTGGGCCAGCCGCTTGGCCGGGTCGATGGTCAGCACGAC
Organism: Streptomyces corchorusii; assembly: GCF_001514055.1. Taxonomy (NCBI): domain Bacteria; kingdom Bacillati; phylum Actinomycetota; class Actinomycetes; order Kitasatosporales; family Streptomycetaceae; genus Streptomyces; species Streptomyces corchorusii. The sequence goes on along the minus strand of NZ_KQ948356.1, from coordinate 139,030 downwards.
CACCTTGCGGCCCCGTTCCGCCGCCCGGAGCCCGAGGGCGGCCGCGGTCGTCGTCTTGCCGACCCCGCCCGCGCCGCAGCACACCACGATCCGCGTCTTCGGGTCGTCGAGCAGCGGATCGACGTCCAGCACGCGCGCGGGGGAGAGCCGCGGGCGTGCCGCGTCCTGGTGGGGGGCGGCGTCCTGCGCCTCGGCCGGGTCCGCACTCATGACAACCCCTGCTTCCGCAGCTCGGTGGCGAGTTCGTACAGGCCCGCGAGGTCCATGCCCTCGGCGAGCAGCGGCAGTTCGTGCAGCGGCAGGTCCAGCTCGCCGAGGACCGCGCGCTGCTCCTGCTCCAGCGCGTACCGCTCGGCGTACTCCGCGGCCTGGTCCAGCAGCGGGTCCACCAGCTTCTCGGCGTTCCCGCCGCGCCGGGCCCCGCCCAGACCGGCCGCCGAGAGCGCCTGTGCGACCGATGAACGCTCCACGGTCCGTACGAGTTCCAGATCGGCGGCGTCCAACACCTCCGGCCGGACCATGTTCACGATGACCCGGCCCACCGGCAGCCGTGCCGCGCGCAGCTCCGCGATGCCGTCGGCGGTCTCCTGGACCGGCATCTCCTCCAGCAGGGTCACCAGGTGCACGGCCGTCTCCGGCGACTTCAGCACCCGCATGACGGCCTGCGCCTGATTGTGTATCGGGCCGATCTTCGCGAGGCCCGCCACCTCGTCGTTGACGTTCAGGAAGCGGGTGATGCGGCCGGTCGGCGGGGCGTCCATGACGACGTAGTCGTAGGCGAACCTGCCCGACCTGTCCTTGCGGCGCACCGCCTCGCACGCCTTGCCGGTCAGCAGGACGTCCCTGAGGCCGGGCGCGATGGTGGTGGCGAAGTCGATCGCGCCCAGCTTCTTCAGCGCCCGGCCCGCGCCGCCGAGCTTGTAGAACATCTGGAGATAGTCCAGAAGGGCCAGTTCCGGATCGATGGCGAGGGCGTACACCTCGCCGCCGCCCGGAGCGACCGCGATCTTCCGCTCCTCGTACGGAAGTGCCTCCGTCTCGAAGAGCTGCGCGATGCCCTGCCGGCCCTCGACCTCCACGAGAAGCGTCCGCTTCCCCTCGGTGGCGAGGGCCAGCGCGAGTGCGGCGGCGACCGTCGTCTTTCCGGTCCCGCCCTTGCCGCTGACGACCTGGAGCCTGCTCACATCTTCGAGACTAACCAGTCCGGGCGAAACTCACGCGGGAGGCTGTGGATAACGGAGGCCGTGGTGGGCCGCCGGACCCTCCGGTCACAGCGGCTACAGTCGCCCCCATGACCAAGAAGTGGGAATACCAGACCGTGCCGCTGCTGATCCACGCCACGAAGCAGATCCTGGACAGCTGGGGCGACCAGGGCTACGAGCTCGTCCAGGTCGTGCCCGGTCCCAACCCGGAGTCGCTCGTCGCGTACCTGAAGCGGGAGAAGCCGGAGGCGGACGCGTGAGCGCGGTCGAGGCCAAGCTGGCCGAACTGGGTCTGACCCTGCCGGACGTCGTACCGCCGCTGGCCGCGTACCAGCCGGCCGTGCGGTCGGGGGTGTACGTCTACACCGCCGGCCAGCTGCCGATGGTCGAGGGCAAGCTGCCGGTCACCGGCAAGGTGGGCGCCGAGGTCACCGCGGAGGAGGCCAAGGAGCTGGCCCGCACCTGCGCGCTGAACGCGCTCGCCGCCGTGAAGTCCGTCGTCGGCGACCTGGACCGCATCGCGCGCGTGGTGAAGGTCGTCGGCTTCGTCGCCTCGGCGGCCGACTTCACCGGGCAGCCCGGTGTCGTCAACGGCGCCAGCGAACTGCTCGGTGAGGTGCTCGGCGAGAAGGGCGTGCACGCCCGCAGCGCGGTCGGCGTCGCGGTGCTGCCGCTGGACGCGCCCGTCGAGGTGGAGATCCAGGTCGAGCTGGACCGCTAGGCCGCCCCGGGCAGGCCCGCTGACCTCGGGTACCTCTCGAACATTCGCCCTACACGGGATAGCCTCCGGCCATGGCGAACGGTCAGTGGTACCCCCCGGAGTGGCCCGACCGCATCCGCGCCCTCGCGGACGGCACCCTCACCCCGGTGACCCCGAGGCGCGCGGCCACGGTGCTGCTCCTGAAGGACACCCCGGACGGGCCGGTCGTCCACATGCTGCGCAGACGCGCCTCCATGGCCTTCGCCGGAGGCGCGTACGCGTATCCCGGGGGCGGTGTCGACCCGCGGGACGACGACCGTCAGATCCGCTGGGCGGGCCCCGCGCGCGCGTGGTGGGCGGAACGGCTCGGCGTCGACGCGGCGGGCGCCCAGGCGATCGTCTGCGCGGCCGTGCGGGAGACCTACGAGGAGGCCGGCGTCCTGCTGGCCGGGCCCGACCCGGACTCGGTCGTCGGCGACACCACCGGCGACGACTGGGAGGCCGACCGCGCCGCCCTGGTCGCGCGCGAGCTGTCCTTCGCCGAGTTCCTCGACCGGCGCGGCCTGGTGCTGCGCTCGGACCTGCTGGGCGCCTGGACCCGGTGGATCACTCCGGAGTTCGAGGCCCGCCGCTACGACACCTGGTTCTTCGTGGCCGCCCTCCCCGAGGGGCAGCGCACCCGGAACGCCTCCACGGAGGCCGACCGCACGGTGTGGATCCGCCCCGAGGAGGCCGCCGCCGGGTACGACAAGGGCGAGCTGCTGATGATGCCGCCCACCGTCGCCACCCTGCGCCAGCTGCTCCCGTACGGCAGCGCCGCCGAGGCGCTGGCCGCCGCTCCCGCGCGCGACATGACCCCGGTGCTGGCCCGGGCCCGCCTCCAGGACGGCGAGATCGTCCTCTCCTGGCCCGGGCACGACGAGTTCACCAAGCACGTCCCGACCGCTCCGACGCCCGCTGAGACGACCGCTGACACGACCGGTGGAGGCCCCGCATGACCGACGCAGCAGCCCTGCCGGGCCAGCCCCGGGGCGGAGTGCTCTCGGGCCCGGCCACCGAACGGGCCGTCAACGTGCTGGCGCCCAACGCCTCCGCGATGACCCTGGACGGCACCAACACCTGGATCGTCGCCGAGCCCGACTCCGACCTGGCCGTGGTGATCGACCCCGGGCCGCTGGACGACGGTCACCTGCGCAACGTCGTGGACACGGCCGAGAAGGCGGGCAAGCGCATAGCCCTGACCCTGCTCACCCACGGCCATCCCGACCACGCCGAGGGCGCCGTCCGCTTCGCCGAACTGACCGCCACGCGCGTGCGTGCCCTCGATCCGGGCCTGCGGCTGGGCGACGAGGGGCTGGCCGCCGGAGACGTCATCACCGTCGGCGGCCTGGAGCTGAGGGTCGTACCGACCCCCGGGCACACCGCGGACTCGCTGTCCTTCCACCTCCCGGCCGACCGGGCGGTGCTGACCGGCGACACCGTCCTCGGACGCGGCACGACGGTCGTGGCACACCCCGACGGCCGGCTCGGCGACTATCTGGACTCCCTGCGCCGCCTGCGGTCCCTGACGGTGGACGACGGCGTGCACACCGTCCTGCCGGGTCACGGACCGGTCCTCGACGACGCCCAGGGCGCCGTCGAGTTCTACCTCGCCCACCGCGCCCACCGGCTCGCCCAGGTGGAGACCGCGGTCGAGAACGGCTACCAGACCCCGGCCCAGGTCGTCGCCCATGTGTACGCCGACGTCGACCGCTCGCTGTGGCCGGCGGCGGAACTCTCGGTCCGGGCCCAGCTGGACTACCTCAGCGAACACGGGCTGATCTAGTCCACGCGACGCCGACGGCGGCAGGACCTACTAGTCCGGTCGCGGGGCCTTCACGCCGTGCACGCGCGTGTACTCCGTCGCGAGCCAGGGGCCCAGGTCGTCGACGTACGCCCGCAGGACGTCCGGGTCGCCGACCGGTTCACAGCCGTACCCGGCCGCCGTGCGCAGCTGTGCGGCCCGCCGCGGGTAGTAGGCGCCGAACACCTCGGCCATCTCGCGCAGATCGCTGGTCCAGCCCTGCCAGCGGGGCATGACGAGCGTGAAGGCGGTGCGGACGAGATGCCGGGACATGAAGCGCACGAGCGGCCGGCGGGCCTCCTCGGTGTCCTCCGTCCCGGCGATCCGTTCCCGCCAGCGCGGCAGCCACCGGGCGAGGTCGCCGTTGGTCTCGCGGGCCAGCAGGGAGTCGGGGCGGTAGCGGGGCAGGTGCGCGGCGAGGTCGTCGCCGAGCAGCGGGGTGCACAGGCAGGCGACGAACCAGCCCATGTCATGGCGCTCCAGGTCGCTCAGCAGCCGCTCCCGGCCGTAGAGCAGCGTGCCGACGCCGTCGATCTGCGGGAACTCTAGGTCGACCGTCTCCCCGAGGACGCGTACGGCGGCCCGGTCGGCGTCGGTCGGCTCCTCGCGCAGGGCGATCAGGAGGTCCAGGTCGCTGCGCCCCACGCGCGCGGTGCCGCGCGGGACCGACCCGTAGAGGTAGGCGCTGTGCAGGCGGGTGCCGAAGACGGCCGGCAGCCGGGCCTGGACGGCGGCCACGACCGGGCGGAAGGCGGGCCGCACGCGCGCGAGGGAGCCTTCGCGGACGAAGCGGCCCTGGGCGTCGAGGCCACCGGGGGCGGGGAGCACGGTCCTGGACCTACTGTGCCGTCCGCCCACGCTCCGGGCAGCCGGGTTTTCCGGCGGCCGGTCCTGCGTCAGCGCGACCGCTTCGCCAGCCTCTCCACGTCCAGCAGGATCACGGCCCGCGCCTCCAGGCGGAGCCAGCCGCGCTGGGCGAAGTCCGCCAGCGCCTTGTTCACGGTCTCGCGGGAGGCGCCGACCAGCTGGGCCAGCTCCTCCTGGGTGAGGTCGTGGACGACGTGGATGCCCTCCTCGGACTGCACGCCGAAGCGGCGGGAGAGGTCCAGCAGGGCGCGCGCCACGCGGCCGGGGACGTCCGAGAAGACCAGGTCGGACATGGCGTCGTTGGTCTTGCGCAGGCGGCGGGCGACGGCGCGCAGCAGGGCGCCGGCGACCTCGGGCCGGGCGTTCAGCCAGGGCTGGAGGTCGCCGTGGCCGAGACCGAGCAGCTTGACCTCGGTCAGCGCGGTCGCGGTGGCCGTGCGGGGGCCCGGGTCGAACAGCGACAGCTCGCCGATCAGCTCGCCGGGGCCGACGACGGCGAGCATGTTCTCGCGGCCGTCCGGGGAGGTGCGGTGCAGCTTGACCTTGCCCTCGGTGACGACGTACAGCCGGTCCCCGGGGTCGCCCTCGTGGAACAGGGAGTCGCCGCGTGCGAGGGTCACCTCACTCATGGAGGCGCGAAGCTCCGCGGCCTGCTCGTCGTCGAGAGCCGCGAAGAGCGGGTTGCGCCGCAGAACGTCGTCCACGAGTTCTCTCCTTGTCGACCTGCTCAGGGGATCTTGCTCCCCTGTGTGCCAGGGGTCCGTGTTCCCCATTTTGCCGGACGGTCCAAACAGTGTGATCTGTCACAAGGATGCCGCACAGGTGGCCCGGGGTAAGCGTCAGGGGTCCGATCGGGGGCCGCTCAGCGGGCTCCGGCGCGGATGTCGGTGCCGGGCTTTAGGCTGGCCGGGTGTCCAAATCGCCGGTGAGAGCACAGGGCAAGGGGGCTGGGCGGGTGGTTGCGCGTCATGATTCCGCTGTGGGCGAACAGGATCCCGGTGGAAGTAACAAAACAGGCAAATCGGACAAAAAGGCTGCCGCTGCCGTGAAGAAGACATCGGCCGCGAAGAAGCCTCCGGCCGCGCGGAAGACCCCCGCCGCGCAGAAGGCGCCGACCGCCGCGAAGAAGGCGCCGGCCGCCGGGAAGACCGCGGCCGGTGAGAAGCCTCCGGTCGCGAAGAAGAGCGCGGCCGGCAAGAAGACCCCGGCCATGAAGAAGACCGCCGTCGTGAAGAAGGCCGCGTCCGTCGAGAAGCCCGCCAGGAAGGCCGCCCCCGTCAAGAAGATCGCCGTCACGCCCCCGTCCGGCGAGTCCCCCACCGCCCTGGTCCGCCGCGCCCGCCGGATCAACCGCGAGCTGGCCGAGGTGTACCCGTACGCCCACCCGGAACTGGACTTCGAGAACCCCTTCCAGCTGCTGGTCGCCACCGTGCTGTCGGCCCAGACCACCGACCTGCGCGTCAACCAGACCACCCCGGCGCTCTTCGCCAAGCACCCCACCCCCGAGGACCTCGCCGCCGCCAACCCGGAGGAGGTCGAGGAGATCCTGCGCCCCTGCGGCTTCTTCCGCGCCAAGACCAAGTCGGTCATAGGGCTCTCCAAGGCGCTCGTCGAGAACTTCGGCGGTGAGGTGCCCGGCACGCTGGAGGAGCTGGTCACGCTGCCCGGCGTGGGCCGCAAGACCGCCTTCGTCGTCCTCGGCAACGCCTTCGGCCGGCCCGGGATCACCGTGGACACCCACTTCCAGCGGCTGGTCCGGCGTTGGCAGTGGACCGACGAGACCGACCCCGACAAGATCGAGGCCGCCGTCGGCGCGCTCTTCCCGAAGAGCGACTGGACCGACCTGTCCCACCATGTGATCTGGCACGGCCGCCGTATCTGCCACGCCCGCAAGCCCGCCTGCGGAGCCTGTCCCATCGCCCCGCTCTGCCCGGCCTACGGCGAGGGTGAGACCGACCCGGAGAAGGCGAAGAAGCTGCTGAAGTACGAGAAGGGCGGCTTCCCGGGACAGCGGCTCAAGCCCCCGCAGGCCTACCTCGACGCGGGCGGCAGGCCGGCGCCGCCGCTGGGGGCCGCGTGACGGAACGATCTCGGGGCCCTCGGGCGTTGGAGAGTGCAGAGCGACGGGGGTGGCGATGACGAGGGCAAGTGAGGCACAGGGCGGCCCGGTGACGCTCAGCACGGAAGGGCTGCCGGACTGGCTGGAGCCCGTCGTGCGCGCCGCCGAGACGATCCAGCCGCTCCAGCTGAGCCGGTTCCTGCCGCCGGAGAACGGCTCGGGGCGGCAGTCGGCCGTGCTGATCCTGTTCGGCGAGGGGGAGCGCGGCCCGGAGCTGCTGCTCATGGAGCGCGCGGGCTCGCTGCGCTCCCACGCCGGACAGCCGTCGTTCCCGGGCGGCGCGCTGGATCCGGAGGACGGCGATCCGCAGGAAGAGGGCCCTCTGCGGGCGGCGCTGCGCGAGGCCGAGGAGGAGACCGGGCTGGACCCGTCCGGCGTGCAGCTCTTCGGCGTGCTGCCGAGGCTGTACATCCCGGTCAGCGGCTTCGTCGTCACCCCCGTGCTGGGCTGGTGGCGCAAGCCCAGCCCGGTCGGCGTCGTCGACCCGAACGAGACCGCGCGGGTCTTCACCGTCCCCGTGGCGGATCTCACGGACCCCGCCCACCGCGCCACCGCCGTCCACCCCCGTGGCCACAGCGGCCCGGCATTCCTGGTCGAATCGGCCCTGGTGTGGGGTTTCACGGCCGGAGTGATCGACCGCCTGCTGCACTTCGCGGGCTGGGAGCGCCCCTGGGACCGCGGCAAGCAGGTCCCGCTCGACTGGCACGCATGACAGGGTGATCCCGTGAACGTGCTGGACATCCTGCTGCTGGTCGCGGCCGTGTGGTTCGCGGTGGTGGGCTACCGCCAGGGCTTCGTCGTCGGCATCCTGTCGGTGATCGGGTTCCTGGGCGGCGGCCTGGTCGCCGTGTACACGCTGCCCGTCATCTGGGACGCCGTGACCGGCAAGGCGGAGGTCGGCACCACCGCCGCCGTCGTCGCCGTGGTCGTCGTGATCGTCTGCGCCTCCGTGGGCCAGGCCCTGACCACCCACCTCGGCAACAAGCTGCGCCGGCACATCACCTGGTCCCCGGCACGCGCCCTGGACGCCACCGGCGGCGCCCTCGTCAACGTCGTCGCGATGCTCCTGGTCGCCTGGCTGATCGGTTCGGCCCTGGCCGGTACGACCCTGCCGACGCTCGGCAGGGAGGTGCGCGGCTCCAAGGTGCTCCTCGGGGTCTCCCGGGCGCTGCCCGCGCAGGCCGACACCTGGTTCGCGGACTTCTCCTCCGTGCTCGCGCAGAACGGCTTCCCGCAGGTCTTCAGCCCGTTCGCCAACGAGCCGATCAAGGACGTCCAGCCGCCCGACCCGGCTCTGGAGAGCAGCCCGGTCGCCTTCCACGCCCAGCGCTCCATCGTCAAGGTCACCGGCACCGCCCAGAGCTGCGGCAAGGTCCTGGAGGGCAGCGGGTTCGTCTTCGCCGACCGCCGCGTGATGACCAACGCGCACGTCGTCGGCGGGGTCGACGCGCCGCGCGTGCAGATAGGCGGAGAGGGCCGCAGGTACGACGCGAAGGTCGTCCTGTACGACTGGAAGCGCGACATCGCCGTACTCGACGTACCGGACCTGAAGGCGACCGCCCTGCGGTTCACCTCGCAGGACGCGTCCTGGGGCGACGGCGCGATCGTCGCGGGCTTCCCGGAGAACGGCTCGTACGACGTGCGCGCCGCGCGCGTGCGCGGGCGCATCACGGCCAACGGCCCCGACATCTACCACCGCAGCACGGTCCGCCGCGACGTCTACTCCCTCTACGCCACCGTCCGCCAGGGCAACTCCGGCGGCCCGCTGCTCACCCCGGACGGCAAGGTGTACGGCGTGGTGTTCGCCAAGTCCCTCGACGACGCGGACACCGGCTACGCCCTGACGGCGGACGAGATCCAGGCCGACATCGAGCGGGGGCGTACGGCGAACGAGCAGGTGGGTACGGACAGCTGCGCCCTGTAGGGACCCGCGGCGCGTTCAGCCCCGCGGGTGACGCAGGCGCACCGAGACCCAGCGGGCCCGGCGGCGCAGGATGCGCGGGATCCCCACCCGGAGCTCCGCTTCCGCGAGTTGCGGGGTGCCTCGCTGAGGCGTGCTCAGGCCCGTGGCCGAGCGGCGGTTGCGGGGTGCGTCACTGTAGTCGTGCGTCCAGCCCATACCCCGACGTGTGCCCCCGCCCCAAGGTCGATAACCGCTTGTGCGCCCCCCAATTGGCCTATGCGGCAGGCATGTGGCCGTTCGGGGGACAACTGTTCAGGAAATCGGATACTCCACGCATCGAACCTTCACCGCACGGTCACCGAACGGGCGCCTTCGCCTGACGCCTCATCGGTCGGGCTCGGGGTCCTTGAGCCAGTTGATCAGTTCGGTGGAGAACGCCGCCGGGTCCTCCTCGTGCGGGAAGTGGCCGAGCCCGTCGAACAGCCGCCAGCGGTACGGCGCTTCGACGTACTCGCCCGAACCGGCCGCGCTGCGCGTCCGGGTCACCGGGTCCAGCGAGCCGTGCAGATGCAGCGTCGGCACCCGTACGGGCCGCTTCATCCGGCGGTAGAACTGCACGCCGTCCGGCCGGGCCAGCGAACGCACCAGCCAGCGGTACGGCTCGATCGCGCAGTGCGCGGTGGACGGGATGCACAGGGCCCGCTGGTACGTCTCCACGGCCGCGTCCTGCGGCAGCCGCGGCCCGGACCAGTCCCGGATCAGCCGGCCCGCCAGCGCCCCGCCGTCGGCGGTCAGTTGGCGCTCGGGGATCCAGGGCCGCTGGAACCCCCAGATGTAGGAGTTGGCGGCCGTCTGCCGGGCGTCCCGCAGCATCGCCGCGCGCCAGCGCCGCGGATGCGGCATGGACGCCACCGCCAGGCGCCGCACGAGCTTGGGCCGCATGGCCGCAGCCGTCCACGCCAGGTAGCCGCCGAGGTCGTGGCCGACCAGCGCGGCGTCCGGCTCGCCGAGGGACCGGATCACCCCCGTGACGTCCAGCGCGAGGTTGGCGGGGTCGTACCCGCGAGGCGTGCGGTCGCTGCCGCCGACGCCCCGCAGGTCCATCGCCACCGCCCGGTAGCCCGCGTCCGCGAGCGCGGTCAGCTGGTGCCGCCACGTCCACCAGAACTGCGGGAAGCCGTGCAGCAGCAGGACCAGCGGGCCGTCGCCGAGCTCGGCGATGTGGAAGCGCGCGCCGTTCGCGGCGACGTCCCTGTGACTCCAGGGACCTTCGATCCGTACGGCCGAGGGAGCGGCGGGGTCCGTCATGACGACGAGCGTGCCACAGCCTCGATGGCCGCGGGAGCCCGGTCCTCGGGCAGCTCCGGACGCGGGTGCGGCTTGGCGTTCTGCAGGACGCCCGCCGACTGCTTCATCGAGGCCGCCACCTTCTGCGGGCCCTGGCTCTTCTTGGCCTTCTTCGCGAACACCGTGCCGATGAGCGCGAGGAGGCCGGCGACCAGCACGTTGGCCGCGAAGGACAGCACGAAGCAGATCGCCAGGTTCCAGTGGCTCCAGGTGCGAATGCCGTAGGCCAGGGCGAAGTTGAGCATCGGCAGGGAGAACACCAGTACCGCGCCCGCCATCGAGAAGGCGCCGCCGCTGACCGCGCCGCGCTTCACGTCTTGCTTGAGCTGGGCCTTGGCCAGCGCGATCTCGTCGTGCACCAGCGCCGACAATTCGGTCGTCGCCGAGGCGAACAGCTGGCCGATGCTGCGTTCGGCGCCGACCGGGCTGCCGTCGGGTGCGCTCATCGCGTTCTCCCTCAGAGGTCTCTCGTGGGTCTTACGTACCGTTGGGTCTTGCAATGCCGTCTTGCGTACCGTCTTGATTTGTACCGTCTCGTCAGATCATGCCGGACGGCCGTCCTCCTCGCCTGCCCCGCCTGGCACTTCCCGAAGCCCGTGGCGCGCTTCGGCGGCCAGCCGGCGGTGTTCGGCGGCCTTGCGCTCGTGGATCTCGGCCATCCGGAGGTGGTACGCCGGGTCGTCCTGCTCGTAGACGTCCGGGATGCCGTCGAGGTCCTCGTCGCGCTCCTCCTCCTCGCACAGCCTGCGGTACTTGGCGTTGCGCAGCTTCAGCAGCACCGTCGCGCACGCCGTCGCGATCAGCGACCCGGTGAGGACGGCCGCCTTCACCTCGTCGGTCAGGACCGCGTCGCCCTCGAAGGCCAGCTCGCCGATGAGCAGCGAGACCGTGAACCCGATCCCGGCGAGCGTCGCCACCGCGAAGACGTCGGCCCACGCCAGGTCCTCGCTGAGCTGCGCGCGGGTGAAGCGGACCGTCAGCCAGGTGCCGCCGAAGATGCCGGCCGCCTTGCCCACGACCAGGCCGAGCACCACGCCGAGCGTCTCGGGCCTCGTGAACAGGTCCCCGAGCGCCCCGCCGGATATCGACACACCGGCGCTGAACAGCGCGAACAGCGGTACGGCGAGCCCGGCGGACAGAGGCCGCACCAGATGCTCGATGCGCTCGCCCGGCGAGCGCTCCTCACCCTCCCGGGTGGTGCAGCGCAGCATCAGGCCCATCGCCACACCGGCGATGGTGGCGTGCACGCCGCTGTTGTACATCAGCGCCCAGACGACGACGCCGAGCGGCACGTACACGTACCAGCCGCGTACCCCCTTGCGCAGCAGCAGCCAGAAGACCGCGAGGCCGGCGGCGGCCCCGCCGAGGGCGGCGAAGTTCAGCCGGTCGGTGAAGAAGACCGCGATGATCAGGATGGCGAAGAGGTCGTCGACGACCGCGAGCGTGAGCAGGAAGGCGCGCAGGGCGCTGGGCAGTGAGGTGCCGATGACCGCGAGGACGGCGAGCGCGAAGGCGATGTCGGTGGCGGTGGGCACCGCCCAGCCCTGCGTGGAGCCGTGCCCGGCGACGTTGGTGAGGGTGTACACGAGCGCCGGTGCGGCCATCCCGCACAGCGCCGCCACCACGGGCAGCACGGCCGCCCTGGGGTCGCGCAGGTCACCGGCGACCAGCTCGCGTTTGAGCTCGATGCCGGCGACGAAGAAGAACACGGCGAGCAGGCCGTCGGCGGCCCAGTGGGCGACGGAGAGGTGCAGGCCGAGGGCTCCGGGGCCGGCGTGGAAGTCGCTGACCGTCGCGTAGCCGTGGCGGATGCCGGGGACGTTCGCCCAGACCAGCGCGGCCACGGCGGCGAGGAGCAGCAGCACACCGCCGACGGTCTCGGTGCGCAGCGCGTCCGCGACGAAGGAGCGCTCGGGCAGCGACAGGCGGCCGAGGACCTTGCGGGGGGCGGTGCGGGGGTGGGGCGCGGTCACGGGAGACCTCCGGGGCAGGCGGAACTCACATGCCGACCAGACTTCCCGGCGCACCTTTGCGTGCCGCTCCGTACGGCACTTTGTTTACCTTACCTAATGTGTCGTACGCCCGGGTACGGCGATCTCCACCGTGGACGCCCGAGGGGCACCCGGCACGTTCGCCGGCCGGGTGCCCCTCGGGGTGCTGCTCAGTCCTGCCGTTCCGCTCAGTCCTCGCTGGGCGACGCGGGCAGCTTGGCCTGGATGAGGTCCATGACGGTGGAGTCCGTCAGCGTGGTCACATCACCGAGCTGGCGGTTCTCGGCGACGTCCCGCAGCAGACGGCGCATGATCTTGCCGGAGCGGGTCTTCGGCAGCTCCGCCACCGGCAGGATCCGCTTGGGCTTGGCGATCGGGCCGAGCGTGGCGCCGACGTGGTCGCGCAGCTCTCCGACGAGCGCCTCGTTCTCCGAGGCCGTGCCGCGCAGGATGACGAACGCGACGATGGCCTGGCCGGTGGTCTCGTCGGTGGCGCCCACGACGGCGGCCTCGGCGACCGACGGGTGCGAGACGAGCGCCGACTCCACCTCGGTGGTGGAGATGTTGTGCCCGGAGACGAGCATCACGTCGTCCACCCGGCCCAGCAGCCAGATGTCCCCGTCCTCGTCCTTCTTCGCGCCGTCACCGGCGAAGTACCTGTCCTCGAAGCGGGACCAGTAGGTGTCGATGAACCGCTGGTCGTCGCCCCAGATGGTGCGCAGCATCGACGGCCACGGCTCGGTCAGCACCAGGTAGCCACCGCCGCCGTCGGGCACCTCGTTCGCCTCGTCGTCGACGACGGTCGCGCTGATGCCGGGCAGCGGACGCTGCGCGGAGCCGGGCTTGGCCTCGGTGACGCCGGGCAGCGGCGAGATCATCATGGCGCCGGTCTCGGTCTGCCACCAGGTGTCCACGACCGGCGTCCTGTCGGCGCCGATGTGCTTGCGGTACCAGATCCACGCCTCGGGGTTGATGGGCTCGCCCACCGAGCCGAGGACGCGCAGGGAGGACAGGTCGAACTTGGCGGGGATGTCGTCGCCCCACTTCATGAACGTCCGGATCGCGGTCGGCGCCGTGTAGAGGATCGTGACCTTGTACTTCTGCACGATCTCCCAGAACCGGCCCTGGTGCGGGGTGTCCGGCGTGCCCTCGTACATCACCTGCGTCGCACCGTTGGCCAGCGGGCCGTACACGATGTACGAGTGCCCGGTCACCCAGCCGACGTCGGCCGTGCACCAGTACACGTCCGTCTCCGGCTTGAGGTCGAAGACCGCCCAGTGGGTGTAGGCCGCCTGGGTGAGGTAGCCGCCGGAGGTGTGCAGGATGCCCTTCGGCTTCCCCGTGGTGCCGGAGGTGTAGAGGATGAACAGCGGGTGCTCGGCCTCGAACGCCTCGGGGGTGTGCTCGGCCGACTGGCGGGCGACGATGTCGTCCCACCACACGTCCCGGCCCTCGGTCCAGGCCACCTCCTGGCCGGTGCGGCGGACCACGAGCACGTGCTCGACGTTGTCCACCTTGCCGATCGCCTCGTCCACCGCGGGCTTGAGCGCGGACGGCTTGCCGCGCCGGTAGCCGCCGTCGGCGGTGATGATCACCTTGGCGTCCGCGTCCTGGATCCGGGTCGCGAGCGCGTCCGCCGAGAAGCCGCCGAAGACGACCGAGTGCGCGGCGCCGATCCGGGCCGAGGCCAGCATCGCGATCGCGGTCTCCGGGATCATCGGCATGTAGATGGCGACGCGGTCGCCCTTGCGCACGCCCAGCTCCAGCAGGGCGTTGGCGGCCCGGGAGACCTCGTCCTTCAGCTCCGCGTAGGTGATCGCCCGGCTGTCACCGGGCTCACCCTCGAAGTGGATGGCGACGCGGTCCCCGTGGCCGGCCTCCACATGCCGGTCCACGCAGTTGTAGGCGACGTTCAGCTCGCCGTCCTTGAACCACTTCGCGAACGGCGGGTTCGACCAGTCCAGCGTCTCGGTCGGTTCCTTGGCCCAGGTCAGCCGGCGGGCCTGCTCGGCCCAGAAGCCGAGCCTGTCAGCCTTGGCCTGTTCGTACGCCTCCGCGGTGACGTTGGCGTGTGCTGCCAGGTCGGCGGGGGGCGCGAACCTGCGTTCTTCCTTGAGCAGGTTGGCCAGGCTCTCGTTGCTCACGACATCTCCCTTTCGAAGGGTGTCCGTTGTGTCCCAGGCCACAGCTCATCAGACACGGGGGTCCGCTGACAAGGGTCGACGGGAAAATTGGTTTAGACCTGTCAGGGGCTTGTGACCCGCACCCCTTCGCGTGCCTCCTCACCTCCCCCGATGCCTCCCGCGACGTCCTCGAACACCACTCCGTCCTCCGTCCCCGCGAGCAGGTAGGCCTGGGCGTCGCCCACGTGGAAATACATGCCGTGCAGTTCCAGCGCCCCCTCGGCCAGCGCCCGGGCCACCGGTCCGTGCTCCCTCAGGTGCGCCAGTTGCTGGACCACGTTGGTCAGGCACAGCAGCTCCACCGTGTCGGCGGGCTCCCGCCCGGCCAGCCGGGGCCGCCCGGGATGATCGCCGGCCGTCCGCGCCAGACTGGGCAGCCCGTGCCGCAGCCACCGCTGGAGCGGGGTGCCGTCCCCCTGGCCGGCCCCCGTGGTCAGCAGCGCCTGCATCGCCCCGCACCCGGAGTGCCCGCACACCGTGATCGAGCGCACCCCGAGCACGTCCACCGCGTACTCGATGGCGGCGGCCACCGAATCGTCGCCGTGCTCCTCGCCCGGCGGCGGCACCAGGTTGCCGACGTTGCGGACGACGAACAGGTCGCCGGGACCACTGGCGGTGATCATCGACGTGACGAGCCGGGAGTCGGCGCAAGTCAGGAAGAGCTGGGAGGGCCGCTGGCCCTCCCGGGCGAGCCGCGCCAGCTCCTCCCGCACCAGCGGGGCGGTGTTCCGCTGGAACGAGCTGATGCCACGGGCCAGTTCCCGGCCGGCCCCCTGTCCTTCCCGGACGGCCGGGGCTGCGGCGAAGCAGGCCTGGTGGTTGCGCCAGGGGGTCCAGGGGCGGCACCGGCACTCGGTGGCCGGGGCCTGCTCGGCGGTCCGGATTCCGTCGCGCCGGCCGGCCAGCTCGGCCGTGCCTCCCCGCGCGGTGTGGGAGCTGCGCCAGTCCTGCAACGACTCGTACGCCGCGTGGTCCATGAACGAACCGTCCAACTCCACGACGGCGTGGGCGCCTTGGGGTACGAGATGCAGGGTCCGGCTGAGCCGGGGCACCGCGAGGAAGGTCAGCTGGCCTCGGACGCGTACGTGATGGACTCCTTCCTTCTCGTGGTGGGTGATGCGGGTGCGGGCGAGGCGGTGCAGGGCGACGGCGACCGCCACGGCGACCCCGAGGAACACGCCCTGGAGGACGCCGAGGGCCACCACCCCGAGTGTGGTCGCGGCGTAGACCGGCACTTCGCGGTGGCGCGTCACCGTGCGGATGTGGTGCAGGGACACCATCTGGATGCCGACGGCCATCACCAGGGCGGCGAGGGAGGCGAGCGGGATCTCCTCCAGGACCGGGACCATCAGCAGCGCGGCGACTACTACGAGAACGCCGTGCGCCATCGTGGAGTTCCGGCTGACGGCACCTGCATTCACATTCGCGGTACTGCGCACCGCCACGCCCGCGATCGGCAGCCCGCCGAGGGCTCCGGAGACGATGTTGGCGGCGCCCTGGCCGAGCAGCTCCCGGTCCAGGTCGGAGCGCCCGATGCGGGACTGCGGGCCGGTGCGGGCGGCGACCAGCTTGTCCACGGCCACCGCGCCGAGCAGCGACTGCACGCTGCACACCAGGGTGGTGGTGAGCACGGCGGCCACCAGGCCGAGCGCCGGCCCCTCGGGCAGTCCGGCCAGGGCGTGGCTGTGCCAGGACGGCAGTTCGACCCGGGGGAGGCTCAGGCCGGTGAGGGCGGCGGTCGCGGCTGCTCCGGTGACGGCGACGAGGGCGGCCGGCACCCTGCGCAGCAGCCGGCCGGCGCGGCCGGGCAGGCGGGGCCAGGCCAGCAGCAGGGCCAGGGTCAGCGCGCTCATCGACACGGCGGCCGGGTGCAGGTCGGCCAACTGGGCGGGCAGGGCGCGCAGGTTGGCGAGGACGGAGCTGTCCGGGTTGCCGCCGAGGACGATGTGCAGCTGGGCGACGGCGATGGTGATGCCGATGCCGGCCAGCATGCCGTGCACCACGGCCGGGCTGACCGCGAGTGCCCCGCGCGCCACCCGCAGGCAGCCGAGACCGAGTTGGGCGAGACCGGCGAGGACGGTGATACCGCAGGTGGCCCGCCAGCCGTAACGGTGGATCAGATCGGCGGTGACCACGGTGAGTCCGGCGGCGGGGCCGCTGACCTGGAGGGGGCAGCCGCCCAGCCGCCCGACGACGATTCCGCCGACCGCGGCGGCGACGAGTCCGGCCTGGAGCGGGGCGCCGGTGGCCAGGGCGATGCCGAGGGAGAGCGGCAGGGCGATCAGGAAGACCGCGACGGCCGCGGACAGGTCGGCGCCCGCGACGGGGAAGCGGCGGCGGGTCGGTGCGGGGCCGTGCGGCGGGTGGGGGTGCTGGGTGTGAGGGGGTGCGCAGGCGGACATGTTCCCGTCTCCTCCGGGGCGGCGCGGTCGCGGACTGGGTGGGAGCCGCGGCGATGGGCGGGCTCGGTCGCGGCCGTGGGTCACGGCGTGCAGCGGCGGGATGGATCAACGCTCGGTAAAAGAACCGTAATGCCGAGTAAAGCCAAAGCATAGTTTTCTGGGGCAAACGGGGTGGAAGATCGCCCACTTGAGTGAACTAATCATTTGATCGGCTTGTCGTACTAATTCCTTCTCGGTCCCGTGCGACCTTGGCGGCGCTGCCGGTGCGACCCGGCGCATCACTCGGAAACGGCCCTCGTCAGGGGGTGCCTGAGAGAAGGAAGAAGGTGGGCGGAACATGGCCGCCACCCAGAGGATCGCCGTCGGCGCCATGGTCGCCGCGGCCTGTGCGGCGTCGTTCGCCGGTTGCGCGAGCCACTCCAGCGGCACCAAGGAAGGGGCGCCCGGCCCGGGGCAGGGGGCACCGGCGCCGGGCAGTGTGCTCAGGCCGATCGGCGACGGTTCCACCGCCTACACCGGATCCCAGCCGTATCTGCCCCGGCCCGAGCGGCTGAGCCCTGGACAGAAGCCCCCGCAGTTCGTGGTGTTCTCCTGGGACGGCGCGGGCGAGGACAGCCAGAAGCTGTTCTCGCACTTCCGCAAGGTCGCCAAGGAGAACAACGCGACCATGACGTACTTCCTCAGCGGCGTGTACCTGCTGCCGGAGGAGAAGCGTGACCTGTACAAGCCCCCGCAGCACTCGCCGGGCCGCTCCGACATCGGCTTCAACGACGAGCAGGGCATCACCGACACCCTCAAGCAGGTACGGCTGGCCTGGCTGGAGGGCAACGAGATCGGCACCCACTTCAACGGTCACTTCTGCGGGCCCGACGGCGGGGTCGGCACCTGGTCGGTGGAGGAGTGGAAGAGCGAGATCGCCCAGGCCAAGAACTTCGTGAAGTCCTGGCGGACCAACACCGGCATGAAGCGGGCGGCCCCGCTGCCCTTCGACTACGACAAGGAGCTGATCGGCGCCCGCACCCCCTGCCTGGAAGGCCGGAAGAACTTCGTCAAGGCCGCCCGCCAGCTGGGCTTCCGCTACGACTCCAGCGGAGTCGACAACCAGCTCTGGCCCAAGAAGAAGGACGGCCTGTGGGACCTGTCGATGCAGCTGGTGCCCTTCCCGGGCCACACCTATGAGCAGCTGACCATGGACTACAACTTCATGGTCAACCAGTCCGGCACCAAGACCCAGGGCGACCCCGGCAAGTTCGACTACTGGGGTGCGCAGATGCGCGACGGACTCATCCAGGGCTTCTACCGCGCCTACGACGGCAACCGCGCGCCCCTGATCATCGGCAACCACTTCGAGTCCTGGAACGGCGGCACCTACATGCGCGCCGTCGAAGACGTGGTCAAGGCGGTGTGCACCAAGCCCGAGGTGCGCTGTGTCTCCTTCCACCAGCTGGCCGACTGGCTCGACGCCCAGGACCCGGGGACCCTGGCGAAG
The DNA here is from genome assembly GCF_001514055.1 of Streptomyces corchorusii. Taxonomy (NCBI): domain Bacteria; kingdom Bacillati; phylum Actinomycetota; class Actinomycetes; order Kitasatosporales; family Streptomycetaceae; genus Streptomyces; species Streptomyces corchorusii. The sequence goes on along the minus strand of NZ_KQ948356.1, from coordinate 120,984 downwards.
CTGCGCACCCTGAAGGTGGGCGAGGCCCCCCGGCAGGGCTGGGCGTCCTTCCTGTCCGGCCACCCGGCTCCGGCGCCCAAGGGCGTGCCCGGGGCGCCGGCGGACGAGTCGTAGACGTCAGGCCGGAGTCGCCACGCTCTCGCCGAGCACGAAGTGGGGGTCGACCTGCGCCGCCAGGTCGGCCCCGGTGCGCTCGTTGCCCCAGGACTCGGCGTTCTTCAGGTGGAAGTGCACCATCTGGCGGGTGTAGCGCTCCCAGTCGCGCTGCTCGTAGGTGGCATCGACGGTGGCCTTGAGCAGGTCCAGGGCGCGGGCGTTGGCCTCCTCCAGGAGGGCGAACCGGGGCGGGCGGCCCTTCTCCATGGCGCGCACCCAGTCCGAGCGCCCGACCGTCACGAGCAGGTCGTCCCCGACCTCCTCGCGCAGGAAGTCGACGTCGTCCGGGTCCTGGATCTTGTTGCCGACGACCTTGAGGGCGACGCCGAAGTCACGGGCGTACTCCTTGTACTGGCGGTAGACGGAGACCCCCTTCCGGGTCGGCTCCGCGACGAGGAACGTCATGTCGAAGCGGGTGAACATGCCGGAGGCGAAGGAGTCCGAACCGGCCGTCATGTCGACCACGACGTACTCGTCGGGGCCGTCGACGAGGTGGTTCAGGAACAGCTCCACCGCTCCCGTCTTGGAGTGGTAGCAGGCGACCCCCAGGTCGGCGTCCGTGAAGGGGCCCGTGACCATCAAACGGGCGGCGCCGCCGTCGAGTTCCACCGGGCGCGCGCAGGCGTCGTAGACCGGGTTGGGCTCGCGCACCCCGACCAGCCGCGAGCCCTCGCCGGGCGGGGTCGTCTTGATCATCGTCGCGGCCGAGGCGATGCGCGGGTTGGTGCCGCGCAGGTAGTCCTTGATCAGCGGGAGCTGTTCGCCCATGGCGGGCAGTGCCGCCGCCTCCTCCTCGCCGAGGCCGAGGGCGGGGCCGAGGTGCTGGTTGATGTCCGCGTCGATGGCGACCACCGGGGCGCCGGAGGCGACGAGATGGCGGATGAAGAGAGAAGAGAGCGTGGTCTTGCCGCTGCCGCCCTTCCCGACGAAAGCAATTTTCATGTTCACCAAGGGTAGTCGTGTGATAGCTGTATGTGTCACGCGCCAGTGAAGAAGACCACTCCTTCGTGGGGTGGGTCGATGGGGTGCGTAGTGTCGTACTCATGAGTACGACAGGCGCGACCGCCGATCCGCTCGCGGCCCTGGGCTCGCTGCCCGGTGTGGCCGAGTCCGTTGAGTCCGTGCGCAAGGCCGTGGACCGGGTCTACGGGCACCGGATCATGCGACGTCGCAGCAACGAGATCACCTCCGAGGCGGCCCTGCGCGGCGCCCGCGGCTCGGCGGCGCTGTCCGGCGCGGACTGGGCCCTGGAGGAGGTGCGCCGCCGCACCGACTTCGGCGTCGACGCCGAGGCCCGCGTCATGGGCGCGGCCCTGCGGCTCACCGCGGAGGCGGGGCAGCTGCTGTCCATCTGGCGCCAGTCGCCCCTGCGGGTGCTGGCCCGGCTGCACCTGGTGGCCGCGGCGAGCGCCGAGGGCCAGGTCGGCAGGCCGCGTCTGGCCGGCGAGCCGGTGGACGAGCCGCTGGTCGAGCTGCCGCTGCCGGACGCCGAGGAGGTCTCGGGCCGGCTGGAGGGGCTGGCCGACCTGATCATCGCCGGCACCTCCGCGCCCGCGCTCGTCACGGCCGCCGTGGTGCACGGCGAGCTGCTCGCACTGCGCCCCTTCGCTTCTCACAACGGCCTGGTCGCGCGCGCGGCCGAGCGGATCGTGCTGATCGGCAGCGGACTGGACCCGAAGGCGGTCTGCCCGGCCGAGGTGGGCCACGCCGAACTGGGCCGGGCCTCCTATCTGGCCGCCCTGGACGGGTACGTCTCCGGCACCCCCGAGGGCATGGCCGGCTGGATCGCCCACTGCGGCCGGGCGGTCGAACTGGGCGTGCGCGAGTCGACGGCGGTGTGCGAGGCGCTCCAGCGCGGCGCGGCCTGAAGGCCCTGGCGGGCGGGCTCCGGGCCGCGGAAACCATGGAGGGCGGGGGCGCCCCGGAGGGCGAGGAAGCCGCGGAGGGCGGGGGGCTGCGGACGGCGCAGGCCCGGGACGGCGTGGCGTGGGGTCCCGACAAGGGTTGCGGCGGTACGAGGTGCTCGTACCGCCGCCGGCATGGTCACCGGGTTACCAAGCGTCCTCGATGTGTCGCCCATCAGGTCGGGATCTTTGCCCGTCACCTGGTGCGGCTGGCCCGTAATCGACGGGTCGACGTCGCGTGGGTGCCCGGTTTCATGCTGGGTCCGTGGGGCCAATGCGTAGTGGTAGGGGATCCTCTCGGATGTCCTTTGGTCTCGCGGGCCTAGGTTCTTTGTACCGCGAGCCGGGAGGAAGCGGAACCCCTGCCTGTACTTCTTTACTTTCAGGTTCAAACAGGGTGAAACGGGCGCCGGTTCAGGCGGTGCCACGGCGTCGGCTCGTGTACCAGACGAGGCCGGCGGTGGCCGCTGCCGCGCCTATGGCCGCCGCGGCGACCAGCGCCGGGCGGGACGGGACGGAGAACGCGGGCAGCCGCTTCTTGAGGCGGACCGGGTGGCGGAACTCCAGAATCGGCCACCCGCGCGCGAAGGCCTCGCGGCGCAGCGCGCGGTCCGGGTTCACGGCGTGCGGGTGCCCGACGGCCTGGAGCATCGGCAGGTCGGTCGCCGAGTCGCTGTAGGCGTAGCAGCGGTCGAGGTCGTAGCCCTCCGACGCGGCCAGCTCCCTGACGGCCTCGGCCTTCGTCGGGCCGTAGGCGTAGTACTCCACCTCTCCGGTGAAACAGCCGTCGTCACCGACGATCATGCGGGTGGCGACCACTCGGTCCGCGCCCAGCAGTTCCCCGATCGGCTCGACCACCTCGGCGCCCGAGGTGGACACGATCACCACGTCCCGGCCGGCCGCGTGGTGCTCCTCGATGAGGGAGGCGGCCTCGTCGTAGATGATCGGGTCGATCAGCTCGTGCAGGGTCTCGGCGACGATCTCCCGCACCTGCTGGACGTTCCAGCCGCGGCACAGGGTGGAGAGATACTCGCGCATGCGCTCCATCTGGTCGTGGTCCAGACCGCCGGCCAGGAAGACGAACTGGGCATATGCGGTACGCAACGCGGCCCTGCGGTTGATCAGCCCGCCTTGGTAGAAGGACTTGCTGAAGGTGAGGGTGCTGGACTTCGCAATGACCGTCTTGTCCAGGTCAAAGAAGGCCGCTGCGCGGGGCAAGGAGTGGTTTTCCACGTCCCTGAGCATAGGCGCCCACCATTCGGCGTAAGGTGTGGCGTGTGGGTTTGCCTGAGAGGGCTCTCGGGTACACCATGGAAGTCACGGATCGTTCGCGACCGTGCTAACCCGGTCCGACTCCTCCCCCCCCCGAGTCGGCCGTGGGGACGACCCCCGCTCTCCCCCCCGGCGGGGGTCGTCGCATGTCCGGATGGGTTTTCTCCCTCCTCCCCTTCCTTGACGCGGCCGTACGGCAGGCATCGCTCCGCCGTGGGCCGCGCTTTCGGCATGCCCATGATTGGTGACGGAGGGTAATCGTCACGCTGCTCTGTGGATATCGCTCACGCGCCGACACGTAGGTCACCGGTATGGGTGACGGAGATATTCACAGGGCCCGGGTTGTCCACAGTTATCGACCAAGATCCACATTATTTCGCGGATCACTGCACCGTGATTCCAGCGCACTCCGGCCGAGGGCGAGTTCATCGCCGGGTCCGATTGCCGGAGCGCGTATGGCCGGTTCCTATCGGCCGTTCATATGGAGGCCGCTTGCCGGTTCTTCACACCTTTGGGAATCGCGTGGTCGCAGGGGCTGCGCGGCCCACGCAGCGAAGGGGGAACACCCGTGACCGGAACCGTCACCCACGACCCGCCGCCCGGCCCCGCAGACCGGCCCGGACGGCCGCTCATCGTCACCGAGGACGCCGTCCTCCTGGACGATCTGCTGCGCCTGTGCGCGGCGGCGGGCGCCACACCCGAGGTCCACCACGGCCTACCGGAGTCCGGCGACGGCTGGACGGCCGCCCCGCTCGTACTCGTCGGCGACGACGCCGCCCACCGGATGTGCGGCGCCGCGCGCCGGCCCGGAGTGGTGCTGGTGGGCCGCGACCAGGACGACCCGGGGGTGTGGAAACGAGCTGTCCGGATCGGCGCCGACCACGTCCTGATGCTCCCCGACGGCGAACCCTGGCTGGTCGACCGCATCGCCGACGTCGCCGAGGGCATCGGCCGCCCGGCCCTCACCGTCGGGGTGATCGGCGGCCGGGGCGGGGCCGGCGCGTCCACGCTCGCCTGCGCGCTTGCCGTCACCTCCGCGCGCGAGGGACTGCGCACCCTCCTGGTGGACGCCGATCCGCTGGGCGGCGGACTCGACGTACTCCTCGGCGGCGAGAGCGCCGAAGGGCTGCGCTGGCCCGCTTTCGCCGCCTCCCGGGGCCGGGTCGGCGGCGGCGCCCTGGAGGAGTCACTGCCCGAGTTGCACTCCCTGCGCGTGCTCAGCTGGGACCGCGGCGACTGCGTCGCCGTTCCGCCTCCCGCGGTCCGTGCGGTGCTGGCAGCCGCCCGGCGGCGCGGCGGCACGGTCGTCGTCGACCTGCCCCGACGCCTCGACGACGGGGTGGCCGAGGCCCTCGCCCAGCTCGACATGGCCCTGCTCGTCGTCCCGGCCGAGCTGCGGGCCGTCGCAGCCGCCGGCCGCGTCGCCTCCGCCGTCGGAATGGTCGTGCGGGACCTGCGGGTCGCGGTCCGCGGGCCGTACGCACCCGGCCTGGACGACCACGAGGTGGCCCGGCTGCTCGGCCTGCCGCTGGCCGGCGAGGTGCCCGTCGAACCGGCGCTGCTGCGTCCGCGGGGTGGCGCGAAACCGCCGGGCGCGACCGGACGCGGACCGCTCGCCCGTTTCTGCACGCACTTCTGGGAGCGGGCGCTGGTCGAGACGGGAGGCATCCGATGACGCTGCCCGGACTCGACCGGGCCGACGGCGCGGCCCTGCTCGACGGCGTCCGCCGCCGGCTCGCCGAGAGCGGCGCCGAACCCACGCCCGCGCGCGTGGCCCAGGCCCTGCGCGAACAGGGCCGGGTGCTCGGTGACGCGGAGGTCCTCGGCGCCGCCGCGCACCTGCGGTCCGAACTCGTCGGCACCGGTCCCCTGGAACCCCTGCTCGCCGACCCGGACGTCACCGACGTCCTGGTCTCCGCCCCGGACCGGGTCTGGGTGGACCGCGGCGGCGGCCTGGAGCTCACCCCGGTCACCTTCCCCGACGCGGCTGCCGTACGACGCCTCGCGCAGCGGCTGGCCGCCGTGGCCGGACGCAGGCTGGACGACGCCCGGCCCTGGGCGGACGCCCGGCTGCCCGACGGCACCCGGCTGCACGCCGTGCTGCCCCCGGTCGCCGTCGGCTGCACCTGTCTCGCCCTGCGGGTGGTACGGCCCCGGGCCTTCACCCTGGAAGAGCTCGTCACGGCCGGCACGGTGCCACCCGGCGGCGACCGGGTCCTGAGGGCGCTGCTCGACGCCCGGCTGTCCTTCCTCGTCAGCGGCGGCACCGGCTGCGGCAAGACGACCCTGCTCAGCGCACTGCTCGGGCTCGTCGGACCCGGCGAGCGGATCGTGCTCGCCGAGGACTCGGCCGAGCTGAGGCCAAACCACCCGCACGTCGTCCGGCTGGAGACCCGGCCCGCCAACCAGGAGGGCGCCGGTCTGGTCACCCTGGAGGACCTGGTGCGGCAGGCGCTGCGGATGCGGCCGGACCGGCTGGTGGTCGGCGAGGTGCGCGGCCCCGAGGTCGTGCATCTGCTCGCGGCCCTCAACACCGGTCACGAGGGCGGCTGTTGCACGGTCCACGCCAACGCGGCGGCGGACGTGCCGGCCCGGCTGGAGGCGCTGGCCACGGCCGCCGGACTGGACCGCGCCGCGCTCCACAGCCAGTTGGCGGCGGCCCTGTCCGTGGTGGTGCATCTCGTACGGGACCGGTCCGGGCGGCGCCGGATCGCCGAGGTGCACGTGCTGGAACGGGACACCACCGGGTTGGTGCGGACGGTACCGGCCCTGCGCTGGGGCGAGCGGGCGTTCGTGCGGGAGCGGGGGTGGGGGCGGTTGCGGCACCTGCTGGGGGACGCGGGGGAGCTCGGGGACGACTGAGGGGCGGCACGGCGGACGGGCGGCGTGTGGTGGCCCGTTTGGTCCGGCTGGGGGGACCGGTGGGTCGAGTGCGTTCGGGCGGGGGCGGTGCGGTTGGGGGCGGTGCGGGCGGACGGGGGCGGTGCGGTCGGGGGCGTTCGGCAGATCAGTTCGTTCGTCGGATGGGTGGCGGGTCAGTGAGCTTCGGCGGATCGGTCGAGGTCGGCAGTGATGAGAGGAGTGACGGAAGTGATCGGTGAGATGTCCATGGGGGCCGCGCTGGTCTGTCTCGGTGCGGTGGTGTGGCTGCTGGGCGGGCGGCACTGCGGGATGCGGCGGGCGCGGCTGCTGCTGGCCGGGGGCGGGGTGGTGACGACGGGGCCGCCTGTCTGGGAGCGGTTGCGCGCGGAACTGCGTCGGCAGCACGGCCGGTGGGGGGCCGAGTGGTGGGCGCTCGTCGCCGGTCTGGGGATCGCCCTGCTGGGTGCCTCGGTGATTCCGGTGGTCGCGGGGGCCGCCGGGGTGCCCGTCCTGCGCCGGATGCGGCTGGCCCGGCAGGCCCGGCTCACCCGGGAGCGGCGGGCCGACGCGGTGATCGCCCTGTGCGGTGGGCTCGCCGGGGAGGTGCGGGCGGGACGGCAGCCGGGGGAGGCGCTGTCGCGGGTCGCGCGGGACTCCGGTGGACTCGGCGACGCACAGGCCGCCGTGGTGGCCGCGGCCCGGTTCGGCGGAGACGTGCCCGGCGCGCTCGCCGTGGCCGCCCGGCAGCCGGGGGCGGAGGGCCTGCTCGGACTCGCCGCGTGCTGGCGGGTGGCCGTGGACCAGGGCGCCGGACTCGCCACCGGCCTGGACCGGCTGGACGGGGCCCTGCGCGCCGAACGGGATCAGCGATCCGACGTACGCGCCCAGTTGTCGGGTGCCCGGGCCACCGCGGTGCTGCTCGCCGCACTGCCCGTCCTCGGGCTGCTCCTCGGCACGGGCATGGGTGCGGACCCGCTGCGTGTGCTGCTGCACAGCGGCGCGGGTCTCGGCTGCCTGACGGCCGGTGCGGTGTTCGAGACGGCCGGGATGTGGTGGGCGATGCGGATCGTGCGGGGGGCGGAGGCGGGGTGAGTGCGCCGTGCGTATGCGGCGAATCGCCCGGGTGACCGGGTGACCGGGTGACCGAGCGACCGAATGGCGGGGAAGAGGTGTGCGGCATAGTGGGGAAGTCATCCACAGGCTGGGGACGGCGGTGGTCGTGGCGCTGGTCCTCGGCTGGGGTGTCCGGCGGGTGGAACTGGCGCGACGGCGGCGTCGGGCGCGGCGCCGGGTGGCCGAGCTGCTGGGCTTCGAAGTGCCTGATCGCACAGCCCGGTCGACGGTTCCGGACATCGTTCGGCGGCGCTGGGTGTCGACGGCCGGTGCGGCGTGCGGTGTCTGGGTGCTGGTCGGCGGGGTCGTCGGGGTGGTGCTGGGGCTGGGCGTGGGCGCGGTGCTGTGGCGGTGGCGGGGCCGTCAGGCGGCAGCCCGACAGCAAGAGGTGGTCGATACGGCCGGGGCCGCGCGTCAACTTCCGCTAGCCGCCGATCTGCTGGCCGCCTGCATCGCGGCCGGTGCCGGTCCGGTGATCGCTGCCCAGGCGGTGGGGGAGGCCCTTGGCGGACCCGTCGGGCAGGCACTGGCGCGGGGCGCGGCGGAGGTCCGGCTCGGTGGCGAACCGGCCGACGCCTGGCGGAGCTTGGCGTCGCTGCCCGGTGCCGGTGCGCTGGCGCGGCTGCTGGAGCGGGCCGACGAGTCCGGGTTGCCCATGGCCGGCCCGGTCGCCCGGCTCGCGTCGGACGCGCGTGCGGAGTGGGCCCGCGCGGCGATGGCCCGGGCGCGCAGGGCGGGCGTGCTGATCTCGGCGCCGGTCGGCCTGTGCTTCTTGCCCGCGTTCATCGCGGTCGGCGTGCTGCCGGTCGTGATCGGGCTGGCGGGTGGGGTGATGGGAGGGAGGTGAGGGCGATGAGAGCTGGTCGACAGGCGGACGTCAGGTAACCGCGACGAACGACGACGAGTGACAACCGGCGACAACGGACGACAACGAACGAGAACGAACGACAACCAGCGACAACCAGCGATAAAGACCAGAGCCTCACGGGGGTTGAAATGTTCGAGAAGATCAGGAAAGCGGCGGTCCGGGTGCGTGGAGCCTGCCGTCAGGACGGCGGAATGGTGACGTCCGAGTACGCCATGGGGATCATCGCGGCCGTCGGGTTCGCGTTGCTGCTCTACAAGGTGGTCACCAGCGGCCAGGTCCAGGCGGAGTTGCAGGCCATCGTGAAGAAGGCCCTCAGTGCGCGGATGTGAGCGAGGTGGGGACCGTGGGTTCGTGACCGCGGAGGCGGCCGTGGTGCTGCCCGTGCTGGTGGCGTTCACGATGGCGCTGGTCTGGGGGCTGCTTGTGGTGGCGGCGCGGATCGAGTGCGTGGACGCGGCCCGTGCGGGCGCCCGGGCCGCCGCCCGGCAGGACCCGGCGGAGGCGGTGGTGACGGTGACCCGGGAAGCGGCGCCGAGGGGAGCGCGGGTAACCGTCGCGCGCGAGGGCGACCGGGTCCGGGTGACGGTGGCGGCCAAGCCGCCGGTGCTGACCGGGTTGCCGTTCGAGGTCCGGGAGGAGGCCGTGGCCCTCGCCGAGGACACGGTGGGACCGAGGGAGGAGGGGCCATGAGACGCCGGGGCGGGCTGACCGGCGAACGGGTGCGGGCCGGCGATCGAGGGGGCACCGGCGGCGAGGAGTGCGAGGGGGCGCGGTGCGGTGGGCACGCGCAGCCGGACCGGCTGCCGGGTTCCGACCGGGGATCCGCCACCGTCTGGAGCCTGGGGGCGATCGCCGTGCTGTGTGCGGTGTTCGGCGCCGTGCTCGCTCTCGGGCAGGCCGTCGTCGTACGGCACCGGGCGGCCGGCGGCGCCGACCTGGCCGCGCTCGCGGCGGCGGACCACTGGGCCGAGGGTGGCACGGCGGCCTGCGCCCGGGCCGAACGGCTGGCGGCGGCCCAGGGAGTACGGCTGGTGCGGTGCGCGATCGTGGGTGACACGTCCGAGGTGACGGCAGCCTCAGGAAGGGGGCCGTTCACGGCGGAGGTCAGAGCGAGAGCGGGACCGGCAGCTCCCGTACCGCCCGGCGTGTCGGACGGGTCCGCGGTTCCTGGCGCCACGGACGGCTCCCTGGTTGGGTCACCCGGCGCCACGGGTGGGCCGGCCGGTGCCGTGGGTGGCTCCCTGAGTGGGCCGCCCGGCGCCACGGACGGCTCGCCGGCCGTGCCGCCAGGTGTCCGGGGCGACTCCGGTGCCGTGCCGGACAGGTCCTGAACCCTGCCGCCTGACTGCGGCTCCCGGGCCCTGCCGGCCACACCGCCCGATGTCCCGGACGGCTTCCAGGCCACGCCATCTGCGCGGAAGCGGCACCCAGGCGGCCCTACCGTCCGGCGTTTCGGTGGCCCCACCGCCTGGTGTGCCAGCGTCCCGGAGGCCCGGTGCCCCGCGCTCCCGAGCCGTGTCGCCGGCCCCGCGCCTACCCTCCCGCCGATTCCCCCGCGTCCGTCTCCTCCGGCGCCCCTCGCAGCAGCACCGTGAGCAGTCGTACCGCGCCTCTCTTGTGCAGTGGGTCGTTGCCGTTGCCGCACTTGGGGGACTGGATGCAGGACGGGCAGCCGGCCTCGCACTCGCAGGAGGCGATGGCCTCACGGGTGGCGGTGAGCCAGGCGCGGGCGGTGTGGAAGGCGCGCTCGGCGAATCCGGCGCCGCCGGGGTGGCCGTCGTAGACGAAGACCGTGGGGAGGAGGGTGTCGGGGTGCAGGGGCACGGACACGCCGCCGATGTCCCAGCGGTCGCAGGTCGCGAAGAGGGGCAGCATGCCGATGGAGGCGTGTTCGGCGGCGTGCAGGGAGCCCCCGAGGATCTCCGGGGTGATCCGGGCCGCGTCCAACTGGTCCTCGGTGACCGTCCACCACACCGCGCGCGTGCGCAGCGTACGAGGAGGGAGGTCGAGTTTCGTCTCGCCCAGCACTTCGCCGGTGATGAGGCGGCGGCGGAGGTAGGAGACCACCTGGTTGGTGACCTCCACCGAGCCGTAGCACAGGCGGCCGGCGCCCCACGGGATCTCGGTGTCCGTCTCCAGGATGGCGATGGACGTGGTGTCGCGGGCGACCGTCGAGTACGGCGGGTCCGCCTGCTCGACCAGGGCGACGGAGTCCTCCAGGTCCAGGGAGCGCACCAGATAGGTGCGGCCCTGGTGCAGGTGGACGGCGCCTTCGTGGACGGCGGAGTGCGCGGCGCCCGCGTCGACCGTGCCGAGCAGGCGGCCCGTGCCGGCCTCGACGACCTGCACCGGACGGCCGCCGGTGCCGCGGATGTCGGTGAGGTCGGCGGCCCGCTCCCGACGGGTCCAGTGCCAGGCCTTGGTGCGCCGGCGCAGCAGCTTCGCGGCCTCCAGCTGCGGCAGGACGTCCGCGCAGGCGGGGCCGAAGAGGTCCAGGTCCTCCTCGGTCAGCGGCAGTTCTGCGGCGGCGGCGCACAGGTGCGGGGCGAGGACGTAGGGGTTGTCGGGGTCGAGGACCGTGGATTCCACCGGCTGGTCGAACAGGGCCTCGGGGTGGTGGACGAGGAAGGTGTCCAGCGGGTCGTCGCGGGCGACGAGGACCGCGAGGGCGCCCTGGCCGGAGCGGCCCGCGCGGCCGGCCTGCTGCCACAGGGAGGCGCGGGTGCCCGGGTAACCGGAGATCACCACCGCGTCCAGGCCGGAGACGTCCACGCCCAGCTCCAGGGCGGTCGTGGCGGCGAGGCCGAGGAGCTCGCCGGAGTGCAGTGCGCGTTCCAGGGCGCGGCGCTCCTCGGGGAGGTAGCCGCCGCGGTACGCCGCGACACGCCGGGCCAGGGAGCGGTCGACCTCGGCGAGTCTCTCCTGGGCGATGACCGCGATCAGCTCGGCGCCGCGCCGGGAGCGTACGAAGGCGACCGAGCGCACACCCTGCACGGTGAGGTCGGTCAGCAGGTCGGCGGTCTCGGCGGTGGCGGTACGCCGTACGGGTGCTCCCCTCTCGCCGTGCAGTTCGGTGAGCGGGGGCTCCCAGAGGGCGAACACCAGCTCTCCGCGCGGGGAGGCGTCGTCGGCGACCTCGACGACCGGCAGGCCGGTGAGCCGGCGGGCGGCGACCGCGGGCTCCGCGGCGGTCGCCGAGGCCAGCAGGAACACGGGGAAGGAGCCGTAGCGGGCGCACAGGCGGCGCAGTCGGCGCAGCACCTGGGCGACGTGCGAGCCGAAGACGCCCCGGTAGGTGTGGCACTCGTCGATGACGACGTACTTGAGCGATCTCAGGAAGGAGGACCAGCGCGGATGGGAGGGGAGTATCCCGCGGTGCAGCATGTCCGGGTTGGTCAGGACGTAGTTGCCGTACTGGCGGATCCACTCCCGTTCCTCGAACGGGGTGTCGCCGTCGTACACGGCCGGTCGTACGGATGTGCCGAGGGGTTGTGAAAGTTCCTTCACCGATCGGCACTGGTCCGCCGCGAGCGCCTTGGTGGGGGACAGGTAGAGGGCGGTGGCGCCACGGCCGTTCGGGGCTTCCGCGCCGTCCAGGAGGGTGGACAGGACGGGCACGAGGTAGGCGAGGGACTTGCCGGAGGCGGTGCCGGTGGCGACCACCATCGAGTCGCCGTCCAGGGCGTGCTCGGCGGCCAGCGCCTGGTGCGCCCAGGGATGCTCGATGCCGCACGCCTGGACGGCCGCGATCACTTCGGGCCGAATCCGGTCAGGCCAGACGGCATGGCGGCCCGCGCGCGGGGGCAAGTGCTCCGTATGAGTGATGCGCGCAGCCCGGCTCGGCCCGGCGGTGAGCCGGTCCAGGACCGTGCCCGGAGACGGGTGGGAGGCCGGGCGGGCCTGGGGTCGATCGGATCGGTGATTCTTGGCCATCGGCACCGAGTGTGTCACTGGCGTGACGGACAATGGAGCCAAGGCGTCGTGCACGCCTGCCGGTAAGTGATTGAATGCCATCGCGGCTGGCGAAACGTCCCGGGGGCCGCAAGCGAGGTGCCCGAGGGGCGACCGCTCGATAGCAAGGTGCTGGAGGATCCGTGGACCTGTCCCTGTCGACCCGTACCGTCGGCGATCGTACGGTCGTCGAGGTCGGTGGCGAAATCGACGTATATACCGCGCCCAAGCTGCGTGAGCAGCTGGTCGAGCTGGTGAACGACGGGAATTTCCACCTCGTCGTCGACATGGAAGGCGTGGACTTCCTCGACTCCACCGGGCTCGGCGTGCTGGTCGGCGGCCTGAAGAGGGTTCGCGCCCACGAGGGCTCGCTGCGTCTGGTCTGCAACCAGGAGCGCATTCTGAAGATCTTCCGCATCACCGGCCTCACCAAGGTGTTCCCGATCCACACCACGGTCGAGGAAGCGGTGGCGGCCACCGACTGATCGGTCACCGACCGATCCCGGACCGGTCGCCGGCGTCGGGCTCCTGCCGAGGCCCGGTCGCCGGCCGGTCCCGTCCTGGGCCGATGCCGATGTGGCGGCCCGGAACACCGATGTACACCAGGGGGTGTGGGCGCTCGGCGGCCCCGCCCCCGACCGCACGCCCGTAGTCGCGAGGGGGATGCATGGCCACCGTCGAACTCCGCTTCAGCGCGCTGCCCGAGCACGTCAGGACCGCCCGGCTGGTGGCGGCAGCGGTGGCGCGCCGGGCCGGAGTGGACGAGGCCGTTCTGGACGAGGTGCGGCTGGCCGTGGGAGAGGCATGCTCCCGCGCAGTCGGACTCCACCAGAACAGTGGCGTCACGGCACCGGTGAAGGTTGCGCTGATCGAAGAGGAGAAACAGTTCTCCATCGAGGTCGGCGACGAGGCCCCGCATGCCGCCCCGGGCGGCGACACGTCGGGCGCCGGGCAGGAAGCCGAGGCGGAGGCCGAGGAGGACGAGATGGGCCTCGCGGTCATCAGTGGTCTCGTCGACGACGTGGAGGTCACCACCGGGCGAAACGGCGGCCTGATCCGCATGACCTGGCCGACCGCGCCGTCGGCCGCGGCGCTCGCCTGATCTCGCCCGTCTGATCCCGCCCGTCTGCCTCGCCTGTTTGATCTCGCCCACCTGGTCCGGCCGACCGGTCTCACTCGACTGGCCGTAGCCGCCGAAAACCACCCGACAAGCGCACAAGGGCCCTGCCGAGCAGGGCCCTTGTCGTGTTTGTGCGGCCACCACGGGAATTCGTGAACGAATTCACGATCAAAACCGTGATAATTTGATCAAGCGCCCAGGTGGCCGACAATGGCTTTAGGGCATTACGTTGTTTGGGTTTGCTGTATGTACATGCAGACCAATTCCGTTTACCGTCCCCTGTTTAGACTCACTCGGCGGGTACCTACAATCCGTCCACATCTTGAGCTCAGCCCAAGCGTCAAGGAGGACGAATGGCGGGGCTTTCCACTCCTCAGTCGGATCACCTCACACCCCTCGCAGCCGCGGTCCTGACCGACGACAACAGGATCATCGTGGCCGTCATCGCGGCGGTCGCCCTGGCCGCGCTGGTGGTCGCGGGGATCCTGGTCCGCCAGGTGCTGGCGGCCGGCGAGGGCACCGACAGCATGAAGAAGATCGCCGAGGCGGTCCAGGAAGGTGCCAAGGCGTATCTCGCCCGGCAGTTGCGCACGCTCGGCGTATTCGCCGTCGTCGTCTTCTTCCTGCTCATGCTGCTGCCCGCGGACGACTGGAATCAGCGGGCCGGTCGCTCGGTGTTCTTCTTGATCGGAGCGGCGTTCTCGGCGGCCACTGGCTATATCGGCATGTGGCTCGCCGTGCGCAGCAATGTGCGGGTCGCCGCGGCGGCCCGGGAAGCGACTCCGGCGGAAGGCGAGCCGGAAAAGGATCTCACCACCGTCTCGCACACGGCGATGAAGATCGCATTTCGCACGGGCGGCGTCGTCGGCATGTTCACGGTGGGGCTCGGCCTGCTGGGCGCCTCCTGCGTGGTGCTGGTGTACGCGGCCGACGCGCCGAAGGTGCTGGAGGGCTTCGGCCTCGGCGCCGCCCTGATCGCGATGTTCATGCGGGTGGGCGGCGGCATCTTCACCAAGGCCGCCGACGTCGGCGCCGACCTGGTCGGCAAGGTCGAACAGGGCATTCCGGAGGACGACCCGCGCAATGCCGCGACCATCGCCGACAACGTGGGCGACAACGTCGGCGACTGCGCGGGCATGGCGGCCGACCTGTTCGAGTCGTACGCCGTGACCCTGGTCGCCGCGCTGATCCTCGGCAAGGCCGCCTTCGGCGACTCCGGGCTGGCGTTCCCGCTGCTGGTGCCCGCCATCGGTGTGATCACGGCGATGATCGGTATCTTCGCGGTCGCCCCGCGCCGGGCCGACCGCAGTGGCATGTCGGCGATCAACCGCGGCTTCTTCATCTCCGCGGTGATCTCACTGGCGCTGGTCGCGATCGCGGTCTTCGTCTACCTGCCCTCGAAGTACTCCGCCCTCGACGGCGTCACCGACGCGGCGATCAAGGGCAAGGACGGCGATCCGCGCATCCTCGCGCTGGTCGCGGTGGCCATCGGCATCCTGCTCGCCGCCGTCATCCAGCAGCTGACCGGCTACTTCACCGAGACCAACCGCCGTCCGGTGCGGGACATCGGCAAGACCTCCCTCACCGGCCCGGCCACCGTCGTCCTCTCCGGCATCTCGGTGGGCCTGGAGTCCGCCGTCTACACCGCGCTGCTCATCGGGCTCGGGGTGTACGGCGCGTTCCTGCTCGGCGGTACGTCGATCATGCTGGCGTTGTTCGCGGTCGCGCTGGCCGGCACCGGGCTGCTCACCACGGTCGGCGTGATCGTCGCCATGGACACCTTCGGACCGGTCTCCGACAACGCGCAGGGCATCGCCGAGATGTCCGGCGACGTGGAGGGCGCGGGCGCGCAGGTGCTCACCAACCTGGACGCAGTCGGCAACACCACCAAGGCCATCACCAAGGGCATCGCCATCGCCACCGCCGTCCTCGCCGCGTCGGCGCTGTTCGGGTCGTACCGCGACGCGATCACCACCAACGTGCAGGACGTCGGCGCGAAGCTCACCGGGCCGGGGTCGCCGCTCAGCCTGTCCCTGGACATCTCGCAGCCCAACAACCTCGTCGGCCTCATCGCGGGCGCCGCGGTCGTCTTCCTCTTCTCCGGACTGGCCATCAACGCGGTGTCGCGGTCGGCGGGTTCGGTGGTGTTCGAGGTGCGGCGGCAGTTCCGTGAGAAGCCCGGGATCATGGACTTCAGCGAGAAGCCCGAGTACGGCAAGGTCGTCGACATCTGCACCAAGGACGCCCTGCGGGAGCTGGCCACGCCCGGTCTGCTCGCCGTCATGGCGCCGATCTTCATCGGGTTCACACTCGGTGTCGGCGCGCTCGGCTCCTACCTCGCCGGCGCGATCGGCGCGGGCACGCTGATGGCGGTGTTCCTCGCCAACTCCGGTGGCGCCTGGGACAACGCCAAGAAGCTGGTGGAGGACGGCAACCACGGCGGCAAGGGCAGCGAGGCCCATGCGGCCACGGTGATCGGGGACACGGTCGGCGACCCGTTCAAGGACACCGCCGGACCCGCGATCAACCCGCTGCTGAAGGTCATGAACCTGGTCTCGCTGCTCATCGCACCGGCAGTGATCAAGTTTTCCTACGGCGACGACAAGAACCTGGGGGTGAGGATCGGTGTCGCCATCCTCGCGCTGCTGGTGATCGTCGTGGCCGTGTACATCTCCAAGCGGCGCGGGATCGCCGTCGGCGACGACGACAGCGCCGGGCGGGTCGCCAACCCGCCGGACGCCGCGGTGGTTTCGTAGATCGCGGCAAGAAATCCCTGCTCACGGGTGGGCGGGCGGCGTGCTGACGCCGCCCGCCCGCTTGTCGTCTGTGGGCTCGCCCACGTCGTGAGCCTTCTCTCCCATGGCATGAAAGATCACAAAACCTGACTTATGCCTCCCCCGGCAAGGGGAGGGAGTGCGTCCGCCGTGTAGATTCCGGGGGCCGAGAGCCATGGAAGGGACCAATCCGGTGAACAAGAAGCTCGCGGCCGCACTGTCCGGCGGTGCGGTACTGATGGTGACGGTGTCCGGGTGCAGTGACGGCGGTGACAAGGGGCCCGACCCCAAGCTGGTGTCCTGGGCCAAGACGGTGTGCGACGCGGTGCCCGCGCAGGACGCCAAGATCAGGTCGGCCAACGCTTCGATCGCGGCCATCGCCACGGACACCAACCTCCCGCCCAAGGACGCCCAGAAGACGTACGCGGAGGCCTTCCAGGACATGGCCGAGGGCTACAAGGCGCTCGCCGATGCCCTCGACAGCGCCGGTGCGCCTCCCGGGATAGACGGCGGCGCCAGGCTCCAGCAGGACGCGGCCAAGAACCTCGCCGGCCTCTCCACGTCGTACGCCGACCTGAAGAAGAAGGTCGACGGGCTCAACACCAAGGACCAGGGCAAGTTCGCCAAGGGCCTGAAGGAGGTCGCCCTGCAGACCAAGGAGGTCGGCAAGCAGAGCGACAGCGGCACGGAGGCGCTGAAGCGGCTGGAGAAGGGCGACGTCAAGGAGGCGATGGCCGAGCAGCCCAGTTGCAAGGTCACCCCGTCCGGCTCCGCACAGCCGACGGCGTCGACGACGGCCGGCTGACGTCTGCGGGCAATCGTTACGAGTCACCTGGCAGTCACCCCGAGTCGACTCCGCGCAGTCGCCCCCGAGTCGGTCCCGGACAGTGGCCGCAAGCCGGCCCGCGCAGTCGCCCCCGAGTCGGTCCCGGACAGTGGCCGCAAGCCGGCCCGCGCAGTCGCCCCGATCGGCTCCGCGCAGTCGCCGCGAGTCCGCCCCGGTCGGTTGTCGCGGGCCACAATGGGGGCGTGACTGACTCCGGACCCGCTCCCTTGCCCACTGCCGACCGGCTCGACATCGCCGCGCGCCTGAGGGACGCGCTGCTGGCCGCCTCCTTCACCGCCGACGGGCTGCTCGACCTGCTCGGCGCGCCCGCGTACGCGGCGCTGGCCCGCAGCGAGACCGTGCCCGCTCTCCGGGCGACCCGTGGCGACACGCCGCTGGAGACGCTCGTACGGCTGTTCCTGCTCCAGCAACCGGTGCCCCACGCGCGCGTAGCGGCCGTTCTGCCGGTCGAGGAGGCGGTGGAGGCCGGCTGGCTCAGGCGCGTGGGCGGTGACGAGGTGGCCGCGACCGTGGACGTACGGCCGTACGGCGGCCCCGGTGGCGAGGACTGGTTCATCGTCTCCGACCTCGGCTGCGCGGTCGGCGGAGCCGGCGGCATCGGACAGCGTGACGAGGGTGTCGTCCTGGGCGTCGGCGGCGCCTCGACGACCCTCGCCGGCATCACCGTCCGCACCCCCGTCGCCGCCGCCCTGGACCTGGGCACCGGGTCCGGCATCCAGGCGCTGCACGCCGCGCAGCACGCCACCCGCGTCACGGCGACCGACCTCAACCCGCGCGCGCTGCACATCACGGCGCTCACGCTGGCGCTCTCCGGGGCGCCCGCCGCCGACCTGCGCGAGGGCTCGCTGTTCGAACCGGTCCGGGACGACGAGACGTTCGACCTGATCGTCTCCAACCCGCCGTTCGTGATCTCCCCGCGCGCCCGGCTGACGTACCGGGACGGTGGCATGGGCGGGGACGATCTGTGCCGCTCGCTCGTTCAGCAGGCGGGGGAACGGCTGAACGAGGGCGGGTTCGCGCAGTTCCTCGCGAACTGGCAGCACGTGGCGGGGGAGGACTGGCAGGACAGACTCAGGTCGTGGGTGCCGCGCGGGTGCGATGCCTGGATCGTGCAGCGCGAGGTGCAGGACGTCACGCAGTACGCCGAGCTGTGGCTGAGGGACGCCGGTGACCACCGTGGGGACCCGGCGGAGTACCAGGCGCGGTACGACGCCTGGCTCGACGAGTTCGAGGCGCGCAAGGTCAGGGCGGTCGGCTTCGGCTGGATCACCCTGCGCAGGACCGGGTCCGCCGAGCCCGTCGTCACCGTGGAGGAGTGGCCGCACCCGGTCGAACAGCCGCTCGGGGAGACGATCCGGGCGCACTTCGAGCGGCTCGACTACCTCCGGGAGCACGATGACGCGGCGCTGCTGGACAGCCGCTTCAAGCTCGTCCCCGAGGTGGTCCAGGAGCAGGTCGGGCTGCCCGGCGCCGAGGACCCGGAGCACGTGGTGCTGCGCCAGCACCGCGGGATGCGCCGGGCGACGAAGGTGGACACGGTGGGTGCCGGGTTCGCGGGGGTGTGCGACGGCACGCTGAGCGCGGGCCGCATCCTGGACGCCATCGCGCAGCTCGTCGGCGAGGACCCGGTGGTGCTCCGCGACCGCACGCCCGCGCAGATCCGGCTGCTGGTGGAGCAGGGCTTCCTGGAGCCGGCGGGCTGAGCGGGCGCGCGGGGCGGGAGCGGGGCGGGGGCGCCGCTCCGAGCGGTGCCGCGGCGCCGGGTGGGAGGCCCCGCGAGGAGCGGTGCCGGGCAGGTGCCGTACGCCGGGTGCCCGTGCCGTCGTAGGCACGGTCGGATCATCTTCCGATCGCGCCGCGCGCATCGTCGTATGCCGGGGGCACGGGCCCTGCGGGGTTGCCGAGCGGGGGCGGCGCCGGCCGTTTCCCGAAAACGGCCGGAAAAAATATCGGCAGCGGGTACGGGCCCGTTCGGTTCGAGTGTGCGTTCGAATGCCCGGGGGTCTTCCGTTCACCCCGATGTCGCACTCCCGCCTCCCGCGCGTGCCACCCTCCCGGCGCTGGGCAGAGCCGACGGCGGGGAAGGGGTGCTCGGGCGATGGAGAGTGGGCCGGCGATCTTCGCGGGAGTGGTGTTCGCCCTGTTCGGGGCCGGTCTGCTGGCGTGGACCGGCACCCGTCTGCGGCGCCGGGAACCGGTGGCCGCCGGTGTGAGTCGGGTCGCATCCGCCGCCGTCGCGAGCCTGGCCGGGACGATCGCACTGAGCCTCGCCGTGTACTGCCTGACCCGGTTCTGAGACGGGTGCCCGCCCTGTCCGGCGGGTAAGGGGAACGTCACGCTCCGGACAGGATCGCGGGGGTGGCCGGGCAGTCCGGGCGGCAGGAATGGCGGTAGTCGGGTTACCGTTCGAGTGGCCGTTGTGGGCTTTTCCCGTTTGACACGGGGGCGGGATGTAGCGTCACACTCCGCAGCGTCACACGTGCCAGCAGTACGCCGCGACCCCGGGACCAAGGCCTGGGGAGGCCCCAGCGTCGACCGGAGAGAAGAGCGAAGTTGTCCCCGACCAGCGAGACCGCACAGGGCGGCCGCCGACTCGTCATCGTCGAGTCGCCTGCCAAGGCGAAGACGATCAAGGGCTACCTCGGCCCCGGATACGTCGTCGAAGCGAGCGTCGGGCACATCCGCGACCTTCCCAACGGCGCCGCGGAGGTGCCCGAGAAGTACACCGGCGAGGTCCGTCGCCTCGGTGTGGACGTCGACCATGACTTCCAGCCGATCTATGTGATCAACGCGGACAAGAAGGCCCAGGTCAAGAAGCTCAAGGACCTCCTGAAGGACTCCGACGAGCTGTTCCTCGCCACTGACGAGGACCGGGAGGGTGAGGCGATCGCCTGGCACCTCCAGGAGGTCCTGAAGCCGAAGATCCCGGTCAAGCGCATGGTGTTCCACGAGATCACCAAGGACGCGATCCGCGAGGCCGTCGCCAACCCGCGCCAGCTCAACCAGAAACTGGTCGACGCCCAGGAGACCCGCCGCATCCTCGACCGCCTCTACGGCTACGAGGTCTCCCCGGTGCTGTGGAAGAAGGTCATGCCCCGGCTGTCGGCCGGCCGCGTGCAGTCCGTCGCCACACGGCTCGTCGTGGAGCGGGAACGCGAGCGCATCGCCTTCCGTTCCGCTGAGTACTGGGACCTGACGGGCACCTTCTCGACCGGCCGCGCGGGGGACCCGTCGGACCCGTCGTCGCTGGTCGCCCGGCTCCAGACCGTCGACGGCCGGCGGGTCGCGCAGGGCCGCGACTTCGACTCCCTGGGACAGCTCAAGAGCGAGAACACCCTCCACCTCGACGAGGCGACCGCCCGCGCCCTCGCCGCCGCCCTGGAGAACACCCGCTTCTCCGTGCGGTCCGTCGAGTCCAAGCCGTACCGCCGCTCGCCGTACGCCCCGTTCCGTACGACGACGCTCCAGCAGGAGGCCAGCCGCAAGCTCGGCTTCGGCGCGAAGGCGACCATGCAGATCGCCCAGAAGCTGTACGAGAACGGCTACATCACGTACATGCGTACGGACTCCACGACGCTGAGCGACACGGCGATCTCCGCTGCCCGCGCCCAGGTCACGCAGCTGTACGGGGCCGACTACCTGCCGCCGCAGCCGCGCACCTACGCCGCCAAGGTCAAGAACGCCCAGGAGGCGCACGAGGCGATCCGTCCGTCGGGTGATCGTTTCCGCACGCCCGCGGAGACCGGCCTGACCGGTGACCAGTTCAGGCTGTACGAGCTCATCTGGAAGCGGACCGTCGCCTCCCAGATGAAGGACGCGACCGGCAACAGCGTCACGGTGAAGATCGGCGGCACCGCCGCCGACGGCCGGGACGTCGAGTTCAGCGCCTCCGGCAAGACGATCACCTTCCACGGCTTCCTGAAGGCCTACGTCGAGGGTGCCGACGACCCGAACGCCGAGCTGGACGACCGCGAGCGCCGGCTGCCGCAGGTCGCCGAGGGCGACGCGCTGTCCGCCGAGGAGATCACGGTCGACGGCCACGCCACCAAGCCCCCGGCCCGCTACACCGAGGCCTCCCTGGTCAAGGAGCTGGAAGAGCGCGAGATCGGCCGCCCGTCGACGTACGCGTCGATCATCGGCACGATCCTGGACCGCGGCTACGTCTTCAAGAAGGGCACGGCCCTGGTGCCGTCGTTCCTGTCGTTCGCCGTGGTGAACCTCCTGGAGAAGCACTTCGGGCGGCTCGTCGACTACGACTTCACGGCCAGGATGGAGGACGACCTCGACCGCATCGCGGCGGGTGAGGCCAAGGCCGTGCCGTGGCTGAAGCGCTTCTACTTCGGCGAGGGGACGGCCACGGGCGGCGCGGCCGACGCCGGCAACGGCGACGGCGACCACCTCGGCGGCCTCAAGGAGCTGGTGACCGACCTGGGCGCGATCGACGCGCGCGAGGTGTCGTCGTTCCCGGTCGGCAACGACATCGTCCTCCGCGTCGGCCGCTACGGGCCGTACATCGAGCGCGGCGAGAAGGACACCGAGCAGCACCAGCGCGCCGACATCCCGGACGACCTGGCACCGGACGAGCTGACCGTCGAGCTGGCCGAGGAACTGCTGGCCAAGCCCAGCGGCGACTTCGAGCTGGGCACCGACCCGGCCACCGGCCACGCGATCGTCGCCAAGGACGGCCGCTACGGCCCGTACGTCACGGAGGTCCTCCCCGAGGGCACCCCGAAGACCGGCAAGAACGCGGTCAAGCCGCGCACGGCCTCGCTCTTCAAGTCCATGTCGCTCGACACGGTGACGCTGGACGACGCGCTGAAGCTGATGTCGCTGCCGCGTGTCGTCGGCACCGACGCGGACGGCCAGGAGATCACCGCGCAGAACGGCCGCTACGGCCCGTACCTGAAGAAGGGCACGGACTCGCGCTCGCTCCAGTCCGAGGACCAGCTCTTCACGATCACGCTGGAGGAGGCGCAGGCGATCTACGCCCAGCCGAAGCAGCGTGGCCGGGCAGCCGCCAAGCCGCCGCTGAAGGAGCTGGGCGAGGACCCGGTCTCCGGCAAGCCGGTCGTGGTCAAGGACGGCCGCTTCGGTCCGTACGTCACCGACGGCGAGACCAACGCGACCCTGCGCTCCGGCGACAGCGTCGAAACGATCACTCCTGAGCGTGGTTTCGAGCTGCTCGCCGAGAAGCGCGCGAAGGGGCCCGCCAAGAAGACCGCGAAGAAGGCGGTGGCGAAGAAGACCGCCCCGGCGAAGAAGACCGCCGCCAAGAAGACGGCCGCGAAGAAGACGACGGCCGCGGCGAAGAAGACGACCGCCAAGAAGACCACCGCCAAGAAGGCGACGGCTTCCAGGGCGACGGCTTCCGGCGCGGAGGACTGACACGCCGTCGGGTCACTGACGTGAACGCCCCGGCACCCCCCTCGGTGCCGGGGCGCGCGCATGCCCGGACACGCGAGGTGTGGTGTCGGCGGCTGCGGATAGGCTGAACGCATGACGCGAGCCGAGCAGCCGACGGCCCACACCACAGCACCGGACGACGCCCTGGTCGCGGACTCCCGCGAGCGCGCCGTCCGTTCCCTGCTGCGCCGACCGCAACTGAAGCGCCTGTGGAGCGCGCAGTTGGTGAGCGGTGTCGGCGACACCCTGTCCCTCCTCGTCCTCGTCCTCCTGGTCCTCCAGTCGGCGATCGCCGAGGGGGCCTTCGGCGGCGGCTACCGGGGCGTGGCGTTCGCAGTGGCGACGGTCTTCGCCGCGCGAGTCCTCGCCGCGCTGCTCTTCGGTGCCGTCCTCCTGGGCCCGCTGACCTCGCTCACCGCCCAGGAGGGCCCGCTCGACCGCCGCTGGACCATGGTCGGCGCCGACGGCCTGCGCGCGGCGCTGATGATCATCGCGCCGCTGTGGATCGACTGGACGCCGGACAACGCGCTGGCCGTCCTGCTCGTCACCGCCTTCGTCACCGGTGTCGCCGAACGGCTGTGGACCGTCTGCCGGGAGAGCGCCGCTCCGGCCCTGCTGCCGGCCCCGCCGCCGGAGGGTGCGACGGTACGACCGCTGCCGGACCACCTGGACGCCCTGCGCCGCCTGTCGCTGCGGACGACCTTCCTGGCGGTGCCGCTGGCCGCCGCCGCCCTGGTCGTCGCCGCCCTGCTGAACAACCTGCTGGGCACCGGCGTGGCCTGGTTCGACCAGCACCAGGCGGCCCTCGGGTCGTATGTGGCGGCGGGCCTGTTCGCCGCCTCGCTGTCCGTGCTGACCTATCTGGAGCTGCCCGCCACGCGCACCCCGCGCGCGCGGTCCCCGCTGGAGGGCCTGCGCCGCCCGCGCACCGTCACCGGCGTCGACAAGGGCCGTACGGGCGCCATCCCGCTGCTCGTCCCGGCCTGCGCCGGAGTCGCCGGCGCCATCGCGGCGGCCGTCTCGGTGAGCGTGCTGCACGCCAAGGACCTGGGCGGCGGCCCCGTGCTGTACGGCCTGCTGGTGCTGGGCCTGACCGGCGGTGTCGCCGTCGGCATCCGCACCGCCCCCGCGCTGCTGCCCTCGCTCTCCCGCCGCCGTCTGCTGGCCCTGGCCATCGCCGTCACCGGCATCGCCCTGCTGGCCGCCGGGCTGGTCCCGGACGTCACCACGGTCCTGCTGATCGTGACGCTGGCCGGCGTCGGCGCGGGCGTGGCTGCCAACACCGGGCACACCCTGCTCGACCAGGAGACCGAGGACTCCCGCCGGGCGCGCACCACCGAACACCTGCACGCCATGAGCCGCGTCTTCATAGCGCTCGGCGCACTGATCGCGCCCCTGGTCGCGGCCCTGATCGGCCCGCACCGGCTGGAGAACGGCAAGTTCGTCTTCGCGCACGGCGGCGCCGCCTTCACCTTCATGCTGGTCGGCGCGCTGCTGCTGCCGGTGGCCGCGCTGGTGCTCGCCAAGGTCGACGACCGCTCCGGCGTGCCGCTGCGGCAGGACCTCAAGGACGCCCTCCTGGGCGGCGACGACCCGGTCACCGCCCCGGCGGCCAACGGCTTCTTCATCGCCCTGGAGGGCGGCGACGGCGCCGGCAAGTCCACCCAGGCCGAGGCGCTCGCCGAGTGGATCCGCGCCAAGGGCCACGAGGTCGTGCTCACCCGCGAGCCCGGCGCCACCCCGGTGGGCAAGCGGCTGCGCTCGATCCTGCTGGACGTCTCGTCGGCGGGCCTGTCCCACCGCGCTGAGGCGCTGCTGTACGCCGCCGACCGCGCTGAGCACGTCGACACCATCGTACGACCCGCCCTGGAACGCGGCGCGGTGGTGATCACCGACCGCTACATCGACTCCTCCGTCGCCTACCAGGGCGCCGGCCGCGACCTGTCCCCGACCGAGATCGCCCGCATCAACCGCTGGGCCACCAACGGTCTCGTCCCGCACCTGACCGTCCTGCTGGACGTCTCCCCGGAGACCGCCCGCGAGCGGTTCACCGAGGCACCGGACCGGCTGGAGTCGGAGCCCGCGGAGTTCCACGCGCGCGTGCGGGCCGGTTTCCTCACGCTGGCAGCCTCCGACCCCGGGCGCTACCTGGTCGTGGACGCCGGACAGGAGCCCGAGGCCGTCACCACCGTGATCCGGCACCGGCTGGATGTCGTGCTGCCGCTGTCCGAGGCCGAGATCAAGGCCCAGGAGGAGGCCCGCAGGAAGGCCGAGGAGGAGGCCCGCCGCAAGGCCGAGGAAGAGGCCGCCCGCAAGGCCGAGGAGGAGCGCCTGGAGCGCGAGCGCCAGGAGCAGCTGGCCAAGTTGCGCGCCGAGGAGGAGGAGCGCAAGCGGCGCGAGCTGGAGGAGGCGCAGCGGCGCGAGGCCGAACGGCAGGCGGAGGAGGCCCGGCAGCGGGCCGAGGAGGCCCGTCGGCGCGCGGAGGAGGAGCGGCAGCGGCTGCTCGCCGAGGAGAAGGCGCGCGCGGAGGAGGAGGCCCGCCGCAGGGCCGAGGAGGAGCGGCGCCGCAAGCAGGCCGAGGAGGAGGCCCGGCTGCGCGCCGAGGAAGAGGCCCGGCAGGCCCGGCTGCGCGCCGAGGAGGAGGCCCGGCGCCTGGAGGCCCAGCGCAAGGCCGAGGAGGCGCTGCTGCGGGCGGAGGAAGCCCGCCGGCAGGCCGCCGAGGCCGCGGCGGCGGCCGACGCCGCGGCCCGCAGGCCCAGCACGCCTCTGCCGACGGCACCGCGGGTGGTTCCTGACGCGGCCACGGTCCCGACGCCCGTGGTGTCGCCGGAAGAGGCCGCGCGCGGGACGGACACGCGGGGCACGGACGACGAGACGACCGTGCTGCGTCCGGTGCGCGAGGAGCGCGCCGCCCGCGACACCCGGGGTGCCTACCCCGACTCCGAAGTGACCGCCGAGCTGCCGCAGCCGCCGGCGGTCGCCGGGCCGGCCGACGAGACCGCGGTGCTGCCGCAGGTGCCGGCGGGCGCGGCGGACGAGACGGCCGTGCTGCCGCCGGTGTCCGCCGACGAGACGGCCGAGCTGCCCAGGGTGGCTCCGGGTGCGGCGGACGAGACCGCGGTGCTGCCGCCCGTACGGGACGGCGACCCGGCCGACCGGGTGCCGCCCGGCTTCTTCCGGGAAGAGCGGCCCGCCGCGGGCCCCGACGGCTCCGAGCCGCGCACGCGCGAGATGCCCCGGATCGACGCCGACGGCACGCCCCGCCGCCGCCCGCGCCCCGACTGGGCCGAGGAAACCCCGCTGGACGACCTGCCCACGCTGGCCGACGAACTGCTGGGTTCGTACGACGAGGGGCAGTACGGCGACCAGGGCGACGGCGGGGAACCGGGCCGCAAGGGGCGCGGCCGGGGTCGCCGCGGCTGAGCCGCACACCGGTGAGAGCCGGGTCTCCGGGCGCCGGCGAGGGCCGGCGCCCGGGGACATCGGCAGGCGGTGCTTCCGGGCGTGGGTGTCGGCTGCGGCTCCGGGGCGGCAAGGGCGTGGGTGTCGGCTTCGGCTCTGGGGCGGCAAGGGCGTGGGTGTCCGCCGGTGCTCGGGTGCGGGCCTGGGCGTCGGCGTGTGCGGTTGCCGCGGTTGCCGCGGTTGTCGGTCAGGTGCGGGCGTCGGCGCCGGCCGTGGCCTCCGCCACCGGACAGGCGCAGCCCTTGGGGCGGGCATGGCCCCTACTGGGCAGGCGCAGCCCTTGGGGCGGCCATGGCCCCCACTCGGTAGGCGCAGCGCTTCGGACAGGCATGGCCCCCACTCGGCAGGCGGGCTCCCACTCGGCAGACGCAGCCACCGCCTCCGGGCAGGCGCGTAGCCCATCGGCGCCACCGTCTCCGCGGCCTCCGTCCGCCCGGTTGTCAGTGCCCACCCGCACAATGGATGCCGGAACGCGGAGTGTGACGGAAGGGCGGCGTGACCCATGACCGTGTGGGACGACCTCGTCGGGCAGGAGAAGGTGAGCGCGGTGCTGGACGCCGCCGCGCGGGACGCCGACGCCCTCGTCACGGCCGCCGCGGCGGACCAGCCGCTGCCCGAGACGTCGAAGATGACCCACGCCTGGCTCTTCACCGGCCCGCCCGGCGCGGGCCGCAACCAGGCGGCCAGGGCCTTCGCCGCCGCCTTGCAGTGCGTGAGCCCCGACCGCGCGCTCGGCGGCGCCCCCGGCTGCGGCTTCTGCGACGGCTGCCACACCGCCCTCCTCGGCACCCACGCGGACGTCACGTCGGTCGCCGCGGTCGGCTCCGAGATCCTGGTCAAGGACATGCGGGACACGGTCCGCAAGTCGTTCACCTCCCCGGCGAACGGCCGCTGGCAGATCATCCTGGTCGAGGACGCCGAGCGGCTGAACGAGAAGTCGGCCAACGCGGTCCTCAAGGCGGTGGAGGAGCCCGCCCCGCGCACGGTCTGGCTGCTGTGCGCCCCCTCCATCGAGGACGTCCTGCCGACCATCCGCTCCCGCTGCCGCCACCTGAACCTGCGCACGCCGTCCGTCGAGGCGGTCGCGGACATGCTCATGCGGCGCGACGGCATCGAGCCGGAGGTCGCCGCGTCCGCCGCCCGCGCCACGCAGGGGCACGTCGACCGCGCCCGCCGCCTGGCCACCGACCCGGCGGCCCGCGAGCGCCGGGCCGCCGTGCTGAAGCTCCCGCTGCGGCTGGACGAGGTCGGCGCCTGCCTGAGGGCGGCCCAGGAACTGGTCGACGCGGCTGCCGAGGACGCCAAGCAGCTCGCCGAGGAGATGGACGGCAAGGAGGCCGAGGAGCTGAAGGCGGCGCTCGGGGCGGTCCAGGGCGGTCGCATGCCGCGCGGCACGGCGGGGGTGATGAAGGAGCTGGAGGACATGCAGAAGCGCCGCAGAACCCGTACGCAGCGCGACAGCCTGGACGTCGCCCTCGGCGACCTCACCGCCTTCTACCGCGACGTCCTCGCCCTGCAACTCGGCACGCGCGTGGCGCTCGCCAACGCCGACGCCGAGGACGCCCTGGAGCGGCTGGCCCGGGCCGGCACCCCGGAGTCCACCCTCCGCCGCATCGAGGCGATCGCCGCGTGCCGCGAGGCCCTGGACCGCAATGTGGCTCCGCTGCTGGCGGTGGAGGCGATGACGATGGCGCTGCGCGCGGGGTGAGACACCCAGCCCGTGACGGTGGCCGGCCGGGCGGGGTTCTGCCCGGCAGGGTGGCCGGCTGAGGAGGGAGGAGGCCCCCGTGTCCCTCGTACGAGCCACAATGCCCACGCACCGCACACATGTCGTCGCACACGGTTAGGCTCGCCGGATGCACACCAGGCCATCTCCCCGCACCCGCCGGACCCGGGGCATCCGCGCCCGGACGACGGCCCGCCTCACGGCCACCCTCCTCACGGCCGCCGCACTGCTCGTGTCCGCCTGCTCCTCCGGGAGCTCGACCACATCCTCCGCGGGCGGGACGGTGGAGGCGGCGCTGGCCGCGCTGCCGCGTGCGACGCCGTCGGCGCTGACGCCGTACTACGGCCAACGGCTGAGCTGGCGCGACTGCGGTGTGCCGGGATTCCAGTGCGCGACGATGAAGGCACCGCTGGACTACGCCAGGCCCGACGCGGGCGCCGTCCGGCTCGCCGTGGCCCGCAAGAAGGCCACCGGCAAGGGCAAGCCGCTCGGCTCCCTGCTGGTCAACCCGGGGGGACCGGGCGGTTCGGCGGTCGGGTACCTCCAGCAGTACGCGGGCATCGGCTACCCGGCCCAGATCCGGGCCCGCTACGACATGGTCGCGGTGGACCCGCGGGGGGTCGCCCGCAGCGAACCCGTCCAATGCCTCGACGGGCGGCAGATGGACGCGTACACACAGACGGACATCACCCCCGACGACCAGCGGGAACGGGACGCGCTGGTCGCGGCGGACCGGAAGTTCGCGGAGAGCTGCGGGGCCCGCTCGGCACGGCTGCTGCGGCACGTCTCCACCGTCGAGGCGGCACGGGACATGGACATCCTGCGGGCGGCGCTCGGCGACCGGAAACTCAACTACGTCGGGGCGTCGTACGGCACGTTCCTCGGGGCGACGTACGCCGGACTGTTCCCCCGGCAGGTCGGCCGGATGGTCCTGGACGGCGCGATGGACCCGACCCTGGACGCCCGCAGGCTGAACCTGGACCAGACGGCGGGCTTCGAGACGGCGTTCCAGGCGTTCGCGAAGGACTGCGTACGGCACTCCGACTGCCCGCTCGGCGGGAGGGGCACGACGCCGGCGCGGGTCGGCGCCAACCTGAAGGCGTTCTTCCGCAAGCTGGACACCCACCCCATCCCGGCGGGCGACGCGGACGGCCGCAAGCTGGGGGAGTCGCTGGCCACGACCGGGGTGATCGCGTCGATGTACGACGAGGCGTCCTGGGAGCAACTGCGCGAGGCGCTGACCTCGGCGATGAGGGAGAACGACGGGGCCGGCCTGCTGGCCCTCGCCGACAGCTACTACGAGCGGGACGCGAAAGGCCACTACAGCAATCTGATGATGGCCAACGCCGCCGTGAACTGCCTGGACCTGCCGCCGGCCTTCTCCGGCCCCGAGGACGTCGAGAAGGCGCTGCCCGAGTTCGAGAAGGCGTCCCCCGTCTTCGGCCCGGGCCTGGCCTGGGCCTCGCTGAACTGCGCGTACTGGCCGGTGCGGGCGACGGGTGAGCCGCACCGCATCGAGGCGAAGGGGGCGGCGCCGATCGTGGTGGTCGGCACGGTCCGCGACCCGGCCACCCCGTACCGCTGGGCCCGGTCCCTGGCCCGCCAGCTCTCCTCGTCCCGCCTGCTGACCTACGACGGCGACGGCCACACGGCGTACGGCCGGGGCAGCGCCTGCATCGACACGGCGATCGACACCTACGTCCTCCGCGGCACCCCGCCGCCCGCCGGGAAGCGCTGCTCATAGCCCCTGCCACCCACCCCGGAACCACCCACTCCGGGGTGGGTACGAAGCACCCCCGGAAACTGTGTAGACTTACCGACGTTGCCGATCGCACCATGGTGTGGGCAGCGCGCCGCTTTAGCTCAGATGGCCAGAGCAACGCACTCGTAATGCGTAGGTCTCGGGTTCGAATCCCGAAAGCGGCTCCACCGGAAAGACCAGCCAGGAACATTCCTGGCTGGTCTTTCGTCGTTCAGCGCACGCGACGGCGGCGCCGCGCCCGCTCGGCTCGCCTCCGTCTCGTCGACGGCGAGATGTGCCCCTGCGGTGGCCTGCCCGACTCGACGGCTGCGAGGTTCGGTGCCCCGTGATCCCTCTGTCCGCCGCTGACGTTCCCGGCTCAGCGCGGCTCGGCCGCACCAAGTCGGCCACACGGCGAACGTGGCGACAAAACCGGAACAAAGACGCGGCAAAGTGAACCGGCGGCCGGTGAACCCGCGGACCTGAGGCAACATCTTGGTGAAGGGCGGGCAGCGCGCGGTCGGGACGCGGTGCCGCTGTCGGCCGGATGGGGTGAGGGACGTGGTGGAGCCGAGGATCGCCGTCGCCGTGGTGACCATGGGCAACCGGCCCGCCGAGGTCGACGCCCTGCTGGAGTCCGTGGCCAAGCAGGACCTTGCCCCCGCCCGCATCGTGATCGTCGGCAACGGCTGCCGGCTGCCCGAGTTCGCCCACCGGCTCTCCCTGCCCGGCGAGGTCACCACCATCGACGTCGAGGAGAACCTCGGCTGCCCGGGCGGCCGGAACGTCGCCCTCGCCCGGCTGCGGGAGTTCGCGGACGTCGACGTCGTCGTGGAACTGGACGACGACGGGCTGCTCGTCGACCCCGACGTGCTGCGCCGGGTGCGCGACCTGTACGCCGCCGATCCGCGCCTCGGCATCGTCGGCTTCCGCATCGCCGACGAGCGGGGCGAGACCCAGCAGCGGCACGTGCCGAGGATCGGCAAGTCCGACCCGCTGCGCGGCGGCTACGTCACCGGTTTCCTCGGCGGCGGACACGCCCTGCGCATGGCCATGCTGGCCGAGACCGGGGACTGGCCCGCCGAGTTCTTCTTCGCGCACGAGGAGACCGACCTGGCCTGGCGGGCCGCCGACGCCGGCTGGAAGATCCTGTACGCCCCGGAACTGCTCCTCCAGCACCCCAAAACCTCACCGGCCCGGCATGCCATCTACTACCGGGTCAACGCCCGCAACCGCGTCTGGCTCGCCCGGCGCCGGCTGCCACTGCCGCTCGTCCCGGTGCACCTCGGGGTGTGGACGCTCCTCACCCTCGCCCGCACCCGTTCCACGGCGGGGCTCAAGGCCTGGTTCGGCGGGTTCGCGGAGGGGCTGCGAGAGCACGCCGGTGAGCGGCGGCCGATGCGCTGGCGGACGGTGTGGAGGCTCACCCGGCTGGGACGCCCGCCGGTGATCTGAGCAACGGAGCCCAGGAGGCCCGGGAAGAGGAGCGGGACGGGGCCCCGGTCGTTCACCTCCGCCGGCCGGGGCCCTTGTCGTCCCCGGATCCAGCCTGCGGCGACACTCCCCCGAGTTACGCGTGCTACGCGCGCGCCGTCGGGCCGAATCCGATGGAATGATCACATCAGGATGCGCCAACGGATCGCTAACATGTGGCCAACGGTTCGTCAGCGGACCGTGGAGCGGTTGGCCGGAAGTCCGCCGGTGGCAGCGGGAACTTCCCGTTCGGGTGGGCTGATTCAACTGCCGGACGGCAGAGGGCCGGTGGGTCGGCCGGCGGTCGGCCGACAGCAGGAAGGTGGCGGGAAACCGCTGTGGACAGGGCGGAATCCCGCCAGGTGACGGCGGGTACACATCCGCCGCGGAGCACGGTCGGATCCGGCCGCGCGGAAAGGCAGTGGAGCGGCGTGATGCGGCGGTGCGAGCTCCACTTCGGACTGCTGGGACCGCCGGTCCTCTACGACCGACCGCCCCACGGGATCTCGTACGACAGCTCTTACGCCACCTCTCCGGAAAGCTCCGGCACCGCTCCCGGAACCGTCGGCACGTCTCCCGGACCCTCCGGTGCCGCACCCCGATCCTCCGGTTCCCCCACCGCCCGCCGTCCCGCCGGGAAGGCCGGCCACGACGCCCCCGACAACGGCGTCCGAGCCATCGGCAGCCCCAAGGTCCGCGCCCTGCTCGCCGCGCTGCTGCTGGAACCGGGCCGGGTCGTGTCGGTCGAGGCGCTGAAGGACGCGCTGTGGGGCGGCGCCCCTCCCGTCTCCGCGCAGGCTTCCCTGCACAACCACGTCACCCGGCTGCGCCGGCTCCTGGACGACCCCGAACGGCTCAGGGCCGTACCGCCCGGCTATGTGCTGCGGGTCGACCACGGCGAACTGGACGTGCATGTCTTCGACGCGCGGGTCGCCGAGGCGCGCGCCGCGCACGCCCGGCGCGACTGGCCGGACGTCGTACGCGCCTGCGCCTCCGCGCTCGCGCTGTGGCGTGGCACGCCGCTCAGCGGACTGCCCGCCGACATCGGCGGCTACGCCCTCGTGCAGCGCCTGACGGAGGCGCGGCTGCTCCTGCTGGAGCTGCGCTACGACGCCGAACTGGCCCTTGGCGGCGCCCGCTTGGCCGCGCTCGTCCCCGAGCTCGCGGCCCTGGTCGCCGAACATCCGCTGCGTGAGGCGTACCACCGTCAGCTGATGCTCGCCCTGCACCGCACCGGCCGCCAAGCCGAGGCACTCGCCGTCCACCGTGATCTGCGTGCCCGTCTGGTCGAGGAACTCGGCGTCGAACCCGGCCCGACCGTCCGCGAGGCGCATGTCGAGGTGCTGCGGGGGATCGGTGAGCAGCGGGGGCGGGACGTGGAGTACGGCGGCTCCACGCGGCCGGCCGGGCAGGGCGGACAGCCGCGCCGGGAGGACGACTCGGCCGCCTGTGACGGCGACGGCGACGGCGACCGTTTTGGTACCGGCACCCCGAGCCACACCGTGGGCGGTGCCGCGTCCCCGGCGCCGCAAGCACCCCCCGCGTCGCCCTCCGCGCCCCCCACGGCCTCCGCACCCTCCGCGTCCTCACGCGAAGGCGACGGACCAGCCGCACGGCAGACCCCTCGTCCGGCCCAGTTGCCCGCCCCGCCGGCCCACTTCACGGGCCGTGCCGACGTGCGCCGCGAGCTGCGCCGCACGCTGACCGAGCCGTCCGCCCCGGCCCCCGCCGTCGCGGTGGTCAGCGGAATGGCCGGCGTCGGCAAGAGCGCACTGGCCCTGCACGTGGCCCATGAGTTGAGGGAACGTTTCACCGACGGTCAGCTCTACGTCAACCTGCACGGCGCCACCCCCGGCATGACCCCGCTCACCGCCACGCAGGCGCTCGCCGCGCTGCTGCGCGACCTCGGTGCCGCGCCCCGGAACATCCCGGAACACCCGGACGCGGCCGCCGCGCTGCTCCGCTCGCTGCTCGCGCCCGCGCGCATCCTGCTGGTGCTGGACGACGCGGCGAACGCGGCGCAGGTACGGCCCCTGCTGCCGGCCGGGCCCGGCTGCGCGGTGATCGTCACCAGCCGCTCACCGCTCACCGCGCTCGACGGTGCCCGCCGCTTCCCGCTGTCCCCGCTGACCGGTGAGGACAGCGCGGCCCTGCTGCGGGCGGTGAGCGGGCGCGCGGGACTGGACGCCGGCCACGCGCTGGTCGAGCTGACCGGCCGGCTCCCGCTGGCGCTGCGCGTGGTCGCCGCCCGGCTCGCGGCCCGCCGCGCCCTGACCCCGGACGTCCTGGCCGGCCAACTCGCCGAGACCGGCGGGCGCCTGCGTCACCTGGAGTACGACGACCTGAGCGTCCGCCGCTCCCTCGCCGTCGCCCACGACGCGCTCGCCGCCGCCGAGCGCGAGGCCGACCGGGACGCGGCCCTCGCCCTGCGCCACATCGGCGCGCTCGACCTGCCCACCTACGGCGCCCCGTTGATCGCGCGCCTCACCGGCACCGACGAGCGCCGCGCCGAGGCCGCCCTGGACCGCCTGGTCGACGTCGCCCTCCTGGAGGAGACGGCGTACGGCCGCTACGCGCCCCACGACCTGGTCCGCGACTTCGCCCGCGAACTGGCCGACGCCGCCCCGAGGCCCACCGCGTCCCCGGCCGCCGACGCGGCAGGTACGGATGCCTTCGGCGGGGCTCCCGCGCCGGTCGGCAACGAGTCCCCCACGGAGACTCCCGGCACGGCCGGCAACGGCGCGTCCGGCACCACCGACGCCGATGACAGCGCCGGAACCACCGACCTCACCGCCCCCGAGCGCACGTCCGGTCCCTCTGCCGTCTGCGGCGGCGCACCCAGTGCCGAATCCGCCTCTGCCGTCCCGGACCGCGCACCCGGTCCCGGACCCGCCTCTCCTATCCCCGACCGCACACCCGGTCCCGGTCCCGGACCCGCCGTCCCCGACCGCACCCCCCGTCCCGAAGACGCCCCCGCCGTCCCCGACCTGGCCGCTCTCCGCTGGTACGCCGCCATGGCCGAGCGGGTGTTGACGGCGGTCGTGGAGCCCGGGATCGATCAGGACGACCGGCGGCGGCCGACCTCCGCGCAGCCGGCGGAGCATGCGGCGGACGTGGCGGCCCTGGCGCCGTTCGAGTCGGCCGAGGAGGCGTTCGCCTGGGGTGAGCTGGAGCTGGAGAACATCGTCACGCTGGTGGCACGCAACGCCGGCACCGACGATCCGCGCACGGCCGCCCCCCTCTCGGCGCTCGTACGGCTGCTGTTCCCCTACGTGCAGCGCAGCGGCCGGGTCGCCGAGATGGAGGTGCTGGGGCGGGCCGCGCTCGGTGCCGCGCGGCGGCTCGGGGACCCGGAGGCCGAGGCGTACGCGCTGGGCGACCTCGCGGGCCTGCACTTCCTGACCGGCCGGCAGAACGACGCCCTCGCCCTCACCGACCAGGCCCTGGAGATCTGGGGGCGGCTGGGCACGGCGTCCCGGATCCGGCGCTGCCTGAACAACCGAGGGCTGCTGCTGGAGGGGCTGGGGCGCTTCGCGGAGTCGGGGGAGGCGCTGCGGCAGAGCCTCGCCTACTCGCGGCTGCTGAACGACCCCTACGGCGAGGCCGTCACCCGCAGCCACCTGGGCAACCTCTACGAGCACACCGACCCGCGCGCCGCTATCGAGCAGCACCGGCGCTCGCTGGCCATCGGGGACGAGATCGGCGCCGTCATCGTGCAGCACTCGGCGCACTGCAACATCGGCTACGCCCATCTCACCCTCGGCGAACCGGCCGCCGCCGCCCGGCACTTCGAGGAGAGCCTGCGCATCCTCGGCGGTCACGGCGACTGGCACGGGGAGTCCCAGACCCGGCTCGGCCTGGTCCGCGCGCTGCGGCGGCTGGGGCAGACCGAGCGGGCGGCGGACGAGTGCGCCGAGCTGCTGCGCCGGGCCGACGCCCGCGCCGACCGGTACATGGGCGGGCTGGCCCTGCACCAGCACGGGTTCCTGCTGCGCGAGCGGGGGCGGCGGGCGGAGGCGTACGACGCCTGGCGCGCGGCCCGCGAGGCGCTGGACGGCACCGACGAGCAGGCGATCCTGGCGGAGCTGCGGGAACTGGTGAGCGGCGGCTCGGCCGCGTGGTGAACCGCTGTGCACCCAGGGGGTGACAGGCGCTACTTGGCGTCGGCATAGCACCGCACCACCGCCGTCGTGAACGGGAACCGCACCGGTGTGTCGCCGAAGGTCAGCCGGCCGGCGAGGGCGGCGGACTCGCGGATGGCCTGGACCACGGCGTCGGCCTCCTCGGCGGGGCAGTGCACGATCACCTCGTCGTGCTGGAAGAAGACCAGCTCGGCCTTCAGCTCCGCGCAGGCCCGGCGCAGCGCGGCGAGCAGCAGCAGGGCCC
Organism: Streptomyces corchorusii; assembly: GCF_001514055.1. Taxonomy (NCBI): domain Bacteria; kingdom Bacillati; phylum Actinomycetota; class Actinomycetes; order Kitasatosporales; family Streptomycetaceae; genus Streptomyces; species Streptomyces corchorusii. Next base: position 85,926 of record NZ_KQ948356.1, on the reverse strand, counting down.
AGTCGGCGGCGCTGCCCTGCACGACGAAGTTCCGTGCGAAGCGGCCCCGGGCGCGGGAGCCGGTCGACGCGGATCCGGGGCCCCAGCCGGTCTGGCCCTCCGGTTCCTCCTCGCCGATCGGGATGCCCGCCTCCTCCGCCGCGTCCTCGCCCGCCCGGGCGACCGGGGGGCAGGTGCGGCCCAGCCAGGTGCGCACCAGCCGGCCCTCCTCGCCCGCGCGGGCCGCCTCGTCGACGTAGGCGACGGCCTTGGGGAAGCGGCGGCGGAGCGCGGCGAGGTTCTTCAGGCCGTCTCCGGAGGTCTGGCCGTAGATCGCGCCGAGCACGGCGAGTTTGGCCTGGTTCCGGTCGCCGGAGAAGGCGCGGTCGGAGACGGACTGGTAGAGGTCGCTCTCCCGGCCGGCCACCTCCATCAGGCCGGGGTCGCGGGAGATCGCGGCCAGTACGCGCGGCTCCATCTGGTCGGCGTCGGCCACCACCAGCCGCCAGCCGGGGTCGGCGACGACGGCCCGGCGGATCACCTTGGGGATCTGCAGCGCGCCCCCGCCGTTGGTCACCCAGCGCCCGGTGACCGTGCCGCCGGCCAGGAACTCGGGGCGGAAGCGGCCGTCGCGCACCCAGTCCTGGAGCCAGGACCAGCCGTGGGCCACCCAGATGCGGTACAGCTTCTTGTACTCCAGCAGGGGCTCGACGGCCGGGTGGTCGACGGACTGGATCTCCCAGCGGCGGGTGGACTTCACCTTGATCCCGGCCTGCGCGAAGGCCTTGATCACATCGGCGGGCAGATCGGGCCGCACCCGGCGGCCGAAGGCGGCGGACACCTCGTCGGCAAGCTCGGCGAGGCGGCGCGGCTCGCCGCCGCCCGCGTACCGCTCGCCGAGCAGGTCGTGCAGCAGTTCGCGGTGGACCTCGGCGCTCCAGGGCAGACCCGCGTGGTTCATCTCGGCGGCGACCAGCATCCCGGCCGACTCGGCGGCGGTCAGCAGCCGCATGCGGTCGGGGTGGGCGGTCTTCTCGTGCCGCCGCACCTGGTCGGCGTAGACCGCGAGCAGGTCCGGCAGGGGGAGGCGGCTGCCGACGGGCTCGAAGAGCGAGGACTGGGCGCTCGGATCGGCCGCCCGCTGCGGCGGGTCGGGCGGGACGGGACCGCCGCGGAGGCGGGCCAGGGCGGCGGCGGCCGAGCGCGGCTCGCCGTACCGCCCCTCGTGGCCGAGCAGGAGGGTCTCGGCGTCCTCGATGTCGTAGCACCGCTCCACTCGCACCCCCGTGGCGAGCAGGCGCGGGTAGACCTCGGGGGTCGACCGCCAGACCCAGCGCGTCACCTCCGGGCGGCTCCGCACCGCCGCGGCGAGATCGCTCTCCCGCCGCACCGGTCCGGCGGGCAGCCCGTCCGGGCCGAGGGGGGCGACGTCCACGCCTTCGTCCTCGGCCGGTGCGAGCGCCCACCGGTCGGTCATGGATGCGAGTGTGGCAGGGGGGTCTGACAACGGCCCCGACCTGCGGGTTCGCCCCTCGTCAGTCCTGGCCGGGCTCCCCGGCTCCGGTCGCCGACTCGGCTGCCGCGGCGGCCTCCTTGTTGTTCTGTTCCAGCAGCAGCGACAGCACCTTGCCGACGTACTCCTCGGTGGCCGCCTTGGTGATGCCGAGGCCGCTGAGGACGCCCTGGCCGTTCTCGTGCTCCAGCAGGGCGAGCAGGAGGTGCTCGGTGCCGATGTAGTTGTGGCCGAGCCGGAGGGCCTCGCGGAAGGTGAGTTCCAGGACCTTCTTCGCCTCGGGTCCGTAGGGGACGAGGTCGGGGACGTCGTCCGAGGCGGGTGCGAGCGCGGCGGTGGCGGCCTGGCGTACGGCGTCCAGCGGGACGCCCTGCGCGGTGATCGCCTTCGCGGCCAGGCCCTCGGGCTCGGCCAGCAGCCCGAGGAGCAGGTGCTCGGGGCGGCCCTCGGCGTTGCGGGCGGCCACCGCCTCGTTGTGCGCGGCCATGACCACGTTCCGCGCGCGGGGGGTGTAGCGGCTGAAGCCCTGGCTGAGGTCGAGGTCGGTGGACTCCTTGGGCACGAACCGCTTCTGCGCGGCCTGCCGGGTCACGCCCATGCTGCGCCCGATGTCGGTCCAGGAGGCGCCCGAGCGGCGGGCCTGGTCGACGAAGTGCCCGATCAGGTGGTCGGCCACGTCACCGAGGTGATCGGCGGCGATCACCGCGTCCTGGAGCTGGTCGAGGGGTTCGCTGTGAGCCTTCTTGATCGCCTCGATGAGGTCGTCGAGGCGCACGGATGCCGTGATGTTCGGGTTGGTCGCCATAGTGTCAACCGTAGGTTGCGCCTCTGAGACTGTCAACCGATGGTTGACACCCTCTCCGCCGCCCGCCCGGGGCCTCTCCGCTCCGGTCTTCCCCGATCGTTGTCCACAGGCTGTGGACAACGATCGGGTGTTGTCGGCGGGGCGTGGCACGATCGACGACGTGACCAGCACTGCCAGCACCGTCGAACGGGCCTTCCGGGCCGCCCTCTACGACGACACCGACACCGGCCTCGACACGGGCGCCTCCCTGCTCGCCGCCGATCCGGGCGCCGACGCCGAACTCGCGCGGAGAGGCGAGGACTTCGTGGCCGGGGCCTGGCAGCGCGGCTGGCAGCCCGCCGACGTCGTACGGCTGGTGCGGCGCGAGCTGGACGACGCGCACGTCCGCCTGGCCGCCGCCCTGATCCGGGCGCAGGCCGGGCGGGACCGCCCGCGCGGGCGCCGCTGGACCGACCAGCTAGCGGCGCTGCCCGCCGGCCCCGAACGCACCGCCGACCGCTTCTCGCACGCCACGGCGGTCCTGGAGCTGTACCGCCTGCTGCTTCGCCTGCCCTCGCTGGAGCCGCTGGACGAGGAGCCCCGGCGCGCCCCCGGTCCGGCCGCCTCCCGCATGCTCTCCCGCATCCGCGCGCTGCTCGCCAAGGCCGAGGCCACCGGCTATCCGGAGGAGGCCGAGGCGCTCAGCGCCAAGGCGCAGGAGCTGATGGCCCGGCACAGCGTCGACGAAGCGCTGCTCGCCGCCGAGGCGCCCGCGCCGGACGCGCCCGGTGCCTGCCGCATCGGGGTCGAGCCGCCGTACGAACAGGCCAAGGCGGTCCTGCTGGACGCGGTGGCCACGGCGAACCACTGCCGCGCGGTGTGGAACGAACCGCTGGGCTTCTCCACGGTCGTCGGGTTCGAGGCGGACCTGGAGGCGGTCGAGCTGCTCTACACCTCGCTGCTGGTGCAGGCCACGCACGCGATGACGAAGGCGGAGGCCGCCCAGAGAGCCGGCGGGCGCAAGCGGACCAAGACCTTCCGGCAGTCGTTCCTCGCGGCCTACGCGCACCGCGTCGGCGACCGGCTCGCGGCAGCCGCCGAGACCCAGGTGACCCAGGACCTGCTGCCGGTGCTGGCCACACGCGAGACGGCCGTCACCGGCCGGCTGGAGCGCATGTTCCCGGAGACCACGACGACCCGGCTGCGGGGGGTCAGCGACGCGGCGGGCTGGACGGAGGGCGCACGCGCGGCGGACCAGGCACAGGTCAGAGCCCGCCCGCGCCTGGGGTGACGACCGGCTACCGACCGGCCCGCTCGCCGACCGACCCGCTCGCCGACCTTGCTCCCGTGCCGGCCGACCCAGCCGCCGACCCGCCCAGCCACCGACCCGCTCGCTCGCCGCGCCCGGTCGCCGATCGTTCCCGTGCCGGCCGACTCAGCCGGCGACCCGCTCCCGTGCCGACCCGCCCAGCCGCCGACCCGCTCCCGTGCCAACCCGCTCGCCGCCGCCCTCAGCCGCCGACCCGCTCCCGCCTCGCCCCGCTCAGTCGCCCACCTGCTGGAAGGCGCTCACGGACGCGTCCGGGCCGCTTCCGTCGGCCTTGCCCGCGACCGGGCCGTACTTCCACGGGAAGCTCCGGCCGGTGTCCGAGCCGGGCAAGGTGATCTTCACGGTCTGCGCCGCGAGGGCGTTCTTGGCGCCCTCCGCACCCCGTACATAACTGATCGAGAAGGATGCGGAGTCGCCCTTGGCGAGCTTCAGCTTCTGGGCCTTCGCGCCCTTGAGCACGGGCACCCGGGCCTTGGCACCGCCCCCGCTCAGCTCGATGTCCGGGAAGTCGTCCAGCGTGCAGGGGGCGCTCTGGTTGGTGATGCTGACCGGGATCTCGCCGGTGTCCCCGGCGGCCGGTGCCACGCTGGCCGCCCCGATCTCCAGCGAGACCCCGCCGATCTCGCAGGCGGAGCCGCTCTTGCCGGTCTTGTTCCCGCCGCTGTCGTTGCAGGCGGTCAGCAGCAGAGCGGCGGCGAGAGCGGTGACGGTGAGCGGAATGGCGCGCATGAGCAGGTTCCCATCGAGGTGGTGACGGTCTCCCCCGCATCATGGCCCCTGCGGCCGGGACGCGATCACGCACCCCGGCCCGATTCACCACTTCAGATGGTGCTCAACGGCGTGAAGGCCGCGAAAGCGTCACCGCCGCACCGGCACCGTCGGCAGCCCCGACGGCAGCTTCCCGCCCTCCGCCTTGGTGTACGTCTCCTGCCCGGCCTTGCCCGACCAGGTCACCTTCAGCGTCGTACCGTTCACCGAGTCGACCATGCCGGTGGTGCGGTCCATGTCCCCGCCGGCACAGGTCAGATGGATCATCTGCATGCCGTCCTCGGCGCCCGCCGTCCCGCTGCACACGGTCCCGCCGGTCGCGAAGATCCCGGCCTTCTTCCCGGTGACCACCAAGGCCACGATCTTGCCGTCGGCGGTGGTGATCCAGCTGCCCTGGAGCCTGGTGGAGGCACCGGCGGGGGAGCCCGCGCCCGGCGACGGGGCCGCGGTCGCGTTCGTCGAGGGTGACGCCGAGGTGCCGTCGTCGCCCCCGGAACCGCCGCCGCTGCACGCCGTGAGCGCCAGCGCGCCCGCCAGCCCCACGGCCAGGGCCGCGCCCCGCCCCCGCGCAGTAGCCCGCACTCTCGCAGTCGCACCAGTCACCGGAAGCTCCCTCAGCGATAGCGGCCGGCCGCCCTCGCCGGACGGCCCGCAGCGCAAGCTACCAGCAGTGACCAGGAGGACTTCCGCAGGCCGGGCGGGAACCCTCGGTGGGCGGACCCGCGCGGGCCCACCGGGACAGGCCGATGGCGGCAAGTGGCCGCACGGGCGGCCGTCGGCCCGGTCGCGGTCGCAAACGCGAACGGGTGGCGCGGGCGTCCCATGGTGCCCGCCCAGTCCCCGCCTCCCGTCCAGTCCCCGCCTCTCGGCCGGTTCCCGCCTCCCGTCCAGTCCCCGCCTCTCGGCCGATTCCCGCCTCCCGTCCAGTTCCGGCCCCTCGGCCGGTCCCCGCCGTTCGGCCAGCCGTCGGGCCAACCGTCGGGCCCACATGGTCGTCGAGCGCCCAACGCGTAGGAAATCCCCTACGCTTGACTGGTAGGTAAATCCCTACCTATCGTCGACGGCATGACCATCACGCACGCCTCCTTCGTCACCCTCCCCGTCGCCGACCAGGACCGCGCCCTGCGCTTCTACCGCGACGTCCTCGGTTTCGAGGTCGCCGTCGACCGGGAGATGCCCCAGGGCCGCTGGCTCCAGGTGGCCCCCGAGGGCGCCCGGACCGTCTTCACGCTCTCCGGGCCCGGCATGGGCGGTTTCGAGCCCGGTTCCGCGGGGGGGATCATGTTGGTCACGACCGATGTCGACGCCGACTGCGCCCGGCTGGCCGCGGCCGGCGTCGAGGTGCGGGGGCCGGACGACGTCCCCTGGGGGCGGATGGCCTCCTTCACCGACCCCGACGGCAACGGTCTGATGCTGCTGACGGAGAAGGAAGGCTTCTGACCGCTCGATGAACGGGACGGGTACCGCCGCCGAGGACCGCGTCTTCGCCGCGCTCGCCAACGCCACCCGCCGTGAGGTGCTGCGGCTGCTGCGCGAGCGCGGACCGCAGCCCGTGCAGGCCCTGGCCGACCACTTCGACATGCGCCGCCCGAGCCTCTCGGAGCACCTCAGGGTGCTGCGGGAGGCCGGCCTCGTCTCCGAGCGGCGTTCCGGACGGCAGCGCGTCTACCGCCTGGAGGCGGCTCCGCTCGCCGATGTGCAGGACTGGCTCCATCCGTACGAGCGGTTCTGGCGCGAGCGGCTGAAGGGCCTCGGCGATCTCCTCGACCGCATGCCCGACGATGAGCAGTCATGAACGCGGCACCCGGACCTGACGCGGACGACCTGACGACGATCCGCGTCGATCAGTTCTTCCCGCACGAGCCCGCCAAGGTCTGGCGCGCCCTGACCGACCCCGACCTGCTGGCCCGCTGGCAGATGCCCGGTGCCGAGGACTTCCGGCTCCGGGTCGGACACCGGTACCGGATGACCTCCGTCCCCCGTCCCAACGCCCGTTTCTCGGGCGTCGTAGAGGTGGAGGTGCTGGCCTACGACACCGAGCGGATGCTGTCCCTCCGCTGGGCCGATGCCGATCCGGCCAACCCGGCCGACTGGACGATCACCTGGACCCTGGAACATGAGGGGCGCGGTACGCGTCTCTTCCTAGTGCACGAGGGGTTCGATCCGGACGACCCCGCCCAGCTGATGGCTCGGAAGATCATGGGCGGGGGCTGGAGGGGGCATGTCCTGCCTGCTCTGGGGCAGGCGCTGGAACGGCTTCGGTAAAGCGGACGTCAAGACTGTAACCGCGGCACCACTCCCCGTGCACGTGCATTTGCTCATGCACCTGCACGTGAACAGAGCTATGATCCGGGTCAGTTGACTACAGCATCTATGGCCTCACCAGCCAGTGCACCACTCGGGGAGCGACCTGTGGACCGCGACGTTGACGGCGTGTACGGGGGGTACGACGTGTACAACGGCATGGCTGCCACGCAGCTGGACGGAGTGGCCTGGCAGAAGAGCAGGCACAGCAACTCGCAGGGCTCCTGCGTGGAGTTCGCGCGGCTGCCGGGCGGTGAGGTCGCCGTACGGAACTCGCGGTTCCCGGACGGGCCGGCGCTCGTCTACACGCGCGCGGAGATCGAGGCGATGCTCCTGGGCGTCAAGGACGGAGAGTTCGACCATCTGATAGCCGGCTGACGCCGGCACCCGGCTCGTGCCGCACCGCTGGCAACGATGTCGGCCGTGCGGACCGACGCGGATCGGTGGACGCGCGTAGAACCCGCCGAACCCGCGTGCCCGCCGGAGTCGTACCGGATCACGCGGCCGTGTGCAGCCGGAACAGCGCCCAGACCACCTTGCCGTCGAGCGTGCCCGCGAGCGGGTGCCAGCCCCAGCTGTCGGCGAAGGAGTCGACGAGGAACAGCCCCCGGCCCGACTCGGCCGAGAAGTCGTCCGACTCCCGTGGGGCCGGGCTCTCGTGGCTCGGGTCGCGCACCGCGCACACCAGCCGCTCGGTCCAGCGCATCAGGTGCAGCCGCACGGGCGGGTGCGCCTCGCCCCCGCGCGGCGCGGCCGGCACCGCGTGGCGCAGCGCGTTGGTGACGAGTTCGGAGACGACGAGACAGATGTCGTCGAAGCGGTCGCCGACGTCCCACTGCTCCAGCGTGCACCGGGTGAAGCGCCGGGCCTCGCGCACCGCCTCGAACCGGGCGGGCAGGGCGCAGGAGGCGGCATCGGACACGGCCGCGGGATCGAGCGGCGGAAGGCCCTGCCGTAGCGGCTTGAGCATGGTCGATCCATTCGTTCCCATGCGGGGCACTCCCGGGAATTCGCGGTCGTTGCGAGGCAGCGGTGGCGCGGCACCCATGGTTTCGGATGCGCACAGCAGATGCAAGGGCAGATGCACGTGCACGCGACCGAAATGGCACCCCCCGTACCGCTTCTTGGCCATTTTTTCTGCCATCTTCACGATGTTCCCGCCAGAGGTCCGGACCTCTGCCCGGCCCGCACCCGGTGGAAACGGGCGCGCTCTTTCCGTTTCCGTAACCGGACGAGTACTGCTCGAAGTGATTTAGTGGCAGACTTCGGCCCCTGAAGACGGTTGGGGAGGCTGGCGAAAGTGAGCGCGGGAGAGCCCGGATCGGTGGTGCGGCGGATGCTGCTCGGCTCGCAACTCAGGCGACTGCGGGAAGCGCGGGGGATCACGCGTGAGGCGGCGGGGTACTCGATCCGTGCCTCGGAGTCGAAGATCAGCCGGATGGAGCTGGGCCGGGTGAGCTTCAAGACGAGGGACGTCGAGGACCTGTTGACGCTGTACGGCATCACGGACGAGACGGAGCGCGAGTCGCTGCTCTCCCTCGCCCGGGAGGCCAACGTGGCGGGCTGGTGGCACAGTTACACCGACGTCCTGCCGAGCTGGTTCCCCACCTATGTGGGCCTGGAGGGCGCCGCCTCGCTGATCCGCGTCTACGAGGTGCAGTTCGTGCACGGGCTGTTGCAGACCGAGGAGTACGCCCGCGCGGTGGTCCGGCGCGGCATGAAGGGCGCGAGCGTCGCCGACGTCGAACGCCGGGTCGCGCTGCGCCTGGAGCGGCAGAAGTACCTGCTCGCCGAGAACGCCCCCGAGTTCCACATCGTCCTGGACGAGGCCGCCCTGCGCCGCCCCTACGGGGACCGCGAGGTGATGCGCGGCCAGCTCCAGCACCTCATCGACGTCTCCGAGCGGCCCAACGTACGGCTCCAGGTCATGCCCTTCAGCCTCGGCGGGCACTCCGGCGAGAGCGGCGCCTTCACCATCCTGAGCTTCCCCGAGTCCGACCTGTCCGACGTGGTCTACCTGGAGCAGCTGACTAGCGCCCTCTACCTGGACAAGCGCGAGGACGTCGCCCAGTACGAGCAGGCCCTGAAGGAACTCCAGCAGGACAGCCCCGGCCCGGACGAGAGCCGCGACCTCCTGCGCGGTCTGCTGCAACTGTCCTGACCGGCCCCAACTTCCGTAACCCGCAAGTAGGATGACGTGCGATCAGACCTGGCGTGGATCTGTGGCCGCTAGCGATTGAGGGATCACATGTCGTCCTACTTCACCGACCTGGCCCGGCAGTACATCGACGGCGAGTGGCGGCCGGGCACCGGCTCCTGGGACGTCATCGACTTCAACCCCTACGACGACGAGAAGCTGGCCTCGATCACGGTGGCCACGGTCGACGAGGTGGACCAGGCCTACCAGGCCGCCGCCCGCGCCCAGAAGAAGTGGGCCGAGACCAGCCCCTACACCCGGCGCGCGGTCTTCGAGCGGGCCCTCAGGCTGATAGAGGACCGAGAGCAGGAGATAACCGACCTGATCATCGCGGAGCTGGGCGGCACCCGCGTCAAGGCCGGCTTCGAGCTGCACCTCGCCAAGGAGTTCCTGCGCGAGTCGGTCCACCTCGCGCTGCGCCCCGAGGGCCGGATCCTGCCCTCCCCGGGCGAGGGCAAGGAGAACCGCGTCTACCGCGTGCCCGTCGGCGTCGTGGGCGTCATCAGCCCCTTCAACTTCCCGTTCCTGCTGTCGCTGAAGTCGGTCGCGCCGGCCCTCGCGCTCGGCAACGCCGTGGTGCTCAAGCCGCACCAGAACACCCCGATCGCCGGCGGCACCCTGCTCGCGAAGATCTTCGAGGACGCCGGGCTGCCCGGCGGCCTGCTCAACGTCGTCGTCACCGACATCGCCGAGATCGGTGACGCGTTCCTTGAGCACCCCGTCCCGAAGGTCATCTCCTTCACCGGCTCGGACAAGGTCGGCCGGCACGTCGCCACCGTCTGCGCCAGGAACTTCAAGCGCGCGGTCCTCGAACTGGGCGGCAACAGCGCCCTGGTGGTGCTGGACGACGCCGACATCGACTACGCGGTGGACGCGGCGGTCTTCAGCCGGTTCGTGCACCAGGGCCAGGTCTGCATGGCCGCCAACCGGGTCCTCGTGGACGCGTCGGTGGCCGACGAGTTCACCGAGAAGTTCGTCGCCAAGGTCCGCGGTCTCAAGGTCGGCGACCCGCGCGACCCGCAGACCGTGATCGGCCCGGTGATCAACTCCGCGCAGGCGGCCGCCGTCTCCGGCACCGTGGAGCAGGCGCTCGCCGAGGGCGCCACCGCCCTGGTGCGCGGCACCACGACCAACAACCTGGTCGAGCCGACCGTGCTGACCGGCGTCCCGGCCGGCTCCCCGCTGCTCCAGCAGGAGGTCTTCGGCCCGGTCGTCTTCCTCCTCACCTTCGACGGCGAGGAGGAGGCGGTCCGGATCGTCAACGACACCCCGTACGGCCTCAGCGGCGCCGTCCACACGGCCGACATCGAGCGCGGCGTGGCCTTCGCCAAGCGGACCGAAACCGGCATGTTCCACGTGAACGACGGCACGGTCCACGACGAGCCGATCGTGCCCTTCGGCGGTGAGAAGCACTCCGGCCTCGGCCGTCTCAACGGCGAGACCACGCTGGAGGCGTTCACCACCGTCAAGTGGATCTCGGTGCAGCACGGGCGCAGCGCGTTCCCGTTCTAGTCGGGGCCCTCTGCCGTCACGCGCGCCCCTGTCGTCCCGCAGCCGATTCTTTCGGCGACCTTTCGACGTGCGGGCCATAGCGGACAGGATCTGACCGCAATGGCCCCTAGCGTCTTCGGTGTCGGGGAGAACGGCCCCCGGCGCACCGGTCCGACGAAAGGCGGTACGCCATGGTCACGCACGTTGCGGCGGAGGCGAACGGCGACGAGCGCGGGGCACTGCTCGCGTTCATCGAGGAACAGCGCGGAGGCATCCGCCGGGCACTGCTCGGGCTCACCGAGGAGCAGGCCCGTACCCGCCCCAGCGCCAGCGAGCTCTCCCTGGGCGGTCTGCTCAAGCACGTCGCCGAGGTGGAGCAGAGCTGGATCGCCCGGGCGAAGCAGGAGCCGCCGGCGGTACGGCGCGACGAGTCGAACTGGCACGAGACCTTCCAGCTCGTCGGCGACGAGACGGTCGCCTCGCAGCTGGCGTACTGGGAGCAGGTGGCCGCCGGGACGGAGAAGTTCATCCGCTCCGCGCCCAGCCTGGACGACACCTTCCCGCTGCCGCCCGACCCCTGGTTCCCGCCGGAGGGCCGTGTGTCGCTGCGCTGGCTGTGCCTGCACCTGATCCGCGAGACGGCCCGGCACGCCGGCCACGCCGACATCATCCGCGAGTCCCTGGACGGGAAGACCGCGTTCGAGCTGGTGGCGCTGGAGCGGGGCGGCTCCTGGGGGTGATCCCGGGGTCCTAACCTGGACCCCATGTCAGCGATCCGTCTCCTCGTGCTGGGCGCGGTCCGCCAGCACGGGCGGGCCCACGGCTACCAGGTCCGCAACGACCTGGAGTACTGGGGCGCGCACGAGTGGTCCAACGCCAAGCCGGGGTCGATCTACCACGCCCTGAAGCAGATGGCCAAGCAAGGACTGCTGCACGCGCACGAGATCGCGCCGTCCACGGCCGGCGGGCCGCCGCGGGTGGAGTACGAGATCACGGACCGCGGCGAGGGCGAGTTCTTCCGGCTGCTGCGCGAGTCCCTGGTCGCCTACGACCAGAAGATGGACCTCCAGTCCGCGGCCATCGGCTTCCTGGTCGAACTGCCCCGCGCCGAGGCCCTGGAGCTGCTGCGGGAGCGCATCCGCCGGATCGGGCGGTGGCGGACCGCCGTCACCGAGCACTACGTCCCCGAGGTCGGCCCGGAGCGGCTCGGCCACATCGGGGAGATCATGAACCTCTGGGTCCACACGGCCGACTCCGACGCGGCCTGGACCCAGGGGCTCATCGACCGCCTGGAGGCGGGCGCGTACACCTTCGCGGGGGAGGGCGAGCCGTTCGTGGGCGTGCTCACCGAGGGGCAGGAGAACCCGTACGCGACAGGGGAGCGGCATCCGGAGGACGACCGCTGAGGCCCGGCGGCGCCCCCTGCCCCGCGGAGAGGCCCTAGTGGTGGAAGCCGGTGGCCGCCTCCTTGTCGCGGGTCAGGGGGTGCGGCTGGCGGCGCAGCTCCGGCAGCAGGCGGGCCAGGTCGTCCAGGAACAGGTCGGCCAGGTCGTGCGAGAAGCCGTTGCGGCACACGATCCGCAGCACGGACAGGTCCTCACGGTTCGCCGGGAAGGTGTAGGCGGGCACGAGCCAGCCGCCCTCGCGCAGCCGCCGGGAGACGTCGAAGACGTCGTACGAGGTGACGTGGTCGGCGGTGGTCAGCGCGAACACGGGGAGCTGGTCCCCGCGCGTGAGCAGCCGGAAGTCGCCGAGCGCCTCGATCCGGGAGGCGAGCGAGGTCGCCACGTCCCGCGTCGACTGCTGCACCGCCCGGTAACCCTCCCGGCCCAGCCGCAGGAACGTGTAGTACTGCGCCACCACCTGGGCACCGGGCCGGGAGAAGTTCAGCGCGAAGGTCGGCATGTCGCCGCCCAGGTAGTTCACCCGGAAGACCAGCTCCTCGGGCAGCGCCTCCTTGTCCCGCCACAGCGCCCAGCCGACGCCGGGGTACACCAGCCCGTACTTGTGCCCGGAGGTGTTGATCGACGCCACGCGCGGCAGGCGGAAGTCCCACACCAGGTCCTCGTCCAGGAAGGGCGCCACCATCCCGCCGGACGCGCCGTCCACGTGCACCGGGATGTCGAGCCCGGTCCGCTCCTGGAGGGCGTCCAGGGCCGCGCACAGGTCGGCGACCGGCTCGTAGGAGCCGTCGAAGGTCGAGCCGAGGATGCCGACGACCCCGATGGTGTTCTCGTCGCACAGCTCGGCGGCGGCCTGCGGGTCCAGATGGAAGCGGTCGCCCTCCATCGGGACCGTCCGGGCCTCCACCTCCCAGAAGGTGCAGAACTTCTCCCAGCACACCTGGACGTTGACGCCCATGACCAGATTGGGCCGCGCGCCCGGATAGCGGTCGGCGTTCCGCTTCGCCCAGCGCCGCTTCAGCGCCATCCCGGCGAGCATGCAGGCCTCGCTCGACCCGGTCGTCGAACAGCCGACGGCCGCCGACGGGTCCGGCGCGTTCCACAGGTCCGCGAGCATCGCCACGCAGCGCCGCTCCAGCTCGGCCGTGCGCGGGTACTCGTCCTTGTCGATCATGTTCTTGTCCCGGCACTCGTCCATCAGCACCCCGGCCTGCGGTTCCATCCAGGTGGTGACGAAGGTGGCCAGATTGAGCCGGGAGTTGCCGTCCAGCATCAGCTCGTCGTGCACCAGCTGGTACGCCGTGGACGGCGGCAGCGCGGCGTCCGGGAGCCGGTGCGTGGGCGGGGCCTCGGTCATGCCGCCGACGGGGTTGGCCTCCCCGAAGAACGGGTTGACCGACATCGTCCGCTCCTCGTGCTTGTCGGGACCTCTGTGCAGGGCCATCGGGTTGTGCCTCCAGTGAGACGGGGGTCGGAAACCGGGGTCGGGAGTGAGTGGGGGAGAGTCGGTGGGAGGGTCATCGGACCGGGGTGCCGTCCTCGCGCAACTGCATCTGCGGGCGGCCCGTCACCAACAGCCAGGCCGGCAGCGACGCGACGCACAGCAGGGTGAGGGTGCCGGGCGAGCCGACCAGGACGGCGGCGGTGAACAGGCTCATCCAGGCCTGCCGGGTGATCGCCAGGAGCATGCCCAGGACGCCCGTGGCCACGCCCAGCGAGAGATGCACGGCCGGCACGAGCGCGTGGGCGCACAGGCCCAGGGCGGTGCCGACGAAGACGGCGGGGAAGATCCGGCCGCCCCGGAAGCCGCAGGTGGCCGCGACGAGCAGCGCGGCCAGCTTCACCACCGCCATCGTGGCGAACTGTCCGGCCGACCAGCCCTCCGGGTCGTGGGCCAGCCGCCCGATCTCCGTCACGCCCTTGAACAGGGTGAGCTGGCCGCCCAGGGCCGCCAGCGCCCCCAGCACGACCCCGCCGGCCGGAAGCATGAGCATCGGGTGCCGCAGCCGCCGGAAGGCCGCGTGGACGTACGGGAAGGCGTGGACGGCGCACATGCCGAGCAGCGCGGCGACGGAGGCGATCACCAGGGCCGCCAGCAGGTCCCTCGCGTGCGGGTGGCCCATGGGCGGCAGGCCCAGGTCGAAGGTCGGACGGGCCACCAGGGCCGTCGTGATCGCCCCGCACGTGCCCGCGGTCAGCGGCGCGAACACGTTGTCCCACAGCCGGCCCGGCATCGGCCGTCCCGCCAGCGCCTCGGAGATCACCAGCGCCGCCGCCACCGGTGTGCCGAACAGCGCGCCGATCGTCGCCGCCTCCGCCAGCACCGGCCACAGGGCGCCCGGCGTCCGGGGCAGGAAGCGCGCGCCGAGCCAGGCCGCGAGGCCCGCGTTCACCGCAATGAGCGGGTTCTCCGGGCCGAGGCTCGGACCGCCGGCCAGCATGAGCACGGTGGCCAGCACCAGGCCCGGCAGGACGGCCGGCGGCAGCACCGGCGCGTCCAGCCCGACGGTGGCCGGGTCGGGACCGGCGTGCCCGGGAACCTTCCACACCACCAGCCCGACGGCGATCCCGGTCGCCACGAGCACGGCGAACATCCACAGCACGCTGAAGCGGCCCACACCGAGGGCGTCCGGCAGCGTCCCCCACAGCAGGTGCTGGAGTTCCTCCCCCGCCGTGCTCACCCCGACGAAGAGGAGACTCGCGGCCACGCCCACGAGGACGGCGGGCAGGATGAACGGCAGCAGAGCCCGTGCCGGGGCGGTCGGAGCGCTCGGGGGCGCCTGCTGCGTCGTCTCCTGGGCCACGGGCTCACCATAAGCGGGCGAAACGTGCGCAACATCCGGAACAACAGCATCGCGCACCACAGCGTCCGGAACGCGCTGTCGGCTTGCACCTCACGCGACGTGAGGCCGCAGCGTGGAGGCGTACCGACGACAAGGAGCGGAAAGTGAGCTACTCCGTGGGACAGGTCGCGGGGTTCGCCGGCGTCACGGTGCGCACCCTGCACCACTACGACGAGATCGGCCTGCTCGTGCCCAGCGAGCGGACGTACGCCGGCCACCGGCGCTACAGCGACACCGACCTCGACCGGCTCCAGCAGATCCGGTTCTACCGGGAGCTCGGCTTCCCGCTCGACGAGGTCGCGGCCCTGCTCGACGACCCGGACGCGGACCCGCGCACACACCTGCGCCGCCAGCACGACCTGCTGACCGCCCGGATCGAGAAGCTGCAGAAGATGGCCGCGGCCGTGGAGCACGCCTTGGAGGCACGCACGATGGGCATCGACCTGACGCCGGAGGAGCGGTTCGAGGTCTTCGGGGACAAGGACCCCGAGCAGTACGCCGAGGAGGCGGAGCGGCGCTGGGGCGGCACCGCGGCGTACGCCGAGTCGCAGCGCCGCGCCGCGACCTACACCAAGGAGGACTGGAAGCGCATCCAGGCCGAGGTCGACGACTGGGGCGAGCGCTACGCCGCCCTGGTCGCCGCCGGTGAGCAGCCGGCCGGCGAGGCGGCCATGGACCTGGCCGAGGAACACCGGCGGCACATCGGCCGGTACTACTTCGAGGTCCCGTACGAGATGCACCGGTGCTTCGCGGAGATGTACGTCTCCGACGAGCGCTTCAAGGCGTTCTACGACTCCATGCGCCCCGGCCTCGCCGAACACCTGCGCGACGCGATCCTCGCCAACGCGGACCGGCACACCGCCCCCTGACGTCCGGGCCCGGGCCGGTACCCGGCCCGGGCACCACCCGGCACGCGGTGGAACCCGGGGTGGTCCCCTTACGTTGATACTTTTGTACGGCGCCCCATCGACGTCTCAGTCGCCGTAGCCGCCTTCACCCCCCAGGGAGCCCGGACCCGTGATGACATTCGCCCTCGGCCCGAGCTGGCTGGATCCCAACTATCTGCTCGACACGTACAGCATCTGGGGTCTGCTGCTCATCGTCTTCGCCGAGTCCGGCCTGCTCATCGGCTTCTTCCTGCCGGGTGACTCGCTGCTGTTCACCTGCGGCCTGCTGATCACGTCCCACCAGCTCGACTTCCCGCTGTGGGGCGCGATCGCCCTGATCTGCCTCGCCGCGGTCCTCGGCGACCAGGCGGGCTACATGTTCGGCAGGAAGGTCGGCCCGTCCCTGTTCAACCGGCCGGACTCCCGCCTGTTCAAGCAGGAGAACGTCACCAAGGCGCACGAGTTCTTCGAGAAGTACGGCCCGAAGTCCCTGGTCCTGGCCCGCTTCGTGCCGATCGTGCGCACGTTCACGCCGATCATCGCGGGCGTCAGCGGCATGAAGTACCGCTCGTTCCTGACCTTCAACGTCATCGGCGGCGTCCTGTGGGGCGCGGGCGTCACCCTGCTCGGCTCCTGGCTCGGCAACATCGGCTTCGTCAAGAAGAACATCGAGGCGATCCTCATCCTGATCGTCCTCGTCTCGGTGATCCCGATCGCGATCGAGTACCTGCGGGCGCGCGGCAAGAGCAAGAAGGCCGGGCAGACCGCCCCGGAGCCCCCGCGGCAGCCCGCCTACCAGCAGCCCCAGCCCGTCCACCAGCAGCCGCAGTACCAGCACCCCCCGGTCATGGACGACGCCACGACCCGCCTGCGGCGCGTCGAGCCCGAGCAGCCATACCCCCCGCAGTACGAGCAGCCGTACCAGCAGCCCCGGCAGCAGGACTGGAACCAGGGCTACGACAACCAGGGCTACGGCCAGGGCCACCACGGCCAGGGCCAGGGCCACCAGGGCTACGACAACCAGGGGTACGACGACCAGGGGTACGACGCCGGCCAGTCCTACGGCCGGCAGCAGTACCCGCAGCAGCAGTACCCGCAGCAGCAGTACGACCCCAACCAGTACCCGCCGTACGACAACCGCGGCCACTGACCGGGGGCGCGGGGGACGGGGAGGCTCAGAACCCGCGCGTCCGCTTGGCGGCCCGGCGCTTGCCGGCGGAGCCGACCCGCAGGAACAGCCGGGAGATCTCCGACCCCAGGTTGACCCCGATGGCGATGGCCATCGCCAGCGACGCGGCCTTGGCCAGCGACACCAGTCCCTTGTCCACGTCGTTCTGCGCCATGGACAGCAGCCCGAAGTACGTCGCCGAACCGGGCAGCAGCGGCCCGATCGCCGCCGTCGTGTACGGCAGCGCAGAGGCGAACCGGTACCGGGACAGCAACTGCCCGAACAGCCCCACGAGCCCCGCCGCCACGGCCGTGGACGCCACCGGCGAGATGTCGCCCGCGTAGCGCATCGCGCCGTACACCGACCAGGCCACCCCGCCGTTGAGGGTCACCCAGAGCACGGTGGACCGTTCCTGCTGGAGCAGCACCGCGAAGGTCAGCGACAGCAGCATCGAGGCCGCGATCTGGATCAGCGGCCGATGGGAGATGCCCAACTGCGCGTCCGGATTGAGCTTGCCGCCGATCTTCACGCCGAAGTACAGGACGGTCAGCACCCCGGTGACGATGCCGACGAAGAAGTACATGACCTCCAGCAGCCGGGCCGAGGCGGTGATGTAGAAGCCCGTCAGCCCGTCCTGCACCCCCGCCACGAGCGCCCGCCCGGGCAGCAGCGCGAACAGCCCACCGGTGATCACCGCGGACGCCTTCACGTCCACGTGCGCCAGCGTCAGCGCCACCCCGATCGCCGCGGGCGGCATCGCGGCCACCGTGAACTGGTAGAACTCCGGCAGTCCGCGCCCCGCGCACAGCCACGCCAGCCGGTCGCCGAGCATCGCGCCGACGGCCGCCGCCAGGAACACGACCGGGTCACCGCCGACCAGCACGGAGGCCGCACCGGCCAGCAGCCCGCTCGCCAGGGTCAGCGCCCAGCCGGGGTAGGGGTGCCGGTTGCGGCGGATCTCCGCCAGCCGCCGGTAGGCCTCCTCCAGGGAGACGTGGGTCTCCGGGTCGGTCAGGTCGTCCACCAGCCGGAAGACGGCCGCCAGACGCGTGTAGTCGGTGCCCCGCCGCCGGACCGTCCGGGACGCCGTCACCGGGTCCTCCACCAGGGACGGCTGGTGCGAGATGGACAGCAGCGTGAAGGTGACGGTCGGTTCGCACCGGTCCAGGCCGTAGGACCGGCACACCGCGAACATCGCGGCCTCCACGTCCTCCGCGCCCTCACCGCCGGCCAGCAGCAGCTCCCCGATACGCAGGGTCAGGTCCAGCACGCGCGGGACGGCCGGGCCGCCCTCCTCCACGCGCTGCACCGGCTCCGGCGCCGGCCGCTCCGCCACCGGCATGCGCAGCATCGTGCGCATCCGGTCCTGCCAGGGCGCGTCCTTGATCAGGCTGACCAGCGGCACACCGGTGGCCGGGGTGAACGCGGCCGGCGCGGTCTGCGCGCTGTAGGTGCTCGGCGTGCCGAACGCCGAACCCTCCGGCTCGGCACTCGGCGGCTGCGGCGTCTCCAGCCCCTCCGGCACCGCGAACTCGGAGGTCGTCTCCGACTCGCCGCCCCTCGGGACGTCGAGACCCTCGGGAATGGCGAACTCGGACGTGATCTCCGGGTCGTACCGTGCCTCGTCCGACCGGGGCTTGCGGTCTTCCGCCTCCGTCACCTCGCACCGCTCCCTGTACCGCACTTGCCGTAAGCATCAGTATGCGCACACGTACCCGGACGGACCGTAAGTGTGCGGACATGCGAAACGGGCCGCACGCGCACGCGTGCGGCCCGTTCGCGCGAGCGGGTGCTCAGTGGCCGCCCTGCTCCTTGAAGCGCTTGTAGGACCGCTCGATCTCCGCCTCGGCGTCCGACCGGCCGACCCAGTTGGCGCCCTCGACCGACTTGCCGGGCTCCAGGTCCTTGTAGACCTCGAAGAAGTGCTGGATCTCCAGGCGGTCGAACTCCGACACGTGGTGGATGTCGCGCAGGTGCTCCACGCGCGGGTCGGTGGCCGGGACGCACAGCAGCTTGTCGTCGCCGCCGGCCTCGTCCGTCATGCGGAACATGCCGATCGCGCGGCAGCGGATGAGGCAGCCCGGGAAGGTCGGCTCGTCCAGGATGACCAGCGCGTCGAGCGGGTCGCCGTCCTCGCCGAGGGTGTTCTCGACGAAGCCGTAGTCGGTCGGGTAGGCGGTCGAGGTGAAGAGACGACGGTCCAGGCGGATCCGACCGGTCTCGTGGTCCACCTCGTACTTGTTCCGCGAACCCTTCGGGATCTCGATCGTGACGTCGAACTCCACCGGTGGCTCCTCCATGATCAGCACATAGTTCTGGTGGTTAAGTGTCCCTCACGCAGGTGTGTGATCGCGAAAGGGGCTGGTGATCGTGCCAGAGCTGAGGCCTTGGCGAGCCGCGAGACCGCGCGTGGCGCGGATCGTGACCGCCGTACGACCGGGTCTGGCGCGCGCCGTGACGGCCGCCCGGCCGCGGATCGCGCGGCTGACGGAAGCCGTCCGCGTCAGGCCTGTCCACCTCCCCCGTCCCCGGACCGTCAGGACCTGGCAGTACACCGCGGGCGCCGCCACCGCCGGCCTGGCGCTGGCCGCCGGCGTGGTGACCGTGGCCGGCCCCTGGGACGCCAACGGTCAGCGTACGGCCGAGCGGGACCGCGCCGCCGCACTGGAGCGGTCAGGTGGCGCAGATCACGGCCGCTCCGGCAGGGCCGCCGGGGCGCCCCGGCCCGCGCCGAGCGCCGCGCCCGTGCTGACGGGCCTCGGCGGCGCCACGGGCGCCGTCGGCACCAAGAAGGCCCCTCCGGACCCGAACGCGCTCTCGGACGTCCTGGACCCCCTCCTGAAGGCACCCGCGCTCGGCCGCAGTCACGCGGCGGCCGTCGTCGACGTCACGACCGGCGCAGGTCTCTACGGCGCCGACGCCGGCAAGGCCCTCACGCCCGCCTCCACCACCAAGATCGCCACCGCTGTCGCCGCGCTGTCCGCCCTCGGCCCCGACCACCGCCTCATCACCCGCACCGCCCTGGAACCCGACACCCGGGAACTCGTCCTGGTCGGCGGCGGCGACCCCACCCTCACCGCGCACACCGGGGCCCGCGACCGGGCCGGCCTGCGGGCCCTGGCGGCGGACACCGCGACAGCACTCCGCAAGCGCGGCATCCACAAGATCACCCTCTCGTACGACACCACCCTCTTCACCGGCCCCGCCCTGCACCCCATCGGCGTCAACGACAACCTCGCCCCGATCAGCGCCCTCACCGTCGACGAGGGCCGCACCGACGCCTCCACCGACGGCCCGGCGCCCCGCGTGGCCGATCCGGCGGCGGACGCGGCCACCCGGTTCGCGTCCTTCCTGAAGGACGCCGGCATCACCACCACGGCCCCCGGCCCCTCCAAGGCCAGCACGCGCGCGGAGACCCTCGCCCGCGTCTCCTCGCCGCCGCTGTCGGAGCTGGTCGAGCGGATGCTCACCAACAGCGACAACGACATCGCGGAGGCCCTCGCGCGGCACACCGCCCTGGCGAGCGGGCAGCCCGCCAGCTTCGACGGCGGCGCGAAGGCCATCGCCACCCAGCTGCGCAAGCTCGGCCTGCCGATGACCGGCGCCGCCTTCCACGACGGCAGCGGCCTGAACCGCGACGACCGGCTCACGGCCGACCTCCTCACCGCCCTGCTGGTCAAGGCGGGCGACCCCGGCCGCCCCGGCCTGCGCCCGGTCCTCACCGGCCTCCCCGTGGCCGGCTTCACCGGCACCCTGAGCAAGCGGTACACCGACGGCGCGGCCGGTCTCGTACGCGCCAAGACGGGCACGCTGACCGGGGTGAACACCCTCGCGGGCACGGTCGTCGACAAGACCGGCCACCTCCTGGCCTTCGCCTTCCTGGCCTCGGACACGACGAATCCCCTGGAGGCCCAGTCGGCCCTGGACACGGCGGCGACAGCCCTGACGCGCTGACCGCCGGGAGCCGCCCGCCGCCGCGGGCCCGACCGTGCGGCCCAGCCGACACAGGCGGGGCGGAAAGGGGGGCCGGCCCCGGCACGGCCGCCCGCGGCGGGTGACCGGAAAGCGCGGTCGGGCCTGTCGGCATCCCCACGGCCTGCCCGAAATGGGGCCGCTCACGTACGGTTGACAACATGACTGGCTTCGGTGGCACCGCATCTCCCGGGATGGTCGACTGGAACCTCGCGGTGGCGACCGCGACCCGCCTCGTACGTCCCGGCCCCGACGTCAGCCGCGACGAGGCCAGGGCCGTCGTCGCGGAGCTGCGCCGGCACGCGAAGGCCTCGGAGGGACACGTCCGGGGCTTCACCCGCATGGGCACCGAGGAGATCCACGACACCCCCGTCCTCGTCGTCGACCGCCCCGGCTGGGTCCGCGCCAACGTCGCCGGCTTCCGCGAGATCCTCCGCCCGCTCCTGGAGAAGATGCAGGAACGGCGCGGCAGCAACCCGGGCAGCGCGGTCCTCGGCGCCGTCGGCGGCAAGGTCACCGGCGTCGAACTCGGCATGCTCCTGTCGTTCCTGTCCTCCCGCGTCCTCGGTCAGTACGAGACCTTCGCCCCCGCCACCCGCGACCTCCCGGCCGGCGAGAACGGCGGCGGCCGGCTGCTGCTCGTCGCGCCCAACATCGTCCACGTCGAACGCGAACTCGACGTCGAGCCGCACGACTTCCGCCTGTGGGTGTGCCTGCACGAGGAGACCCACCGCACGCAGTTCACCGCCGTGCCCTGGCTGCGGGACCACCTGGAGGGCGAGATCCAGTCGTTCTTGGCCGAGACCGACGTCGACCCGATGACCTTCCTGGAGCGCATCCGGGACGCCGCCCAGTCCCTGGTCGGCGGCCGGCCCGAGGGCGAGGAGGAGGACGGCGGACGCTCCTTCGTGGAACTGGTGCAGACCCCCGCCCAGCGGGAGATCCTCGGCCGGCTCACCGCCGTGATGTCCCTGCTGGAGGGGCACGCCGACTACGTCATGGACGGCGTCGGCCCGAGCGTCGTACCGACCGTCGCGGAGATCCGCGAGAAGTTCCAGCAGCGCCGCGCCAAGGGCGCCTCCCGCCTGGACATGGCCCTGCGCAAGCTGCTCGGCCTGGATGCCAAGCTGAGGCAGTACCGGGACGGCGAACGGTTCGTACGCGCCGTGGTCGAACAGGTCGGCGTCGACGGTTTCAACCGCGTCTGGACCTCGCCCAACACCCTTCCCACCAAGGCGGAGATCGCCAAACCGGCGGACTGGGTCGCGCGGGTGCACCGCAAGGCGGAGTCGTGAACGGCATGGGGACGTCGTGAAAGGAATCCGGCCGACGGCAGGCGAACGCCCCTCCAATCACCCGTCCGAGGGACCGTGAGCCATGCGTAGGCGTGCGATGCTCGGGGAACGGCCCGCTTCTGTCACCATCTACACACTCTGAGTGACCGTCCCGGGTTCATCCCCCGAAAACTTCATGAAGGGAACCGGACATGGGTCCCCATCCTGCGGTCGCGGCGATACGCCTGGCGGTTCGCCGCGTCCTCCACGACATCCTCAACGACCACCAGGGCTTTCCCGCGCAGCCGGCCGGCGCGCGGGAGGACCGGACGGCCGAGCGGCCCCCCTCCCCGCTCGTCCTCGTCGCGTGCTCCGGCGGTGCCGACTCCATGGCCCTCGCCTCCGCCCTCGCCTTCGAGGCCCCCAAGCTCGGCGTCCGGGCCGGCGGGGTCACCGTCGACCACGGCCTCCAGCCCGGCTCCGACCTCCGCGCCGACGAGGTCGTCCTGCGGCTGCGCGGACTCGGACTCGATCCGGTCGAGTCCGTCGCCGTGACCGTCGGCCGCGCGGGCGGCCCCGAAGCCGCCGCCCGCGACGCCCGCTACGCCGCCCTGGACGCCGCCGCCGAACGCCACGGCGCCGCCGCGGTCCTGCTCGGCCACACCCGGGACGACCAGGCCGAAACCGTCCTGCTGGGCCTCGCCCGCGGCTCCGGCATCCGCTCCCTGTCCGGCATGGCCGCGGTCTCGGGGGCCGGCGGCCGTTACCGGCGGCCCTTCCTGCAACTCGACCGGCAGACCGCCCGCAAGGCCTGTATGGTCCAGTCGCTGCCCGTCTGGGACGACCCGCACAACGCCGACCCCGCCTACACCCGCTCCCGGCTCCGGCACGAGGGCCTGCCCGCCCTGGAGAAGGCCCTCGGCAAGGGCGTCGTGGAGGCGCTGGCCCGCACCGCCCAGCTCTCCCGCGACGACGCCGACGCCCTGGACGCCTGGGCGCGGCAGGCCGAGGCCTCCGTGCGGGACGCCGCCGGCCTGCTGGAGTGCGCCAAGCTGTACGCCCTCCCGCCCGCCGTGCGCCGCCGGATCCTGCGCCGCGCGGCCATCGAGGCCGGTGCCCCCGCCGGTGCGCTGTTCGCCCGCCACATCGAGGAAGTCGACCGCCTGATCACCGGCTGGCGCGGCCAGGGAGCCATCAATCTCCCGGGCAAAGTCGTCGCCCAGCGGCAGGGTGGCAGACTGGTGATTCGGCAAGGCTGAATCCCCACCCTCCCGGAGCGACCCTCCGGCGGGCCGGGCAGCCGGAGGCCGTGCGTGCGGCCGGAGCCGGTGGCCGCGCACGCGGCCGTAAGTGCGGGACGACCGAAAGTGATGCGGGTGGACGCGAAAGACATGGGTGCCGACCTCCAGCAGGTGCTCATCACCAAGGAAGAGATCGACGCGAAGCTGGCCGAGCTGGCCGCGAAGATCGACGCGGAGTACGCGGGCAAGGACCTGCTCATCGTCGGCGTCCTCAAGGGCGCGGTGATGGTCATGGCGGACCTCGCCCGGGCGCTGTCCACCCCCGTCACCATGGACTGGATGGCCGTGTCCTCCTACGGCGCGGGCACCCAGTCCTCCGGTGTCGTGCGGATCCTCAAGGACCTCGACACCGACATCAAGGGCAGGCACGTCCTGATCGTCGAGGACATCATCGACTCCGGCCTGACCCTGTCCTGGCTGATCAACAACCTCGGCTCCCGCGAGCCCGCCTCCCTGAAGGTGTGCACGCTGCTGCGCAAGCCGGACGCCGCCAAGGTCGCCATCGACGTGGAGTGGGTCGGCTTCGACATCCCGAACGAGTTCGTCGTGGGCTACGGCCTCGACTACGCCGAGAAGTACCGCAACCTGCCGTTCGTCGGTACGCTCGCGCCTCACGTCTACGGCGGCTGAGCCAGTCGGCCCAAGCCCAGTAGGACGATCGGGAACCCCAGCGGGTTCCACGCCGTTGAAGGGTGCAGAGACGGGTTTCCCAGCCGTCGAAACGGCTCCGTGCGGCTTCGGGCAACAATGCTGGGGTACCGTCAGAAGAACTGTCTTATCAAACTCACTATGGCAGGAGGGACGGGGCGGCACCGCTCCGTATGGATGGACGTGAAGCGATACTTCCGTGGGCCGGTCATGTGGATCGTGCTGGCCGTCCTTGCCGTGGTCGTGTTGATGCAGGTCGTCGGCTCGTCCGGCGGCTACAAGACGGTGGACACCGGCCAGGTCGTGGCGGCGATCAACGACAACAAGGTCGAGTCGGCCAAGCTCACCACCGGTGACGAGCAGAGCATCAAGGTCACGCTCAAGGACGGCTACAAGGTCGAGGGCAGCTCGAAGATCCAGGCGAGCTACATCGGCGACCAGGGCGTGACCATCGCCGGCACGCTGCAGACCAAGTACCAGGACAAGCAGATTCCGGACGGCTACACGGTCTCGCCGTCCAAGCAGAACCCGTTCGTCGGCGTCCTGCTCTCGCTGCTGCCCTTCGTCCTGATCGTGGTCGTCTTCCTGTTCCTGATGAATCAGATGCAGGGCGGCGGCTCCCGGGTCATGAACTTCGGCAAGTCCAAGGCGAAGCTCATCACCAAGGACACCCCGAAGACGACCTTCTCGGACGTCGCGGGCTGCGACGAGGCCGTCGAGGAGCTCCAGGAGATCAAGGAGTTCCTCCAGGAGCCGGCCAAGTTCCAGGCCGTCGGCGCCAAGATCCCCAAGGGCGTGCTGCTCTACGGCCGCCCGGGTACCGGCAAGACCCTGCTCGCGCGCGCCGTCGCCGGCGAGGCGGGCGTCCCCTTCTACTCGATCTCCGGTTCCGACTTCGTCGAGATGTTCGTCGGTGTCGGTGCCTCCCGGGTCCGTGACCTGTTCGAGCAGGCCAAGGCGAACGCCCCGGCGATCGTCTTCGTGGACGAGATCGACGCGGTCGGCCGTCACCGCGGCGCCGGTCTCGGCGGCGGTCACGACGAGCGCGAGCAGACGCTGAACCAGCTGCTCGTCGAGATGGACGGCTTCGACGTCAAGGGCGGTGTGATCCTGATCGCCGCCACGAACCGCCCGGACATCCTCGACCCGGCGCTGCTGCGCCCCGGCCGCTTCGACCGGCAGATCGCGGTCGACCCGCCGGACCTCCAGGGCCGCCTGGAGATCCTCAAGGTCCACCAGAAGGGCAAGCCGGTCGCGCCCGACGTCGACCTGTCCGCCGTGGCCCGCCGCACCCCGGGCATGACCGGTGCCGACCTCGCCAACGTGCTGAACGAGGCCGCACTGCTCACCGCCCGCGGCGACCAGAAGCTGATCGACAACAAGGCGCTGGACGAGGCGATCGACCGCGTGGTCGCGGGCCCGCAGAAGCGGACCCGGATCATGTCGGACAAGGAGAAGAAGATCACCGCGTACCACGAGGGCGGTCACGCCCTGGTCGCGGCGGCCTCGCCGAACTCCGACCCGGTCCACAAGATCACGATCCTGTCCCGTGGCCGTGCCCTCGGTTACACGATGGTCCTGCCGGACGAGGACAAGTACTCGACCACGCGCAACGAGATGCTCGACCAGCTCGCCTACATGCTGGGCGGCCGGGCGGCCGAGGAACTGGTCTTCCACGACCCGACCACGGGCGCCGCGAACGACATCGAGAAGGCCACCAACCTGGCCCGCGCGATGGTCACCCAGTACGGCATGACCGAGCGCCTCGGCGCGATCAAGTTCGGAGGCGACAACTCCGAGCCGTTCCTGGGCCGTGAGATGGCTCACCAGCGCGACTACTCGGAAGAGGTCGCCGCGCTGGTGGACGAAGAGGTCAAGAAGCTGATCGAGACCGCGCACAACGAGGCCTGGGAGATCCTGGTCGAGAACCGCGACGTGCTCGACAACCTCGTGCTCCAGCTGCTGGAGAAGGAGACCCTGGGCAAGGAGGAGATCGCCGAGATCTTCGCCCCGATCGTCAAGCGCCCGCCGCGGCCCGCCTGGACCGGCTCCTCCCGCCGGACCCCGTCCACCCGCCCGCCGGTGCTCTCCCCGAAGGAGCTGGCACTGACCAACGGTGCGAACGGCTCGACGGCGGCGATCAGCACGGCGAAGTCCACCGCCGCGGAGTCCGCCCCGGTGACGGAGCAGGCCCCGGAGGACCGCTCCGAGAGCTGACCGCGCAGCGGCCACAAGGGCTGGAATGAATGCCGCGTCCCCCAGGTTTTAGCCTGGGGGCGCGGCATTTCGCTTGTCCGCAGACGGAACGCGAGGCATACCCGCGTGCAAGGCACAGGAACGAGGAACCAGATGACCGACCCGGTGACGCTGGACGGCGAGGGCCCCATCGGCGAGTTCGACGAGAAGCGCGCCGAGAACGCCGTTCGCGAACTGCTGATCGCGGTCGGCGAGGACCCGGACCGCGAGGGCCTGCGGGAGACGCCGGCCAGGGTCGCGCGTGCCTACAGGGAGATCTTCGCCGGTCTGTGGCAGCAGCCCGAGGACGTCCTGACGACGACGTTCGACCTGGGGCACGACGAGATGGTCCTGGTGAAGGACATCGAGGTGTACTCGACCTGCGAGCATCATCTGGTGCCGTTCCGGGGTGTCGCTCACGTCGGCTACATCCCGTCCGAGACCGGCAAGATCACCGGCCTGTCCAAGCTGGCCCGCCTGGTCGACGTCTACGCCCGCCGGCCGCAGGTGCAGGAGCGCCTCACCACGCAGATCGCGGACTCCCTGATGAACATCCTGGAGCCGCGGGGCGTCATCGTGGTCGTCGAGTGCGAGCACATGTGCATGTCCATGCGGGGCATCCGCAAGCCGGGCGCGAAGACCATAACGTCCGCGGTCCGCGGTCAGCTGCGGGACGCGGCGACGCGGAACGAGGCGATGAGCCTCATCATGGCGCGCTGAGCGAGCCGCGACACGTGCCGGGGCGCGGGGCCGGGGGTCAGGCCACCGGCTCCGCGCCCTGGTGGTTCTGGTCGTCGTCCTCGGGGAGCTTGCAGACCCGCTCCAGGAAGATGGCGGCAGCTATCACCCCGATGCCGGTCAGGACCGAGAAGCCGGCGTAGATCGCCTGGTCACGGCGGGCCGGGATGTCCAGCAGCTCCAGCAGGAAGACGCCCGTGCCGCCGTACATGCCGGCGACGAGCGCGGCCACCAGCGCGCTGGCCTGGCCGAAGACGACCGCCCGGGCCGCCATCAGCGGGTCGACGCCCTTGGCGCCGGGCCGGCGCTCGCGCTGGGCCCTGAGACGGGCGCGCAGCGACAGCGCCGTCGAGAGCAGGACCACCGCGATCAGCGCGAGGACGACGGGGGCGGCCAGGGGGACGCTGGGGAGGGTCCCGATCGAGTTCCAGAGGCGGGCGCCCGCCCAGGACAGGACGCCTGCGACGACGAACACGCCCGCCAGCACCCTGATGCGCAGCTCTCTCACGGTGTCCCTTCAGTTCCCCCGGACCATTCCGGACGGTGGTCGTCTTGGTCTTGACCCGTCTCGACCTTAACGACTACTCGGGCAGCCGGAGTTCCAGGTCCGCGCGGGGCGCGACACCCTCACGGGTGACGGCGGACAGCAGGTCGGCCACCGTGCCGCGGCCGGGGAGCTGCGCCTGCGGGTCGACGTCGTGCCAGGGCACGAGCACGAAGGCGCGCTCGTGGGCGCGCGGGTGGGGCAGGGTGAGCCGCGGGTCGTCCGAGGTGACGCCGGCGTAGGCGACGATGTCGACGTCCAGCGTGCGCGCGCCCCAGCGCTC
The DNA here is from genome assembly GCF_001514055.1 of Streptomyces corchorusii. Classification (NCBI taxonomy): domain Bacteria; kingdom Bacillati; phylum Actinomycetota; class Actinomycetes; order Kitasatosporales; family Streptomycetaceae; genus Streptomyces; species Streptomyces corchorusii. The sequence goes on along the minus strand of NZ_KQ948356.1, from coordinate 58,264 downwards.
GTCCCGGACGCGGTGGAAGGCCTCCTCGACGGCGTGCGCCCGCTCCAGCAGGGACGACGGGGGCAGGGTCGTCTTGAGGACCACGACCGCGTTGAAGTACGACGGCTGGCTGCCCGGCTCCACGCCCCACGGCTCGGTCTCGTACACCGGGGAGACGGCCTTCACCCGGACGCCGGGGGTGTCCTCCAGGGCGTCGACGGCTCCCTGGAGGGTCTCCAGGCGGTTGCCGAGGTTGGAGCCGATGGAGATCACGGCCCACTTCGGGTTGCTCAGCGTCGTGTCGGCGGCGTCGACCTGCTCGACGACCGAGGCGGGCACCGGCTGGACGGTCGGGTCGCTGTGACCCTGGTGGAAAGGTCGGGTCATACTCGGCTCCGGGTGATGGTGACGGTCACGTCGTCGAAGGGGACGGTGATCGGGGCGTCCGGCTTGTGGACGCAGACCTCGACCTCCTCGACCCCTTCGTGCTTCAGGCAGGTCCGGGCGATCCGCTCGGCGAGGGTCTCGATGAGGTTCACCGGCTCGCCCTCGACCACGGCCACGACCTCCTCGGCCACGATGCCGTAGTGCACGGTCTTCGTCAGGTCGTCGTCGGCCGCGGCCGGCCGGGTGTCCAGGCCGAGGACCAGGTCCACGATGAAGGTCTGGCCCTCCTCGCGCTCCCTGGGGAACACACCGTGGTGCCCGCGGGCCTTGAGGCCGCGCAGCGCGACACGATCCACGCGAATCACTCCTGCAATCGTCGGGAACGACCGGCCCGTGCCGCGTGCGGGCGGCACACCGGCCTCAGACGAATCTACCTGCGGGCACTGACAAAGCCGGGCCGCGGGGGCGTGGGCACGGGCCGGTGTCCGCAGCGTTCACCGGCCGTTTCCCCCGGGGAACCCGGCCCTGTCATGGGCTGGTAGCCGCTCCTACCCCGGGGTAGGTGATTCCAACCACTTCTTCGGGTCAGGCCAGGGGTTCGTCGTCCGGGTTCACGCCGTTCACGTGGTTGTCCTCGTCGTCCTCGTCGGTCTCGGCCAGCACGGGGGAGGCGTGGTGCGACCAGAGCTTCCAGCCGGAGGGGGTGCGCCGGAACACGTTCGTGGCGACGACGAGCTGGCCGACCAGCGGGCCGAGCTCCGCGCCCTCCTCGGGGGCGGGGCCGCCGCTGAGGATGTTCTCCGTGCAGGTCACGAGCGCGGTGTCGCCGGTCACGGAGACATGCACATCGGTGAGGAAGAACTGGATGTAGTCGGTGTTGGCCATGATCAGCGCGTACGACCTGAGGACCTCGCCGCGGCCGGTGAGCACCGGCCAGCCGGGGTGGACGCAGGAGATGACCCCGCTGTCCGCGGGGTCGTGGTACGTCTCGTCCACGCCCAGGTCGGCGGGGGTCAGCCAGAGGGAGGAGACCTCCTCGAAGTCGCCGCGTTCGAGTGCCTCGTAGAAGGCGGTGTTGGCGGCCTCCACCTGCTCGACGTCGGTGTGGGGGGCGCTCACCGCTCTCCTTCCGCCCCGTGCGCGCCGCCGGTGCCGGGCGCGCCCGCCGCGCCGCGCGCCTCCTCCACGGCCCGGGCCACCCGGACCGCGTCCGCCGTGGCGCGCACCTCGTGCACGCGCACCGCCCACGCGCCGGCGTGCGCGGCGAGCGCGGAGACGGCTGCCGTGGCCGCGTCGCGCTCCCGGGCCGGCGGGGGCGCCCCCTGCGGTCCGGCGAGGACCCGGCCGAGGAACCGCTTGCGGGAGGCGGCGACCAGCAGCGGGTGCCCGAGGGAGGCCAGCCGGTCGAGGCGGGCGAGGAGGGCGAGGTCGTGCTCGGCCTCCTTGGAGAAGCCGAGGCCCGGGTCGACGACGATGTGGTCCGGGGCGATACCGCCCGCCAGAACGGCCTCCACGCGCGCGTGCAGTTCGTCCACGACTTCCCCGACGACGTCCTCGTAGACGCCCTTGACGTTGCCGCCCTGGAGGAAGCCGCGCCAGTGCATGACGACGAAGGGGGCGCCCGCGTCGGCGACCACCGGGATCATCGCGGGATCGGCGAGGCCGCCGCTGACGTCGTTGACGAGGGCGGCGCCTGCCGCGAGGGCCCGTTCGGCGACGGAGGCGCGCATGGTGTCGACGGAGACGACGACGCCCTCGGAGGCGAGGCCCCGCACCACGGGGATGACCCGCCGCAGCTCCTCCGCCTCGTCCACGCGCGTGGCCCCGGGCCGGGTGGACTCGCCGCCGACGTCGACCAGATCCGCGCCCTGGGCGACCAGATCCAGGCCGTGCTTGACGGCGACGGTCGTGTCGAACCAGCGGCCGCCGTCGGAGAAGGAGTCGGGGGTCACGTTCACGACCCCCATGACCGCGCACCGGTCCCATGCCGGAAGGCCGGCGACTCGGCCGCGCCCGCTGAGGTTGTTCATACGTTCAGCGTAGGCCCCGGACCGTGGCGGAACGCGCCGCGCCCCGGGCGGAGGCCCCGGCGCCGGAAGGGGTGCGGCGTCCTCCCGGGCCGCTCCCGGGGCCGTACCGCTCGGCGTGTCGGGGCTCGGCAGGCAGGTGGGCGGCTCAGGCCGCCCGGACGTCCCGTTCGGTCACCGCGTGCGCGCACGCGCGCTGGGCCGTCGGCCGGCGCCGGCGCAGGAAGCGCGGCAGCGGCACGGCGAGGTTGACGAAGCCCTCCGCCTGCATGGCGGCGAAGCCGATGCGGGGCAGGTCGGCGGAGGCCCGGTAGACCACGAACCGCGGTTCCCAGCGCGGCTGGAACTTGGCGTTGAACTTGTACAGCGACTCGATCTGGAACCAGCGCGAGAGGAACACCAGCAGTCCGCGCCAGGCGCGCAGCACCGGGCCGGCGCCGATCTTCTCGCCGCGTGCGAGGGCGGAGCGGAACATCGCGAAGTTCAGCGAGACCCGGGTGATGCCCAGCCTCGGGGCGGCTTGCAGGGCGGCGACGATCAGCAGTTCGTTCATGCCCGGGTCGGCGCTGCGGTCGCGGCGCATCAGGTCCAGCGACACGCCGTCCTCGCCCCAGGGCACGAAGTGGAGGATCGCCTTCAGGTCGCCGTACTCACCCTGTGCGTCGTCCTGCTTGTGGGCGGTGGCGATCAGGCAGTCGCCGTCGGCCGGGTCGCCGATGCGGCCGAGCGCCATGGAGAAGCCGCGCTCGGTGTCCGTGCCGCGCCAGTCCTCCGCCGCCAGGCGGATCCGCTCCAACTCGGCCTCGCCGACGTCACGGATGCGCCGTACCCGGGTTTCGTAGCCGGCCCGCTCGATGCGCTTGACCATCTGGCGCACGTTGCGCATCGCGCGTCCGGCGAGCGAGAAATCCGCCACGTCCACCACCGCCTCGTCGCCCAGTTCCAGGGCGTCCAGGCCGGTCTCACGGGTCCACACCTCGCCACCGGTCTCCGAGCAGCCCATGACCGCGGGCGTCCAGGAGTGGGCCCTGGCCTCGTCCATGAAGCGCTCGATGGCGCCCGGCCAGGCCTCGACGTCGCCGATGGGGTCGCCGCTGGCGAGCATCACGCCGGACACGACCCGGTAGGTGACCGCGGCCTTGCCGCTCGGCGAGAACACCACGGCCTTGTCGCGGCGCAGCGCGAAGTGGCCGAGCGAGTCGCGCCGGCCGTGCTTCTCCAGCAGCGCGCGCAGCTTGACCTCGTCGTCCTCGGTGAGGCGGGCGGCCGGGTGCTCGGGGCGGAAGGCCAGGTAGATCGTGGTGACGGCGGTGATCCAGCCGAGGGCACCGAGGGAGAAGGCGACCGTCCAGGAGGTGTTGCCCTGGTAGTCGACGGGGCCCTCGAAGCCGGCCAGGCCGTAGATGACGTGCGTCAGCCGGTCGGCCAGGCTCGGGTCGCCGATCGTCCGGTGCGGGTGGACGCTGACGATGACGAGGCCGAGGGCGAGGGAACCGGCGCTCATGAGCACGAAGTTGGCGAGCGCGCGCCACCTGCTGCGCGGATCGGGCAGGGCCGCGAACTGGTCGCGGTGGCGCAGCAGCGGCACCAGCAGCGCGACCGCGATCAGCACGCCCACGACCGAGTGACGGTAGGCGAACTGCGCCACCGCACCGGCCGGAAGCAGCGCGACCGCCGCGCGCCACGCCCGGCGCTTGCGCCGTTTGAGCCCGTGCGCGAGCAGCAGCAACAGCACGCCCGCGCTGAGCGAGAGCGCCGCCGCGAACGGCCCGAAGGAGCCCGGCAGCACCTCCGCCAGGGCGTGCATACGGCTGTGACGGAAGCGCGGGAACACACCCGCGGCAATGTCCAGGACGCCCACGAGCGCGGCGGCCCTGCCGACCACGGCGGGGACGGCCTCGGGGCGCGGGCCGCGCAGTATGCGCCGCGCCCGGCTTGATCGGCCCGGAACCCCGCCCGACATTTCCCCATCTATCCTGACAGACATCGCATCCCGTAGTTCTGCGAGAGACCTTGAACCCGGGCCCGATCGGGCATCCGGCGACATTGCGCCCTCTAGGACGGTGTCGCGGGGAGAGAGGTTCACTCCCCATCGGAAAGTCGGGTCAAAGGCCAAGGAAAGCCCCGGGCAAGCCCTCGCAACCGCGCGCGGGCACGACACGGGCGGAAAGCACAGGCAGGAAACAGCCCATGGGTCTCACGAGCAACAAAGTGCTGGTGCTGGCGGTTCTGATCGCCGTCGTGCTGTTCGTCGGCACGGTATGGCTGTGGCCGCGCCTGGCCCGGTCGAGCTGGCGGGCCGTCAGCGGGCGGGTCGGCCTGCTGCTGTTCACCCAGGTGGCCCTCTTCGCCTGCGTCGGGCTCGCCGCCAACCAGGCCTTCGGCTTCTACGCGAGCTGGGCGGACCTGTTCGGCCAGGAGACCGACCAGGGGATCGTGGTCGACCACTCGGCCAACGGCAGCACCGGCGGCCCGCTCCAGGTGGTCTCCACCTCCGACGTGCCGGGCGTGAAAGCCGCGCGGCCGGAGACCGGCGGGCAGATACAGAAGGTCGACGTCGTGGGCCGTACGACCCACATCGTCACACCGGCGTACGTGTACCTGCCGCCGGAGTACTTCCAGCCGCAGTACCGCACGCGTACGTTCCCGGTGGCGGTCGTGCTGACCGGCTACCCGGGCACCGCGCGGGCGCTGGTGGAGAAGCTGGACTACCCGGGCACGGCGCAGCGGCTGGCCAAGGACGGGCGGGTGCAGCCGATGATCCTGGTGATGCTGCGGCCGACCGTGGCACCGCCGCGGGACACCGAGTGCGTCGACGTGCCGGGCGGGCCCCAAGCCGAAACGTTTTTCGCCAAGGATCTGCCGGAGGCCGTCCTCGGGCACTACCGGGCCGGCAAGCGGCCGGGCAGCTGGGGCGTCGTCGGCGACTCCACGGGCGGCTACTGCGCCCTCAAGCTCGCCATGCACCACCCGAACGTGTACGCGGCCGGCGCCGGCCTCTCCCCGTACTACAAGGCGCCGATCGACCCGACCACCGGTGACCTCTTCCACGGCGACGAGAAGCTGCGCGACCGTGCCGACCTGTTCTGGCTGCTGGAGCACGAGAAGGCGCCGGACACCTCGCTGCTCGTCACCAGCAGCAAGGTCGGCGAGCACGACTACAACGCCACGCTGAAGTTCATCCAGCGGGTCCAGGCCACGAATCTGACCCGGGTCTCGTCGATCATCCTCGACAGCGGCGGGCACAACTTCAACACCTGGCGGCGCGAGATCCCGCCGATGCTCCAGTGGCTCAGCGGACGGCTCACCGACCGCTGAGCCCTCCTGCCCCCGACGCCCCGTTAAGCACACGGTGTGGCCGTGTTTTTACGGGGCGGGGGCCCACGACTCCCCTACGCGCGGTAAGTTTCTGGCCATGCCACGTGGACGCCACCGCCATTCCCCGCCTCTGCACCGGCTGTTGCCCCCGTCGGCGATCGCCGGCGTCTCCGTCGCCTGCGCGCTGGGTCCGTGGGTGTTCTCCGAGGCCACCGTGTTGCGCGCGCTGGCCGCGGCGGCCGCCGCGACGGCGGTCCTCGGCGCGGTCGTGATGCGCCGCTGGGACGCGCAGGCGGGCAAGCAGGTCGCCGAACTCACACGCGCGCGTGCGGGCGACGAATGGCGGCACGAGGAACGGGTCGCCGAGCTGGAGACCGATCTGGAGGAGTCCCGCGAGCTGCGCGCGAAGCTGGAGCAGCGGCTGCGCGCCAAGCGGGCGGAGCTCGCGGGCCTGCGCAACGAGCACGCGGCCCTGCTGCGCCGGTACGCCACGGCGGAGACCGAGCGCGCCAGCGCCCTGGAGGGACGGCGGCTGCTGGAGATCGAAGCGGCGGTGCCCGAGCCGGAGCCCGCCCCTTCGGCGCGTGCGCTGCCGCCGGCGCGCGGCGCCGAACCCGTGGCCGCCGCGAGTTCGGAGGTGTCCGGCACCGAGGAGCGGCCGGCGGCGTTCTCGCCCGGGGGCGCCCAGCTGTACCGGCGGGCGCTGACGGCCCTGGCGCGGTTCGACCGGCAGGGTCTGGAGCAGGGGGATGACGGGGTCGAGGCCGACGCCGGCGCCGAGGGGGACGAGCCCGAGGCGGCGGAGGTCCGGGCCGCGCGGCTCGCGTCCGCCGAGTCGGCGGAGTCCGCTGACGCCACCGAGTCCGCTGACGTTGCTGTAGCGGCCGAGTCCGCTGACGCCGCTGAGGCCGCCGATTCCGCCGCGTCCGTCGCCGTCGCGTCGGAGACGTCCGGGCCGGAGGCTCACCCGGCTCCCGGGGAGGCCGCCGCTGATACCGCCCCCGAGGCTGCCCCCGAGGCCGCCGACGACGCTCCCGAGGCCGCCGTCGCCAAAGGAGAACCCGCCGCGGACGGCGTGAAGGAGGGCGCCGACCCGGCGTCGGCCACCGAAGCCGCGCCTTCCGTGGGCCGGCCTCCCGCCGGGCACTTCGCCGTGCCGACCGCGGTGGCCGTCGTACCGGCGGCGCCCGCGCGGCGCCCGGTGGTCGAGGGCGGCTTCGACTTCTTCGGCACCCAGAAGGGCGCGCCGAAGACCACGCTGGACTCCGTGCAGAACGAGGACCTCGCCGACGTCGTCGGCCCCGAGGCGCTCGCCGTGCACAAGGCCGAGTCCGAGGCCGGGTTCAAGGCCGCCGACGCGCGGTCCCGGGAGGTCGGCCAGGTCATCGACCTGACCGCGCACGACGAGACCGAGCAGATCGACATCCAGGGGCTGCGCAGCGCGGCCTCCTGAGCCGGCGTCAGCCGTACGGACCGAGCACCGGGCCCGGCCTTCCCGCGAGGGGAGCCGGGCCCGAGGCGTCGGTGCGGTGGGGCGTCGAGGCCGCGCCGGTCAGCCGGTGGTCATCCAGCGGTCCGGGAGGGCGTCCCGGCGGCCCGTGCGGGACCTCTCCGCCTGCTCGTGCAGGAGCCGAGCGGCCTCCTCGGCGTCGCGCAGCCGGGCCGTCACGGTCTTGTTCGCGCCGGTGTCCACATGGACGTCGGCGAGCCCCCGGAGGCGCTCCCAGGGCCCCTGGGTGAGCCGTACGCTCTGCACCTTGGCGTGCGGAACGAGCGAGAGCCGCCGGCACAACAGGCCGCTGCGGGCGGCGAACACCGCGCCGGTGACCGCCAGCCCGTGCCCGCGCCACCACAACGGCAGGCACCACCGCGCCCGGCGCGGCGCCCGCGACAGCTCCCGGGGCACGGTCACGCCGGGCAGCACGCGCGCGACGACGGCCTCGGCGACCGCGCGCGGGGCGACGGGGACCAGCACGGAGTTGGCGGATCCGGCGACGTCCAGTTCCACCCGCACCCAGCCCGGCCACCGCCACAGCAGCGGTTCCACGATCCGCACCGTCTGCACCCGGCCGGGCGGCACCGTCTCGTGCGTACGGTCGAGCAGCCCGTGGTCGATGCGGAGCCCGTCCGGGGACTCGCCGACCGTCCAGTCGAACTCCGCGACGAACCGGCCCACGCTCCTCGCACCGGCCGCGCCGACCAGCGGCAGGGCGGTCCCGACGACCGTCCACAGGCTGTGGGTGATGAGCCACAGCACGGTCGGGACCACCAGCGCGGCGCACAGCGAGCCCCAGGTGGCGCCCGTCAGCAGCAGGGAGCGCGCCAGCTCGCGCGGGGGCACGCGCAGCAGTACACGCGCCGGTGCCTCTCCGACCTCGCGCGCCGTCTCGGGCGCGAAACCCGCCGCGCGCGCGAGCAGTTCCGCGCGCAGGGCGCGTGCCTCCCGCTCGCCCAGGAAGGCCAGCTCGTCCTTCTTCTCGGCGCCGACGACGTCGATCCGCAGTTTCGCCACGCCCGCCACGCGCGCGAGCAGCGGGCGCGAGACGTCCACGGCCTGGACGCGCTCCAGCCGGATGTGCGCGGTGCGCCGGAACAGCAGCCCGGTGCGTATGCGCAGTTCGGTGCCGGTGACCGCGTAGTGCGTGAACCACCAGGACAGGAAGCCGTAGAGGCCGGCCGCCGGCACCAGTACCGCGAGCCCCAGCAGGAGCACGGTGCCGGTCAGCCGATCGAGCTGTTCCTGGGCGCCGTTCGGGTCGTGCGCCGCCCAGCCGGCCAGCACCGCGAGCGGCGCCCACGCCCGGCGGAAGGGCGTGACCGGGTGCAGCCGGCGCTCGGTGACGGGCGGGCGCTGCGGTGTGCCGTCGTGCGGTGTGCCACCGGTCTCTATGTCACCGGCCGCTATGCCGTCGCCGGGTATGCCGTCGGTGCCGTCGGGGGAGGTCACAGGCCCGCCGATCGTGCCTCGCCCAGCTCGGTCAGCCGGTCGCGCAGGCGCTCCGCCTCGGCCGGGTCCAGGCCGGGGATGGTCGCGTCGGTCGCGGCGGCGGCCGTGTGCAACTGCACGGTGGCCAGCCCGAAGCGCCGCTCCAACGGCCCGGAGGTCACCTCCACCAGCTGCATCCGCCCGTACGGCACCACCGTCTCCTCACGCCACAGGACACCCCGGCTGATCAGCAGGTCGTCGGCGCGCTCGGCGTACCGCCACGAGCGCCAGTTGCGCTCCAGCAGCCACCAGCACCAGGCGGCGCACGCCGGCGGCAGCAGCGCCCAGACCGCCCACGCGGGCCCCGCGAGAAGGCCCGCGAGGAGCCCCGCGACGAGCGCGAGCACCGCCGTCCACACCACCAGCAGCAGCCGGCGCACCCGCAGCAGCCCGGGCCCCAGCGCGCGCCACACCGGCCGGTCCGCCGGCGCTCCGGTCCCTTCGGGACTCCCCGTTTCCATGAGCCCAGCGTACGTAGGGGAAACTGGGCGCATGACTCCTACGACGGAGACCACGGTCGGTATCGGCGGCGCGGCGGAGAGCACCGACATGGTGCTCAACATCGGGCCCCAGCACCCGTCCACGCACGGTGTGCTGCGGCTCAGGCTGGTGCTGGACGGGGAGCGGATCGTGCGCGCCGAGCCGGTGATCGGTTACATGCACCGGGGCGCCGAGAAGCTCTTCGAGGCGCGCGACTACCGGCAGATCATCGTGCTCGCCAACCGCCACGACTGGCTGTCGGCGTTCTCTAACGAGCTGGGCGTGGTCCTCGCGGTGGAGCGGATGCTCGGCATGGAGGTCCCCGGGCGGGCGGTGTGGACGCGCACGCTGCTCGCCGAGCTGAACCGGGTGCTGAACCACCTGATGTTCCTCGGCTCCTACCCGCTGGAGCTGGGCGGGATCACGCCGGTGTTCTACGCGTTCCGGGAGCGCGAGGTGCTCCAGAACGTCATGGAGGAGGTCTCCGGCGGGCGCATGCACTACATGTTCAACCGCGTCGGCGGCCTCAAGGAGGACCTGCCGGCCGGCTGGACCGCACGCGCGCGTGAGGCCGTCGCCGCGGTGCGCTCGCGCATGGACGTCTTCGACGACCTGGTGCTCGGCAACGAGATCTTCCGGGGGCGCACCCGCGGGGTGGGCGTGCTGACACCGGAGGCGGTGCACGCCTACGGCGTGAGCGGGCCCATCGCGCGCGCCTCGGGCGTCGACTTCGACCTGCGCCGCGACGAGCCGTACCTGGCCTACGGCGACCTCCAGGACACCCTGAAGGTCGTCACCCGGAGCGAGGGCGACTGCCTCGCCCGGTTCGAGGTGCTGCTGGCGCAGACCCACAACGCGCTGGACCTCGCCGACGCCTGCCTGGACCGGCTGGCCGAGCTGCCGCCCGGGCCGATCAACCAGCGGCTGCCGAAGGTGCTGAAGGCGCCCGAGGGGCACACGTACGCGTGGACCGAGAACCCGCTCGGCATCAACGGCTACTACCTGGTGAGCAAGGGCGACAAGACCCCGTACCGGCTGAAGCTGCGCTCGGCCTCGTACAACAACATCCAGGCGCTGACCGAGCTGCTGCCGGGGACGCTGGTGGCGGACATGGTGGCGATCCTGGGATCGATGTTCTTCGTGGTCGGCGACATCGACAAGTAGTCGGCGGCATCGGCAAGCAGTCGCGGCATCGGCAAGCGGGGCTTCACAGCGCGGGCGCGTCACGCGGGTCCGGCTCCAGGGGGTCCGGGATGCCCACCGGCTGGAGCAGCCAGCCGAAGTCGCCGAGGCCGCCCGGTGCCGTCAGCTCGGCTGCCTCACCGGCGCTCGCGAGGGCGCGCACATAGGCCGAGGGGTCCGAGGAGGCGAGCGCGAGCGGGGGGCGTGCGCCGGTGAGGTCGAGGGCGCGCAGAGCAGCGCGTTGCGTGAGCAGACGCGCGCCGGGAAGCTCCCGCGCCGTGGATGAGGGCACGGGCAGCGCCCCGGAGGGCGGGTGTGCCGTACCGGCCGCCGCCGCGCACGCGTCCAGTGCCACATGGGCCGTGATGTCACAGGAGCCGTCCGGGACGGGCGCCGTCTCCCGTCCCTCGCGGAAGCCGGTGAGGGTGCCGAACGGGGGGCGCGCGTCCACCGTGTGCGCGTAGTCCACGGCCACCGCGAGCCCGCGTACCACCCGGTCCACGGCCGACGCCCAGGCCCGGTCCCGGGGCAGCCCGATCTCCGCCCGCAGCCCCTGCTCGGCCGGCAGCGGCCACCAGCGCGCGAGCCAGTCGGCCGGCGCGCCCGTCACGGGCTCCCCGAGCCGCTCGGAGCCGTCCTCCGCGACGAGCACCAGCCGGGGCACACCCGCGGAGTCCACCTCCACGACGTCCACGGGCACGTTGTCCAGCCACTCGTTGGCGAACAGCAGCCCGGTGACCGTCTCCGGGAGTTCGCTCAGCCAGGTGATCCGCCCGTCCAGGCCGGCCGGGCGGTCGGCGATCTCGACGGCGTAGGCACGCGCGCGTGCGGCCACGTCGGCCGGCAGGGCGGCGAGCACCCCGCTGACCAGTTCCCCCCGCCCGGCGCCCATGTCGACGAAGTCCAGCGCCGGGGGCCGCCCGAGCGCCGCGTCGACCCGGCACAGCAGCCGGGCCACGGCCCGCGCGAACAGCGGGGAGGCGTGCACCGACGTGCGGAAGTGGCCCGCCGGGCCCTCCGGGCGCCGGTAGAAGCCGCCGGGCCCGTACAGGGCCGCACCGGCCGCCGCGCGCCAGCCGCGCGGGGAGCGATCCCCGCTGTTCCGGCGGGAGCCCTCCGCCGTCGTCCCATCCGTCACCCCACCAGACTAGGCACACCGATGATCACGACATCCACCTTGGGGAGTACGCGCGCCGGGCGCGGATCGGTCCTTCGGTTGACCCCTGCACGCATCCGGTTTCCCTACTCTGGGTTACGTGCAGCGCCTCTATGACTTCCTCCGCCGCCACCCGACCTGGGTCGACTCCTCCTGGGCCGTCGTCCTGTTCGGGCTGTCCGCGCTGAGCGTGGTCAATCTCGACGGGGTGCCGGGCCACCACGGGACGATCGCCGGCGGTATCGCCGTGTCCACCTTTCTGTGCGTCGTCGTGGCGCTGCGCCGCCGTTTCCCGGAGCCGATGCTGCTGCTCGCCCTCGTGGCCGGGCTGGTGCAGCTGGTCCTGGACATCGAGACGACCGTCGCCGACTTCGCCATGCTGGTGATCACCTACACGGTCGCGACCGTCGGCGCGCGCTGGGCCTCCCGGCTGGCGCTCGCCGTCAGCCTGTGCGCCGCGGCCGTGGCCCAGATCCGCTGGCCGGCCGAGAACACCGGTTTCCTCGGGCAGGCCGCCATAACGGTCTTCCAGACGGTGCCCTTCGCCCTCGCCTGGGTCCTCGGCGACTCCATGCGCACCCGGCGGGCCTACTTCGCCCAGCTGGAGGAGCGCGCGGCCCGCCTGGAGAAGGAGCGCGAGGCGCAGGCGAAGGTCGCGGTCGCCGCCGAACGCGCCCGGATCGCGCGCGAGCTGCACGACGTCGTCGCGCACAACGTGTCGGTGATGGTGGTGCAGGCCGACGGCGCCGCGTACGTCATGGACACCGCCCCCGACCAGGCGAGAAACGCCCTGGAGACGATCTCCTCCACCGGCCGTCAGGCGCTGGCCGAGATGCGCCGCCTGCTGGGCGTGCTGCGCACCGGCGAGCACCAGGAGAGCGGGGAGTACGTCCCGCAGCCCGACGTCGAGCAGATCGACGACCTCATCGAACAGTGCCGCAGCTCCGGTCTCCCGGTCGACTTCAAGGTGGAGGGCACCCCGCGGCCACTGCCCAGCGGCGTGGAGCTGACCGCGTACCGGATCGTGCAGGAGGCGCTCACCAACACCCGCAAGCACGGCGGGCCCCACGCGGGCGCGAGCGTCCGCCTGGTCTACTTCGACGACGGTCTCGGCCTGCTGGTGGAGGACGACGGCAAGGGCGCCCCGCACGAGCTGTACGAGGAGGGCGGCGCCGACGGACAGGGCCACGGCCTGATCGGCATGCGGGAGCGCGTCGGCATGGTCGGCGGCACCCTGGACGCCGGCCCGCGCCCGGGCGGAGGATTCCGCATCAGCGCCCTGCTGCCGCTCAAGCCGGCGCACTGACCGACCCATGATCCCGAACGGAAGAGGCCCGATGACGATCCGCGTGATGCTCGTCGACGACCAGGTGCTGCTGCGCACCGGGTTCCGGATGGTGCTAGCCGCCCAGCCGGACATGGAGGTCGTCGCGGAAGCGGGCGACGGCGTCGAGGCCCTCCAGGTGCTGCGGTCCACCGCCGTCGACGTCGTCCTCATGGACGTCCGGATGCCGAAGCTGGACGGTGTGGAGGCCACCCGGCGGATCTGCGCGGAGCCGGACGCGCCCAAGGTCCTCATCCTGACCACGTTCGACCTGGACGAGTACGCCTTCTCCGGGCTGAAGGCGGGCGCCTCCGGCTTCATGCTCAAGGACGTGCCGCCCGGTGATCTCCTCGCCGCCATCCGCGCCGTGCACAGCGGCGACGCGGTCGTGGCCCCCTCCACCACCCGGCGCCTGCTGGACCGCTTCGCGCCCATGCTGCCCTCCGTCGGCAAGGAGCCCCAGCACAAGGAGCTGGAACGGCTCACCGAGCGGGAGCGCGAGGTCATGGTGCTGGTCGCGCAGGGACTGTCCAACGGCGAGATCGCGGCCCGGCTGGTGCTGAGCGAGGCGACCGTGAAGACCCATGTGGGCCGCATCCTGACCAAGCTCGGGCTGCGCGACCGGGTGCAGGTGGTCGTGCTGGCGTACGAGACGGGGCTGGTGCGCGCCGGCGGCCACGGCTGACGGCGACGACTCGGCCCCGCTCCATCGGCGCGGGCCGCAGGGCCGGCCCCGCTTCCTCGGTGCGGTCCGCCGGCCCCGGGCCCCGCTGCCTCAGCGCAGGACGCCCTCGATGAAGTCGCTGCCCAGCCGGGCCACCGCGGACAGGTCCAGCTGGTGCTGGACGTACCGGCCGCGGCGGCAGTCGGTGATCAGCCCGGCCTTCTTCAGCACCGTCAGGTGCCGGGATATCTCGGGCGCGGACATGCCGTGCGCGTCGGCCAGTTCGCTCGTGGTGTGCGGGGCGCGCGCCAGGTGCCGGCACAGCCGCATCCGCACCGGGTGGGCCAGCGCGTCCAGCCGGCGCGTGAGCTGCTCGACGGAGGGCGCCTGCGGCCGGGGACCGCTCGCCGGGTACATGATCGAGACCTGCCAGCCGTACCGGTGCAGGACCATCACGTGCGGCCAGCCGAGGCTGGTCGGCACCAGCACCAGGCCGCCGTCGCCGGTGGTGGTGTGGCCCACCAGCAGCTTGTCGACCGTGACGAGCCCGGCCTCCTCGTCCAGCGAGACGGCCCCGGACAGGGACGTGAGGGCCTCGCCGAGCCCTTTGCGGCGCAGCAGTTCGGTCTTGTGCCGGGCGTCGGCGGCGAGCTGGGGCTGGACGCGGGCCCAGGTGTCGGCGAAGAAGGCCTCGTCGCAGTCGAGCATCAGCCGGCGGAACCAGGCGCGCACGGACGGCGGGTCGGTCAGCAGGCGGCGCGTGAACCGCTCCTGCACGGCGCCGCGCGCGGCGGCCAGTTCCAGCGAGCGGCGGCGCAGCTCCGGGTCGTCGAGCGGGCCGGGTTCCTGGACGTCGTAACGCAGCTGGCAGGTGAACTCCAGGGCCGCGTTGACGAACTGCTCGTCCGTCAGCTCGTCCAGCTGGTCCAGCTCTTCGGCGAGCGTGGCGCCGGGGAGCGCGCGCCCGCCCGGGAGGCCGGCGAACGGGGCGAAGACGTCCGAGAACGTGGAGCGCCACAGGAAGTCCGCCTCGCACAGCCGGTCGGCCAGGCAGGGCTCCAGCCGGGAGGAGACGGCGGTCGCCCAGGCCCGCAGCTCCGGGTGGTGCGCCGGCCCGCTGAGCGCGTGCAGCGCCATTCCCAGCTCCGCCAGCGGGGAGGGCACGACGGAAACCCTCTCCAGGGGCAGCCCGGTGATGTCGACGGTCACGCTCATGCCCCCATGGTGCACCGGGCCACTGACAGTGCCCCCGTGGATTGACGGCAGCCGTCAATCCACGGGACATCCGCGCCGGTCAGGGGCAGTGTTGGGGACACCGGGGCAGCCGCGGAGCCCGATCAGTCACCGATCAGCCACGTCCCGAGAAGGCGATCCGCCATGAGCATCACCCAGCAGTACCTCCTCGACAGCTACCGCGCCCGCCTGCACGGCGAGCCCGAGCCGCCCGCGCCGGGCCGCCGCGACCTCGGCCTCGCCCGCGAGATCCGCGACCACTGGCGCTTCCGCGCGGTCGTCGCCGGACGCCCGGCGCACGGGCGGCTCCGGCGCACCCTGGGCCGCCGGCTGCGCACCCTGGCCCGCCGGGGGCGCCCCCGCGCCCTCTAGACCCTGCCCGGCAGCCGGTCCACGAAGTCCCGTACGGCCGCGCGGACGTCGTCCGCCGTCCACTCCAGTCCCGCGGCCTGGACGCCGACCTCCGTGAACGCGAGGCCGGGCCCGCCGGTGTTCCAGACGCTCGCGAAGAGCATCACCGAGGTCTCCTCGGCCTGGCGGAGGGCCGCCTCGGCGGCCACGTCCGGCTCGTACGGCAGCCAGACCTGGAACTGGTGGGTGTGCGGCTCCTCCGGGTGGACGCGGGACCAGGGCACCCCGGCCGCCGCGAAGCCCTCGCGCAGCGCGGCGGCCACCACGCGCGCGTGCCGCACGTACTCGGGCAGCCGGGGCACTTCGCGCTCCAGGCCGATGAGCGCGGACAGGGCGGTCGGGAACTGCTGGAAGACCGTGCCGCCGTACCGGTGCCGCCAGGTCTTCGCCTCCTCCACCAGCGTCCTGGGACCGGCGAGCGCGGCGCCGCCGAAGCCGCCGACGGATTTGTAGAACGACACGTAGACGCTGTCGGCGAGGCCGGCGATCTCCGCCAGGGGACGCCCGAAGTGCTCGGTGCACTCCCACAGGCGCGCGCCGTCGAAGTGCACCACCGCGTCGCGCTCCCGTGCCGCCTCGACGGCCTCGGTCAGCTCCTCCCAGGTGGGCAGCACGAAACCGGCGTCCCTCAGGGGCAGCTCCAGCATCAGCGCCCCGAAGGGCTCTTCGAGGTCACGTATCTCGGCCGCCGTGGGCAGCCGGTGCTCACCGCCCACCCTGACCGGACGCAACCCGCTGACCTGGCTGAACGCCTGCCGCTCATGCACCTCCGGGTGGGCCAGCGGGTGCAGGGCCACCGTCGGGTTCCCGGTGCGGGCCGCCCAGCAGCGCAGGGCCACCTGCTGGGCCATGGTGCCCGTCGGGAAGAACGCGGCGGCCTCGGTGCCGAGCAGCGCGGCGACCCGCTCCTCCAGGGCGGCCACGATCTGGTCGCCGTAGACGTCCCCGGGCTCGTCCAGGTCGTACACCTCGGCGCCGGCCTCCTGGAGCAGCGCGAGCCGTTCCCGGATCGAGTTCCGGGGGGTCCCGCGCGCCAGGACGCGCCGCGCCTTCCGCTGGGCGGCCCTGCGCCGCTCCCGCAACCGTTCCTCGGCCGATCGTCCGTCGTCCTGCTCAGCCACATCAGTCATGCCGCGGATCATGCCCCGCACGCCCCCCGCGCGGCATCCGGGTTTCCTGTGACGAGGACCGGACGAGGACCGGACGACTACCAGGCGAGGACGAGGCGAGGAGGCGGGCGAAGACGTGGTGAAACCCACAGCCTGTGGACAACCGGCCGCCGCCTCGGCCGATAGCGTTAACATGACGAGAAATCGTCCGGTACCCAGAGCGGACTGGAACGGGAAGGCCACCGTCGCGTGAGTACAGTCCACCAGCCAGACCTCAAGGACCGCCCCGCGCGGCTCACCGTCGGCGTCGTCGGCGCCGGTCGCGTGGGCCCCGCGCTGGCCGCGTCCCTCCAGCTCGCCGGGCACCGCCCGGTGGCCGTCTCCGGAGTCTCCGACGCCTCCCGCAGGCGCGCCGAGACCATGCTCCCGGACGTCCCGCTGGTGCCGCCCGCCGAGGTGCTCCAGCGCGCCGACCTGGTGCTGCTCACGGTCCCCGACGACGTCCTGCCCGGCCTGGTCGCCGGCCTCGCCGAGACCGGCGCGGTACGGCCGGGACAGCTGCTCGTGCACACCTCCGGCCGGTTCGGCGCGAAAGTGCTCGACCCGGCCCTGCGCGCGGGCGCGCTGCCGCTGGCCCTGCACCCGGCGATGACCTTCACCGGCACGCCGGTGGACGTCCAGCGGCTCGCGGGCTGCTCCTTCGGCGTCACCGCGCCCGAGGAGCTGCGCCTGGCCGCCGAGGCCCTGGTGATCGAGATGGGCGGCGAACCGGAGTGGATCAGCGAGCAGAACCGCCCGCTGTACCACGCGGCCCTCGCGCTCGGCGCCAACCACCTGGTGACCCTGGTCGCCCAGTCCATGGAACTGCTGCGCACCGCCGGTGTGGCGGCGCCCGACCGGATGCTCGGCCCGCTGCTCGGGGCCGCCCTGGACAACGCCCTGCGCTCCGGCGACGCCGCCCTGACCGGCCCGGTCGCGCGCGGGGACGCCGGTACGGTCGCCGCGCACGTCACCGAGCTGCGCAAGCACGCCCCGCAGACCGTGGCGGGCTACCTCGCGATGGCCCGCGCAACCGCCGACCGCGCGCTCGCCCACGGCCTGCTGAAGCCGGAACTGGCCGAGGACCTCCTCGGGGTACTCGCCGACGGAGGCCACGCCGGCCAGGCGGGCGAGGGAACCGACGGCACGAACGGCTCCGACGGCACGACCGGCACCGAGGGGAACGACCGATGAGCACCGCCCTGCTGAGCACCGCCGACGAGCTGCACGCGCGTGTGCGCCACGGCCGCCGCGCCGTGGTGATGACCATGGGCGCCCTGCACGAGGGCCACGCGACGCTCATCCGTGCCGCGCGGGAGGCCGCCGGCCCCGACGGCGAGGTCGTCGTCACCGTTTTCGTCAACCCCTTGCAGTTCGGCGCGGGCGAGGACCTGGACCGCTACCCGCGCACCCTGGACGCCGATCTCAAGCTCGCCGAGCAGGCGGGCGCGGACGCCGTGTTCGCGCCCTCCGTGGACGAGGTCTACCCGGGCGGCGAACCCCAGGTGCGCGTCTCCGCGGGCCCCATGGGCGAGCGCCTGGAGGGTGCCTCGCGGCCCGGCCACTTCGACGGGATGCTCACCGTCGTCGCCAAGCTGCTGCACCTCACCCGCCCCGACGCCGCCCTGTTCGGCCAGAAGGACGCCCAGCAGCTGGCCCTGATCCGGCGCATGGTGCGGGACCTCAACTTCGGCGTCGAGATCGTCGCCGTACCGACCGTCCGCGAGGAGGACGGGCTCGCCCTGTCCAGCCGCAACCGCTACCTCTCGCCGGGCGAGCGCCGTACCGCCCTCGCGCTGTCCCGCGCGCTGTTCGCCGGCCGGGACCGGCACGCGGCACAGGAGGCGCTGCGCGCGCGGGCCCGGGAAGTGCCCTCCACGCAGGCGCGTGCCGAGGCGCTGAGCGCGATAGGGGAGTCCCGCGCGGCGGCCGACGCGCACGCGGTGGCCACCGCCGCGCCCGGCGGCCCGGCGGCCGTCCGCGCCGCCGCCCGCCAGGTCCTGGACGAGGCCGCCCGCTTCGACCCGCCCCTCCGGCTGGACTACCTGGCGCTGGTCGACCCCGCCGACTTCACCGAGATCGGCGACGACTTCACCGGCGAGGCCGTCCTCGCCGTCGCGGCCCGGGTCGGCACGACCCGGCTGATCGACAATCTTCCTCTCACCTTCGGAGCCGCCTCGTGACCAGCACAGGCATACGACTGCACGCACCCGCCCCCGGGTGGAGCATCTCCGCGGACGTGGTCGTCGTCGGCTCCGGAGTGGCCGGCCTGACCGCGGCGCTGCGCTGCGAGGCCGCAGGGCTCACCACGGTCGTCGTCACCAAGGCCCGCCTGGACGACGGCTCCACGCGCTGGGCGCAGGGCGGCATCGCCGCGGCCCTCGGCGAGGGCGACACCCCGGAGCAGCACCTGGAGGACACCCTGGTGGCCGGCGCGGGCCTGTGCGACGAGGAGGCCGTGCGCACCCTCGTCACCGAAGGCCCCGACGCCGTCCGGCGGCTGATCTCCACCGGCGCCCACTTCGACACCGACGACGAGGGCGACATCCACCTCACCCGCGAGGGCGGCCACCACCGGCGCCGGATCGCGCACGCGGGCGGCGACGCGACCGGCGCGGAGGTCTCCCGGGCGCTCGTGGAGGCCGTACGCGCGCGTGGGCTGCGCACCATCGAGAACGCGCTGGTCCTGGACCTGCTGACGGACTCCGAGGGCCGTACGGCCGGGGTCACCCTGCATGTGATGGGCGAGGGCCAGCACGACGGCGTGGGCGCCGTGCACGCGCCCGCCGTGGTCCTCGCGACCGGCGGTATGGGCCAGGTGTTCTCGGCGACCACCAACCCGTCCGTGTCGACCGGCGACGGCGTGGCGCTGGCGCTGCGCGCGGGTGCCGAGGTCAGCGACCTGGAGTTCGTGCAGTTCCACCCGACCGTGCTGTTCCTCGGCGCGGACGCCGAGGGCCAGCAGCCGCTCGTCTCCGAGGCGGTGCGCGGCGAGGGCGCGTACCTGGTCGACGGGGACGGCGTGCGCTTCATGGTGGGCCAGCACGAACTGGCCGAGCTGGCGCCCCGGGACATCGTCGCCAAGGGCATCACGCGGCGGATGCTGGAGCAGGGCGCCGAGCACATGTACCTCGACGCCCGGCACTTCGGCGCCGCCATGTGGGAGCACCGCTTCCCGACCATCCTGGCCGCCTGCCGCGCCAACGGCATCGACCCGGTCACCGAGCCCATCCCGATCGCCCCGGCCGCCCACTACGCCTCCGGCGGCGTCCGCACCGACGCGCGGGGGCGCACCACGGTCCCGGGCCTGTACGCGTGCGGCGAGGTCGCCTGCACCGGCGTGCACGGCGCCAACCGGCTCGCCTCCAACTCCCTCCTCGAAGGTCTCGTCTACGCCGAGCGGATCGCCGCCGACATCGCCGCCGCCCGCGCGGCGGACGGCCTGCACGCGCGTGTGCCCGTCCCGGTCCCGGCGCCCGAGAAGCCGGCCCACCCGCTGCTCACCCCCGAGGCCCGGTTCGCCATCCAGCGGACCATGACCGAGGGCGCGGGCGTGCTGCGCTCCGAGGAGTCCCTCGCCAGGGCCGCGGACCAGCTCCAGAGGCTGCGCACCGAGGCCCGGGACGCGCTGGAGGAGAACGGCAAGACCGCCGAGCCCGGCGTGGACACCTGGGAGGCCACGAACCTCCTGTGCGTGGCCCGGGTCCTGGTCGCCGCCGCCCGGCTGCGCGAGGAGACCCGCGGCTGCCACTGGCGCGAGGACCGCGCCGAGCGCGACGACGCGAACTGGCGGCGCCACATCGTCGTACGGCTCAATCCGGACCGGTCGCTGGCCGTACGCACCACCGACACCGCAGACTTCCCCCCTGTCCGGTAACACCAGCGCCCCAGGAGCAGTGACAGACGTGAGCACCGACGACCTTCCCCTCGCCCCGACCGGCGGCTGCGGCGACGGCTGCACCTGCGGCGCCGAGGGCGACGAGGAGTACCTGGAGTGCGGGCTGGACCCCGCGCTCGCCGAACTGCTGGCCGCTGCCGGACTCGACCCGATCGAGGTCGAGGACATCGCCAACGTCGCCATCCAGGAGGACCTGGACGGCGGTGTGGACGTGACGACCGTGTCGACCATCCCGGAGGAGGCGGTGGCCACCGCCGACTTCACCGCGCGCGAGGCGGGCGTCGTGGCCGGCCTGCGGGTCGCCGAGGCCGTGCTCTCCGTGGTGTGCACGGACGAGTTCGAGGTCGAGCGGTACGTGGAGGACGGCGACCGCGTCGAGGCCGGGCAGAAGCTGCTGTCGGTCACCACGCGCACGCGTGACCTGCTCACCGCCGAGCGCAGCGCGCTGAACATCCTGTGCCGGCTGTCCGGCATCGCGACCGCCACGCGCGCGTGGGCGGACGCGCTGGAGGGCACCAAGGCGCGCGTGCGGGACACCCGCAAGACGACGCCGGGCCTGCGCTCGCTGGAGAAGTTCGCCGTCCGCTGCGGCGGGGGCGTCAACCACCGCATGTCGCTGTCCGACGCGGCCCTGGTGAAGGACAATCACGTGGTCGCCGCCGGTGGCGTCGCGCAGGCCTTCAAGGCGGTACGGGAAGCCTTCCCGGACGTGCCGATCGAGGTCGAGGTCGACACCCTGCACCAGCTGCGCGAGGTCGTGGACGCGGGCGCCGACCTGATCCTGCTGGACAACTTCACCCCCGGCGAGTGCGCGGAGGCCGTCGGCATCGTCGGCGGGCGGGCGCTGCTGGAGGCCTCCGGGCGGCTGACGCTCGCGAACGCGCGCGCGTACGCCGAGACCGGCGTGGACTTCCTGGCCGTCGGCGCGCTGACCCACTCCTCGCCGATCCTGGACATCGGCCTGGACCTGCGCGAGGCGGAGTAACGGCCATGCTGCTCACGATCGACGTCGGCAACACGCACACCGTCCTCGGGCTGTTCGACGGTGAGGACATCGTCGAGCACTGGCGCATCTCCACGGACGCGCGCCGCACGGCGGACGAGCTGGCGGTGCTGCTCCAGGGCCTGATGGGCATGCACCCGCTGCTCGGCGAGGAACTGGGCGACGGCATCGACGGCATCGCGATCTGCGCGACCGTCCCGTCGGTGCTGCACGAACTGCGCGAGGTCACCCGGCGGTACTACGGCGACGTACCCGCCGTCCTGGTCGAGCCGGGCGTCAAGACGGGCGTGCCGATCCTCACCGACAACCCCAAGGAGGTCGGCGCCGACCGGATCATCAACGCGGTCGCGGCCGTCGACCTGTACGGCGGTCCGGCGATCGTCGTGGACTTCGGCACGGCGACCACCTTCGACGCGGTCTCCGCGCGCGGGGAGTACGTCGGCGGGGTGATCGCGCCCGGCATCGAGATCTCCGTGGAGGCGCTCGGCGTCAAGGGCGCGCAGCTGCGCAAGATCGAGGTGGCCCGGCCGCGCAGCGTGATCGGCAAGAACACGGTCGAGGCGATGCAGGCGGGCATCGTGTACGGGTTCGCCGGGCAGGTCGACGGGGTCGTCGGCCGGATGGCACGGGAGCTGGCCGACGACCCGGACGACGTGACCGTGATCGCCACGGGCGGTCTGGCGCCGATGGTGCTGGGCGAGTCGTCGGTGATCGACGAGCACCAGCCGTGGCTGACCCTGATAGGCCTCCGCCTGGTCTACGAACGAAACGTGTCGCGGCTGTGAGCCTGGCCCGGCGCCCGACCGGGCGCCGGGCCGTCCCGCGAACGCCCCCGGCCGCCGGTGGCACCGGATGAGGGAAGCCGGAGCGACACGCGGGGGGAATGCGATGCGGAATCGTCACTTTTGTCCGATTAGTGGGTAGCGTCGCCGCATGCCCACGCCATACGGATCCCGCGGCGGCATGGCGTTCGGCGCGGAGGAGCTGCGTGTGCTCCGCCGCGCCCTCGCCCTCGCCCTTCACCCCGGCCACGCCTCCGCCGAGGAGGTGCAGGACTGTCTCCGCCTGGCCGAGTCGCTCGACGAGGCGATGTGCGAGGGGGCCAGACTGCGCGCCTTCCTGGTGGCCGACCTGGGCCGCTACCGGGCCGCCCTGCCGGGTACCGCCGCCGGTTACCTCACCCTCCTGGAGGAGGTCCTCGGCGCCGGGCACCGGCCGACGCCGGACGATCTGGCCGCGCTCCGGGCGCTGCGCGGGAACCCCGCGGCGGCGGCGCTGCTGGACCGCTGCCAGGAGCTGGCCGAGCAGGACGTGCGGGCGCGGTTCGCGCAGGGCGGGCGGAAGGTGCCGGCGCCCGCCGTGCCGCCCGCGAGGACACGCCTGCTGGCGCTCACGGGCGGCGCGGGGGAGTCCGGGGCCGCACAGGGCGAAGAGGAGGCCGGCGAGCCCTCCAGGCCCCCGCAGGAGCCCGGGCGGGAGCCGTCACCCGGCCCCTCGGAGCGGCCGGCCCCGGAACCGGCCGCCCCCAAGCGGCCCATCCCGACGCCCGGAGAGGTCTTCCCGCGCCGCAAGCCGGCGCCCCCGGCGGAGTCCGCGCCGCACCAGCTGGCCGCGGGTTAGGGGCGCCCCTGCCCCTTTCGGGCGTTCCGGCGTGGCTACTCTGGAGCCATGGACTACATCTCCGCGCTCGTGCCCCCGGTCGTCATGGCCGTGTTCTTCATCGGTGTGGTCAGGGTGATCGTGAAGACCCAGGGCGGGGCCGCCAAGGCCAAGGAGGACGCGGCCGTCGACGCCGCCCTCGCCCGCGCGGAGGGCGCCCGCAATGCCTCCGCCGCCGGCGACGCCTGAGCGGACCACGGCAGAGAACGCCAGATCACCGCAGGTCACAGCCCTTCGGTTCGGCCCTCGGGCCCACCCGGCTGACCCACCGGAGCACCTCGGCCGACCCCGGCCGTCCCCCGGCGTACGACTCCCCGCGCCCCGGCGCCACACGAGTCGTACGCCCTTTTTGTTCGCGTTTGTAGCCCTACTGCACGTCCGGCACGCCATTGTCGGGATCTCCCACTATTGTTCTGAGTTGTGCCTCGCCCATTGGGAGAACTCGAAGACGCGGTCATGACGCGGGTGTGGAAGTGGAACCGCCCGGTGACCGTTCGAGAAGTCCTGGAAGACCTCCAGCGGGAACGCTCCATCGCGTACACCACCGTGATGACCGTTTTGGACAATCTCCATCAGAAGGGCTGGGTGCGCCGCGAGGCCGAAGGGCGGGCCTATCGATATGAGGCCGTGTCGACACGGGCCGCGTACGCCGCCGCCCTCATGAACGACGCCTGGTCGCAGAGCGACAACCCGGCCGCCGCTCTCGTCGCCTTCTTCGGCATGATGAGCGAGGAACAGCGCCAGGCCCTCAGGGACGCCGTACGCATCGTCCAAGGGCCGGAAGAAACCCGGGAAGCCCCCGAAGCCCGCCCACAGGAACCCGCCGAAGCCCGGCAAGAGGAGAACCCCGGCGCGCCGGAGGGCACCGACGGGCGATAGCGTCCGCTCATGTCAGCAGAGCGTCCCGAAGTCTCCGCAAAAGCCATCACCGTCCGCCGGGCCCGGACCAGCGATGTCCCCGCCGTGCGCCGCCTCCTCGACGCCTACGTCCGCGACCGCATCCTGCTCGACAAAGCGATGGTCACGCTTTACGAGGACATCCAGGAGTTCTGGGTCGCCGAACGCGACGACAACGCCGAGGTGGTCGGCTGCGGAGCGCTGCACGTCATGTGGGAGGACCTCGCGGAAGTCCGCACACTGGCGGTGAAGCCCGGCCTCAAGGGCGCCGGCGTCGGTCATCAGTTGCTGGAGAAGTTGCTCCAGACCGCGCGCTGGCTCGGCGTTCGACGCGTTTTCTGCCTGACCTTCGAAGTCGACTTCTTCGGGAAGCACGGCTTCGTGGAGATCGGGGAGACGCCGGTCGACACCGATGTGTACGCGGAGCTGTTGCGTTCCTATGACGAGGGCGTCGCGGAGTTCCTCGGTCTCGAACGAGTGAAGCCGAACACCTTGGGCAACAGCCGGATGCTTCTGCATCTGTGATCGTCATTGCCCCGGTGGCCTATGTCCGAAACGCGCATGTTTCCGGACGGTGGCGGTCCGTCGAGTCACTCCCGAGGGTTTGTGTTTTTCCGGCAAAAGCGGTTTGCTTTCCGACGTACTGCAGTACTGCATATAACAGGGGCGGCGAAACGGCGGACGCCGCACACCCCTGGCCCTCAACGTTATCGATGAAAGGAAATGCGGTGGCACAGAAGGTTCAGGTCCTTCTTGTCGACGACCTCGACGGCGGCGAGGCGGACGAGACCGTGACGTTCGCGCTGGACGGCAAGACGTACGAGATCGATCTCACGACTGCCAATGCGGACAAGCTGCGCACGCTTCTTGACCCCTATGTGAAGGGCGGGCGTCGTACTGGTGGCCGTTCCTCCGGCGGTCGTGGAAAGGTGCGTGCCGCTACCGGCGGCAACCAGGACACCGCGGCGATCCGCGCCTGGGCCAAGGAGAACGGTTACGAGGTCAACGACCGCGGCCGGGTTCCCGCGTCCATCCGCGAGGCCTACGAGAAGGCCAACGGCTGATCCCGCCGGTCGGCGGGATGCCCGGCGCACGCGCGCCGCAGCCGGACCCGGTGACACTGCGCTGCCACCGTGTCCACCAGTCGCACGAGATCGGGGGCGCTCCCCTCGCGCCCCGCGGGGGGCGCCGCCGGCACGGCCGGCATGGCGGGCAGCGAGGCCTCGACCTCACGTTCCGGACCGGGGGGCCGCAACCACACGGCGGCCCCCTGTGCGGACGGCTCGCGCGGAACCCCGGCCCGTACGGAACCGGTCCGTACGACGGCGCTCTCCGCGGGCGGCGGGGCCTCCATCGTGTCGCCCGCCCCGAGGACGCGTAGGTCCAGGGCCACCGTGCCCCACTCCAGCCAGGCCAGCAGCCCGGGGAGCTCCTCGGCGCTGCCCGCGGCCACCAGCAGCCGCATCCGGTCGCCCCGCAGGGCCACCGGGGAGCCCGGCGCGAGATGCCGGAGCGCCTTCGCGCCCGCCTCGGCCGGTACGTCCAGCACGTCGAACCGCACCCCCGTACGCAGCCGCAGCGGCCGTCCGGGCACGGTCGGCCACCCCAGATCGTTCTCGTACCAGTGCCGGGCCCGGACCTCCGGACCGGCGGGCGGAGCGGCACAGGGTCCGGCGGCCGGGGCGCCCGGATCGACGGGCCGGCGAGGAAGGGGGACCGTGGAGGTCATGGAGACCGAGCCAACCATGCCGGGAGCAACCGCCGGACCCCCCTTCGGGTTACGCTGGGTGCCCTGTCGGCTGCGCAGAGTGGCGGACGAAGGGGCGCGTGGGGGCCCGGGGAGGCGCAAGGTTGTTCGCCCATAGCGGAGGGAACCGGTGCGCGCCGCATGGAGTGTCCGTCCCTGCGGGTAAGACATGCCTAGTGGGAGGGGGCGACACGCAGGAAAGGCCGTCTCACGTTCGCCATCGGCGTACTGGCGACTGGGGTAACTGCCTGGCCTGCGGGAACATCGTCTCGCACCATCGGGTTGGAGCAGATGTCGGCGTCACGGGTCAGGAGGCCATCGACGGTGTCGGCAGTTGGAATGAGCGGTCCCCGCTTGCGGGACTAAGCTGCGGAAGGACAGGGAGGGGAAGTTCCCCCCACTGCCTGACCGCTCTGAGGAGCGATTAACGATGTTCGAGAGGTTCACCGACCGCGCGCGGCGGGTTGTCGTCCTGGCTCAGGAAGAAGCCCGGATGCTCAACCACAACTACATCGGCACCGAGCACATCCTCCTGGGTCTCATCCACGAGGGCGAAGGTGTCGCCGCTAAGGCCCTGGAGAGCCTCGGCATTTCGCTTGAGGCGGTCCGCCAGCAGGTGGAGGAGATCATCGGTCAGGGCCAGCAGGCCCCGTCCGGGCACATCCCCTTCACCCCCCGTGCCAAGAAGGTCCTGGAGCTGTCGCTCCGCGAGGCCCTTCAGCTGGGCCACAACTACATCGGCACGGAACACATCCTGCTCGGCCTGATCCGCGAGGGCGAGGGCGTCGCCGCCCAGGTCCTGGTCAAGCTGGGCGCAGACCTCAACCGGGTGCGGCAGCAGGTCATCCAGCTGCTCTCCGGCTACCAGGGCAAGGAGACCGCCGCCGCGGGCGGCCCGGCCGAGGGCACCCCCTCGACCTCTCTCGTCCTGGACCAGTTCGGCCGGAACCTCACCCAGGCCGCTCGTGAGTCCAAGCTCGACCCGGTCATCGGGCGCGAGAAGGAGATCGAGCGGGTCATGCAGGTGCTGTCCCGCCGTACCAAGAACAACCCGGTCCTGATCGGTGAGCCCGGCGTCGGCAAGACCGCCGTCGTCGAGGGCCTCGCCCAGGCCATCGTCAAGGGCGAGGTGCCCGAGACGCTCAAGGACAAGCACCTCTACACGCTGGACCTCGGCGCCCTGGTCGCCGGCTCCCGCTACCGCGGTGACTTCGAGGAGCGCCTCAAGAAGGTGCTCAAGGAGATCCGCACCCGCGGCGACATCATCCTGTTCATCGACGAGCTGCACACGCTGGTCGGTGCGGGTGCCGCCGAGGGCGCCATCGACGCGGCCTCGATCCTGAAGCCGATGCTGGCCCGCGGCGAGCTCCAGACCATCGGTGCGACGACCCTGGACGAGTACCGCAAGCACCTGGAGAAGGACGCGGCCCTGGAGCGCCGCTTCCAGCCCATCCAGGTCGCCGAGCCGTCCCTGCCGCACACGATCGAGATCCTCAAGGGCCTGCGCGACCGCTACGAGGCGCACCACCGCGTCTCCATCACGGACGAGGCGCTGGTCCAGGCCGCCACCCTGGCCGACCGGTACATCTCGGACCGCTTCCTGCCGGACAAGGCGATCGACCTGATCGACGAGGCCGGTTCCCGGATGCGCATCCGCCGGATGACCGCTCCGCCGGACCTGCGCGAGTTCGACGAGAAGATCGCCGCCGTCCGCCGGGACAAGGAGTCCGCGATCGACTCGCAGGACTTCGAGAAGGCCGCGTCCCTGCGCGACAAGGAGAAGCAGCTCCTGGCCGCCAAGGCGAAGCGGGAGAAGGAGTGGAAGGCCGGCGACATGGACGTCGTCGCCGAGGTGGACGGCGAGCTGATCGCCGAGGTCCTCGCCACGGCCACCGGCATCCCGGTCTTCAAGCTCACGGAGGAGGAGTCCTCCCGCCTGCTCCGCATGGAGGAGGAGCTCCACAAGCGGGTCATCGGCCAGAACGACGCCGTCAAGGCGCTGTCGAAGGCGATCCGCCGTACGCGTGCGGGTCTGAAGGACCCGAAGCGTCCGGGTGGTTCGTTCATCTTCGCCGGCCCGTCCGGTGTCGGTAAGACCGAGCTGTCCAAGGCGCTCGCCGAGTTCCTCTTCGGTGACGAGGACGCGCTGATCTCCCTCGACATGTCGGAGTTCAGCGAGAAGCACACGGTGTCGCGTCTCTTCGGTTCGCCCCCCGGATACGTGGGCTACGAGGAGGGCGGCCAGCTGACGGAGAAGGTGCGCCGCAAGCCGTTCTCGGTCGTCCTCTTCGACGAGGTCGAGAAGGCCCACCCGGACATCTTCAACTCGCTGCTCCAGATCCTGGAGGACGGTCGCCTGACCGACTCCCAGGGCCGGGTCGTGGACTTCAAGAACACGGTCATCATCATGACGACCAACCTCGGCACCCGGGACATCTCCAAGGGCTTCAACCTCGGCTTCGCCGCCGCGGGCGACACGAAGACCAACTACGAGCGCATGAAGAACAAGGTGTCGGACGAGCTCAAGCAGCACTTCCGGCCCGAGTTCCTCAACCGCGTCGACGACGTGGTCGTCTTCCCGCAGCTGACGCAGGAGGACATCCTGCGGATCGTCGACCTGATGATCAGCAAGGTGGACGAGCGCCTGAAGGACCGGGACATGGGCATCGAGCTCTCCCAGTCCGCGAAGGAGCTGCTGTCCAAGAAGGGTTACGACCCGGTGCTGGGCGCCCGGCCGCTGCGCCGCACGATCCAGCGCGAGATCGAGGACACGCTCTCGGAGAAGATCCTCTTCGGCGAGCTGCGCCCCGGTCACATCGTGGTCGTGGACACCGAGGGCGAGGGCGACGCCGCCACCTTCACCTTCCGGGGTGAGGAGAAGTCGGCCCTGCCGGACGTCCCGCCGATCGAGCAGGCCGCGGGTGGGGCTGGGCCCAACCTGAGCAAGGAGTAAGCGTCAGCCTCCGGCGGTCCAGCCGGACGTGAGGGGCCGGTGCCTTCGGGCACCGGCCCCTTCGGCGTTCCCCGGCGCGGCTGCACGCTGATGACGCGGTCCGTGCCGGGTGCGCTCGGTCCTACGACAGCTGTCCGTCGTAGTCCGGCAGCTTGAAGGTCTTCTCGGCGTGGCCGCCGGACAGGTCCGTGGCGCTGTTGCCGATGTTCGCGATGATCGTGTAGCCGTCGTTCTCGATGTCGACGCGCTGGGCGGTCTTGTAGGCGGCGACGTCCTTGAAGAGGTCGACCAGGCCGCGGACGCGGAGGCCGGAGACGTCGTAGCCGTCGTGTTCGAGGTTGTACTCGGTGGGCCAGTACAGGACGCCGGGGCGGGCGGTGACGAAGAAGAGGGAGACGCCGTGCTCCTGGGCGTAGCGGGCGACGTCCAGGACGGGCCGGTTGGCCGGCTGGGGGTAGCTGAAGCCGAAGTCGGTCTCCAGCGTGGTGTTGTCGATGTCGAGGACGATCGCCTGCTTCTCGCCGGGCCTGGCGGCGGCGATGCGGTCCTTCAGGTACGGGAGGGCCTGGTCCATGACCGCCTGGCAGTCCTTCTGCCAGGTGGCGTGGTCGACCTTGGCGGAGGAGGCGCTCGCGGCCTCGGCCGGGGCGGCCAGCGCGGCCAGGGCGGCCACGGAGACGGTGGTCACGCAGATGCGGCGCGTCCAGGGGCGTCTGGTCATCGGTGGGGGTCCTCTCGCGGCTCTCTGAATGTCAGGGGCATGATCTGAGGCGAGGGTGGCGCGAGGGGAACCGTAGGGTTACTGGAGGGTAGGCGCCTAGAGGTCTGCGTCACATTTCCGTATTCACCGACGGAGGGTGCCGGTGATATGCGGCACAGGCGAAATGTCCGGTACTAGCCGTGATAGTGGGATGCGCCGGATAGGCAAAAGGGGCGAAAAGGTGAGTTTTGCCTCGCATGGTTGCGCACGAGAAGTGCGTCGTCAGGGCCGTGCGGGCCGGGGTGTGCGGCTGTCAAGAAAGAGGGTGGTATTGGCAGCGTCTACTACCTGATGCCGTACTTGGGGCGTTTTGGGCTGGATGGGGTGCTCGGTTACCAAGGGATGGCCGCTTCGGTGAAACGTCTCCATGGACGTCCGTACGCCGGGTGGTGGAAGTGTCTCCGAGTTCACGAGGTCCAGATGTTCCAGCGCTTCACGTCCCGCTCCTCCCGTACGTCCTCGCTCCGTGCCCGTGTGACCGTCCTGGCTGCCGGACTCGGCGCCACGGCCGTGCTGGGCACCGGGGTCGCGAGCGCCGCCACCGCGTCCGCCGGCTCCTGGGTCGACCCGGTGAAGAAGTACGCGCTCTCGGCGGGCTTCGCCCAGGCCGGCAACCACTGGGCGCACAAGCACAGCGGCCAGGACTTCGCCGTGCCGACCGGCACCGAGGTCGTCGCCGCGCACGGCGGCACCGTCGTCAAGGCCGGCCCCAACGGCGCCGGTGACGGCCCGGCCTACGGCAACGCCATCGTCATCAAGCACGGCAACGGCACCTACTCGCAGTACGCGCACCTGTCCCGCGTCGACGTGCGGATCGGCCAGGTCGTCGCGACCGGCCAGCACATCGCGCTGTCCGGCTCCACCGGCAACTCCACCGGTCCGCACCTGCACTTCGAGATCCGTACGACCCCGAACTACGGCTCCGGCATCGACCCGGTCGCGTTCCTGCGCGCCCAGGGTGTGAAGGTCTGACCTACTCCTTCTCGCGGGCGTGCTCGTGCGCCTGCGCGACGAGGTCCAAGGCGACTTCGAGAACGGCCTCGCGCTTCTTCTCGGAGTCGCCTTCGAGGTCCTGCATCACGAACATCCCGGCGTGCAGCGTGAACATCGCGCTGACCGAGCGGACCTGGTCGACCAGCTCCGCCTCCGGGTCGATGAGGATGTCCCGCAGGCCGCGCATCCGGTCCTTGAAGGTGTCGCCGATGCGCAGTTCCCGAACCGTCGCCTGGTTCTCCTGCATGAAGCGGAACAGCGGTTCCGCGCCGGCCAGCGCCTCGCTGTAGCGGCGGACGATCTCCTGCTTGGTCTCCAGGGTGTGCGGCTGCCGTCCGCCCCACTCGATCAGGTCCTCGATCGGCTTCGTCAGGTCCGCGAAGAGACTGACGATGATCTCTTCCTTCGTCTTGAAGTGGTAGTACAGGGCCGCCTTCGTGACGTCGAGGCGCTCGGCGATCTCCCGCAGGGAGGTCTTCTCGTAGCCCTGCTCCGCGAAGAGTTCGAGCGCCACGTCCTGGATGCGCTGGCGGGTGTTGCCGCGGCGCTGCTGCTTGGTGCCGTCCATGGTGAGGCCCATCCTCGTACTCCTCGCGCTCCCGCGAAAACTTACTTGACGCCCGGCTAGTAGCGGGTCTACCTTCCGCAGTGTAGTAACTAGCCGGGCGGCAAGTAAGTATCTGCCGCAGGGGGAATGGGAAGACGATGGCGGACACGGTCGAAAGTGTCATAGCAGAGGGCGGACAGCCCCAGAGTGCGGCCGAGGGCAAACAGCCCCGGAGTGTGCGGGTGGTGCTTCTCGCACTGATGATCGCGATGATGCTCGCGATGCTGGACAACATGATCGTCGGTACGGCGATGCCCACGATCGTGGGCGAACTGGGCGGCCTGGAACACCTCTCCTGGGTCGTCACCGGCTACACCCTGGCCACCGCGGCCTCCACCCCCATCTGGGGCAAGATCGGCGACATGTACGGGCGCAAGGGCGCCTTCCTCAGCTCGATCGTGCTCTTCCTCCTGGGCTCGGCGCTGAGCGGCATGGCCCAGGACATGGGCCAGCTGATCGGGTTCCGGGCCGTGCAGGGCCTGGGCGCCGGCGGTCTCATGGTCGGCGTCATGGCGATCATCGGCGACCTGATCCCGCCGCGGGAGCGCGGCAAGTACCAGGGCATGATGGCCGGCGTGATGGCGCTGGCGATGATCGGCGGCCCGCTCGTCGGCGGCACCATCACCGACAACTGGGGCTGGCGCTGGGCCTTCTACATCAACCTGCCGCTCGGCGCGGTCGCCCTGGCGCTCGTCACCGCCGTACTGCACCTGCCGAAGAAGCGGTCCAAGGCGGGCATCGACTACCTGGGCGTGCTGCTGCTGACCGTCGGCATCACCTCCATCGTGCTGGTCACCACCTGGGGCGGCACCGAGTACGCCTGGACCTCCGCGCGGATCATGGAGCTGACCGGCATCGGCGTGGCCGCGCTGGTCGGGTTCGTGTTCTGGCAGACCAAGGCCGCCGAGCCGGTCGTGCCGCTGCACATCTTCAAGAGCCGCAACTTCACCCTGATGTCGGTCATCGGCTTCATCACCGGCTTCGTGATGTTCGGCGCCACCCTGTTCCTGCCGCTGTACCAGCAGGCCGTGCAGGGCGCCTCCGCCACCAACTCCGGACTGCTGCTCCTGCCGATGCTCGGCGCGATGCTCGTGACCTCGATGGTCGCCGGGCGGGTCACCACCAACAGCGGCCGGTACAAGATCTTCCCGATCGTCGGCGGCGTCCTGATGACCGTCGGCCTGTACCTGCTGTCCCTGATGGACACCGGGACGACCCGCCTGACCTCCGGTCTCTACATGGCCGTGGTCGGCGCGGGCATGGGCTGCCTGATGCAGATCACCATGCTGGTCGCGCAGAACAGCGTCCAGATGAAGGACATGGGTGTGGCGTCCTCCTCGACCACCCTGTTCCGTACGCTCGGCTCCTCCTTCGGCGTGGCCATCATGGGCGCCCTGTTCAACCACCGGGTCCAGGACGTCATGGCCGACCGGGCCGGCGCGGCGGGGGCCAAGATGACCGAGCAGTCGGCGCAGCTGGACGCGAAGAGCCTGGCGAAGCTCCCGGTGATGGTCCGCGAGGCGTACCAGCACGCGGTGTCCTCCGGCACGCACTCCGCGTTCCTGCTCGGCGCCGGGATCTCGGTGCTGGTGCTGATCGCGGCGCTGTTCGTCAAGGAGGTGCCGCTCAAGGGCGGCCCCAAGGCCGCCGAGGGTGCCGACGCGGCGCCGGTGGCCGTGGTCGAGGCCGTCTGACCCGGCCTGAGCCCGAAGGCCCCGGTGCGCGCGTCCGCGGCGCCGGGGCCTTCGGCCGTTCTCGCAGGGGCCGGGGCCTCGCCCGTTCTCGCACGGGCCCCGATGTCAGACCCCCGTGCCACCATCGGCTCATGGACAGGATCGCCGCCTGCGTCTGGCCAAGGACGCCATGGACCGGGACTGGGCCGATCCGGGCCTCGACCTGGACGTGGTGGCGGCGCACGCCGGGTACTCGCGGTACCACTTCCTGCGCGCCTTCAAGGAGGCGTACGGCGAGACGCCCGGCCAGTACCTCACCCACCGGCGGATCGAGCGCGCCGAGGAGATGCTGCGCACCGCCGGCCTCACGGTGACCGAGATCTGCACCCTGGTCGGCTTCAGCAGCCTCGGCACCTTCTCCGCCCGCTTCAAGGCCCGCACCGGCCTCACCCCGAGCGAGTACCGGCCGCGGCACGTCGGCCGCGGCGCCGCCCTCATACCCGGCTGCTACGCCATGCTCTGGGCCGGCGGTTTCAACACCGCGACATCGAAGAAGCGCACCGCGCCCGGCCCTGCCTACGGTGACGAGCAGGAACAGCAGCCTCGCGACAGGAGTGCGGGCGGGGGACTTTTCCTTGGCGAGCGGGAGACCCAGCTCGGCGGGCGCGGAACTCTCCCGGCGAGCGGACGCCCTCACATGTCCCGGGCCGTGCGGTGAGCGGTGCCTGATCGCGGGGCGGGGGTGCCGCCGGACGCGGGCAGCATCGGATAGCTGCCCGTGTTGGTCGGGGCGTGCTCCGGCAACCACAGGACGGCCACCGCACCCTCCGCGGGAACGCCGGCGGGCGCCCCCGCGGGCCGTACGTTGCGGAACGTCAGCCGGGCGCCCAGCACGCGCGCCTGCCCCGCCGCGATGGTCAGCCCGAGGCCGTGGCCCTGCCCGGCGCGGTCCTTGCTGCCGGTGCGGAACCGGCTCGGCCCCTCGGCGAGCAGCTCGTCCGGGAAGCCGGGGCCGTGGTCGCGGACCCGGATGACCCGCCCCTCCACGGTGACCTCGATCGGCGGCCGGCCGTGCCGGGCGGCGTTGGCGAGCAGGTTGAACAGCACCCGCTCCAGCCGCCGCGGGTCGGTGGTGACCTCCGACTCGTGCACCACCCGTACGGCGATGTCCGGATCCTTGGCCGCCACCCGGCGCGCGACGAACTCGCCGAGCATGATGTCCTGCAACTCCGCCCGCTCCGAGGCCCCGTCCAGCCGGGCCACCTCCAGGACGTCCTCCACCAGGGTGCGCATGGCCTTGGCCCGGTCCAGGACCAGCTCCGTGGGCCGGCCGGGCGGCAGCAGCTCGGCGGCCGTCAGCAGACCCGTCACCGGGGTGCGCAGCTCGTGCGCGATGTCGGCGGTGACCCGCCGCTCGGCCTCCAGGCGCTGCCGCAGCGCGTCCGCCATGGCGTCCACCGCGCGCGCGAGTTCGTCGGTCTCGTCCCGTACGACCCCGCCGATGGCCTCCTGCACCCGGACGTCGGTCTCACCGGCCGCGGCCTGGTTCGCGGCAGCCGCCGCCTTGCGCAGCCGGCGGGACAGCTGCCCGCCTATCAGCACGCCCAGCGCGCTGCCGCCGAGCACGACCGCGACCGAGCCGATGATCAGAGCCTGGTCCAGGTCTTGCAGCATGTCGGTGTTGCGGTCGGGCAGATGGCTGTGCAGGGACAGCACATGCCCGCCCTTCACGGGGACGGCCGCCCAGATGTCCGCCACCCCGTGGTGCTCGGAGACATCGCTCGCCCGGCGGCCCCGCTCCACCTTCTCGCGCAGCGCGGCCGGCAGCTCCGGATCGTCGACCTTGACGTAGGGGAAGACCGGCCCCCGGTTCAGCTCGTAGTTGCGCTGGGCCATCAGGACCCGGTCGTTGGCCAGCTCGCGCGCGTTGTCCAGCATCGAGACGCGGGCCGCGTTGTGCACGACCAGGCTCAGGACGATCGCCACCAGCCCGGCCACCAGCGCGATGGCCGCGCTGACCTTCCACCTGAGCCCGGTGCGCAGGCCCGCGCGCTCCATGCGCCGGACCGGATGCCGAAGAATCCCCCGCATGACGCCGCTCCGCTCAGGCCTTCAGCTTGTAGCCGAAGCCGCGGACCGTCTCGATCCGGTCCTGGCCGATCTTCTGCCGCAGCCGCTGCACATGCACGTCCACGACCCGGGTGTCGCCGCCCCAGCCGTAGTCCCACACCCGCTCCAGCAGCTTGTCGCGGGAGAGCACGGTACCCGGCGCGGCGGAGAACTCCAGCAGCAGCCGCATCTCGGTCGGCGTCAGCGCCACCGGCTGCCCGGCCCGGCGCACCTCCATGCCGTCGGTGTCGATCTCCAGGTCCCCGAAGGCGAGCGTGCCGCCGCCGTCCGTCGACGCGGCCTCCTCCGCCTGCGCGGATCCGCCGGCGTGCCCGAACCGGCGCAGCACCGCGCGGATCCGGGCGACCAGCACGGCACCGTCGAAGGGCTTGGTCACGTAGTCGTCGGCGCCCGCCTCCAAGCCCAGGACGACGTCGATGGAGTCGGCGCGCGCCGACAGCATGATCACCGGCACGGTCGACTCGTCCCGGATCCGGCGGCACAGGCTGACGCCGTCCAGGCCCGGCACCATGACGTCCAGCAGCGCGATGTCGGGGCGGTCGGCCCGGAACGCCTCCAGGCCCGACAGGCCGTCGGGCATCGCGGTGACCGCGAAGCCGTCCCGCTCCAGGGCGAGCTGGGTGGCCTCGCGGATGACGTCGTCGTCCTCGACGAACAGGACGTGGGTCTGCTCTGCCATCCCGGTGCTCTCAGTCCTCGTGGGGTAGGTGTGGCGGTCAGGTGGGTGGGGGCGCGGGGCGGTCAGTTGTCCGGTACGGGTGTCGGGCCCCCGCCGGCGGACTTGCTGTACTCGTTGCGCGTGGGCTTGCCCTGCGCGAACCGTCCCGTCTTCCAGGTGTACGGGGTCACGATCTCACCGGACGGGCTGGAGATCGGGTCGCCCTTCTCGTAGTACTGCCTGGTCACCGACAGGACTCCCTGGTCGATCTCCGCGTAGACCGGGGACTCCTCGCTCTTGAAGACGTTCCTGAACGAGCCGGCGTCGTCCCGGTACACGTACGAGCCGATGCCGACCGCGTCGGCGCAGGTCAGGACGTTGACGACGACATCGTCCACCGGGGCCCCGGTCAGATTGCCGTAGGAGACGTCGACCGGGTACTCATCGCCGTTGCACGGTTTCAGCTCCCGCTTGACCGCCGGCGACACCTCGGGATCGCTCTTGACCAGCCTGACGGGGTCCACCCGCCGGTACTTCTCGGACGGGCTGGGGGAGGGTGAGGCGACGGCCCCGGCCACCGCCGAGGCGTGTGCCGGGCCCTCGTCCCGTGCGCCCGTGCCCCCGCTGCCGCACGCGGCGAGGAAAAGGGCGGGGGCGGCGAGCGCGGTCCCCACCGCGATCACCGCCTGTGTACTGCCTCGGGCCCGGTCGGGCCCGGCCCCGGTCAGGCCGCGCAACGCTCCCGCTCCTCACGCTCCAGAGCGCGTGCGTCCAGATCGCGGGCCTCCAGCTCCTCACGGAGCCGGGCGAGCGCCCGGTGCAGCGTGCTCTTGACCGTACCGGCCGACATGCCGAGGGCAGCGGCCGTCTCCTCAGTGGACATCTGCTCCCAGTGTCGCAGCACCACGACACTGCGCTGCTTCGGTGCGAGCACCTTCATGACGTCCATCAGCAGGGCCCGGTCGGCGTGCTGCTCGGTGGAGTCCTCGACGGAGGCGTCCGGCAGCTGCTCCGTCGGCACCTCCTCCAGCTTGCGCGCCCGCCACCACTCGGTCCGCGTGTTGATCATGACCCGGCGCAGATAGGCGTCGGCGAGCCGCTTGTCGGCGATGCCCTCCCAGCGGCCGTACGTCCGCACCAGCGCCGTCTGGAGCAGGTCCTGGGCGTCGACCGGGTCCGGGACCAGTCGACGGGCGCTGCGCAGCAGCGCGTCCTGCCGACTGCGGACGTACTCCTCGAATTCGAGCACCTCGCCCTGCGCCATGATCAACCGCCTCCGTTCCCCGTTGTGCTTCCGGCCCTTGCCCGAAGTCCCGCTCTCCCCGCGCCCGGTGGTCCGCCGGGCACGGAGAAGAAGCTACGGAGTGGTTGTCACGGGGCTGTGCGGACCAGCCTGCGGCTGGCAATCAGCTATCCGTCGGTTGTGTAACGGACGGAGGAACAGGGTAAAGCCGGCGAGGGGTTTGTGGGGCTATGGGGTGATTTGCCCGGCCGGAACATCCGTAACGGATGCCGAGCGGTGGTGACTTGGCTGTGCGTCAGCCGAGCGGCAGCCGGTAGAGGCCGCCCGGAAGCGGCTCCACCAGACCGTCCGCGACCAGCCCGTCGAGCGCCCGCGCCCGCTGCACCGGCTCGTGCCACACCCGGTCCAGCACCGCCTGCGGCACCGGCGCGTGCGCCTCCCGCAGCACGGCCAGCAGCTTGCCGCGCACCTGCCGGTCCGTACCGGCGTACGTCTGCCCTCGGCGCGGCGGACCCGCGTGCTCCGGCTTGCCCGCGAGCCGCCAGGCGCACTGCGCGGCGATCGGGCACCGCGGGCACCCCTCGTTCTTCGCCGTGCACACCAGCGCGCCCAGCTCCATGGAGGCGGCGGCCCACCGCGCGGCGGTCCGCTCGTCCTGCGGCAGCAGCTCCCGCGCCAGGCGCCGCTCGGCGGCCGTGGTCGCGTTCGGCGGGTACTGCACCCCGGTCACCGCCCGCGCGAGCACCCGGCGCACATTGGTGTCCAGCACCGCGTGCCGCTGCCCGTACGCGAACGAGGCCACCGCGGCGGCCGTGTACTCACCGATGCCGGGCAGCGCGAGCAACTGCGCGTGATCCGTCGGTACGTCACCGCCGTGCCGCTCCGTTATGGCGACCGCGGCACCGTGCAGGCGCAGCGCGCGGCGCGGATAGCCGAGCCGGCCCCAGGCGCGCACCGCCTCGCCGGGCGCCTCCTTCGCCAGGTCGGCGGGGCGCGGCCAGCGGGCCAGCCACTCCTCGTAGACGGGCAGCACCCGGTTCACCGGGGTCTGCTGGAGCATGAACTCGCTGACCATCACGCCCCAGGGGCCCGCCTCCGGGCGGCGCCAGGGGAGGTCACGGGCGTGGGTGTCGAACCAGGCGATCACGGGGGCGTGCAGCTTCTCAGTCATGGCCCTTCCGATCCTGCCACGGGTTGGCGGGCCCGATGGGTGACGGCACGGTCACCGAGCGTGGCGGAACGCGAAGAAGCGCGTCGTCCGCGGCAGTTACCGGGATGATGATCCGGAAAAGTTGGCGCCGGCGCGGCGGGTGGCGCGAGCAAGCGCGGCGATCTCTCGTACAGTTTGCGCCGTGGGATCTCTGCGCAATCCGGTCGGGCCGCTTCCCTCCACCATCTACTGGCGACGGAGGGCCGTACTGCTGTCCGTGGTCGCCCTGTTGGCGCTGGTGATCACGTGGATCGTCACCGCCGGCGGCGGGGGCGGCAAGAAGAACGCCGACGGGTCCAACGGCAAGAATCCCACGCACACCATCACTCCCGGACCGAGCTCGTCCGGCCCCGCCATCAGCCAACACCCGGGCGGACGCGACGAGTCGGGCGGCGCGGACTCCAGCGGCAGTGGCTCAGGTTCCGGCTCCGGCTCCGGGTCCGGTTCCGCCTCCGGCGGGGACGGCGGGGGCAGCGGTTCGGCCGACGGCTCCTCGGGCTCCGGCGACGGTTCCGGTTCGGGTACGGCCTCCGGTGGCGGCGGGGTCGGTACGGGCGACACGCTCCCGGCGTCCTCCACGCTGCCCAACTGCACGGCCGGAGCGGTGGCGTTGAGCCTGCGCAGCGTGCACAACTCCTACTCGCCGGACCAGACGCCGACGTTCGAACTCACCGCGAAGAACAGCTCGTCGGCCGACTGCAAGGTCGATCTCGGTCCGAAGAACGCGGTGTTGACGGTGACGCCGGCGGACGGCGACGACACGTTCTGGTCGTCCGCCGACTGCCCCGAGGGCTCGGGCAGCCTGGTGTTCCGGGTGCCCGCCGGCCAGAGCATCACCTACACCGTGAAGTGGGACCGCAAGCCGAGCGCGGCCCACTGCGCGACGCCCTCCGGGGGGTCGGCAAAGCCGGGCACGTACCTGCTGGAGGCCAAGACCCCCGGGTTCGGGAAGACGCAGGCGTCGTTCGTGCTGTCGGCAGACTGAGGACGGGGGCGGCGCGGTCGCGTCGTCGGGTGGTGAACACCCCCGCGCACCCGCCGTACGGCATCCGGTACCGAGCTCGTAGGCGCCCGGCCCCCGGATCAGACGTAGCGCTCCAGGATCGACGACTCGGCCAGGCGCGACAGTCCCTCCCGCACGCTCCGCGCGCGGGCCTCGCCGACCCCGTCCACGGTCTGGAGGTCGTCGACGCTCGCGGCGAGCAGCTTCTGGAGGCCCCCGAAATGCTCCACCAGCCGGTCGATGATGGCGCCCGGCAGCCGCGGCACCTTGGCCAGCAGCCGGAACCCGCGCGGGGACACCGCCGAGTCGAGCGTCTCGGGAGACCCCGTGTAGCCCAGCGCCCGCGCCACCGTGCCGAGTTCGAGCAGCTCCGCGTGGGTCAGCGCGTCCAGCTCGGCCAGCGCCTCGTCGACCGTGCGGGACCGCTTGGCCGTCGGCTCGGGCACGTAGTCACGGACGACCAGCGAGCGGTCGGGCTCGACACCGGCGATCAGCTCCTCCAACTGGAGGGCGAGGAGACGGCCGTCCGTGCCCAGCTCGACCACGTACTCGGCGATCTCGGTGGCGATACGGCGGACCATCTCCAGCCGCTGCGCGACCGCCGACACGTCCCGGACCGTGACCAGGTCCTCGATCTCCAGCGCCGACAGCGTGCCCGCGACCTCGTCCAGCCGGAGCTTGTACCGCTCCAGGGTCGCCAGCGCCTGGTTCGCGCGGGACAGGATCGCCGCCGAGTCCTCCAGGACGCGCCGCTGACCGTCCACGTACAGGGCGATCAGCCGCATCGACTGGGAGACCGAGACCACCGGGAAGCCGACCTGCTTGCTCACGCGGTCCGCCGTGCGGTGCCGCGTGCCCGTCTCCTCCGTCGGGATCGTGGCGTCCGGCACGAACTGCACGCCCGCGCGCAGGATCTTCGACAGGTCCGACGACAGCACGATGCCGCCGTCCAGCTTGCACAGCTCCCGCAGCCGGGTCGCGGTGAACTCGACGTCCAGCACGAAACCGCCCGTGCACATCGCCTCGACCGTCTTGTCCGAGCCGAGGACGATGAGCCCGCCGGTGTTGCCACGCAGGACGCGCTCCAGGCCGTCCCGCAACGCCGTACCGGGTGCCACGGCGCTCAGCGAGGCGCGCATCAGACCATCGGAACCGGCACTCCCACCGGACTTGCCGGGAGCCGCTGCCCGGTCGTTGGCTGCCACTGCACTCCTCCGGTCGCAGGTTCTGACGCGCTCCCGCACCCGCACTCGGTTCGTACGG
Source organism: Streptomyces corchorusii (assembly GCF_001514055.1). Taxonomy (NCBI): domain Bacteria; kingdom Bacillati; phylum Actinomycetota; class Actinomycetes; order Kitasatosporales; family Streptomycetaceae; genus Streptomyces; species Streptomyces corchorusii. The sequence continues at coordinate 18,272 of NZ_KQ948356.1, read as the reverse complement.
ACGGGCGAGACCTGGGCAAAGTCTACCGGCGCTCCTCCGCCTCCCGTGGGGCCTCTCGGCGACGGGAGCGCGGCAGGACCCGGAGCGCGTCGCCCATGTCGGCGACTTCCAGGACCTTCATGCCGGGCGGCACCTTCCCCGGATCGGCCGGTACCAGCGCGTGCGTGAAGCCCAGCCGGTGCGCCTCGGCGAGCCTGCGCTGCACGCCCGTGACCCGTCTGACCTCGCCCGCGAGCCCCACCTCGCCGATCGCCACCAGGTTCTTCGGCAGCGGGGTGTCGCTGGCGGCCGAGGCCAGGGCGAGCGCGATGGCGAGGTCGGCGGCCGGCTCCGACAGCTTCACGCCGCCGACCGTCGCCGAGTAGATGTCCCGCTTGCCCAGCGCGCTGATCCGGCCGCGCTGCTCCAGGACGGCCAGCATCATCGACACCCGCGAGGTCTCCAGGCCGGACGTCGTACGGCGCGGGGAGGGGATCTGGGAGTCGACGGTCAGCGCCTGCACCTCGGCCACCAGCGGACGGCGGCCCTCCAGGGTGACGGTCAGGCAGGTGCCGGGGACCGGCTCGGCCCGGCGGGTCAGGAACAGGCCGCTGGGGTCGGCGAGGCCCGTGATGCCCTCGTCGTGCAACTCGAAGCAGCCGACCTCGTCCGTCGCCCCGTAGCGGTTCTTCACGCCCCGGACCAGGCGCAGGCGCGCGTGCCGGTCGCCCTCGAAGTGCAGGACGACGTCCACCAGGTGCTCCAGCAGGCGGGGCCCGGCGATGGCGCCGTCCTTCGTGACGTGGCCCACGAGCAGGGTGGACATGCCCCGCTCCTTGGACGCCCGGATCAGCGCGCCCGCCACCTCGCGGACCTGGGCCATGCCGCCGGGCGCGCCCTCGATCTCCGGGGAGGCCACCGTCTGCACCGAGTCGAGGATCAGCAGGGACGGCTTGACCTCGTCCAGGTGGCCGAGGACGGCGGACAGGTCGGTCTCGGCGGCCAGGTAGAGGTGGTCGTGGAGGGCGCCGATGCGGTCGGCGCGCAGCCGCACCTGGCTCGCCGACTCCTCGCCGGTCACATAGAGGGTGGGGTGCTCGGCGCCGGCCGCCTTGGCGGCGACGTCCAGCAGCAGGGTGGACTTGCCGACGCCGGGCTCGCCCGCGAGCAGGACGACCGCGCCCGGCACGAGGCCGCCGCCGAGCACCCGGTCCAGCTCCGGCACGCCGGTCGAGCGGGCGGTGGCCTGCCGGCCGTCGACCTGGCCGATGGGCAGGGCGGAGGAGGTCACCCGGCCCGGTGCGGTGGTCCGGACCGCGGGCGCGCCGTACTCCTCGACCGTGCCCCAGGCCTGGCACTCCGGGCAGCGGCCGAGCCACTTGGCCGTCTGCCAGCCGCACTCGGTGCAGCGGTAGGACGGGCGGTCCTTCGTCGTCTTGGTACGGGCAGCCATGCGGAAACCGTAGCCCGGGGCACTGACAACGGGTCCGGCGGTCGGGCGCGACGGCGCGGGGAGCGCGTGTGGGTGAACCGTTCTTGGCCACCGTCCGCCGGGATCCAGCCGCGGAACAAAGGGTTCCTGTCCCCTTATGAGGGATCGTTTCACCCGTACGGATTAAAAGTGCTCAAGGTTCCAGAAGGGGCACTCCGCCGCCGCCTACGGTCGCACGGGTGATGAGCAGCAGTCCGGAGACGACCACCCGCACGACAGGCGCGCACCGGGCGCATCGCGGGGCACGTGAGGCCCGTGACGCACGACGCGAAGCGCGCGAGAACCGTGAGGAGAAGGAGGCGCGCGACCGCGCCGCCGCGCGCGCCGTCGCCCAGCGCACGCCGGCGCGTTACGAGCCGTACCTGGACGGCCTGTTCACCTACTGCCTGTCCGTCCTGTGCGACCACGACACGGCCACCGCCGCCCTCGGCGACGCCCTCGCCCTGGCCGAACGGCGCGGCCACCGCGCCCCCGGGGCCCCCGGCGACCGCCGGGCCTGGCTGTACGCCCTGGCCCGCTGGGCCTGCCTCCGCAAGCTCGCCGAGACCAAGCAGAAACGTCAGGCCACACATGCGGCGGGGCGTGGCGGGGCGGGGGGCGCCGGGAAGGGGGCGGACGCCGGGGACGGCAGGAGGAAGCCCGGCGCTGCCGGGAAGAGGAGCGCCAGGGGCGCGGGCGGGGGCGGCACCGGGGGCGCGAGTGCGGCCGGAACCGTCCGGGGCGCCGGGGTCTCCGGGGCGGGGGGCGCTGCCGGAACCGCGGGCGCTGCCGGAACCGCGGGCGCTGCCGGGACTTCATGGGCGCCGGGTTCTGCGGCTGGCGGCAGTGCGGGGACGGACGGGCCTTTCTGGGCGCATGGGACCGCCGGGCCCGAGGGGGCAGTGGGGTCCGCCGGGTCATTCGGGTCGCCAGGGTCAGCCGGGTCCGCCGGACCCTTCGGGTCGCCGGGGTCGCTCGGGTCCGCCGGACCCTTCGGGTCGCCGGCGTCAGCCGGGTCCGCCGGGCCTGCGGGGTCCGCCGGGCCCTCCGTCGGAGCTCGGTGGCCCTCCGGCGCGGCCGGGAGTTCCCGGCCTTCCGGGTCCACCGGCAGGTCCACCGGTAAAGAGCCCCCCGCGTCAGCCGCCCTCACCCCGGAGGTCCAGGAGCAGCGGCGCCGTGAACTCGCGCTGCTGGCCTGGCCGGAGGCCGCCGGCACCACGCCCGAGCAGCGCGAGGCCCTCGAACTCGCCGTCCGTCACCACCTCGCCACCGACGAGGTCGCCGCCGTCCTCGGCATGGAGCCCGCCGCCGCGCGGGAACTGCTCGCCTCCGCCGCCTGCGAGGTCGAGCGCACGAGCGCGGCCCTCGCCGTGGTCGAGACGGGCGGCTGCCCCGGCGTCGCCCACCTCACCGGCGACAACCGGCTGGTCCTCAGCGCGGCCCTGCGCCGTGAGCTGGTCCGGCACGTCGACGACTGTCCGCGCTGCCGCCGTGCCGCCGAGCGCGCGGTCCCCGGCCGCTGGCCCGGCGCCGCGGTCACCCCCGCCGAACTGCCCGTCCTGGAAGCCCCCCGCGCGGCCCTGGCACGCCACCCGCGCGCGCGGGGCGCGGCCGTACCCCGCTTCGACCGGCGCGGCTTCCCGATGGACCCCAAGGACCGCGCGGCCCGCCGCGACCGCATCCGCGCGCGGGCGGTCACGACGACGGTCGTGGCCACCGTGGTCGCCGCGCCGGTCCTCGCCCTCTGGGCCGCCTACCGGGGCGGGCCGGCCGGGGAGGACGACGGGCGCTCGGCGACCGCGCGGGAGGCGCGGGGTCCCGAGGCGCTCGGCGGCGACACGTCCGGCGGCTACGAGAACGCGGGGAACGCCGGCGTGAAGCCGGGCGTCCGCATGGGCAAGGACGGCAAGGCGGACGTCTCGGTGGAGGTCGTCAGCGTCGGCGGCACGGGCGGGAAGGGCGCGGGGCGGCTCGAAGTCGGCGCCGCCAACGACGGCGACACCACCCTGATCACCCTCACGGCGTCCGGGACGTCCGAGGTCCGCTGGTCGGTGTCCACGTCGGCCGGCTGGCTCTACTTCAGCCGGTCCTCGGGCACCCTCGAACCCGGTCGGACGTTGACGGTCAAGGTGTACGTCGACCCCCTGCGCGAGCCGTCCGGCCACTGGCACGCGCAGGTGGCGGTGGCACCGGCGGGCGCGGTGGTCTCGATCGACGGCTACGGCACGGCACCGAGCCGTCCGACCCCGCCCCACGCCTCACCGACACCCCCGTCGCCTCCGCCGAGCACACCGCCCACCGAGCCGCCCGCCACGCAGTCCCCACCGTCCACGGACCCGACGCCGAGCCCGACGAGCCCGCCGCCCTCCGACTCCCCGACCCCTACTCCCACGCCGACCGACACCGGGACTCCGACCCCGACGGACAGCTAGGCAGGAGCCGGGAAGACGGGAAGGGCCTACGCTTCCGGGTCGGCCGGGTGGGGCGCCAGCAGGGGCAACCGCGACGCCAGCCGCGCCTCGCACAGCTCGACCAGGCGGTCGTACCCCGCCTTGCCCATCAGCTCCGTCAGCTCGGCCCGGTAGGACACGTACACCGGCTCGCCCGCGCCGTGCGCCGACGTCGCCGAGGTGCACCACCAGTGCAGGTCATGCCCGCCCGGCCCCCAGCCCCGGCGGTCGTACTCCCCGATGGACACCTGGAGCACCCGCGTGTCGTCCGGCCGGTCGATCCAGTCGTAGGTGCGCCGGATCGGCAGCTGCCAGCACACGTCCGGCTTGGTCTCCAGCGGCTCCCGTCCCTCCTTCAGCGCCAGGATGTGCAGCGAGCAGCCGGCCCCGCCCGCGAACCCCGGCCGGTTCTGGAAGATGCACGACCCCTGGAACGGCCGCGTCTGCCGGGAACCCTCCTCGTCCTCGGAGACCCACCCGCCCCGCGTGCCCTCGTCATGGTGCTGCCAGATCTCCGGCGTGAGCCGCGCCACGTGCTCGGCGACCCGCTTCTCGTCGTCCTCGTCGGAGAAGTGCGCCCCCAGCGTGCAGCACCCGTCGTCCGCACGGCCCGCCTGGATGCCCTGGCAGCCACTGCCGAAGATGCAGTTCCAGCGAGAGGTCAGCCAGGTCAGATCGCAGCGGAAGACCTGCTCGTCGTCCGCCGGATCAGGAAACTCCACCCAGGCGCGGGCGAAGTCGAGCCCCTTCTCGTCGCCCATCAGCGCCTCCGTGGTGCTTTTGGCGGTCTTGCGAACTTTGCCCGCCTTGTCGGCCTTCGCCTTTTTCGTCTTTGGCACCCGTCCAGGGTAAGTGGCCGGGTGCCGCATCGGGGACCGAGGACGGACGTTCTGGCAGTAGCGTTCCGTACATGAGACTCGGTGTCCTGGACGTGGGTTCGAACACGGTGCATCTGCTGGTGGTGGACGCGCACCCCGGCGCGCGCCCGCTGCCCGCGCATTCGCACAAGGCCGAACTCCGGCTCGCCGAGCTCCTCGACGACAGCGGTGCCATCGGCGACGAAGGCATCGACCGGCTGATCGCCGTGGTACGGGACGCGCTCCAGGCCGCCGAGGACAAGGGCGTCGAGGACCTGCTGCCGTTCGCGACCTCCGCCGTCCGCGAGGCCACCAACGCCGACGACGTCCTCGCGCGCGTGGCCGACGAGACCGGCGTACGGCTCCAGGTCCTCGCCGGAGCCGAGGAGGCCCGGCTCACCTTCCTCGCCGTACGCCGCTGGTTCGGCTGGTCCGCCGGAAAGCTGCTGGTCCTGGACATCGGCGGCGGCTCCCTGGAGATCGCCTTCGGCATGGACGAGGAACCGGACGCGGCCGTCTCCCTCCCGCTCGGCGCCGGCCGCCTCACCGTCGGCTGGCTGCCCGGCGATCCGCCCGCCCCCGAGGACGTCCGCGCCCTGCGCCGCCACGTCCGCACGGAGATCGCCCGCACGGTCGGCGAATTCAGCCGCTTCGGCGCCCCCGACCACGTGGTCGCCACGTCCAAGACCTTCAGGCAGCTGGCCCGCATCGCCGGCGCGGCCCGCAGCGCCGACGGCCTCTACGTCCAGCGCGAGCTCAAACGCGAGTCCCTGGAGGCCTGGGTCCCGCGTCTGGCCGGCATGACGGCGGAGCAGCGCGCGGAACTGCCCGGCGTCTCGGACGGCAGGGCCGGCCAGCTCCTCGCCGGCGCCCTGGTGGCAGAGGGCGCGATGGACCTCTTCGGCGTGGAGAAACTGGAGATCTGCCCCTGGGCCCTGAGGGAGGGCGTGATCCTCCGGCGCCTCGACCACATGGGTTCCGCATAGCGCCCCGGAAGGGGCGCGGGGAACGGCGCGACAAGCCGCGAACGACCCGCACCCGCCCGAATGGCATACCTCACAACGGCGAATAGGCACCGAACACCGGCACCGCCCGACGCCGTATGGTGACGGACGTGGCTGAACCAAGGGACGCAGACGTGCGTATCGCGCTCTCGACCGCCTCCGTCTACCCCGAGTCGACGGCGACGGCCTTCGAAATCGCCGCGCGCCTCGGTTACGACGGCGTCGAGGTCATGGTGTGGACCGACCCGGTCAGCCAGGACATCGAGGCCCTGCGCCGCCTGTCGGACTACCACGGCATCCCGATCCTGGCCGTCCACGCCCCCTGCCTGCTGATCACCCAGCGCGTCTGGTCCACCGACCCCTGGGTCAAGCTCCAGCGGGCCCGGGCGGCGGCGGAGAAGCTGGACGCCTCCACCGTCGTCGTCCACCCGCCCTTCCGCTGGCAGCGGCAGTACGCCCGGGAGTTCGTCGACGGGATCTGGCGGATGGCGAACGAGACGGACGTGCGGTTCGCCGTCGAGAACATGTACCCCTGGCGCTACCGCGACCGCGAGATGCTCGCCTACGCCCCCGACTGGGACGTCACCCACGACGACTACCGGCACTTCACGATCGACCTCAGCCACACGGCGACGGCCCGCACCGACGCCCTCGGCATGGTCGACCGCATGGGGGACCGGCTCGGGCACGTCCACCTCGCCGACGGCCGGGGCTCCGCCAAGGACGAGCACCTGGTGCCCGGCCGGGGCACCCAGCCCTGCGCCGAACTGCTGGAGCGCCTGGTGCACACCGGCTTCGACGGCCATGTCGTCATCGAGGTCAACACCCGGCGGGCGATGTCCGGCGCCGAGCGCGAGGCCGACCTCGCCGAGGCCCTGGAGTACACGCGCAAGCACCTGGCCGCGGCGGCCGTGCGGGTGGCCCGCCGATGACCGCCGGCCCGCCGGCGGACGACACCGCCCCCGAGCCGCCCGCCCGGCGCCGGGGCCGGCCCCCGCGCACCGAGTCCGCCGGCACCCGGGACCGCATCCTCACCGCCGCCCGCGAGGAGTTCTCCGCGCGCGGCTACGAGAAGACGTCCGTACGCGGCATCGCCAAGGCCGCCGGCGTGGACTCCGCGCTCGTCCACCACTACTTCGGCACCAAGGAGCAGATCTTCGAAGCGGCCGTCGAGGTCGCCTTCGCCCCCGCGCTGGACGCCCCGGAGGCGGTCGCCGAAGGCCCCCCGGACGCCGTCGGCGAGCGGCTGACCCGGTTCGTCTTCGGCGTCTGGGAGAACCCCACCACCCGCACCCCGCTGCTCGCGATCGTGCGCTCCGCCGTCAACAACGACACGGCCGCCGCCGTCTTCCGCCGCCTGGTCGCCACCCAGATGCTGCGCCGCATCGCCGCCCGGCTGGAGCTGCCGGACGCCGAGCTGCGCGCCGAGCTGGCGGCCGCCCAGCTGGTGGGCTGTGCCATGCTCCGTTACGTGATCAAGGTGGAGCCGCTGGCGTCGGCGGACCTGGAGCGGATCATCGCCCGCGTCGCCCCCGTCGTCCAGGGGCATCTGACCTCTCCGTGAAACGCGCGTCCCGCGATCCGGACACCTTGTCCCGCCCACTGGATGACCGGCGTACGCTCGACACCAGCCACATCCGTCTGAAGGAGCGAGCGACGATGCCCGAGCTGAGGTCCCGCACAGTCACCCACGGCCGCAACATGGCGGGCGCCCGCGCCCTTATGCGCGCCTCCGGTGTACCCGGTGCGGACATCGGCCGGAAGCCGATCATCGCCGTCGCGAACTCCTTCACCGAGTTCGTGCCGGGCCACACCCACCTCCAGCCGGTCGGCCGGATCGTCAGCGAGGCGATCAAGGAGGCGGGCGGCATCCCGCGCGAGTTCAACACGATCGCCGTCGACGACGGCATCGCCATGGGCCACGGCGGCATGCTGTACTCCCTGCCCTCCCGCGACCTGATCGCGGACTCGGTCGAGTACATGGTCGAGGCGCACTGCGCCGACGCCCTGGTCTGCATCTCCAACTGCGACAAGATCACCCCGGGCATGCTGATGGCGGCCCTGCGCCTGAACATCCCGACGGTCTTCGTCTCCGGCGGCCCCATGGAGTCCGGCCGCGCCACCCTGGTGGACGGCACGGTCCGCACGCTCGACCTGGTCGACGCGATCTCCGACGCCGTCAACGACAAGATCTCCGACGAGGACATCCTCCGGATCGAGGAGAACGCCTGCCCCACCTGCGGCAGCTGTTCCGGCATGTTCACCGCCAACTCCATGAACTGCCTGACCGAGGCCATCGGCCTCTCCCTGCCCGGCAACGGCTCGGTCCTCGCCACCCACACCGCGCGCCGCGCCCTGTACGAGAACGCGGCCCGCACGGTCATGGACCTCACCCGCCGCTACTACGAGCAGGACGACGACACCGTCCTGCCCCGCAACATCGCCACCTTCCAGGCCTTCGAGAACGCCATGGCCCTGGACATCGCGATGGGCGGCTCCACCAACACGATCCTGCACCTGCTGGCCGCCGCCCAGGAGGCGGGCGTCCCGTTCGGTCTGGACCAGATCGACGCCGTCTCGCGCCGCGTGCCCTGCCTGGCCAAGGTGGCCCCGAACGTCGCCAAGAACCGCACGTACTACATGGAGGACGTGCACCGCGCCGGCGGCATCCCCGCCCTCCTCGGCGAACTGCACCGCGCCGGCCTGCTCAACGAGGACGTGCACGCCGTCCACAGCCCCTCCCTCTCCGACTGGCTGAAGACCTGGGACGTCCGCGGCGGCTCCCCGTCCCCGGAGGCCGTGGAGCTGTGGCACGCGGCACCCGGCTGCGTCCGCTCCGCCGAGGCCTTCTCCCAGTCCGAGCGCTGGGCGGCCCTGGACGACGACGCCGAGAACGGCTGCATCCGCTCCGTCGAGCACGCCTACTCCAAGGACGGCGGCCTCGCGGTCCTGCGCGGCAACCTCGCCGTCGACGGCTGCGTGGTCAAGACGGCCGGCGTGGACGAGTCGATCTGGACCTTCGAGGGCCCGGCCGTCGTCTGCGAGTCCCAGGAGGAGGCCGTCCAGCGCATCCTGACCCAGGAGGTCAAGGACGGCGACGTCGTCGTCATCCGCTACGAGGGCCCCAAGGGCGGCCCCGGCATGCAGGAGATGCTGTACCCGACCTCGTACCTGAAGGGCCGTGGCCTCGGCAAGAGCTGCGCCCTGATCACCGACGGCCGCTTCTCCGGCGGCACCTCGGGCCTCTCCATCGGCCACGCCTCGCCCGAGGCGGCCTCCGGCGGCACGATCGCCCTGGTCCAGGACGGCGACCGCATCCGCATCGACATCCCGGGCCGCACGATCGAGCTGCTGGTCGACGAGGCCGAGCTGGCCCGCCGCGAGCAGGCCCTGAACGGCGTCTACGCCCCGAAGAACCGCGAACGCAAGGTCTCCGCCGCCCTGCGCGCCTACGCGGCGATGGCAACGAGCGCGGACAAGGGCGCGGTGCGCGACGTCTCCCGCCTGGGCTGAGCCACGGCAAAAGGGGCCGCTCCCGACGGGGGGCGGCCCTTCGCCGTTCCACGGGGGCCTTCGCCGGTCCACGGGGCCCTTCGCCGGGTCTGCCCCGCGCCGCCCGGCCTCCCCCCCCCCCCCCGCGTCCGGGGTCACCAAGCCGACGGTTTCCCGCCGTCCACGGTGAAGACCGTGCCGTCGGGCGCGGCGGCGAGGACGCGGGCGTCGACCGGTACCGGTGCGGGCGGGGTGCTCATGACCTCGGCCGAGTTCGCGCCCAGCCGCGCCGGCGTCTGCCCGACGAGCCTGCCGTTGCCGGCGTCGACGGCGAGCAGCCGGCCGTCGCTCGCGGTGAGGTACACCCGCCCGCCCCGCACGACGGGCGCCGAACCACGGCTCACCGACGTCTCCAGGTGCCACAGGTGCTTGCCCGACCGCCCCGACGCCATGTCCACGGCGTCCAGGGAGCCCCCGGTGGCGAGTACGTACACCACGTTCCCGCGCACCGTCGCGTGCGCGCCGTCGAGGACGGCGGGCAGTGCGACGCGCCGGGTCGCGCCCGTGCCGGGGGTGTAGCGGACGATCGCCTTGGCGCCGTACGTGCTGTCCACGGCCAGGAAGAACACCGCACCGCCCTGCGCCGCGAACGGCTTGAGCCAGCCACCGAGCCGTACGTCCCACCGCACCCGGCCGGTGCCCGGGTCCACGGCGGTCACCCGTGTGCTCGTCCCGTCGGCGGACGTACGCGTCGCGAAGGCCGTCGAGGCGCCGGGGAACGCGTCGAGGGCCGGCATGCCCTGACCGGGCACCGTGCTTCGCCAGCGCGTGGTGCCGGTCGAGCCGTCCACACCGGTCACCGTGCCGTCGGCGCTGGTGAGCAGGGCCGTGTCACCGGCGTACCGCACGGTCGTCCCGGCCGGAAGCCGCCGCTGCCACACCTGCCTGCCCGTGGCCGGATCCAGCCCGGCGAGCCGTGAGCCGCCGTCCGTGTACGGCTGGACCAGCCCGCCGGAGAGGGCCGGGGGCCCGCTCGTGGACCGGGTGTCGACCGAGCGCCGCCACAGCAGCCCGCCGTCGCTCGCGGCGAGCGCGAAGACGACACCCGGCCGCGCGCAGACCACCTTCCCGGCCCCGTACGCGCAGTGCGGCATGCCCGCGCCGCCGGCCGCCGGCCGCGCCGTCCACGTGCTGCCGGAGGCCGCCGTCAGGGCCGGCTCGCCCTCCCTGTGGGGCGCCTGATCGTTTCCTCCGGACGCCCACACCGAAACGAGCGCGCCGAGCAACGCCAGCCCCAGGCCGCCGGCCGTGAGCGCCACCGCCCGCCGACGCCCCGGGCCTCGGCCCGTACGCCGACCGGCGCCCTCGGAACGACCGGCTCCCTCGGAGCGACCGGCTCCCTCGGAGCGACCGGCTCCAGCAGCGCCCCCAGCCCCTACCTCTGCCCCTGTCCCTGCCTCGGCTTCGGCTTCGGCGGGAGCCCGGTCCTCGCCCGCCCGTTGCTCCGCACCCGTCCGCTGCGCCGGTATGAACGCCTGGGTGTCGTACGAGGCCGCCACCGAGCGCAGTTCCCGCATCAGTTCGTCCGGCGTGGGCCGGTCCTCGGGTTCCTTGGCGAGACACCGGCGTACCAGCTGTGCGAGCCCTTCCGGTACGCCGGTCAGGTCGGGCTCGTCGTGGACCACCTGGTAGGCGACGACGTACGGGCTGTCGGAGTCGAACGGCCCGCGCCCGGTGGCCGCGTGCACCATGACCGAGCCCAGCGCGAAGATGTCGGCGGCCGGGCCGACTTCCCGGGGCCGCCGGAACTGCTCGGGCGCCATGAACGGCGGAGTGCCGATCAACTTGCCGGTCTCGGTGCGCAGTTCGCTGTCCTTCGGCCGGGAGATGCCGAAGTCGATGACTTTCGGCCCGTCCTCGGCGAGCAGCACGTTGCTCGGTTTGAGATCCCGGTGCACGACCCCGACCCGGTGGATGTCCCGCAGCGCCTCGGCGAGCCCCACCATCAGCCGGCGCAGCTGCTCCGTGGGCATGGGGCCCTTCCGTTTCACATGGTCGGACAGGGTCGGCCCGGGAATGAACAGAGTGGCCATCCAGGGGCGTTCGGCCTCGGGATCGGCGTCCACGACCGGTGCCGTGAACGCCCCGCTGACCCTGCGCGCGGCGGCCACCTCCTGCCGGAAACGGCCCCTGAACTCGGGATCCCGCGCGAACTCGGCGTGTACGACCTTCACCGCGAGCCGCATCCCGGAGGTGCTCCGGGCGAGGTGTACGACCCCCATGCCGCCGGAGCCCAGGCAGGACTCCAGCCGGTAGTGCCCGGCGTACTCGGGAAGTTCCGCTTCCGCGCCCGCTCCGGTGTTGCGCTGTGGCGCCATGGACCACCCCCGTGCTCTTCGTCCGCGCGCGCGACGCACGGAGCCTAGTCGATGACTCGTACGAGACAGAGGCGGCTTGCTAGCGTCTGGGTGCGCGTCGCGCACCTGCGTTTCGCGCCGAGTTCAAGGAAGACGACGGGGGAGGACCATTTTCATGTCAGTCGACCGCGCACATGAGGCCGAGGCCATCGAGAACGGCGTCAACGGCACCGGCGGTGCCGAGGACGTGGTGACGCAGGCGGCGGCAGCCGTCCGCACCTACGCCGTCGCGCCCGGCGTCCGGCTGAACGTCCGCAGCGGCCCGGGCACCCAGTACAACCTGGTCCGCGTCCTGCCGGAGGGCGTCCGGGTGCCGATCTACTGCCAGGCGCCCGGCACGACGGTGACGGGCACCTACGGCACGACGAACATCTGGGACCTCATCGACAGCGGCGAGTACGTCTCGGACGCCTACGTCCACACAGGCGCCGACGGCTACATCGCCCCACGCTGCGGCTGACCCCGGCCCGCACTCACTGCGCACGGCCGGGACCGCACCTACTGGACACGGCCGGGACCGCACCCGCCACGGCCGGCGCCGTGAGCCCTCCCGTCCCGCCGGGGCCATGCCTCGGCGGGACGGGGGCCTCCGACGCGGAACCGCCACCCCGCCGGCACCGCACCCCGTCGGCACCGCACCCCGCCCGGAAGCCCGTCCGCCGGCGGCGCCATAATCGTGCTGTGAGCGACGAAACCGGCACCCCGGACACCTCGGCGGGCTCCGCCGGCCGCGCGGCCGAGGGCGACGGCGCGCCGCCGCAGGGTGGCGGCCCCCGCCCCGAGCCCCTGCGCTTCTTCGGCACCTCCTGGGTGAACCACGACAACGGCTACGCGGCCCGCCGCGCCGGCGTCGCCGTCGGCTCCCTCGCTGCCGCCGCCGTCTCCTGTCTGGTGCTGCGCCTCGCCTACGAGGGCATCCGGATCGCCGAGTCCGGTTCCTTCGTGACCGTGCTGGTCGTCGCCATGTTCGCGATCTGCAGTGCGCTCGCCTTCCGCAACACCTGGGAGGGCTTCGGCAAGCGCCACGACCCGCAGCGCCAGGCGTCCCTGCGCGGTCTGCTCGCCATCGGCTTCGTCGGCACCCTGCTCGCCTACTTCTTCCGCTCCCTCACCGAGGCACCGGGCGAGAAGCTGCACCGCGAGGAGTACGAGCAGGCCCGCGAGGCCCACGCACGCCGCACCACCCGCCGCACCGGCAACCCGTCGAAGAAGAAGCGCCGCCGCTAGGACGGCTAGGACGGCTAGGACGGCACCAGCGGAACGGCGACGGTGGAACCGCGACGGCAGGACGGAAAAGGGGTACGGCAGGCGCGCGGCGATGCCGTAGACAGGAACCCATGACCGTCACCGAGCCGTCGCCCGCCGACCCGCACGCCTCCCTCGCCGCCCGCGCCGCGTCCTTCAACTCCGCCGCCGCCCAGTACGCCGCGAACCGCCCCTCCTACCCGCCCGCCCTCCTCGACGCCGTCGAGGAACTGGCCGGCCGCCCCCTTCCGGGCGCCAGGACGGTGGACGTCGGCGCGGGCACCGGCATCGCCACCGCCCTCCTGCACGCCCGCGGCGCCGACGTCCTCGCCGTCGAACCCGGCGCGGGCATGGCCGCCGAGTTCCGCCGCGCGCTCCCGCACATCCCGCTGGTCCGGGGCAACGGCAACGCCCTCCCCGTCACCGACGCCCACGCCGACCTCATCACCTACGCCCAGGCCTGGCACTGGACCGACCCGGCCCACTCGGTGCCGGAGGCGCTGCGCGTGCTGCGCCCGGGCGGTGCGCTGGCGCTGTGGTGGAACACCGAGGCGCTGGATATCGGGTGGATCGCCGACGCCGCCCGCCGGGTCTGCCGCTTCCTGGGCGTCGACGTCGCCGCCGAAGCGCGCAAGGCCGGTGACCGCGTCGAGCTGGCCGACCCCAGCGGGCGTCTGGACTTCGTCCGCCGCACGGTCCGCTGGAGCCGTCGCGTCCCGGTCGACACCCACCTCGCCAACATCGGCAGCCACTCGGCCTTCCTCACCAGCCCCGAGGAGCGCACGACCGCCTTCCTCGCCGAGGAGCGCGCCCATCTGCTGGAGGTCTTCCCGGACGGCACGGTCGAGGAGACGTACGACGTCCGCCTCCTGGTCGCCCGCAAGCCCTGACCCCACCTCCCGCCCCTCCCGCACCCGTCACCGGCCCCCACCCTCTCCCTCTCCACTCTTTCCCTCTTCGCCCTCGCCCCTTGACGTGCCGACCCCTCCAGCCCAAGTATTCATCACATGATGAATTATAAGTCGGACCCTCCACCCCCCGCTGCCTCCGCCCCCGCGATCCACGCCGACGACCTCACCGTCACCCGCGGCCCCCGCACCGTCCTGCACCACCTCCGCTTCACCGTCCCCCGCGGCCGGATCACCGGCCTCCTCGGCCCCTCCGGCTGCGGCAAATCCACCCTCATGCGCGCGATCGTCGGCACCCAGGCCAAGGTCACCGGCACCCTCGACGTCCTCGGCCACCCGGCCGGCCACCCCGCCCTGCGCAGCCGCATCGGCTACGTCACCCAAGCTCCCTCCGTCTACGACGACCTCACCGTCCGTCAGAACCTCGACTACTTCGCCGCGATCCTCGACCCCGGCCGCGCCGCCGCCGACCGCCGCCACCAGCACGTCACCCGGGCCATCGCCGACGTCGACCTCACCCGCCACGCCGACGCCCTCGCCGGCAACCTCTCCGGCGGCCAGCGGGGCCGCGTCTCCCTCGCCGCCGCCCTCCTCGGCACCCCCGAACTCCTCGTCCTCGACGAACCCACCGTCGGCCTCGACCCCGTCCTCCGCCGGGACCTGTGGCAGCTCTTCCACGACCTCGCCGCCACCCGCGGCACCACCCTCCTCGTCTCCTCCCACGTCATGGACGAGGCCGAGCGCTGTCACCGCCTCCTCCTCATGCGCGAGGGCGAGATCCTCGCCGGGGGAATCACCCCGGACGCTCTGCGCACCCGCACCGGCACCGACACCGTCGAGGCCGCCTTCCTGCGCCTGGTCGACGAGGCCACCGCGGGCCGCACGAAAGAGAGCACCCGATGAGCCCGAGCCCCCTGACCACGGCGAACTCGGCGAACACGACGACCCCGGCGGCTTCCGCCACGGGCCCCAGCGCCCTCGACGCCTCCCGCACCGCCGCCACCGCGGCCCGGGTCCTGCGCCAGCTCCGCCACGACCCGCGCACCATCGCGCTGATGGTCCTGATCCCCTGCCTGATGCTGATCCTGCTGCGCTACGTCTTCGACGCCAGCCCGCGCACCTTCGACAACATCGGCGCCTCGCTGCTCGGCATCTTCCCGCTGATCACGATGTTCCTGGTCACCTCCATCGCCACCCTGCGCGAACGCACCTCCGGCACCCTCGAACGCCTCCTCGCCCTGCCCCTCGGCAAGGCCGACCTCATCGCCGGCTACGCCCTCGCCTTCGGCGCCGTCGCCATCGTCCAGTCCGCCCTCGCCACCGGACTCGCGGTGTGGCTCCTCGGCCTCGACGTCACCGGCTCCCCCTGGCTGCTCCTCCTCGTCGCCCTCCTCGACGCCCTGCTCGGCACGGCCCTCGGTCTCTTCGTCTCGGCCTTCGCGGCCTCGGAATTCCAGGCGGTCCAGTTCATGCCCGCGGTGATCTTTCCCCAGCTCCTCCTCTGTGGCCTGTTCACCCCCCGCTCCGACATGCACCCCGTCCTGGAGGCCGTCTCCGACGTCCTGCCGATGTCGTACGCCGTCGACGGCATGAACCAGGTCCTCCACCACGCCGACATGACCGCGACCTTCGTCCGCGACGTCCTGATCGTGGCCGGCTGCGCGCTGCTCGTACTGGGCCTGGGCGCGGCGACGCTGCGACGGCGCACGGCGTGACCGAGGCCCCCCGGCCGACGTCCCGCCCACCGGACAACCCGCCCGCGCACCCCACCCCGGTGCCAGACTGAACCGCATGAGCCAGAAAGTCGCAGTCCTCGGCACCGGCAAGATCGGCGAAGCCCTGCTCAGCGGAATGATCCGGGCCGGCTGGGCCCCCGACGACCTCCTGGTCACCGCCCGCCGCTCCGAACGCGCCGAAGAACTCCGCACCCGCTACGGAGTCACCCCGGTCACCAACACCGAGGCCGCCAAGACCGCCGACACCCTGATCCTCACGGTCAAGCCGCAGGACATGGGCACCCTCCTGGACGAACTCGCCCCGCACGTCCCCGCCGACCGCCTGGTCATCAGCGGAGCCGCCGGTGTCCCCACCTCCTTCTTCGAGGAGCGCCTGGCCGCGGGCACCCCCGTCGTCCGGGTCATGACCAACACCCCCGCCCTCGTCGACGAGGCCATGTCGGTCATCTCCGCCGGCAGCCACGCCACCGAACAGCACCTCGCACACGCCGAGGAGATCTTCGGTGGCGTCGGCAAGACCCTCCGCGTCCCCGAGAGCCAGCAGGACGCCTGCACCGCGCTCTCCGGCTCCGGCCCGGCGTACTTCTTCTACCTGGTCGAAGCCATGACCGACGCCGGCATCCTGCTCGGTCTCCCGCGCGACAAGGCCCACGACCTCATCGTCCAGTCCGCGATCGGCGCCGCCGTGATGCTCCGCGACAGCGGCGAACACCCCGTCAAGCTCCGGGAGAACGTCACCTCCCCGGCCGGCACCACCATCAACGCCATCCGCGAACTGGAGAACCACGGCGTACGGGCCGCCCTCATCGCCGCCCTCGAAGCCGCCCGCGACCGCAGCCGCGAACTCGCCTCCGGCAAGAAGGACTGAACCCACCGCCCCACGCCGGCCCGTGGGCGGCGGCCCACCCACCGCCCACGGACCGACCCGGGCGGAGCGCCGCCCGCGGACCGCCGCCCGGCTAACGCGCGGCGCTCAGCGAAGGCTCCGCGACGGGCGGCAGCAGCCCGATCGCCCTATAGGCCGTATCGACCGTCGGCCGAGCCAACGCCCGCGCCTTCTCCGCACCATCCCGCAGCACCCCCTCGACATACGCCGGATCAGCGCACAGCTCCCGGTGCCTGGCCTGCACCGGCCGCAGCACCTCCACCACCGCCTCCGCGGTGTCCCTCTTCAAAGAGCCGTACGAGTCGTAAACGTCTGCCAGTGACTCAGGGTTCCCGCCCGTGCACGCAGCGAGAATGTCCAGCAGATTCGCGAGGCCCGGCCGTTCCGCCCGGTCGTAGACGACGTCTCGCCCGCTGTCCGTCACGGCCCGCAGCACCTTCTTGCGCACCACGTCCGGCTCGTCCAGCAGATAGACGACCCCCGTACCCGAGTCGTCCGACTTCCCCATCTTCCTCGCCGGGTCCTGGAGGTTCATCACCCGCGCCGCCACCCGCGGAATCGTCGCCCTCGGCACCACGAACGCCTGCCCGTAGCGCTGGTTGAACCGCACCGCCAGATCCCGGGTCAGCTCGACGTGCTGCGCCTGGTCCTCGCCGACCGGCACCTCGTCCGTGCCGTACGCCAGGATGTCCGCCGCCATCAGGACCGGGTACGTCAGCAGCGACAGCCGCACACTCCCACCGCGGTCCCGCTCCTTCGCGGCCTTCTCCTTGTACTGGATCATCCGACGCATCTCACCGTCGGTCGCCACGCACTCCAGCAGGTACGACAGCCGCGTGTGCTCGTCGACATGGCTTTGCAGGAACACCGTGCACACGTCGGGGTCGAGCCCGGCCGCCAGCAACAAGGTCGCCGTCTGCCGGCTGAGCCTGCGTACGCGCGCCGGGTCGTGGTCCATGGTCAGCGCGTGCAGATCCACCACGCAGAACAGCGACTCCGCCCGATGCTGGTCCACCTCCGCCCAGCGCCGCATGGCCCCCAGGTAGTTGCCCAGGGTCAGGTGCCCGGTCGGCTGAATCCCGCTGAAGACCCGAGTCATCTCCACTCCACCTTCTGGTCGGGACCGCCGCCCCTGCGGCCGGCCCCCGAGACCCGGAGGGAGATACGAGAACGGCCGCCGAAGCGGCGGCCGTTGAGTGCATACGTGAGTACGGCCGCCGTCAGGCGGCCCACCAGAGCTGGGTACACGTACGCGTCATCACGCCCCCCACCGTACGCCTCGGGAGTGCCTCGCGGCAGCGAGTTGACACGACCCACGCCGATACGTACTGTTCTCCGAGTTGTCCGACGTGAGCGCCGACCCCGGTCGGTCCCCGGACAGCCATTCCGCAAGCACCACCCACTCAATCGACACTGTCGGTGTCGACTGCTTTGGTGTGCGTATTTGCGAAATGAGGAATCCGCGTTCGAAAGGGCGCCGGGCCCCCGATTAGCTCGGGAGCCAGGAATCCGCTAAAGTCTCACTCGTCGGAACGGCCCAACGGCCGGGAAGGCAAACCCCGCTGACCGGGGATCAGACGCCGAAAGGATCTGATAGAGTCGGAACCGCCGGAAAGGGAAACGCGAGAGCGGGAACCTGGAAAGCACCGAGGAAATCGGATCGGAAAAAGATCTGATAGAGTCGGAAACGCAAGAACGAAGGGAAGCGCCCGGAGGAAAGCCCGAGAGGGTGAGTACAAAGGAAGCGACCGTTCCTTGAGAACTCAACAGCGTGCCAAAAATCAACGCCAGATATGTTGATACCCCGTCCATCGGACAACCGATGGT